>NZ_AUDM01000011.1 GCF_000425465.1 Flavobacterium filum DSM 17961 | reverse complement strand
AACACTAATACAACAATCAATTTTTTTACTTGAAACGTCAAGTCCAACAGAATACTTTAGCATATTTCAAAAATTTAAAAATGTTAAGTAAACAAAATCATATTGGATTTTATCTCATATTTTATGCAACATCTCTATATAAAAATAAAGTGTTTAAGTACTAATTCAAATTCAATATATGATTAAAATAAGGTTGATATTCCTCCCGAACAATATCATAAAAATGTATCTAGACCTTGGTAGTTATTACAACCTTATTTGTTTACTTTGTAAAGATATGAGAACCAGGGACACATGGATTTATTTTCTTTTGGAAAGTATGTCAGATAAAATCTCGGGATTTGAAATTATCTTTTCGATGAAAAGTCTACTTTTCATTTTTTTAATAAATCTTTCAAGATATAAAGCGGAATGTCTATCGATACATTCATAGGAAAGCAATAATTTCCAGTCGTTAGCAATTTTAGAAAATGAATTTTGGTAAAAGTGTTGATTGTGATTTTTTATTCTTTCATCTAAATTATATGATTCTCCAATGTAATATTTTGAAGTGGTTTCTGAATATAAAATATAAATGAAGTGCGACATTATGCTTTTTTTAAAACAAAAAACCCGAATAAAACTATTCGGGTTTAAGTGGTACCTCCAGGGATCGAACCAGGGACACACGGATTTTCAGTCCGTTGCTCTACCATCTGAGCTAAGGTACCTTTGCTGATGCGGGTGCAAATATAATGCGATTTTTATTTTATGCAAAACAAATATTAAAAAAAATCAATTTGTATCTTCGCACCGTTAAATTAAAATCATGCTTTTAGCTATTGATGTCGGAAATACCAGAATTAAAGCCGCTGTATATGAAGGCAATAACACAATTGACTTTTTTATAATTGAAAAAAAATCTTTTGAAAAAAAAGTGATGGAAATTTTAAAAACCTATCCGAAAGTGAAAAATTTATGGCTTTCTTCTGTGGGAAATGAAATGGATTTAGGATTTTTATCTTCCAAAATTGAGATCAAAATTCATGTTGTTTCTCGTTTAACATCTTTTCCTTTTCAAAATTTATACGAAACGCCTACTACCTTAGGAGTTGACAGAATGGTTCTTGCTGCCGGTGCAACTTTGTTGTTTTCAAATCAAAAAAGAATTGTTATTGATGCTGGAACTTGTATAACCTACGATTTTATTGACGAACAAAATAATTACCTTGGCGGTGCTATTTCGCCGGGGTTTAGATTGCGTTATCAATCTCTTCATCAATTTACAGCAAAATTACCTCTGTTATCGGTTGAAGAAATTGATTTTTTTATTGGAAAATCTACAAATCAATCCATTCATTCAGGTGTTATTAATGGAATTGTTCATGAAATAGAAGGATTTATCCATCAATATGCTAAAGAAAACGAAAACTTTACCATAATTTTAACGGGAGGTGATGCTGTTTTTTTGGCAAAGCGATTAAAAAATACCATATTTGCCAATTCAAATTTCCTACTGGATAGTTTGAACCAACTTTTTCAATTTTCAAACAAAAATGATTAAACAATTTATAGTTAGTTTAACTTTGATTTTTACTGTTGCTGCAATGGGGCAAACAGCTTCTTCTTCACCTTATTCTTTTTATGGTATTGGAGATTTAGTGTTTAAAGGAACGGTAGAAACACGTTCAATGGGTGGAATCAATATGTTGAAAGATTCTATTCATGTTAATGTTCAAAATGCTGCCGGATTATCAGATTTGATGTATACCACTTATACAATTGGTGGAAATTTGAACAAAACTTCTTTACAAACAACTTCTGATAATGAAAGTGCTCAAAGAATTTCATTAGACTACTTGTTAATTGGTATGCCGATAACAAAAAAATTCGGTGTAGCAGTTGGATTGATGCCTTATACTTCTGTTGGATATCAAATTAGAAATATTAGTGATGATGAAAGTGAGCCAAGCTATCGATATACCGGAACCGGTGGAATTAATAGAGTTTATGCCGGATTAGGGTATAAATTAAATAAATCATTTTCTGTTGGTGCCGATTTTAATTATAATTTTGGGGAGATTTCAACTAGTAATATTAGTTTTCTTTCCGATATTCAATATGGTACAAGAGAGAAAAACGTGAGTAATATTTCAGGAGCAAATGTTAATTTGGCTATGATGTATAACCGAAAGCTAAATGAAAAACTAACCTTTTTCGGTAGTGCGGTTTATTCTCCTGAAGGTACGCTAACTTTGCAAAATGAAAGAAATATTGCCACTGTTCAATTTTCTGAAACGTTTGGAGAAACAGTAATTGAGAGTGAAGATATTCCTGTAGAAGATACAAAAATTAAAATTCCTTCCAAATTTACATTTGGTCTTGGAATAGGTCAAATGCAAAAATGGTCAGTTGGGGCTGAACTTTCGATAATTCAGGCAAGTAAAACTAGTAATCGTTTTACGGACATCAGACAAGTTTCTTTTGAAAATAGCACAAAATTAAACATTGGTGGGTATTATTTACCCAACTTTAAATCTTTTACCAGCTATTTCTCTAGAGTAAACTATCGTGCCGGATTCTTTTATCAAAATACAGGAATGGTAATCAACAATGAATCGATTACAAACTTTGGCATAACTTTTGGTTTAGGATTACCATTAGGAGGAAGTTTTTCAAATATGAACATTGGTTATGAATACGGAAAACGAGGTACAACCAATGCTGGTTTGATTCAAGAAAACTACTCCAACATTACAATAAGTTTGTCGTTAAATGACAAATGGTTTTTAAAGAGAAAAATTGACTAATTGAGAAATTTATTATATTATGAAAACTAAAATTTTTATTTTATTCGCCGTTATTTTTGGATTATCAGAAACTAAAGCTCAAAATGCGGCTGAATGTGCTGAAAAGTTATCCATTTTTGCAGAGTTAGCGAAAACTAAAAACTATGGTGATGAGACTTATCAACATCTTCAAAACTTGAGAAAAAATTGTCCAAGTTTTAGTGAGGCCATCTATATTTATGGAGAAAGAGTAATCAATTACCGTATTGATAATGCAAAAACTCCGGCTGATAAAGAAAAAGAAGTGAGAGATTTTCTTCAATTGCAAGATGATTTTTTAAAATATTTTCCAGCAAAAGCAAAAGCAGTTGATGTAAAAAAATCTATGGCATTGTTTGAAAACAATACTGGAACTCCTGATGAGGTATATCAATTGTTAGACAAAGCTTTCAAAAATGATAGAGCTAACTTTACAAATGCTAAAGCTTTGTATGTTTACTTTGAGATTTTTGTTAATGATTTTGAAGCTAATAAAAAAGGAATTCAATTGCAAGATATTTTCAATAAATACGATTTAATTTCAGACAAAATTGACGAGGAAGAAAAAGGAGTATCTGATGCATTAGATGTTTTAATTCAAAAAGAAGAAGCAGGTACTGAATTAACTGATAAAGAGAAAAGAGCTAAAGACAATAGTCAAATTAACCTTGAAGCTTTTGAAACAATTAGAACGAGTATGGATGCAAAAATTGCTCAGTTAGCAACTTGTGAACGTTTGATTCCGTTTTTAGGTGGAAGCTTTGAAGAGAAAAAAGGTGATGCAGAATGGTTAAAAAGAGCTGCTGATCGTTTAGATAAGAAAGGTTGTTCTTCTGATCCATTGTTTAGCAAAATTTCAGATGCTTTACATGCTTTGAATCCAACGGCAGAATCTGCTTATAATTTAGGTGTGTCTTTTTATACCAAAAAGAATACTGCTAAAGCATTAGAATATTTTAATCAATCAGCAGAATTACAAAAAGATAACAACAAAAAAGCGAACGTTTATTATACAATTGCGAGAAATATTTACGGAAGCTCTAATAAATCACAAGCAAGAACTTATTTGGAGAAAGCACTTGCAGCAAAACCTTCTTTTGGTGAAGCATATGTGTTTTTAGCTCAGTTGTATGCGAATAGTGCAAATGAATGTGGTGATGATCCATTCGAAAAAAGAGCAATCTATTGGTTAGCTGCTTCAACAGCAAGAAAAGCCGGAACAGCTAATGGAAACGCAGCAGCAGCTTCTTATGATAAGTTAGCTCCAACTAAAACTGAAATTTTTAACTCAGGAAGAGCGGGGCAAAATATTTCATTCAAATGTTGGGTAGGTAGAAGTGTAACCGTTCCTAATTTGTAAAATGAAAAACAAATTGAACATATTAAAAATCAGTGTCACAGTTTTTGCTGTGACATTGTTTTTTGCATGCGAAAGTAACTTTAAAGAAATTCAGAAAATTAATAAATCTGAATTTATGGCTTCCGGAGAAGCCGATACGGTCAATCTAAAATATACCGATTCGGGAAGAATTAAAGCTATTTTAGTGAGTCCAAAAATGATTGATTATGCAACTGTGCAATACCCTTTTACCGAATTTCCAAAAGGAGTTTTGGTTACCCTTTTTGATCAATCAGGAAAGAAAAATTTTATTCGTTCCGATTACGCGGTTACCTTCAAAGGAACGGATATTATTGATATGCAAGGAAATGTAAAAATGACAGCCGAAGGAGGTCAGTATTTGGAAACTGAACAATTGTATTATGACCAAAAAAACGAATGGTTTTTTACTGAGAAACCATTTAAGTTTACCGACCCATTAAAAGGCGTTTCAACAGGCGAAGGGCTTGATTTCAGTAAAGATTTTAAACGAATAAATTATCAAAAAGTCTATGGACTGATAAATGAAGCCGAATAATCTCGTATCTTTACTCCATTCAATTATAATTTATGGCTTACTTTAAATACATACAATATTTCTATCTAATTGCTGCTGTTTTCTTTATTTATGAAGGAATTACCCATTTAAACTCTACAGAAAAGAATCCGTGGTTGATGTTTTTCTTTGCAGCAATGGCTATTTTTATGTTCTTTTTCAGAAGACGATTCTATGGAAAAATGAACAACCAATCCAAAAAATAAACAACTATGGAAGTAGGCATCATTATATTGTGTTTACTGCTTTCGGCTTTTTTTTCCGGAATGGAAATTGCCTTTGTTTCCTCTAACAAAGTGTATTTAGGCATTGAAAAAATGCAAGAAGGATTAATAGGTAAAATTTTAACCAAGATAACAGAAAATCCTTCTAAGTTTATTGCTTCCATGTTGGTAGGAAACAATATCACATTAGTAATTTACGGATTTATGATGGGAGATTTAATCATACAACTCATCTATCCTGAATTAATATCGGCTAACGGAACTATTTTAGAATTACCTTTTCAAGTTTTACTCATTCAAACCTTGATTTCTACTCTAGTGATTTTGGTTACTGCAGAATTTTTACCTAAAGTTTTTTTTCAAATTTATGCCAATACTTTTATAAAAATTTTCGCTGTTCCGGCTTATTTCTTTTATCAATTGTTGTATGTCATTTCAACATTTGTCATTAAAATTTCGGACTTTATCTTGAAAAAAGTTTTTAAAACAGTGGGAGATGAAACGCAATTGTTTTTCAGTAAAGTAGAATTAGGAAATTTTATTTCAGAGCAAATGAATGCAGTAGAAGACAAAAGCACTGTAGATTCTGAAATTCAGATTTTTCAAAACGCATTAGAGTTTTCAGGCGTAAAAGCTAGAGATATTATGATTCCGCGAACAGAGATTTTTGCCGTTGAAATCCATGATTCTGTCAAAGAATTAAGAACACTTTTCATTGAAACCGGATTCTCTAAAATATTGGTTTATCAATCTTCATTAGATGATATTATTGGATATGTTCATTCATTTGAATTGTTTAGAAAGCCTAGAACCATTAAGTCGGTTATGATTTCTGTAGAATTTGTGCCCGAAACAATGTTTATAAAAGATGTTTTGGATCTGTTAACCAAAAAGAGAAAAAGCATTGCCATAGTATTAGATGAATATGGCGGAACATCAGGTATGATAACGGTTGAAGATATTGTTGAAGAGCTTTTTGGTGAAATTGAAGATGAACACGATTTTGATGAAACATTGATTGAAGAAAAAATCGAAGAAAACAAATACCGTTTTTCAACTCGTTTAGATGTGGAATACATCAATGAAACGTATCAACTCAATATCCCGGAAGAAGATTCATATTCAACTTTAGGAGGATTTATTGTAAATCACACCAAAGAAATTCCGTTAAAAGGTGAACAAATTGAAATTGATTCATTTCACTTTTATGTAGAAGAAGCTACCAATAAAAAGATTGAATTAGTAGTCATGACCATTCACGACTAAGATTTCTACGATTCAAATTTTTCATTTTAGGGTTAAATGACCCAGATCATTTTCGGTTTTCTTTTTATACCCAAAAAAATCAGCAAAATATATAGAATTGTTTGTTATTATTTCACAGATAATTGTATTTTCGCAAACTGAAATAAAATAAAATAAATATAGAAATGGCGATTTTAGGAAAAATTAGACAACGTTCTTTTATTCTTATTGTGATTATTGCGTTAGCATTGTTCTCTTTTGTACTGGCTGATGTGATTCAAAGTGGTGGATTTAGTCAAACATCAACCAATGTAGGTTCTATCAATGGTAAAGATATTCCATTTGAAGAATTTAGAATGAAAGTTGGGAATACTGAAAAAAGCGGACAAAACGGTCAAAGCATATCCACAATTCAAGCAGTTAATAGAGTTTGGGATCAAGAGGTAAATGTAGCTCTTTTAACAGAAGAATTAGAAAAATTAGGGATTAGAATTAGTGAAAAACACTTAGTTGAGACTTTGAAAAATGATCCGAATTTTGGTCAAAATCCTACTTTCCAAAATGAATTAAAGGAATTTGACATCAATAAGTATAAAGCATATGTTGCCGCAAGTACGAATCAACAAGAAAAAGACTTCTTTGAATCTACAGAGATTAATGCCAACATTAATGCAAAATATCAAGTTTATAGTACCTTAGTAAGAAGTGGTTTCTTTGTTACTCAAAATGATGCTAAATTTAAGCACATGTTAGAGAACAAAAAGGTTGCTTTTGATTTTGTTGCAGTACCTTATTCTTCTATCAAGGATAGTGACGTAAAAGTTACAGACCAAGAAATCATGGATTACATGAAGAAGAATGAGAAAAAGTACAAAGCTGACGAAACCAGAGAAGTGGAATATGTTGTAATTGAAGATAAACCAACTGATGCAGATAAAGAAGAAATTAAAAATAAATTAACTTCATTCCTTTCGCCAAGAGTTGTTTACAATACTGAAACTAAAGCAAATGACACAATTGCAAGTTTTTCATCTACCAAAAATGTAATTGAATTTGTAAATTCAAATTCTGATTTCCCATACGATTCAACGTATGTGTCTAAAACGGATTTACCGGCTGAGCATGCAGAGCAACTTTATAACTTAGCTGATGGTCAAATTTATGGACCATATATGTATGGTGATTATTATGCATTAAGCCGTTCTATGGGTAAAAAAGCTGGGGCAAAAGCTCGTGCAAGTCACATCTTAATTAGTTTTACAGGATCTAGAGCTCAACCCAAAGAAGATAGAACAAAAGAAGAAGCGAAAGTAAAAGCAGAAGGAATTTTAGCTGAAGTTCAAAAAAATCCGGATTCATTTATCATGCAAGCTTTTTCAGCTTCAGAAGATCAAGGTTCTGCTCAACGTGGTGGAGACTTAGATTTCTTTGGTCCTGGTCAAATGGTTCCTGCATTCAATGATTTTGTTTTCAATAATCCTATTGGAAAGGTTGGTTTAGTAGAAACTGAATTTGGATACCACATCATCAAAGTAACGGATAAACAAGATGCAATTCGTTTGGCTACAATTGCTCAAAAAGTTGAACCTTCTGAAAAATCATCTGAAGTGTCGTATACTAATGCTGTTAAATTTGAATTAGCAGCTAATGATAAATCGTTCGAGGCAGCTGCAAAAGAAATGAAATTAGAAATTGTTCCTTCTGTTCGTGTGAAAGTGTTTGATGAAATGCTAGGTCAATTAGGAGCACAACGTCAAGTGATTCGTTGGGCTTTTGAAAAAGATACTGATTTAAATGATGTAAAACGTTTTGAAATTGCTAAAATTGGACACGTTATTGCTCGTTTGAAAAAAGTAAATGAAGAAGGTTTATTAAATATTGATGACGCTAGAATTCAGGTAGAGCCAATCTTGAAAAACAAGAAAAAAGCGGAAAAAATTATAGCAAAAATGAAAGGTGCTTCTTTAGATGCAATTGCAAAAGCTAATGCTGTTCAAGTACAAACTGCTGCTGATGTAACGTTAGAAAATCCTGTGGTTTCAACTGCTGGATATGAGCCTAAAGTTGTAGGTGTTGCATTTGCAACCGGAGTGAACAAAATTTCTGCTCCAATTGAAGGAAATGCAAGTGTTTTTGTTGTAAAAACAACTACTGTAACAGAACCTTTACCAACTACAGATTATACTACGCAAAGAAATAATCTTAAATCGCAAAGTGCTTCTGCTGTAGGTAGAGTATTTGGAGCGTTAAAAGAAAAAGCAGATATTAAAGATAATCGTTTTCAGTTTAATTATTAATTCAAACTGTTAAATTTAAAAATCCCGGGCAACCGGGATTTTTTATTTTAGAATCATTTCGTGATAGGGAATAATGGTTTCAAAACCTCTTTCTTTAAAATATCCTTCCGGATTTTCTTTGGAAATAGCTAAGATAAAATCGCCACCCCAAGCTCCTAAACTTTTTAAAGTTCCTTTGAAATCATCAAATAATGCTTCTTTGATAGTGCTAGTTTCTAAAACATCACTCAAGAGATGTTCATGTTTTTCCATTGCATAAACAAACGTTCGTAAATCAGGATTTGATAAAATCGATAGCGTTATTTTGTTAATTTGTTCAATCGTTTTACCAATCTCATTTTGTTTATTCATATAATTCGCAATGGCCGTTTTGCTACTTTGTTTTCGATTGAGATAAACAAAATACAAATGATTGCTGAACTCCGGAAAAAACGAAACTTTCTTAAAATGGGGTTTGTTGTCTATCAATTGATAAGTGATAGGCGTATTTTTTTGAGCACAAGCAATGTCATAACCACTGCCGCCAAAACTGCGTTGCAACAATTCAAATGCATCAATATTCAACCATTGACCAATATTGTTGATTAGCGTAGAAGAGGTTCCCAATCCCCAATTTTTAGGGAAAGTCAGATTCGTTTGAATAGCGAAACCGTTTTTGTCTAAAAGAAAATCGGGATTCATTTGAAAGGCTTCATGCAATATTTCCAATAAGGTATTTCGAACTGAATTTTCGACATCAAACGGTTTGTGTATAATTTCGTCAAAAGTAAAGGCATCTTCAAACCAAATGCTTCCATCTTGATCCAAACTTTTCCATATAATTTGTTTCGAAGAAATGGGTTCGACAACTAAATTTTGTCCGAATTTGGTGGGTAAAGCCAATGATAATGCTCCGTCAAGAACTACATATTCTCCGGTTAAAAGTAATTTTCCCTTGCTGTAAAAGGTTTGTTTCAAGGCGATTTATTTTCTAATTTCCTCCAAAAATCCTGCCACAGAAGCATGTGAAATCGTATTATCTTTAAAATACTCCATTACTTTTACACGTTCTTCTGCCGTTGCATGATATTGATTCAAAATATTATTCAAATGCATTTTCATATGACCTTCTTGAATACCTTTGGTCGTTAATGAACGCAACGCTGCAAAATTTTGAGCCAATCCAACAGCGGCCACAATTTGCATTAATTCACGAGCCGATGGTTTTTCTAAAATGGCTAAATTCAATTTTACTAATGGATGTAAAGAAGTTAATCCACCCACAGTTCCCAACGCTAACGGAATTTCTAACCAAAATGTAAAGATGCCATTTTCAATCGAGGCATTAGATAAACTGCGGTATTTTCCATCACGAGAAGCATAAGCATGTGCTCCGGCTTCTACGGCTCTAAAATCATTTCCGGTGGCTAATACAACGGCATCGATTCCATTCATGATACCTTTATTGTGCGTTACCGCTCGATAAGGTTCGATTTGTGCTATTTGAACGGCTCTCACAAATTTTTCGGCAAACTCTTTAGGATTTTCGATGTGTTTTTCAGCCAATTCTTCTATTGTGCACGAAACTTCCGCTCGAACAATACAATTCGTCACATAATTTGACAAAATGCTCATCACTACTTCAATGTTTTTTTCTTCTTCCGAAAAAGATTCAAAAATGTGAGCTTCGTGTTTTAATGTTTTTGCAAATTGCTCCAAACATGAATTGATGAAATTCGCACCCATACTGTCTTTCGTTTCAAAAGTCGCATGAAGTTGATAGTAATCTGCTAAATCGGCGGTTTTATCATGCAAAACAATATCTAAAATTCCGCCACCTCTTTTTTGCATATTGGACGTTATGCCATTGGTTTCGTCAAAAAATTTAGATTTGGTTTGGTTGAAGAAGGCAATTAATTTCGACTTTTCACCTTTATATATAAAATGAACTTGTCCGATTTTTTCGGTATTCAATACGGTTGTTTTAAATCCGCCACGTTTTGACCAAAATTTAGCCGATTTAGCCGCAGCAGCCACCACCGAACTTTCTTCAATCACCATCGGAACGGTATAATTTCTTCCGTTAATGTTGAAATTCGGAGCAATTCCCAACGGTAAATAAAAATTGGAAATCGTATTTTCGATGAATTCGTCGTGCAATTGTTGTAGTTTTTCATCGGTATTCCAATAGTTTTTAAGTAAGGAAACAGCTTCTTCAGGTTGTGAAAAATACTGTTTGGCAATCCATTCAATTTTTTCGTTTTTGGATAGTTTTGAAAATCCGGAAATTTCGTGATTCATGTTGCTGAATATTGAGTGGCAAAGATACTTTTAGTATGATTAGTTTAAAGCGAATTTTTGTATTTTATTAAACCAAAAACAATTATTTCTTTTTTTTCCAAATTGACTTTGTAAACAACAGTATAGCCTTTAAAAATATAATCTCTGATTGATTCATCTTCAAAATAAATTGATTTTCTGAAGTGAAAAGGTTTTTTCAAATCTTTAGAAATACTTCTCAATAAGTCAATTTTGAATTTTCGGGCAGCTTTTGGTTTGTCTTTAGAAATATATTCAATAAGTTCAGAAAGTGTATTGGTGAATTTTTCTGAAAAACTAATTTTCATATTTAGTAATTATTTTTTCTAAAACCATTTCCAACTCCTCCATAGAAATACATTTAGATTTTCCATTTTTAATATCTTCTAATTCTTTCTCCAATATGGCTTTGTTTTTCTCAAAATAAGGATCTTCTTGAATAATTTGAACTTCATCTTCAGGAAATGAGCGAAGTAATTCAAGAATTTTTGATTTTAAGTTGGTTTGAAATTGAATACGTATGGTTTCCATAGCCTTTTGTTTTGTAAACAAATTTAATAAAAATATAAATCGAAATAATTTTATTCTCTTTTCTTTCAATCACAGAGAAACTAAAATCGCTATTTAACAGAAAAAAAATCTTTTATTCCATTTTTTTTCACTAAAATTGAATCTTTTTTAACGCATTCAACATGAATCAATTCTATAAGTTCGCTTGTTTATTACTTTTTGTTTCGTTTTCGGCTATTGGTCAGCAGAAAATTTCATTAGAAGATATCTGGTCCTCAGGAACTTTCAGAACAAAGGGGATGGACGCTTTACAAGCTCTTAAAAATACCAACCAATATACAGTGTTGAATTATGATCGAAATTCAAAAACATTTCAGATTGATTTGTTTGATTTTTCAACCTTAAAAAAGGTCAATACGCTGATTGATACTAAAAATCATGCTGAATTAACTTCTATCGATAGTTATACTTTTAATGCTACTGAAACGCAACTGTTGATTGCCTTAAATTCTGAACAAATTTATCGACATTCAGCTGTTTCAGATTATTATGTATATGATTTGAACAGTAAGAAATTACAAAAAATTGCCGATTATAAAATCCAAGAACCTACTTTTTCGCCTGATGGGAAAAAAATTGCGTATGGCCATCAAAACAACTTATATGTTTTAGACCTCACATCGTCAAAGCATACTCAAATTACAACTGACGGAAAGAAAAATCAAATTATCAACGGAATTACTGATTGGGTATATGAAGAAGAATTTGGGTTTGTAAGGGCTTTTGATTGGAATAGCACCGGAACGCATTTGGCTTATATCAAATTTGATGAAACCAATGTTCCAGAATTTTCTATGGATGTGTATGGTAAAGAGTTATATCCTTCGCAAGAAGTTTTTAAATATCCTAAAGCCGGTGAAAAAAATGCGGAGATAAGTTTGCATGTGTATGACGTAGCTACCAACATTACACAAAATATCAATTTAAAACAATACAACGATTTTTACATCGCTCGTTTAAAATGGTCAAATGATGCTAATGCGTTGAGTATTCAAGTGCTAAATCGTCATCAAAATAATTTGGATTTACTTTTTGTAGATGCCAAAACCGGAACAACCAAAGTGGTTTTAAATGAAAAAGATGCCGCTTATGTGGATGTGACGGATAATTTAACTTTCTTAAAAGATAATAGTTTTATTTGGACTTCTGAAAAAGATGGTTTTAATCACATTTATCATTACGATAAATCTGGAAAACTGCGTAATCAAATCACGAAAGGAAATTGGGAAGTGACTACTTATTATGGTTTTGATGAGAAAAACGGACAAATTTATTATCAATCGGTTGAAAATGGTTCTATCAATCGCGATGTGTATAAAATCAAATTAGATGGAAAAGGTAAAATGCGTTTAACTAGTAAAACCGGAACCAACAAAGCTACTTTTAGTCCGAATTTTCAATTTTTTATCAACTCGTATTCGAGTGCTACCGAACCCACTTCGTTTACATTGAATAGTTCAAAAGACGGAAAACAAATTCAATCCATTGTTGATAATGCAGAATTGATTTCAAAATTGGATAAATATAACCTTCCTACTAAAGAATATTTTGAATTAACGACGGAGAAAGGACATAAATTAAATGCCTACATCATTAAACCGAAAGATTTTGATGCGTCTAAAAAATATCCATTATTATTGTTTCAATATAGCGGACCCGGTTCACAACAAGTGGCGAATCAATGGTTGAATTCGAATGATTATTGGCACATGATGTTAGCACAAGAAGGCTATTTAGTAGCTTGCGTTGACGGAAGAGGAACCGGATTCAAAGGAGCAGCTTTCAAAAAAGTTACGCAAAAAGAATTAGGGAAATACGAAGTTGAAGATCAAATTGATGCTGCTAAAGTATTTGGAAATTATCCCTATATCGATAAATCCCGCATCGGAATTTGGGGTTGGAGTTACGGAGGATTCATGTCCAGTAACTGTCTTTTGAAAGGAAATGATGTGTTTAAAACGGCTATTGCAGTAGCTCCGGTTACGAATTGGCGTTTTTATGACACGATTTATACTGAACGCTATATGCAAACCCCACAAGAAAATGCAAGTGGTTATGATGATAATTCTCCTATCAATCACGTAGATAAACTAAAAGGGAATTACTTAATTATTCATGGTACAGCCGATGATAACGTACATTTTCAAAATGCAACCCGAATGATTCGTGCATTGCAATTGGCCAACAAACAGTTTGATCAAGCCATTTATCCCGATACGAATCACGGAATTTATGGAGGAAAAATTCGCTTGCAATTGTATACTAAAATGACTAACTATATTAAACAAAATCTTTAATTAACCAAAACAATTTTTATGAGTGAAGTAGCAGTAAAATCAGGACATCCAAAAGGATTATGGGTTCTTTTCGGAACCGAAATGTGGGAGCGTTTCAACTTTTATGGAATGAGAGCCATTTTAACCTTGTTTATGGTAAATGCCTTGTTGATGAAAGAAGAAGAGGCATCCATTATTTATGGTGGTTTTCTTGGATTGTGTTATTTAACCCCCATGTTAGGTGGTTTTATTGCCGACCGTTTTTTAGGAAATAGGAATTGTATCATGATTGGTGGTGTAATGATGGCCATTGGTCAAATTATGCTGTTTTTTAGTGCCAGTATATTTGGTTCAAATTTAGGTTTAGCGAATGCTCTATTATGGGGAGCACTAGGAATTATTGTGTTTGGAAATGGATTTTTCAAACCAAATATTTCTTCAATGGTGGGGAGTTTGTATCCAAAACAAGAAAAATCTAAGTTAGATACAGCTTTTACAATTTTCTACATGGGAATCAACATTGGTGCATTTTTAGGTCAATTTATTTGTCCTTTTGTGGGAGATGTGAAAAATGAAATAGTAATGGCTGATGGATCTATAAATATGATTCGTGATGTTCATGCTTTTAAATACGGTTTCTTAGCGGCCGGGATTGCCATGATTTTAGGTTCTGTATTATTTTATGTATTGAAAAATAAATATGTAGTTACACCAGAAGGAAGACCAATTGGTGGCTTACCATCCGGACATGACGCTTCAGATTATGAAGAAGGAGAATCAATGAAGGCAGAATTCTCAACGAAATCAATTATGATTACAATTGGGGTTTTCCTAGCTGTATTTGCTGCTTTTTATTTTAATACTGAAGGAGCAAATGTGGTGAAATTATACATTTACCCATTCATTTATGCTAGTGGTGTAGCCCTTGCTACTTTGATTTTGTTAGACAAAACGCTAACAAAAGTGGAAACGCAAAGAATTTGGGTAATCTATATTATGTCGTTTTTCATCATTTTCTTTTGGGCAGCTTTTGAGCAAGCAGGTTCATCTTTGACATTTATTGCTGATAACCAAACCGATAGAAATATTTTTGGTTGGAACATGCCTCCTTCAATGGTTCAAATTTTTAATGGACTTTTTGTGGTAATGTTAGCGTTCCCATTTAGTATGTTGTGGGATAAATTAAGAGCAAAAAATATTGAACCACTTTCAACTGTAAAACAATCTTTAGGATTGTTATTAATTGCATTGAGTTATTTTATCATTGCTCATAATGTTAAAGATTTAGGTACATCAGGGTTGTTAGCCATCAAATGGTTGATTTTATTATACTTAATTCAAACAGTTGCTGAATTATGTTTGTCTCCAATCGGTTTATCATTAGTGGGTAAATTAGCTCCAAAACGTTTTGCTTCTTTGGCTTATGGGGTATTCTTTATTTCAAGTGCAGCCGGTTATGCATTATCAGGAACGTTAGGTTCAATTCTTCCTGCAACCGGTGATAAATTTAAAAAAGCGGAAGAACTAGGTATCGATTTACAAGGCGTTTTAGATAAAACCATTACACCAACACCTGAACAATTACAACTTTTAGCAGAAAATCAAATCAGTGATCACTACAAATCATTTGCCGGTTTTGAAATTCAAAATTTATATGATTTCTTTATGGTGTTTGTGGTGCTTTGTGGTATTGCTGCTTTAATATTGTTTTTGTTAACGCCAAAGATTAAGAAAATGATGCACGGTGTTCGATAAACTCGGCATTGTTTTTGAAAAGGAATTTTAAAATAAATAATTATGAAAAAAATAGTTTTATACATCGCTTTACTGTTGGTTTCTTTTGTTGAAGCTCAAGAAATCAAATGGGTAACATTTGACGAAGCGATTGCTTTACAAAAGAAAGACCCAAAACCAATTTTTATGGACGTTTATACCGATTGGTGTGGACCGTGTAAAATGTTAGATAAAAACACGTTTCAAACCAAGGAGTTTGCGGAGTATATCAATGCAAATTATTATGCAGTTAAATTCAATGGTGAGGGTAATACAACAGTAAATTATAAAGGTAAAAAATATTCCAATCCGGGATATGACGCCAACAGAAAAGGCAGAAACAGTATGCATGAATTTACCGGCTTTTTGAAAGTTGAAGGCTATCCTTCGATGTATGTGTTGGATAAAAAAGGGGAAATTGCAAAAGTAATTGTGGGTTATTATCAAGCCGATCAATTATTAACGGAATTAAAAGCAATAAAATAATGAAAAAATTTGTTTTTCTTTTGGCCTTTTTTTGGTGTTTTCAAGTTTCTGCACAAGAACTGACGTGGCATACCGATATTAATAAAGCCATTAAGTTGTCTATTAAGTCTAAAAAGCCAATGATGCTATTTTTTACCGGAAGTGACTGGTGTGGATGGTGCATTAAACTTCAAAAAGAAGTTTTTCTTCAACCTGAATTTTCGCAATGGGCCAAAAATGTCGTTTTGGTTGAACTCGATTTTCCAAAGAAAACACAATTGGAAGAAAAGTTAAAACAACAAAATACACAATTGCAACAAATTTTTCAAGTATCCGGATTTCCTACTATTTGGTTGGTGACACCACAAAAAAATGGAGAACAAATAAATTTACAACAGTTAGGTAAAACCGGTTATGTTGCCGGCGGGCCATCCAAATGGATTGAATCAGTAAATCCGTTTTTAAAACCAAATTAAGGTAATTTAAACTTATAATATCCCTTTTCACTAGTAGAGTGGAAAGGGATTTTTTGTTTTAAGCAAGTTTGCTCCCAACTGGATGTTATGTTTTTATAGTTGCTACCGTCTGCAATTATTAACTTGGGATTTAATTCTTTTATCAATCGTTCTAGGTTAACTTTTGGCGATTGTGTCAGTAAAACAATATCTACTTTGGTATTATCCGGTAATTGATAAATTCCTTTCTCATCAATAACTAACATTCTTTTATGATCAAAACTAATTAGATTTTTAAGGGGTTGAATAGTCTTAATTTTTCCAAAATTTGATTCAATATAGTTTTTAATTACATAATTAGTTTTGGGAGTAGAATCATTACTGATTAAGAAAATTTCTCCATCGATTTTCTTAGCCAAAATAGATTTTTTGGGGTATTGAAAAACAATAAATTCATTTTTATTTTTATTCCATTCAATGGAACCTATACAACTTATTTGAAGTATAAATAGTGAAGCAATAACAAAAAGTAATCTTTTGTAACTAGAATCTTTAAACCATAGTATTATAGACCAAACGACTAATAAACTGCTAAATAATAATAGAGAATTAAATGGAATTGATGTTATAATAAATTGTTCAAATGAAGCTATTTTTTCAATAAACGCATTCATAAAACGAATCAACTCAGCCAAAGTTAAAAAGAGAAATGAAATCTTTAAACCAAGTAAAGAAAGAATAATGGCTGTTAATCCTACAACTAAAATGGCAGTAAGTAATGGAATGATAACTAAATTAGTAATGAAGAACAATCCAGGAAATTGATGAAAATAGTACAAACTCAACGGTAAAACTCCCACTTGAGCAGCAACTGAAACCGTTATGATGTCGTAAAAATAGCTTATGATTTTGTTTTTAGGTTGCCAAACTTTCGATAAGTGAGGCTGAAGAGAAACAATTGAAAAAACCGCACTATAACTCAGCAAAAATCCTACATCGAAAATAAAATTAGGGTTAATTAATACTAAAATTAAAATAGAAGACCACAACGTATTATAAATATTGGTTTCTCTTTTCATATACAAACCAATGGCAACAAATGAAAACATTGTAACCGCTCGAACTACTGATGCTGATAAACCGGAAAGCATGGCAAAGCCCCAAAGGATAAGAATCAATAAAAAGGGAACTATTTTTTTTCCGTTTTTGATTCGTTCCAAAGGTTTCAATAAACCTTTAAAAAAGAAAAGCAAAATTCCTATATGCAATCCGGAAATAGCTAAAATATGAATGGCTCCTGATTGAGAATATCGATTGAGTGTTTCTTGGTCAATATCTTGTCGTTGTCCCAAAAATAAAGCTTTAATAATGTTTACAATTTCGGGATCAATTGAAAGTTCAGTGAAGAAATATGTTATCCTATTTCGAATATTTTCAAGAAATACCAAACGATTTTGTTCTTTACCCAACAAACGATAATTATTGTTTTCTAAATACAATTGGTCGAACACATCTTTTTTTTCCAAATAATTAGCATAATCAAATTGATTCGGATTGTGAGGACGAATGATTGGTTTTATAGGACAATAGGCCAACACTTTATCACCAACTTGTAATGCTGGACGTTCTTCTTTTTTCGATTGAATTATCAATAGTTTTCCCTTTTTAGGAATAGAATCAACAAAATTTACCGATAAATAATATTTGAACGAATAGGGATTTGAACGTAATTTTTCAATAATAATTCCTTCCACCAGTTGCTTTTCATTTTTCTTTATAGAGGTGTAATGAGAGGAATGATTAGGTTGAAAATGAAAAGAATAAGTCGCAATTCCAATACATAAACTCAGAAAAAGAGTAGCGAGTTGAAAAGGGAATTGATATTTTTTTTGACGGTTAGTAAGAAGGTAAAAAATAAAAAAAGGTAAAAATGAAACCGAAAGCAATAAGCATGAGTAAGCAATACCGGGTCTGAATTCATTTGAAAACAAAATTCCCAGTACAACGCAAATCGCGATGTTTAAGGCTGGAAATTTTACTACCTTCACTCTGCTAAAATAGTAAAATTCTTGTTATTGCAAAAAAAAATTAAAAGTAATCTTCAGACAAAACACGATTGGCTTGAGCAAAAGTGCGTTGATAATAAGGTTCTTTGGTTGAAGATAAAATTACACCTCTTTGAGTAGTAGAATGAATGAAAATGATTTCATCATCTTTTATTTCTGTAACCAAACCAACGTGATTAATCACTTTTTTCCCATTGGTTTTAAAAAAAACTAAATCACCAACTTGAATGTCATTTCGGTTTAGTTTTTTTCCAACTTTAGCCATATCAAATGAACTTCTGGGTAAAGAAATGTCATACGATTTAAAAACAGTGGTAACTAAACCGGAACAATCCATGCCTTCAGTAGTTGTTCCTCCTCCGCGATACCTAACACCATTGTATTGCATCGCATTATTAATCAATTGTTTAATATAATAAGAAACGTCATTATTATCTGAATAAACAGTATCGTCAGTTTCGTTTAATAGACTTTTTTTAGATGTGTTTTTCTCTTTTTTTGAAGGCTCAACAATAGGTTTTACTGTTTTTGTTGTCTTTGCAACAGTTGATTTTTTCTCCGCAACAGGAGAAGAATAAATTCCTTTTTTTACAGCTTCATCTTTGTTGGTAACAATAACGGATTGTGTTGGCTTACAGCCAACTAATACTATCAAAAGCAGAAAAATGGATATGAATTTAATTTTTAACATAGAGCTACAAAGATAAAAAGGTATTGCGTTATAATCAAGAAATTTGACGAACAATTAACTTGGCTACTTTACTGCTTGCACCTTCACCACCTAATTTTTTTTCTAATTGATTATATTTTTCGATGAGTTTTTTTCGGTAATCCTCCTCTAAAATTTTAGAAAGTTCTGCTTTGATTTTTTTGGCATTACAATCGCCTTGTATTAACTCGGTAACGACTTCTTCATCCATAATTAAATTGACCAATGAGATATATTTCAGGGTGATGATCCTTTTGGCAATTTGATACGAAATCCAATTTCCTTTATAACAAACTACCTCCGGAACCTTAAAAAGAGCTGTTTCCAAGGTTGCTGTTCCGGAGGTAACCAAAGCAGCATGAGCTACACTCAATAAATCATAGGTTTTATTCGAAATAAAATGAACGGCCTTGTTCGTCAGAAATCGCTGGTAGAAATCGTAATCTTGTCCTGGAGCACCGGCTATCACAAATTGATAATCCGGGAAATCATCCACCACAGCCAACATTTCGTGTAGCAATTTGCTGATTTCTTGTTTTCTGCTTCCCGGTAAAAGAGCAATAATCGGTCTTTCGTCTAATTGATATTCTTTTCTAAAGGTCAATTCATCCACTTTTTTGCGGTTGTGGATTGCATCAATCAACGGATGACCCACAAATTCTACCGGAAAATGATGTTTTTTTTCGTAAAAGTCTTTTTCAAAAGGCAAAATGACATACAATTGATCAAAATCACGTTTAATATCCTTGATGCGATTTTCCTTCCAAGCCCAAATTTGTGGCGAAATATAATAATGAGTGGGAATGTTCTGCGTTTTTGCCCACTTAGCAATTCGCATATTAAAACCGGGATAGTCGATAAAAATGAGTACATCCGGTTGAAATTCCAATATGTCTTTTTTACAAAAAGAAATATTGTTTAAAATGGTTTTTAAATTGAATAAAACTTCGGCAAAGCCCATAAAAGCAAGTGCTTTGTAGTGTTTGACTAATTTTCCGCCGGCTGCTTGCATCAAATCGCCACCCCAAAACCGAATGTCTGCCTGTGCATCTTCCTTGTGGATGGCTTTCATCAAATTCGAACCATGCAAATCTCCCGATGCTTCGCCTGCTATGATGTAATATTTCATTTTACACAAATAAAGTGATGATTGATAGGAGGATAGTAGCCAATACTACTCCTCTTGCCATTAACTCTTTGTTGTATTTCAACAAAATAAAGAAAATAACAACATTTAAAACAGCACCTAACGCAATTAATTTTCCTAAAGCATTTTGAGCTTTTAATCCTCTAATGCCACCCAAAAAGCCATATTCCGTAAATAAGGTTATAAACAAATAAACGCCTAAAAAAGCACCAATGATTCCGATAACGATGCCAATAAATAAATCTGATTTTTTCATAATTTCATTAAAATGAATAGGTGTTGAGTTGTTGAATCGCATGATGGGCAGTTAAATCAAATTGCACCGGAACTACAGAAACATAACCGTTTGCAAGTGCCCATTCATCGGTGTCTTCGCCTTTATCTTGATTAATAAATTCACCGGTTAACCAATAATAATCTTTGCCTTGAGGTGTTTTTCGTTTGTCAAACTCTTCTTTCCAAAAGGCTTTTGCTTGTCGGCAAATTTTTACTCCTTTGATTTCTTCCTCTTTTCGTTTTGGGAAATTGACATTCAAAATCACCCCTTCCGGTAAACCTTTTTCTAATACTTCAGAAGCAATTTTTCGGACATATTTTTTGAATGGTTCAAAATCAGCATTCCAATCATAATCCAATAAGGAAAATCCAATAGCGGGAATGCCTTCAATTCCGGCTTCAACTGCCGCACTCATCGTTCCGGAGTAAATCACATTAATGGAAGAGTTGGAACCGTGATTGATACCCGAAACACATAAATCAGGCTTTTCTTTGATTAATTCATTTACCGCCAACTTCACACAATCTACCGGTGTGCCGGAACAACTGTATTCGCCTTTTAAGTCATTATCAAATTGCACTTTGTTTACAAACAAGGTATTATTGATAGTAATGGCATGTCCCATCGCACTTTGCGGACTATCAGGAGCAACCACAATGACATCGCCTAATTCTTTCATTACGCTGATTAATGTCCGAATTCCCGGTGCCGAAATACCATCGTCATTGGTCACTAAAATCAAAGGTCTTTTTTTCATAAATGGACAATGTTTACAGAAAATGATTGATAAAACAAACATCAAAACACCAAAATTACCGATATCCACAGTATTTTGAACAAAATTAACGAAATTTAAACTTTACTCACCTATCTAATTTTATAACTTTGTTTGGAGATGTAAATTTTTTAGAATTAATTTACATAAAAAATTGCACTATTTTTGGCATACTTTATGTCATAAGAAAAAATGAAAATGAATTCAATCATTCTGTTTATGAAAAGAAATATTAAATTGGTCATTGTAACCATTCTTTTATCTGTTTCTCTTTTTGCTTTCTCAGCCTATGAAAAGAGTAAATCTTCCTCACATGACCCCGAAAAAGATAAATTGTTAATTGAATTATTGATGTTTGTCATAGAAAGAGGGCATTATGACCCGGCAAGTATTGATGATAATTTGTCAAAAGGAATCTATAAAGATTTTATTGATGCTTTGGATCCATCCAGACGTTATTTTATCCAATCGGATATTGACAAATTTGCCAAACATGAAACCTTAATTGATGATCAAATCAAAAACAAAGAGTTTACCTTTTTTGATTTGGCTTATTCCACATATGTGAAAAGAATGGAGGAAAGTCAAAAATTCTATAAAGATATATTGGATGAACCAATTGATTACAACGTCAATGAGTCCATTAACACGGATTATGAAAAAATGCCTTTTGCTAAAAATGAAAGTGAATTAAAAGAACGTTGGAGAAAGCAAATCAAACTTTCTACGTTGTCTTCTTTAACAGATAAAATTAAATTGCAAGAAGAAGACAAATCAGAAAATAAAAAAATAAAATCCTTTGAAGAGTTAGAAAAAGAAACGAGAGAAAGTTCGTTAAAAACCTTAGATGATTATTTCAAATTTATTTCAGAATTAGACAGAAATGATTGGTTTGGAGTGTTTGTGAATGCTATTTCTTCCCGATTTGACCCACACACCAACTACATGGCTCCCGATGACAAAGAACGTTTTGATGTAAGCATCAGCGGAAAATTCGAAGGAATTGGAGCTCGTTTACAAAAGAAAAATGACTTTACTGAAATTACTGAACTCATTTCCGGTGGTCCGGCTTGGAGAGGAAAAGAATTGGAACCCGGAGATGTGATATTAAAAGTAGCTCAAGGCGATGGTGAACCAGTCGATATTTCCGGTATGCGTTTAGATAACGTAGTGAAAAAAATCAAAGGGCCAAAAGGAACAGAAGTTCGCCTCACGGTGAAAAAAGTAGATGGAACCATCAAAGTCATTTCGCTCATACGCGACATGGTAGAAACGGAAGAAACGTATGCTAAATCAAGTGTAGTAGAACGAAATGGAGTAAAATACGGAATCATTTATTTACCCAAATTCTATATCGATTTTGAAAATAAAGACAGCCGAGATGCCGGAAAAGATGTAGCCATTGAAGTGGAACGTTTAAAACAACAAGGCGTTAGCGGAATCATCATGGATGTGCGTGACAATGGTGGTGGTTCATTGAAAACAGCTGTTGACATAACCGGTTTATTCATTGAACAAGGACCGGTGGTACAAATTAAATCAGCCGGTACGAAAAAAGAAGTTTTATATGACCGTGATGCAAAAGTACAATGGGACGGACCTTTAGTGGTTATGGTGAATAATTTCTCCGCTTCCGCTTCTGAAATTTTAGCTGCGGCTATCCAAGATTACAAAAGAGGAATTGTAATCGGTAGCAAACAAACCTATGGAAAAGGAACTGTTCAAAACGTAATCGATTTGAATCAGTTTGTGAGAGGAAATACAGTAGGAGATTTAGGAGCATTAAAAACGACGACGCAAAAATTCTACAGAATTAATGGTGGCTCAACACAGTTAGAGGGTGTTTCCAGTGATGTAGTAATGCCCGATCGTTATTCGCATATCAACATTGGAGAACGTGATTTAGAAAATGCTATGCCGTGGTCAAAAATTGATGCGGCTCCTTATGATACTTGGAAAAAGCAAGTTAATTTTGAAAAAGCGTTACAAAACAGCAAAAGCAGAATGGCCTTAAACGAGCATTTTCAATTGATTGAGAAAAATGCAAAATGGACCAAAGAAAGAAAAGATGCCGCTGTTTACAGTCTTAAATTCGATGAATTCAAAAAAGAACAAGAAAAAATTGAAGCGGAAAGCAAAACTTTCAAACCCATAACCGATTATCAAAATGATTTGAAATTTAAACCTATACCTGAAGACGAAGTGGTAATGCAAAAAGATGAATCGTTCAAAGAAAAAAGAGAGCGTTGGTTTGAAAGTTTATCTAAAGATATTTATGTAGAAGAAGCCTTAAATGTGTTGGATGATTTACAGGGTAAACCGGTGACAAAAGGGGACATTAACTTAAAGAAAAAAGTGGTTAAATCAAAGTAATCTCTATTTCAATACAAAAACTTTGAAAAGTAATCAATCCTTATCAACCATAGCACTTCAAAAATTCGCCAAGAATTTTTGGGGTGTTTTTAGTTTTGGTTACATCGTTTTGATGTGCTTGTTGGCCATTTTTGCCTATGTTTTAGCTCCGGATGATTCCGAAAATGCCAATCAAATGCATTTGTCCATCCACTCTAAACCTCCCGGATTTACAGTGAAAATGTTGGCTTTACCCATAGAAGAAAAACAACCAAAATCGATAAAAAATTATTTTTTCGGGCATACCCATCAAATCACCGAAATACCCATTAACGAGTATACTTTTACCCAAAACAGTATCCAATACACCGAATTCAGTGAAACGGATGGGCTCAATTTGCAAAAGGAAATTCCTTTTCAAAATATTCCGGGTTTTTCTTCCGCAAAGGAAATGGAAAAGGAGTTGATTTCTACTAAAACATTCTATCTCGGTACTGATAAATACGGCCGTGATTTGCTTAGCAGAATGTTAGTTGGTTCGAGAGTGTCACTTTCCATTGGGTTTGTGGCGGTCTTCATTTCGGTTATTGTTGGATTGTTTTTTGGGGCATTGGGTGGTTATTATGGTGGAAAAGTAGATGCTTTAGTCATGTGGTTGGTCAATGTAATTTGGTCAATTCCAACACTTTTATTGGTCATCGCCATTACGTTAGCGTTAGGAAAAGGGTTCTGGCAGGTTTTTGTTGCTGTCGGATTAACCATGTGGGTGGAAGTAGCCAGAGTAGTTCGCGGACAAATCATTAGCGTGAAACAAATGCAATATGTAACCGCTGCACGAGCTTTAGGCTTTTCCGATTTCAGAATCATTTGGAACCATATCATTCCTAATATCATGGCTCCTGTTATCGTTATTTCTGCGGCCAATTTTGCGTCGGCTATATTAGTAGAAAGCGGTTTAAGCTTTTTAGGTTTAGGAGCTCAACCGCCTATTCCAAGTTGGGGCGGAATGATAAAAGACCATTACAATTATATTATTCTCGGAAAACCGTATCTGGCCTTAGTACCCGGTGTGGCCATCATGCTCATTACGTTAGCCTTTATGATGACCGGAAACGCATTAAGAGATGCGTTGGATGTTAAGCAATAATTTTTTTTTATTGTAATAGAATGTAGTAGCGGAGGAAATAGTTCTGAACAATTTAGATGCAAGCATGGCATAACTTATCTTATCAATCTGAATAAGATTACTATATTTCTTTTTTGAATATAAAAAGTAAAAAAACACAAATTCGGTGAAATTTGCTGTAATGTGACATTATAAGCCCTCACTTTTTTCAATTTCTTTTAACCATTTAAATGTCTCTTCTTTAGAAACCTTTGGATTAAGATTCTCTTCACCAAAGATAATTGGCAATTTATTGTATGTCTTATATTTCATAGTTCTTGAAATTATTATTATAGGAAAAGAAGATGCATATTTGTTAAATTCCATAACTTCAGAGTTGTATTTGGTTATAGTCTGATTAATTAAAGAATCATTTTTAGTTAAATTAATATTTAAATCTTTCTTAAGTTCATTTTTTAAGATATATTCATTTAAATAAAATGCAAAAAGAGAATAATCATCATTACATTTACTTTTTTTCACGTTTGAATTAAGCAAAAATAAAAGAGTATCATTTTTTTTTAAATCCAAAATATTATTCTTTAACAAACTGATTTTATAATCATTCAATTTTGTTATTTTTCGCCATTGATTATCAAGTGATTCTTTTTTAGCAATTAATTTATTTTCGATTTTAACCATAAAAAATAAACCAATAGAGAATACAATAATTATAAAAACGATTATTTTAAATATCACTCTCATAAATGTAAAATTTAATTATTTAGTCAAAAAAATTACCAAGTGTAAAGACCACCAGCACCACCACCACTAAATCCTCCTCTTTGAATATTATCCGGATCATTTGGATCAATATGATAAAATGTGTATACATGTAAATCAAGTTTTTTAATTGCACTGCTTAAATAAGTATTTCTAAACGATAATAAGGTAGCTTTAGCAAACAAAACGGCACTTGTCTTGTAAATAAAAGAATCAGTAAGTTTATTATCACCACCTAATGATGTTTTAATATTTTTAACAACTTCTATAACTTTTGAATAAGTTTCATTAAGTTCTTGACTCTTTTGATTACCATACCATTTAAACTATTGTTCTCTAACATTCGTTAAGAGCTCACCATATTCCGTAGTTTCTAAAAGTGCTTCACCAACTATACTCAGTGCAGTTTGTAACTTTTCATTAGATTTAAATTCTTTTGCATATTCCTTTGTTAATTTGGTTCTCCAACTATCCTCAATTATATGCACCACATGATTCAACCCACTGGTAATAATCCCTCGCTGCCGCACGAATCCCTTCGTGTGGCTATATAATAAAAAAGTCATTTTGGATGAAGAAATTTATAATTCCAAAAAATACTTTTCTCTTATTTCAAATGTAGTAAAAAACTATTTTATTAACAAGAACCACACGAAAGGATTCATACCGTTGTAATACAAAGGTTGAATACTTTTTGTAAAAAAAAATATTATCCCTGTTAATTTATAACTTTTGATAGTCTTAAAATTGAAATTATTATAGCAAATAAAAAAACGTAAACTATATAAATCAATGCATGAACATAAGTCTTATAAAATTCCCAAGAATTTTTGATATAGTTGTTATTTTCATTTTTATATTTATAATTATTTAATTCTATTTTTCTTTTTAGCCTCTTTCTTAACTTAATAACTATCAGAATAATAATTATTGAAATAAAAATATTTAACAATTCTTTATTCATCTTTTTTATTTTCTAATTGGATTAAAATTGTTGTCAAATTTGTACTCAATAGGAGTAAAATAGCTTCTAGAATCTAAAATTGAATTCCCTATTATAGGAATGATAAATTTATCATACATAAAAATATGTAATTCTAAAATATATTTATCTACAAAACCATAACTCATTTTATTTAATGCTCTCCCTAGTCCTAAAAAGGCAAAATGTTTTGTCAATCTCATCGATGCAGCACCTAATTTCCCGTCATATATATCAATCATTGAGTTTCCTATTACCCCAACCGTATTAATTTGAAAAGCAGATGGTAATATTGTTAAACTAGCTCCCTCTGTAAAAGGAGCAGCAACTAATGCTCCAACTTCAATAGCGGTTCCAACATTTTCAACCGTATTAAAATAAAACCTTAAAGCATTTCTAGGACTAGAACTTACTATTCTGTCTAATTCTTTTAGTTTATTTTTAAACCAAGTTTTATAATCTTTCTTCGGATCTCCATTATCAACTAAGTTGTGCACCAAATGATTCAATCCACTCGTAATAATCCCTTGTCTAAAACCATCTACAAATTTACCACCGGCAATGGTGCTACTAAAGCCCCCGCTTAAACCACCAGAAGCTATCATAATGGCTTTAAACGCACCGGGGTTGTTAGTGGCAAAATTCTTACCTTCAACTCTTGCTTGAATTACACTACTAATTAAAGAACTTACCACTCCGGAGGCAAAACCACTGCCAAATTCTCCGCCACCCAACACATTCATTAAACCGCCACTCATCCCATGCATACCAGCTTGAAGAAGTGCTTTGTCAAATATAGCTAAACCAGATGTTGCTTGACCAATTCCAAAACTTATTGCTGCACTTGCACCTCCTATAACAGCTGCTTTTCCTGTTCCATACCAAAAAGGTACTCCATTTATAACATTATTAACGGCATTAGAGATTACTGCTACAGCTATGCCTATAATTATTGCGTCGTCAATTCCAAAAACTTCCCCGCTAGGATCAGTATATAAAAGAGGATTGTTTAATACATACCCATATCGGTTATAATTTTGAGTATTAAAAGCATCTTGAACAAAGTTATCAGGTGATAAAAAACGTTTTAATTTTGGGTCGTATAAACGACCATTCATGTGTATTAATCCAACAGTATTTAAATGTTCATGACCCGTATATCCTCTGTCTAATATCAATGATGATATCCAACCTAAAGAATTTGGTGTTATTGATACATTAGAAACAATTGCATTTTTTAAATTACCCCAAGCATCAAAATAGCGTTGCTCTACTAAAGCACCACTGGAATCTGCTTTACTTATTGCAACTATACTACTTTGGCTATCTCTGTGTAAATAATAATGATTTAAGCTTGTTAATGCGTTTCCTGTTAATAATTCAATTTTTATATAATTTGAATTATATGGATCGCCGGTAATATAAGTGATAATTTTGGTTGTATTATCTTCTTTTATAATTTCAATAGCTTTATCTGCACTATAGTATTTTCTAATTGGTCGTTGTGTTGGGTCAGTATCTAAACTACCATAATAAGCTAAACTTCTAGTTTGGAGTATTGAATATTCATAAGAAATTCTATCTTTTGAAGCTAAAAATATTTCATTCGGATTTTTAAAAGTATTGTATTGAACTTCCGTAAATCCTCTTTCTATATTTAATAAACTACCATTGTCATTAAAATTAATACTTTCTAATTTGTAATTATTTTCATTATAATTGTATTTACCAATATCTGTATTTGAAGTCATTCTACCTTTATTGTCATAGGTATAATTTTGTGATATAATTCCATTTATGGTTTCATTTAACAATCTATTTAATACATCATATTCAAAAACTTCATTTTTTTCAAAAATCAGGTTGTTTCTATTAAGTAAAACACCACGTTGAACATCATAGGTATATTCAATATCAACAGCAGCAACACCGTCTTTTTCATGTTTTATTTTATTTAAACTTAACGTATTTGCATCGTATGTAGTGTTTAGAACATAATTATTCCCATAGGTCATATGAGTAGTTTTACCATGAGAATTTATAGAATTTACTGTCCAAATTACTTGTGAATTTCCCAAGTCAGTTTGACTGATTAAAAAACTATTGTTATCATAATTATTTTTTATGTTAGTTTCAGAAGTATAATTTGGTGTATTTAAAACTGTTTTGATTTTAGTTACATCTATTCTACCTTGATCATCAAAAGTAGTTGACGTTTCATAAGTAAAATCAGGGGTTTGTTCCTTTTTACCAGTAACTCTATGGAAAGGGTCATCATAGAAAGTAGTATAAGTAAAAGACTTTCCATTATAGGAACCATTAATTTCATTTGGTAAATGGGTAGCACTATCATAAGAAAATGATTTTTGAATGATTGTATTTTCACCACTACCGCCAATAGTGTTTTCAGTTAGGGGTCTTCCCCAATCATCGTATGTGTAATTTGTAATACCCCCTCTTGGGTTTGTTTCTTTCTTTATTCTTCCTAAGTTGTCATTTTCATATAAATAAGTCCCAGCAGAAGGGTCAATAAGCTTGGTTTTATTGCCCCACGCATCTATTTCAATTTTGGTTTTTATACCTTGATAATCGGTTTCTTTTAATGAGCCATTTGGATAATATTTATAGAAAATTTCACCACCATTATCCTTAAATCTAATCGTGTTTCCTGTTGCATCAAGCCATTTGGCAGTTTTTTTAAAACCATCATCAACAGTTACTTTCATTTTCTCATAACATGTAGTAATTATTTTTCCATTAAATAAGATATTCTTTATAGGTCTATTTAAATTATCATATTCAATAGTGTTATTAAGAATTATATCATCATCAAAATAAGGCTCACTAACTGATGTTTTATTCCCTAAAACATTATATGTTGTTGATACATTAATCCATTGATTATTTATAGTTTGTGTTGAAGTTTTAATCTCTCTATTAAATTTATCCATTAATACACGAACTTCTGCTTCACCTTCTCTTTTTTTAGAAATAATATAAGACCCAGGAATAGAGCCTAACATTTTTTTAATTGTTGTTTTTTTACCTAAAAAATCAGTAATCTCTTTAACATTTCCCCAAGAATCGTATTTATATGATGTAGTCAAACCAAGTTCTGATATTTCAGATGTAATCCTACCTAACGAATTTTTATTTGATATTTTAAAAAGACCATCCGGTGAAGTGATTTTGCTAACATAACGTTGAGTTGAATCGTATTCATAGGAGGTTGTTAAAGATACAATGCCTGAACTAGTTGCTACACTTGATGTTGATAATGTCTCTGTTTCAATATTTCCAAAAGTATTATAGGTATAATCTGTAACAATTGAAGGTACACTTTGCATAGAAGCCAAATTTGAGCTTATTCCAAATTTTTTAGTTTGCAACAAAGTACCGTTAGGATTATATGTGTTTTCATTACTAGTAGTAAAAATAACGCCGTCTCTTACATTAGTGTTTTCAATTTTAGAAAATTTACCATAATAATAATGTTCCCCATCATTAAATTCTGGTGTATAGAAATATTTTTCTAGAGAAGAGGCTTGAGAGTTATAATCTGTAAGTACTTGTTTCAGAAGCAATTCATTATTTGAGTCATATTGAAAAGTTTTTGAAATAGTAATATCATTTAAAAAATCATAATTTTTTTCCGAAATAGGCAAAATTAGATACCTGTTGTTGCCCATGTCAAATTTAAAATTTGTAATTGCGGTCTGAGTAAATACTGAGTTTGGATTCTGATTACTTTGATTATTAGAAATACTTTGATTTAAACTCCCATATGTTTTTGAGACTAAGACATTGTCCATTGTAGGATTGTATGTTTTTATTGTCCAAAAAGTAGGTTTTAAAACATTTGCCGGGAAATAGTTTGAATCCAACAATTTACTACTATACAAATCACTTTCAAAATTTTTTTGAAAACCTAAAAATCCTTTTCCAGATAAATCTTGTATTGCATTTTGAAATCGATATTCTTTTGTTAAAATTGAATTATCAAATAAAGTATGTATTTTATGAACTAAATAAGTTATTCCTGAATTTTTTGGAACATATATAGGATAACTTGGAGTATTTGAACTAGTGCTGTAAGTTCTTTCATTATTGTTAGAGTTTTTTTCAGACATTGGTCTATATTCGACTTCTTGAATTATAGATGAACCATTATCAATATTCCGTATTAATCCTTCGTTGAAATTGTCATTATTGATACTTATTCTTCTACTTTGTGATATAGCATCAATAATATAAATTTGTGATTTATATGAATTCAATTGATTATAATCTGAATTGCTAACAGCGACAGAAAATGGAGAAATATTTACATTCTGTAACGACAAAACAGTTGGTAAATTAACTAATTGAGGGTTACCATTGTTATCAATAATGTTTTGATGAAAAAAAAGTTTATTTACTGTATTTGTAGGAGGAATAACAAATGAACCGGTAGGACCGATTGGCATAAAAAAAGTATCTAATCCTTCAACAGTAGCATTTCTTAAAAGACCGTTCTGGTTATATTTTACTTTACCAAATTTTCTAAAAGAAGCAAGGTCTGTCTTACCATCATTATCGATGTCAATGGGTAAAATTGTACAAGCTCCATATTCAGTATAGTCATAACTATCTGCATTTCCAGCCCAAAAATTATCCCAAAAAGCACCTTTTTTAATAACATGCCTTTGAGAAGGAGCTAGATAAGCCAGTTTTTGCTCAGTATAATCTTTTTGTGTTTTTATGAAACCTGAGTTACCGTTACCCGTTGAAATATATTGCCACCAAAGTAATTGTTCGCTTTCCATTTTAAATACTTCATAGGCAGGATTTGAATCTTCAAACCTATATACTTTTTGTGGAGTAATAAAATCAGTTAAACCATCTCCATTAAAGTCACCAAAAATTAATGGTGTTCTTTTATTATAATTTGTTAATTGTATATTTTGTTGACCTTGAATAGGTATAATACTGTTTGAAGTTAAGTCAATTTTATAGAGATTATAAATACCATTTTCTTTTCCAACAACCATTAATTCAGGTATCCCATCACCATCAAATTCAATCTGAAAAATTCTCGAATCCTCAATTAATTGTGCTCCCGTTAATACAATTAAACTAGATCCACTTTTCCCAATTTCTTTAAAATAAATTTTTTGTGGTCTAAGTAAATCAGCCTTTTCAAAAATAATTATATCAGTAATTCCGTCATTGTTAAAATCTCCGGTAATAAATTCTCGACCTGATTTATTTCTCTCTCCATCATTAACAATTGTATTATTAAACATAGTAGGTAAACTTGTTGCACCTGCCGGAAAATCAAAACCAAAATATAAAAATTGTCCTGTGTTTAAATCTCGAAAATCAAAAGTAATACGGTCAACAAGATCATTAGTTGAAGCACCATTAACTAAACTACTCAAATATCCTCTGTATTCAGTTGATATAGTTAATAATTGATCGTTGTCATTTAATTTGCCATTTAGTAAACATTTACCGGCAAATAATTCTTTTGAGTCATAATAATTTCCAAAATGTGATATATGATTCCCAACAATAGTATAATACCAATCGTGTTTTGCTTCATATACAGAAACAGGCTTTCCCATTTTGTAAAAATCACCTATAGCAACACTACCTAGTTGTGTTGTTGAATAGGGTATTGGATTTGAGTAAGTAACTTCATTTTCAATTGTCCCCGTTTGAATTGAATTATAATAGAAATTTAAAGGCTTTAATTTTGCACCGTTCTCATTTTCAATCTCAATTTTTCTGAGTCGTTCAACTTTATTTCCTTGAATTTTATCATAGAATAAAGTATATATTCTATAACGTCCATTATTTTGAGAAAGTAAAGATGTTTTTGTTTCAATTTCTTTTAAAACTTTAGTGTTTTTAAATGGTATTCCATTTCGGTAAAAAATAGGAGAAATTGTTCTTGTTTCATAATTAAAGATTATTTTGTAAATGTCATTTATTACAGTAGTGCCGCCATATGAAATCATTGAAATATATGCTACATTATGAAAAATAGTATATGTGTAATGTATTTCATTGTCAAATGAATCTTTTAGTAAAACAATCATGTGTTGACCAGGCACTATCTCTCTATATTTTGCAATTTTACCATCAGTATATTGAACAGTAAAACTATAACCATTGCTTTGAGTTGCTGATAAGTCTCTGTTAATTTTTATTTTAGAATATTTTTGTGTTTCAAAAATAGTTGGACTAACTGTTAATAGTCTTTCGCCATCTAGATAAAAAGGATCGCTTCCGTCAAATTGAGAACCTTTTGTTATACCATCTATAAATTTACTTTTACCACCTAAAGTAATAGTAGATAAGCCAGAAATATTCCACGCCCAACCAGCCATTCCGTTTCCTGATTGACTGTTGTAAACCAAAGCAATATTTGGATGAAAACTATTTCTACCTTCAACTATATCAATTGGTACCATATATGTCATAGCACCTGATTCAGAAACATTCATTTCTGATTTAATCGTTGGAATTGTATCAGTATTTACAGGAGCATTTTGATTTATTGAATTACGATTAAATACATTGTTCTCATAACCAGAAATATCATATTGTAATTCAATAAGTTCAGTATTTTGGCATACAATTACATTACTGAACAACAATAAAAAAAATGAAAAATAAAAACTAAATTTACACATAATCTGTTTATGATAAAAAATTAAATGTTACATTTTGATAACATTTTTTGATATAATTTGTCCAGTATTTAAAATGAATTTTACTATGTATACACCTGATGAACTATAGTTTAGAGAAAGTTGTTCTTCAAATTGATCTTGGTTTATTAAATAAGAGTTTATTAAGATGTTGCCCATGCTAAATATTTCAATTTGATTAATTTTGCCTATTACTTCTCCAGTCCAATATGCTACACAATGATTTGTTGTTGGATTGGGGCTTATTAAAATTAAAGAACTAAAATCTTCTAGTTCAGCTGTAGTATATTCTGTTGGATTTGAAGGATCTGTACTGTTGTTTGAAATTAAGCAGTCTATTGCTTCTATAGTATTTCCTGAATTGTCATAGTTAAAACATTTTCCATTATCAAGATACACATCACTTGGTAATTGATTAATTAAAAGAATATTATCAGCACAAATAGTATTTATGATTTGCATTACTTCATATTCATAAGTAAGATTTGTATAGGTAGAATTAAAAGATTGAAAAACATTAGGTATTTCAAGTAGATTTTGAGTTGAGGGGATAAAATCAGCACTCAGTGGTGTTGCAATTCCGGCACTAAAACTCTCTGAATTTTGAAGATTGCTATAATTTATGTTTGGATCAAAAGAATTTAAATGAAGAGACTGTTTATAATATGTTGTACCCCAACTTCCTTCTAATGAATATTCATACCCATTGTCAATTGGTGTTTGAATACCATTGCCTCCCCAAGACATGCGATGCGATGCTCTTAAATTATTACTATACATCACACCTCTTAATTGTCCTATCCTAACAGTTAGTACTTCTTTATCATTTCTTAAAATAATTTTATCTTGATAATATATTTTATCTTCTTTTCCAAGCGTATTAGGGAAAAGACTTTGGAAATATGTTGAGTTTGAATTACCGTATGCAACTATAATAAAATCATTAGATTTTATAATTGCATTATCAGGGAAAACATATTTTGAAGTATAATCAGTTATTGCCCATCCTTTTAAAGGTATATCTTCAGTTGTATAATTATAAAGTTCGATATATTCTCCTAAGTGATGATACAAACTGTTAGGATTTGGTAATCCATGGTAATGATAGTGATAAATGTCCTCTAAAAAAGGAGTGTCATAATATACTTCTGTAATTACTACTTGAGATAAAGCGTTTATAGAAATAAATAAACTAAATATTGTTTTTATTACATTTTTCAAATTTTTTCTAATTATAAAGTTTTGCTCTTTGTTTGTTTAATCTTTCATTGTGAATTTCTTTTTTATTATCCTTTTCTGAATTAACTAATATTATTTTTTTTAAAAAAGTATCCGAAACATCAACATCGTTTTGTTTTAAAGCAATTTCATATACAGTTTTTGCTTTTTCTAAGTCTTGAATTTTCAAGAAATACTCAATACATAAAAGGTTATATTTGTTTATAAAATGTGCAGATGATGTTCCTATCAAACTATCACCAAAATTATTTAATAGACTTTTAGCCTCAACAGTATTGTTCTTTATCAGGGCAAGTTTAACTTGTCTTACTTTATATTCAAAAATATGGTAAAATGAGAATTTCTTTGTGTTTGCAAAAGCTAATATATTCGTCATCTCATTTAAACTACCAACACCCTCTTTTTTATATCTTTTATATAATACATCAAACAAGGCAATCTTAGACCAAAAACTTTTTTTTCTAGCATCATTATTTCTTTCAATAACTTCTAAAACTTCATATTTTTCATCTTTTTTACAAATATTTCTTGCAATCTTTAATGATCTAGAGTCTTTATTGTCAAATAGATACAATTCTTTAGTGTATTGAGAGGCTAATTCAATTTGTCCATAGTCTTTTAATTTTTTGATATAAATTCTATAAAGTTCTCTCACATGAACATCTCTAAAAGAATCTGATGGTTTTTCAATTAATTCATCTAGTTTTAATTTTATTTCGGTAATTGTGATACCATTAAATCTGTTTTTATAGTTCAAATGTTTTTCTTTTCGGTAAGCTTTTAATTCTTCATTTAATCTAGCGTCTATTGTATTAGCATTTGCATTTAATTTAAAATCTACTTTTTCAAGAATTTTTTGTATTTGTTCATTTGTAGGAATTTCAAGATTTACTTGTTCTAAATAAATTTTAGCCTTTTCTAGTAAATCTTCTTGAAGGTTTAATTGATCATTAAATTTTTTATTCCCTAACGCTAATCTCATATATTCATTTGCAATTCTTTGTTTAAAGAAAATATTTGATGGGTTTAAGGTAAATCCATTTAAGTATAAGTTTAAAACTTCTAATTCATTGTATTTACTCTGCAATAATATTTTTCTAATACCATCATAAGCTCTAATCTCATTTGAATTTATAGAAATAATATTATTATATATTGACATTGCTTCATTTAACAAACCATTTTTCCTTTTGGCAGATGCTTCAGTTAGCATCTGTAAAATAGTTTGACTATTTGTAACTTGATTGTTTTGTCTTATTTCTGCTTGATTAAACATGCCAAACAAACCACCTGCATATTTGATGCTCAAAAAACTTAATGTTGTGGTGTAAATGAATTTTCTTCTATTTGTTTTCATGAAGAAGATGTGTTAAAAAAGAAAAGAGGAAGAGAGGATTTTAACCCCTATAATTGTGTTGTTGCTCTTACGCATCTAAATTGATTATTTAACTTCCTCTTGAGTGCTAAGTTAAAAAAAAAAATTATCTTACAAATTTTTTCTTAATAAATTTTAAAAAAAAGATTATTTTAACATTAGTTAAAGATAAAACTATTAAAAAATATTAATTGTTCCGTGTCAATTAATTTCTTTTGAACAAGGCTTTTTGCAAAATTGTATGATATTAAAAATGAGAAATTCTTGTGGAAGTAATTTTTATAAGAAAATTTTTTTGAGTGTTTAACTTTAAAAAAAATCTTAATCGTTAAATAGGTTTAAATATTGCTCTTTTTTAAAGTATAATACATCTTGAATTAAAGTTACCAATTTACTTTTCATATTCTTATTCACTTTAATTTCTATTTGAAATCAATTAGCTAAAATGATTAAAAAATTCTTTAGCAACTATTCTTGATCTCCAAACAATTTGCCATAAAGTTTACTAATGAGACTATTCATTTTTAATAAATTCGTTTATAGAACAATAGCTTGGGTTTGCATAATACTAAGAATACCTTTATGGTCAGCTAAAGCTTTTATTTTTAGATTAATTATCATTGAAATAAATGATGTAACTATTAACTCAACCAAGCATTCATAGCTCACTTAATTTAATGTCTCTTTGCTTAATCTTTTTAAGTCAAACTTTTAATTAATCACAATCAATTTAAATTTTTGTGTCAAAAAAATGTAATTCATTTTTTCGACACACTTTTTGTGTAAAAATTATTTTTATAAATTTTTTGACACACTTTTTGTGTATATTTGTTCAAACAAAAAAAATTGACACGCTTAATATAGTGCTTAATGAATGCTTTTAAAGAAATTACCGGACTTACACACGATGAAATGGCCTTATTTCTAGAAATACACCGTTCGCAATGGTCTATGTTTGTTAGCGGAAAAAGAAGTTTGCCTATAGAAGCTACTGTAAAGCTTAACGAACTTTTGCATTATGTGAAAAAAAATAAAACTGCCAAAACCAGTCGAACATTTCTAGAGAATGAAAGTAAAACTGTTCAAAAAAAATGGCAAAAGAAACTAACCGATTTAGCAATAATGCATCATCAGGTCAATAAAAAAATAGAAGAAATACAAAAAACACGTGAGCATTTGTTGGCGGGAATCACAGCATTAGATTTTTTTAAAACTAAAAAGGACAACAACAGTTTGCAAACAAGAATCATTGAGAATAGGATAAAAAAGAGTTTAGAACTCAATTCGCTTCAAAAATTAGCCGCATGTGAACTTAAAAAACAACAAATTGAAAATGAAATGTTTTTTATAAAACAAAAAATGAATGTTTAAACGAAAAACTACGATAGAAATTGGAATAAAGTAATAGCCTCAAAAAATATTTTTTATAGCATCCAACTTCTAAAGTACCCATAAAAATAGGATAGTTTTTCAAAATCACAGCAAGTATTTTTTACTATATTTGAGCAATCAAAATTGGTTTAAAGGCTACGGCTTTAAAGAGTCAATTATAAAAGCTGAATAAAATCTCAAAAAAAAGTGATTTTAAATTATTGAAAATTTAAACGGATTGGATTATTTTAAAATCAATAAATGCCAAAGAGTTATAAATAAATGAACAAGGAGAATCAAATAGAACTTAACCTCATTGAGCAACTAAAAGGGTTGAAATACATTTATCGCCCTGACATTGTGGATAGAAAATCGCTTGAGCAAAACTTTAAAGCAAAATTTGAAGAACTCAACCGAATTAGATTATCTGATAATGAATTCTTAAGATTAAGAGAAGAAATCATCAACGCAGATGTATTTATTACTTCTAAAAAATTACGACAAAGACAATACTTTCAACGGGAGGATGGTACCCCTTTACATTACACTTTAGTGAACATCAAAGATTGGTGTAAAAATGACTTTGAAGTGATCAGTCAATTACGCATCAATACAGAAAACAGCCATCAACGCTATGACATTATTTTATTGATAAACGGATTGCCGGTGGTGCAAATTGAGTTAAAAAAATTTGACATTTCACCACGAAAAGCCATGCAACAAATTGTAGATTATAAGAACGAACCCGGAAACGGTTACGGAAATTCTTTACTATGCTTTATGCAATTATTTATTGTGAGTAATGGAGGTAGAACACTCTATTTTGCCAACAATAAGAATCAACATTTTACTTTTAATGCAGACGAACAGTTTTTGCCGGTTTATGAATTGGCTGATATTGAAAATAAGAAAATTAATAGGCTATATGATTTTACTGAAAAATTTTTGAGTAAGTGCACTCTTGGAGAAATGATTAGTAAATATATGGTCTTGGTGGAGAGCGAACAACGATTGCTTGTCATGCGACCGTATCAAATTTATGCTGTGAAGGCTATTGAAGAATGTGTAAAACAAAACAGAGGTAATGGATACATCTGGCACACCACAGGAAGCGGTAAAACCTTGACCTCATTTAAAACATCAACGCTGTTAAAAGACAACCACGATATTGAAAAATGTTTATTTGTGGTGGACCGTAAAGACCTTGACCGACAAACCCGCGAAGAATTCAATAAATTTCAAGAAGGCAGTGTTGAAGAAAACACCAATACCGAAACCCTAGTAAGACGTTTGCTTTCTACCGATTATGCGGATAAGGTGATTGTTACCACTATTCAAAAATTGGGTTTGGCCTTGGATGAAAACAATGATCGAAATAAAAAGAAAGCCGAAAAAGGATTTCAAACCTATAAAGAACGACTAAAACCTTTAAAAGATAAAAGAGTCGTTTTTATTTTTGATGAGTGTCATCGTTCTCAGTTTGGAGAAAACCATAAAGCCATCGCAGCGTTTTTCCCAAACGCCCAGTTGTTTGGCTTTACGGGTACACCAATTTTTGATGAAAATGCAACATATAGTATCAAGGAGGGCGAATATGCTTCTTTTAAAACAACTGAAGACATTTTTCAAAAAAGGTTACATGCTTATACAATAACCCATGCGATAGAAGATAAAAACGTATTGCGTTTTCACATTGATTATTTTAAAGGAAATTTAAACCAAAAACCAGGTGAATTTATTTCACGACAAGCAGTTGTTGAAGCTATTTTAAACAAACATGATGCAGCTACCAATTCAAGAAGATTCAATGCAATTTTGGCTACTGCTTCTATTAATAATGCAATAGAATATTATCAGCTTTTCAAAGAATTACAAAACAAAAAACAAGTTGAAAATCCTGAATATGTCCCGTTAAACATTGCTTGTGTGTTTTCGCCACCTTCTCAACTCATTGCCAAACAGGGCGACCAACAAAGTCAAAAAAATGCGGCTGATATCAGACAGTTGCAAGAAGATTTGACTCAGGAGCGAGAAGACAATAAACAAAATCCGGAAGAAAAGAAAAAGGCTTTAACGGAAATAATTGAAGATTACAATAATCAATTTAAAACCCAACACAATATCAATGAATTTGATTTGTATTATCAAGATATACAAAGACGCATCAAAGATCATCAATACAGTAAAAAAGAATATGCTCACGAGAAAAAGATTGATATTACCATTGTAGTAGATATGCTACTTACCGGCTTTGACAGCAAATACCTTAATACTTTATATGTTGACAAGAATTTAAAATACCACGGTTTAATTCAAGCTTTTTCAAGAACAAATAGGGTGTTGAATGACACTAAGCCTCATGGTAATATTTTGGATTTTCGTTCACAACAAGATGCCGTAAATCAAGCTATTACTTTGTTTTCTGGTGTTGATGAAGGTAGGTCAAGAGAGATTTGGCTGGTTGACCCTGCACCAAAAGTGATTGAAAAATTCAAACAAGCAGTTGAAAAACTAGGCATTTTTATGCAAGAACAAGGGTTGGTTTGTGAACCTAAAGAAGTATATAATGTTAAAGGTGATGCTGCCAAAATTACCTTTATTGAAAACTTTAAAGAAGTTCAACGTCAGTTATTGGCATTAGAACAATTTACTGATTTAGAACCGGAACAAAAGGAACTCATTAATAAAATACTACCTAAAGAAACCTACATAGAGTTTAAAAGTTCATATTTAGAAACAGCCAAAGCATTTCAAAAACAACAAGAAAAGGAGGGAGACCAAGCACCGCCTCAAATTCAACAACTTGATTTTGAATTTGTATTGTTTGCTTCTGCTGTGATTGATTATGACTATATCATGAATCTGATTGCAGACAGCACACAAAAAAAACCTGCCAGACAAAAAATGACGAAGCAAGAAGTCATCAGCTTGTTAAAATCTAATTCTAACTTAATGGATGATGAAGATTTAGCAGAATTTGTAGAGCAAGTAGATTGGTCAATAGGTCAAACGGTTGATGAATTAAAACTTAATTTAACCCAATTTAAAGACAATAAATACAACAAAGAAATAGCAAATATTGCAAATAAACACGGCTTACAAACAGCAGACTTGAAAAAGTTCATCGATAAAATTATGAGCCGAATGATTTTTGACGGTGAAAAACTCACCGACCTTTTAGCACCTTTAGATTTGAATTGGAAAGAACGCAGAGTAAAAGAACTTGCCCTAATGGAAGATTTAGTACCCCAATTAAAAAAATTAGCCCAAGGGCGTGAAATTTCAGGATTAGCAGCATATGAATAAGAAGAAAAGACTAATACCAGAAATATGTTTCCCTGAATTTAATAATGGGGTAGAATGGCAAGATAAAACCTTGGGAGAAGTTTGTAAAATTACTAATGGTAAATCTAACGCTCAAGACCATATTCAAGAAGGTCAATATCCTTTATTTGATAGATCAGAAGTTATTAAGGCATCAAATGAATACATTTTCGATACTGAAGCTGTAATAATACCTGGAGAAGGTATGCGATTTATTCCTAAATATTTTAATGGTAAGTTCAATCTTCATCAAAGAGCATATGCTTTAAAAAATTTTACTATTAACGGACAATTTGTATATTATTCAATGTTGTATAATAGTAATTTATTATCTCAAAAGGCTGTTCAGTCAACTGTGCTGTCTTTAAGACAACCTATACTTCAAAATTTCCCAATTTTAGTTCCAAAAGACAAAAGAGAGCAACAAAAAATAGCATCCTGTCTTTCTTCCTTGGATGATTTGATTGAAGCCCACAACCAAAAGTTAGAGTTACTCAAAGACCACAAAAAAGGCTTAATGCAAAATCTTTTTCCGCAAGAGGGCGAGAAAGTACCAAAGTATCGCTTTAAGGAATTTGAGCAGGATGGGGTGTGGGTGGAGAAACCACTTGATGATATTTGTAAACTTGTTAGGGGTCCTTTCGGTGGTGCATTGAAAAAAGAAATCTTTGTAAATGAAGGCTATGCTGTATATGAGCAATCACACGCTATATATAGTGATTTCAGTTCATTTAGATATTTTATTGATGAAGGCAAGTTCAACGAATTAAAAAGATTTTCTGTAAAGTCAGGTGATCTAATAATGAGTTGTTCAGGTACTATGGGAAAATTTGCAATTGTACCTGAAGAAAACAAAATTGGAGTAATTAATCAGGCTTTACTTAAACTAACTGTAAAGAAAGGGTATGATAATTTATTTGTGAAAATTACATTAGAATCTGATAATAATCAGGAAAAATTATTATCCCAATCAGCAGGTGGAGCAATTAAGAATATTGTATCAGTTTCTCAAATAAAAGAATTAGGACTTTTTATTCCGAGTATTAAAGAACAACAAAAAATCGCTTCTTGCCTTTCTTCTTTAGATGAACTGATAACAGAACAGGCAAAAGAAATAGAGCAATTGAAACAACACAAAAAAGGTTTAATGCAAGGTTTGTTTCCAAAAATGAGTGATTAGAATGAGTGGTCAAAAAAAACTATATAAATATAAAACACTGAAAAATGTGGCTGTCAGGCTAAGAGATGATTTAAACAATCATCATTTTGTTTTATTGTACGCTTACAATGGAACAGGTAAAACTCGCCTTTCAATGGAGTTCAAAGACATAAGCAAAAAGCGGAAAAAAAATCCAGTAACAGATACATTGTATTATAACGCTTTTACAGAAGACCTTTTTCATTGGAACAATGACCTTGAAAACGATACAAAAAGGCATTTAATCATCAACAGAAATTCCCGTTTTTTTGAAGGTTTTAGAGAATTGGCTTTGGAAGAAAAGATTTTCAATTTTTTGGAACGTTACGCCGATTTTGATTTTAGAATTGATTATGATGCGTGGACAATCACTTTCAACAAAGGAGAAGAAAACAACCATATTAAAGTTTCGAGAGGGGAAGAAAATATCTTTATTTGGTGCATATTTTTGGCAATTGCCGAACTTGCCATAGATGATGACGGAAATGGACCATACAATTGGGTCAAATTCATTTACATAGACGACCCCATTTCATCACTTGACGATAATAATGCTATTAGTGTAGCGAGTGATTTGGCCAAACTATTAAAAAAAGGAAAAGACAAAGTAAAAGTAGTTATCTCCTCTCATCATTCATTGTTCTACAACGTAATGTATAATGAGCTAAAGAAAATTGAGCATAAAAGCCATTTTTTACATAAAAATGGTGCAGACGGATATATATTAAGGGCTACAGATGAAACACCATTTTTTCATCATGTTGCCATATTAGCTGAATTAGATAAAGTTTCTAAAAACGGAAATATAAACACCTATCATTTTAATATGTTGAGGGCAATATTGGAAAAAACATCTACATTTTTTGGGTATGATGATTTTTCAAGTTGTTTTAAAACTGTTGAAGATGATGTGCTTTTTTCAAGAGCTTTAAACTTACTAAGTCATGGCAAATATTCAATCTATCAACCGGTTGAAATGAATGAAGATAATAAAGACTTATTCAAAAAAATTTTAAAAGCATTTACAGATAAATACGAATTTCAATTACCTGAAATTTTTGCATAAAACAGAAACTAATGACACAAAAAGAACAACATAAAAAATTAGGCGATACCCTTTGGGATATTGCCAATGATTTGAGAGGCGTAATGAATGCGGATGATTTCCGTGATTACATGCTTTCTTTTTTATTTCTTCGGTATTTGTCCTTCAATTATGAAGAAGCTGCAAAAAAAGAATTAGGTAAAGACTACCCGCCAAGCAGATCAAAAGACAATCGATTTGATTTTACAGTTCCTCCACCGTTAGAAGACTGGTATAAAGACAATAAAGAAGATATTGCCCTTTTTGAAGATAGTATGCGAAAAAAAGTGCATTATATTATTAATCCTAAATATTTGTGGAGCAATATTACCCATTTAGCAAGCAAACAAAGTGGTGATTTGTTGGAAATTCTTGATGATGGATTTCGTCATATTGAAAATGAATCTTTTGGTACTACCTTTAAAGGGCTTTTTTCTGAAATAAATCTTAATTCTGAAAAGTTAGGTAAAACGCACGAAGAAAGAAATGAAAAGCTTTGTAAAATAATTAGAAAAATTGCTGAGGGAATTGCTGAATTTTCAACGGATACTGACACCTTAGGTGATGCTTATGAATACTTGATTGGAAAATTTGCAGCCGGTTCAGGTAAAAAAGCAGGTGAATTTTATACTCCTCAACAAATCTCAACTATTCTTTCCAGAATTGTACTGTTAGATTCTCACGACCCAACACAAGGCTATAAAACAAAGTTAAACAAAGTATTGGATTTTACATGTGGTTCTGGTTCTCTTTTGCTTAATGTTCGTACACAATTAAAAAACGAAACAGAAGGAATTGGAACAATTGGTAAAATCTATGGTCAAGAAAAAAACATCACTACATACAATTTAGCCCGTATGAATATGCTTTTGCATGGTATGAAAGACACCGAGTTTGAGATATTTCACGGTGATACTTTATTAAACCAATGGGATGATTTCAATCAAATGAATCCTAGCAAAAAAATAAAATTTGATGCTATTGTGGCTAATCCTCCATTTAGTTTGCGTTGGGAGCCAACAGATACATTAGCAGAAGATTTTAGATTTAAAGGGTATGGTTTAGCTCCAAAATCAGCTGCCGATTTTGCTTTTCTATTGCATGGTTTTCATTTCTTAGGTTCAGAAGGACAACTGGCAGACGATGGAACAATGGCAATAATATTACCTCATGGTGTTCTTTTCAGAGGTGGAGCAGAAGCTCGAATTAGAGAAAAACTTTTAAAAGAAAATTATATAGATACTGTAATAGGTTTGCCATCTAATTTGTTTTATTCAACTGGAATTCCCGTTTGCATTTTGGTTTTAAAAAAATGCAAAAAGAACGAAGATGTATTATTCATTAATGCAAGTAATCAGTTTGAAAAAGGTAAAAGGCAGAATACACTTTCTGAAAAGCACTTAGACAATATTGTAGAAACGTACAAATTTAGAAATGAAAGAGAACGTTACTCTCGAAGAGTTTCAATGGACGAAATTAATAAAAATGATTTTAACTTGAATATTTCAAGATATGTGAGCACATCCGTTGATGAAATACAAATTGACTTGAATTTGGTGAATGAAAAATTGACTTCTATTAATGAAAGTATTAAAATCAATACGGACAAACACAATGCGTTTTTGAAAGAGTTGGGACTGAAACCGATTAAATAAAACTCATTTTTTAATTAAAAAAGCGTTTATAACGACAATAAAATACAACTTAGTATATTTTTAAAATAAGATTAACGCTACAAGTTAATATTTTTATAAACTTCTGATTTATAATATTTTAAGGTATAATACTTGCGTTTATGTAAGTATAATTTTAAAATTTTTAATTATGTATTCAGTAAGTAATTTAACAACAGTTGCCGATTGCGATGTGTTGTTGGGTATGGCCCAAAAAGAAAAATCTGATTTAAACTTTAAAAAGTTATCAGAAGAACGACTTGTTACCAACTACAGCAATACCGCTGTAGAGATTGATGCCATCTTGCAAGGTGTAAATGCAGAAATTGCTGCCGTCGACACGGTTCTTGCTATTTTGCCGGAAGGCCCTACCAAAGAGGCCGAAGAAAAACGAAAAGTTCGGCTAGAATACCGCAAATTTTTGTTGGAAAACCGTAAAGAAAGTTATGGTGCCGTAGCTCTGCTAGAAAAAGAATTAGACCTTGAACGCGTAAACAAACAACTTGCCGAAGTAGATGTGTTTATCGCCGAAGTTACCGCCCATCGGGATACGTTGTAAAAGTAATTGTAATGTAATGACCGCCTCTAAAGGGCGGTTTTTTTGCGTTATTAATTTCGAAATAACACAACTTCTTTATAGGGTTATCCAAAAGCATCAACCTATGATTGCTATGTGTTTAAAATATTATCGTGTTGTTTTACAACAAGTAAATACATTTTGTAAAATGTAATTTATTGTAACTACTCATATTTTCGTATTATTGAAATGTAGTAAAATATTTTATTTACCAGACCTAAAGGAAAGGATTTGTGGAGAATAAAGTACCTCAAAAGACATCTACGGCTAAAAGTTCTATGTTTTTGTTATAATTCTTTAGCAATTTGCATTGCCCCTTTAACAACTCCATTTATCATAGCTTGTGTAATTTGCTCACTAAATTCTATAGCACTTTTTATTTGTTCCTGTTCTTGTTCTTTCATTTTTTCTTTAAAAAGTTCTAAAGCTATATTCCTTAACTTGTCTTCACCAAAGCTTTTTATTTTCTCTTTGATTTCAGCATCTTCTTTTAGGTTAATCATTACACCATCAAGAATGGTGTTAATTTGTTCTAACTCTTTTGCTTCACATTTAATGATGTTAACTTCAGATACTGTTTTGTTGATGTTAATAGTTACATTCATGAGATTTGGTTTTTTTACAAAGCTATAGAAGATAATTTTATGGTGCAAGCCAACTTTTTAACACAGCTTTCAATAATTCTAAAGCAGGAGTAGCATCAATACGACAAGCCAATATTATGACAACAATAGTAATTGTTACTTGCTTCCAAGTCCATTTTGGAAGTGGGATTTTGATATGTGGTTTTTTACTCATAATTATTTCTTTTATTATAAATATGTTCGTATTTCAAAAAGTTCGTGTTCAAAGAAAAAAAGTTTCATTTTTTTATTTCGGACATCAAAACGCAAGCTACTTTGATAGTTCAATAAAAAAAAGGACATCAAAAATCGACTTGAAAAAAGTCAGTGTTTACGGGCTATTTCCTTCTTTTTTATGGCTAAGTATTCCAGACGACTAAAAAGGTCAACTTTTTAAAAATCATTTCTTTGGGCTAAATTCCGAAGAGGTTTTAATATAAACTGTAACATGAGAGAACCAAAAAATCTATATTTTTATAGTTTTGTCATTTTGTAATTGCTAATAGTTTTCATTAATCTTTTATCTTGTCAGATGTATTTTAAAGTGAAGCTTTAATGTTTTGAAATGGGCAGTGAGTGTGTTGAGAGACAACAAAAGCTTAACTAAGTTAATACCCTTGATATCAAATGCATCCTTTCTAGCTGTTTATAATGAATGAAGTCTTTCTAAATTAAGAAATTTATAGTTTTTACTTCTACTTATGATTTATTTTAATTGAAATAAAAGTTTATTTTCTGCTAGCAACATAGTTAAGAATTAGAAAGTGAGCTGAGGTATTAGATGGTCAATATCACTGGTATATACTTTTAATTCAGTAACTTTGTTAAAACAGTATTAATAAAATTAATAGCTTTAATATGGAAGATATACTTTTAAAATACGCAAATACTAACAATAGCCCTTTTGAAGACTTAGGTTCTTTGAAAGAATTTAGTGAAAGATATGGTGGTTTAGGTGAAGTGCAAATAGAAAATTGTAATGAATACAATTTACTTTTAATTTTAAAAACTAAAGAAGAGTTTGAAATGAGATTACTTTGTTCAAATGCATTATCAAAAATTATTATTCAGTCAAATTCTTTTTCAAAAGACTTTTTAGATTACAGGGTTTTAAGAATTACAAAAAGTAATGGTACAAAATATATTAGAGTTAGCCAGAATATTGAAATAAAAGGTGACCCTAATATTGACATTATGACACAAGTAGAATTAAGCAAAAAAATAAAAGGTAATAAGCGGATAATATTTCATGCATCAGATTTAGAATCTGAACCATATGCTCCAAAAACATATAACATTGATGATTTAATTAAATATTAATAATTTAAAAAACCTTAGCTACTGCTAAAATCCTTTCGTTAAATTTTACAATAAATTCCTTTTGGATTAAATTTATAGTTCTTACAAAGACTTTTTTATTTCAAATATAGAATTTTTAATTGTTAGAATCAAGCAAAAAGGTTTCATCCTGAAGCGAAAAGCTTTAGATAAAGCAAAAAAAACCACACTTTTTACAGCGTGGTTTTCAAAATTTATCCTCTGGTTTTTACTAATTTTTTCTGTGCGTTTTCTAAAGATTTCTCTAATTCTTTAACTTTAATTTGCTGTTTACTGATTTTGATGTTCTCTTTTTCAACTTCAATCTCACTTAATTTACCTTTTCTTTTTTTCTTTTCAAGGCTCTCCATGTTTTTTTGAAGTGATTTTTTTTCTTTCGCCAATTTGTCTTGTGCTTTTGAAACACTCTTTTCAGCAGAAGCTACTCTTTTTTGTTGTTTTTCAAATTGCTTTACTTTTTTTTCGTGCTTTTTCTGATCTTTAGCCAATTGTTTGGCTTGTTTTTCAGCCAAACGTTTTTCTTTCTCAGCTTGTTTTACTGCTTTTTCAGCTTCTTTGGCTGCTTTTTCTTCTGCTTTTTTTGCTTTATCGGCCTCTTTTTGAGCTGTTTTTTGCTCTTCAACACTTTTTTCTTCCATAACAGGCACTTTTGTTGAGATTAAACTATCAGAAAGTGTAGTTTTTGTTTCTTGTGCCTGGCAAAAAACAATTGAAAAGAAGAATGAAAAAATATAAATAGTTGTCTTCATGGAAAGTGATTTTTAATTAAACAAATTAGAACTATAAAAAAGAAGTGCTTTTTTAATACCTTTACAAAGGTAGTAATTATCTTTCCGCTTTGTAAATTTTATGATTGTTTTATATGAAGAAATACCTTGGTAGATGGATTGTATGCTCACTCATTGTCTTCCAATTAGCCTGTAGAGAGTATGGTAACTTTACACAAGAAGAAAAGGGTGTACAAGTTGAAGTTCCCAAAGAAAAGAAAGTTGGGAAAGCAAATGATTTTTTCCCGACTTCCACAACCAACCAAATCATTCACCACAATTATTACACACTTTCCTATCATGAGGAACACGAGCAAGCAGAATGGGTGGCCTATCAATTGCAACCCAATAGTTCTTCTACTTCCGATTTTAAACGCCCTTATTTTGTGGAAGACCCAAAAGTACAAACCGCTTCTGCCGACTGGCGAAATTACCGAAATTCAGGGTATGACAAAGGGCATTTGTGTCCGGCTGGCGACATGAAATTTTCCAAACAAGCCTATGACGATACTTTTTATACCTCAAATATTTCACCACAAAAACCGGATTTCAATGCCGGAGTGTGGAACCGATTGGAACAAAAAGTACGGTATTGGGCCGATAAATACGATGGCTTATTTGTCGTAACCGGAGGAGTTTTAGAACCCAATTTAAAAACCATAGGGAAAGAAGAGGTTTCAGTGCCCAATGCCTTTTATAAAGTACTATTGCGAAATGCCGGTGATAAGTTACGGGCCATCGCTTTTTTAGTACCACATGAAAACAGTGAACAACCACTTTATTCCTTCGTCGTATCCATTGATGAACTGGAAAAACGTACCGGAATTGATTTTTTTCATCAACTTCCGGATGACGTTGAAAAGAAAATAGAAGAAAGTAAGGATTATAAAGAATGGAGTTTTAAATAAAGGAGTATGAAAACAGCATATTTATACATCATTCTTTTTCTAACCACTCAATTTCAAGCTCAGGAAATAGCCCTAATGACCTATAACATCCGTTTAGACGTAACAAGTGACGGAGAAAACAGTTGGCCCAACCGAAAAGAAAAGGTAGCTCAATTGATACACTTTCATGAACCGGATATTTTTGGTATTCAAGAAGGATTGCCCCATCAGGTTGACTTTTTAAAAAATGCACTCACCAACTATGGTGCTTTCGGTCAAGGGAGAGACGGTCATCAAAATGGTGAGCACAGCACTGTTTTTTACAAAAAAGAACGGTTTGAATTACTCTCGTATGAAACGTTTTGGCTTTCTGAAACGCCTAATCAAGTCGCAAAAGGATGGGATGCAGCACTCAATAGAATTTGTACGTTCGGTTTATTCAAAGACAAAAAAACAAACAAGATGTTTTATGTGTTCAATACCCATTTTGACCATGTGGGCGAAGTAGCCAGAAGCAAAAGTGCTCAATTAATTCATCAAAAAATAACAGAAGTAAATTCCCAACACGTTCCGATAATCCTTATGGGTGATTTCAATTTGGAACCTACGGCTGAGCCATTACAGTTTTTATCTAATCACTATTGGCATTCAAAACATCACGCCAAGTTAAAATACAATGAAGGTGGAACATTTAATGCTTTTGCGTTTCATCAACCGGTTCCAAAAGAAAAAGAAATTGACCATATTTTTGTGTCCAAAGAAAAAGTTGAAATTCATAAATATACCGTACTTACGGATAGTTACGAGTGTAAATATCCTTCTGATCATTTTCCGGTTTGGGTAGAACTGACGTTAAAGTAAACTACCATTCATTTACTTTATTGGCATCCAATTTTAAAAAGACAAACAACAAAATAGTAAACGACCACAAACTCGAACCACCATACGAAAAGAAGGGTAGTGGCACCCCAATCGTTGGGAAAAGCTTAATCAGCATGGTAATATTCACAAAGAAGTGTGTAAATAAAATAGTGGCCACACAATACCCGTACACCCTGCTGAATTTTGTTTTTTGTTGCTCAGCCAAATAAATAATGCGAAACAAAAGTGTCACAAACAATAGAATCACTACGGTAGAACCCACAAATCCCCATTCTTCTCCAACCGTGGTAAAGATATAATCGGTATGCTGTTCCGGTACAAATCCACCTTTGGTTTGGGTTCCTTCCATAAATCCTTTTCCTATCAATCCGCCCGAACCAATGGCAATCATCGATTGATTCAAATTGTATCCTTCATTTTTTAAATCTACATTGTCACTAAACAAAACATTAATACGGTCTTTTTGATGCGGTTCTAATACGTTGTCAAATACAAAGTCAACAGAAAGTATAAAAAGGGTAGAAGCCACAAAAACCACTAAATAGGCAATAGGATTTCTATCAATTCTTCTGGCTCGTAAATAATGAAAAATCATCAAAAGTATAATTGCACCAATGATATAGAGTGGTTCTATCAATAAAGCAGCAAAAAATAATACAACAGCTATAAAACCCGTCCATAGATACCATTCCGGTAATCCTTCTCGGTTCAATACTAAAATTAAAGACAAGAAAATCATCGCACTTCCGGCATCCGGTTGGAGTAAAATTAACAATACAGGGAATCCAATAATTGCAAAGCCGATAAGTTGAAATTTTGTGTTTTTTAAAAATACTTGAGCATCGCTGAGGTATTTGGCTAACAATAAAGAAACTCCTGTTTTCATGAACTCAGAAGGTTGAAAACCAAAAGAACCTATACCATACCAATTGGTTTGCCCCTTGACCGTTTTACCAAAAACGAAAAGTCCCATTAAAAGCAATATGCCCAAAATATAAAATACAAAGGAAAATTTTTCGTAAATTTTGGCATCAATCGATAATATAACAATGATTAAAGGAATGGATAACAAAATAAAAATCATTTGTTTACCATAATAACCTCCAAAATCAAAAGTGGTAAATTCAATCGGAATGGAAGTGGAAAAAATATTGATCCATCCCATTATGACTAATGTTGAATAAATCAATACCGTTGTCCAATCTAAATTGCTGGTTACACTTTGATTTTTCATTATCGATTAATTGAAAAAGGTTGTCCACTTAATACTTTTGCATATTCGCTTTCCAAACTGTATTCGAGCATTCTTTTCTCTAAATCAGTTCTTGTAATTTTACCTTTCAGGTATTTTTCAATCATTAAAGTAGTGACCGGTCCGGCAATTCGTGCTCCCCAATATCCGTTTTCTACAAATACTGCAATAGCAATTTTTGGGTTGTCTTTCGGTGCAAAAGCAACAAAAATAGAGTGGTCGGTCAACTGAACGCGTTTACCGTCAATTTTAGTAAAGTTTTCTGCAGTTCCTGTTTTACCGCAAATTTCTAATCCTTCTACTCGTAATCGTGAAGCAGTTCCTTTGTTATACACATCAAATAAACCGTTGATCACTTCCGGGAAGTATTGTTTATCAATGGTCGTAATATGTTTGGTAGTAAATTTTTTATCAATCGTATGATTTTTGATCTTTTTTATTACGTGAGGGGTGTAATAATACCCCTGATTGGCGACAGCACACATCACGTTACACAATTGTATGGGCGTCATTAAAACCTCTCCCTGTCCAATTGAGTTGGATATAATTGTAGTAGCTTTCCAACCACCGGCAGAGTAGTATTTGTCATATAACTTTGAGGTAGGAATATGTCCTCTTCGTCCCGGAGGCAAATCATATCCCATAAAATTGCCTAAGCCAAAACTTTTTAAATGATTACTCCACGCATCAACACCATAAGCCGGTTTGGGATATTTTTGAATGGTTTTTAAATACACATTCGCAAAATAGGTATTACACGATTTATAAATGCCATCATTCAATTGCGAAGGGCCGGAATCGTGACATTTCATGAATCGATTTCCATAACTGAATCCTCTTCGGCAAAAAAAACTGGTTTGCGGATCAATCACTTCTTCTTGTAATCCAATTAAGGCAGTCAATATTTTAAAAGGTGAACCCGGAGGATATTCTGCCAATAAACCTCTGTCATATAAGGGTTTTGCAATACTATCATTATAGAGTGCGGTATAATTTTTTGAACGCATTCTACCAACTAATAAAGCAGGGTCATACGATGGAGCAGAAATCAAAGCCAATATTTCACCCGTTTTGGGTTCAATAGCAACAATTCCACCACGTTTGTTCTTCATTAATAATTCGCCATACTTTTGAAGTTCAATATCAAGTGAAAGGGTTACATCGTCTCCTTGTTTTGATATGGTATCAAAAATTCCTTCTTTATAAGGCCCAATTTCTCTGTTGAATTTATCTCTCTGAATGTATTTTACACCTTTTCGTCCTCTTAAAAACTCCTCATAGAATTCTTCAACTCCTTGCTTACCAATTAAATCACCGCTTTTATAATAAGGATTTTTTTCAATCATAGCCGGATTAACTTGGGTGATAAACCCAAAAACATTGGCTCCAACATTCACCTGATAATCTCTTAAGGAACGTTTTTGGATATAAAATCCTTCAAATTTTCTGATTTTTTCCTGAAAAGCAGCATACTCTTTTTTATTCAATTGCGGAAGAAAGACAGAGGGCAATCGTGGACTGTAAACGATAGCTTTTTTTAGTTTTTTATCAAACTCTTCTCTAGTGATGCTCAGCAATTCACAAAATTTCAATGTATCAAGATTTTTAATCTCTCTGGGAACAACCATTACGTCATACGAAGGCTGATTGGCTACTAAAAGCTTTCCATTACGATCATAAATATAGCCGCGTTCCGGATAATCATACACAATTTTAATGGCATTGTTATCCGACTTTAATTTGTATTCGTCATCAATGATTTGCAAATAAAACAGCCTTGCCAAAATGGCAACAGTGGCAAAAATGATAATTCCGGGAAGAATAGCTTTTCTCAATTTTTGGCAGGTTTAAACATGTAAATGATTAAAATGCAAAGCAATAGTGTAAAGATAGTACTCAAAACGGTTCTAAACAAAATATTCCAAAAAAAACTAAATCGGAAAATTTCCAGTAAAAAGAAAACGATATGATGCGTTAATATGGAAATTAAAATAAACGAAAACCGCTCAGGTGTCAATCGTTCATTAATTTTGACGGTTTGATATTCATAACTTAACCCAAAAGCAAATCTAAAAAAGGAAGGTCTTAAATAGGCTAAAGTTACACATGATGCGGCATGTACTCCTCCTGAATTATTAAACATATCCATCGTTAAACCCAATAAAAAACTAGCCAATAATAAGCCATTTTTGTTTGCATTTACCGGATATAAGATGATAAATAAAATATAGGGATAAGGATTGATATAACCCAAAAAATTAATTTTGTCGAAAAAAGCCACTTGAGCTAGAATCAAGATTATAAAACGGGCGATATTTATCAATAGCGTACTATTCATCTTTGTTTTTGGCTTCTAAGGCTAAAATTTCTTTTCGGTGTTTGTTCTCCACAATATAAATATGCCCTAAACTCGTCATATCATTAAACAGCTTCACATCTATCGTAAAGTAATTCGTTTTATTGTCGGTATAAATTTTATGAATAGTACCAATATTGATATTTTCCGGAAAAATAATGGATTGGGCTCCTGTTACAATCGTATCGCCTTTTTTCACTGTTGCCAATCTCGGAACGTCAATCAATTGAACATAGCCGGTGTTTTTTCCATTCCAAGTCAACGTACCAAAATGATTGGTCTTCTTGATTTTGGCATTAATCTGCGATTTGATGTTCAACACACTAATCACGGTGGCATAATTTTTTGAAGTATGTTCAACGATACCAATAATTCCTTTACTGTTCAAAACTCCCATGTCCGGTTTAACACCTTCTTTGCTTCCTGAATTGATGGTTAAAAAATTCTCATGAACACCATACGAATTATTGATAATTTTTGATTGAATTACTTTATAAGTAGATAACTCAGCAGGTAAATTTTTGCTGTCATCAATCAAACTGTCCTTTTTATTGAAAAGTAAACTTTTTAAACGTGCATTTTCTTTTGCTAAACCCTCATTTTCTGTTTTTAGATTGAGGTATTCATTTGCAGCATTTATACGTTTATATACGCCACCCGAAACAAAATTGGCAGACGTAATCACTTGGCTTTTATGGAAAGAATGTGATTGTATTGTTAAGAAAACAGAAATAAGTAAAAGCAACAAAAACAGCAACTTAGTGCTGTTTTTAAATATATATACAAATATCTGCTGCATACTTCAACGATTCAGTTTGTGACTAAAAATTTCGCGTAAACCGAATTATTTTATTAAAATACTTCTGAATCGGTTAATGTTTTTCAAAGCAATTCCCGTTCCGCGAACTACTGCTCTCAACGGATCTTCAGCAATATAAACCGGTAAATCGGTTTTCAATGAAATACGTTTGTCTAATCCTCTCAACATCGAACCACCTCCGGCTAAATAAATTCCGGTGTTGTAAATATCGGCCGCTAATTCAGGAGGTGTTTGTGATAAGGTTTCCATCACCGCATCTTCAATACGCTGAATTGATTTGTCTAATGCTTTCGCAATTTCACGGTAGGAAACATCTACCTGTTTTGGTTTTCCGGTTAATAAATCTCGCCCTTGTACCGACATTTCATCCGGTGGAGTGTCTAATTCTTCAATCGCAGCTCCAATTTCAATTTTTATTTTTTCAGCGGTACTTTCTCCCACAAACAAGTTGTGTTGCGTACGCATGTAATATACGATATCATTTGTGAAAACGTCACCGGCAATTTTTACCGACTTGTCACACACAATTCCACCCAAGGCAATAACCGCAATTTCTGTGGTTCCTCCTCCAATGTCCACAATCATGTTTCCTTTTGGTTGCATGATGTCCACGCCAATACCAATAGCCGCTGCCATAGGTTCGTGAATCAAATAAACTTCTTTACCATTTACCCTTTCACACGATTCTTTTACCGCACGCATCTCTACCTCTGTAATACCGGAAGGAATACATACGACCATGCGAAGTGCAGGAGTAAACAAACGCTTTTTTAAAGCCGGAATGCTTTTGATAAACATGCTGATCATCTTTTCAGACGCATCAAAATCAGCTATAACCCCGTCTTTTAACGGTCGAATGGTCTTTATGTTTTCATGTGTTTTACCTTGCATCAAATTCGCCTCCTTACCAACGGCAATAATTTTACCCGTAATTCTGTCACGGGCAACAATAGAAGGTGAATCAATTACAACTTTGTCATTGTGGATAATCAAAGTGTTGGCGGTACCAAGGTCAATCGCGATGTCCTCGGTCATGAAATCAAAAAATCCCATACGTTTGTTTAGGGTTAATCAGGTTTATAATAATCTAACGTGCAAAGGTATAAAAATTAATGTTTAAAATGACGTGTTCCTGTAAATACCATTGCAATTTTATTTTCATTACAATAGTTAATACTCAATTCGTCTTTTATTGAGCCACCGGGTTGAATAACAGCCGTAATTCCGGCATGGTGGGCAATTTCAACACAATCCGGAAAAGGGAAAAATGCATCACTGGCCATCACAGCACCTCGCAAATCAAAACCAAACGAATTGGCTTTTTCAATGGCTTGTTTTAACGCATCAACACGAGAAGTTTGACCGGTTCCTGAACCCAATAATTGTCCGTTTTTAGCGAAAACAATCGTGTTGGATTTGGTGTTTTTGCAAATTTTTGATGCAAAAAGCAAGTCGTCAATCTCTTGTGATGAAGGTGTTGTTAAAGTAACGGTTGTTAAACCTTTTTTATTGTCTGTTATATTGTTTTTATCTTGAACCAACAAACCGTTTAAACAAGTTCTCACTTGTTTTTCAGGTAAAGCAACATCGTGTTGAACTAAAATAATTCGGTTTTTCTTTTCTTGTAAAATAGCTACGGCTTCATCTTCATAGCTGGGAGCTATAACTACTTCGCAAAACAGTTGGTTGATTTCCATTGCGGTAGCCGTATCAATTTTTCCATTTGCAATCAAAACTCCGCCAAATGCAGAAGTTGGGTCACCGGCCAATGCATCCAAATATGCTTGCTTCATTGAACTTCTTGTTGCTAAACCACAAGCATTGTTGTGTTTTAAAATAGCAAAAGTCGGGTCGTTATCTTTAAATTCTAAAATCAAATTAACGGCTGCGTCAACATCTAATAAATTGTTATACGACAATTCTTTTCCGTGTAATTTGGTAAACATTTGTTCAAAATCGCCAAAGAAATAACCTTTTTGATGTGGGTTTTCACCATATCGAAGCACTTGACCATTGTCAATACTTGCTTTGTAAACCGTTTCATCAGTATTGAAATAGTTAAAAATAGCCGTATCATAATGCGAAGAGACATGAAAAGCTTTCGTGGCTAAATGACGTCTTTGCTCTAATGTTGTCACTCCATTTTGAGTAGTAATCATTTCTAAAATATAATCGTATTCGTTTACCGAGGCAACAATTACTGTATCTTTAAAATTTTTAGCAGCAGCACGAATCAATGAAATACCACCGATGTCAATTTTTTCAATAATATCTGCTTCTGAAGCTCCCGAAGCAACCGTTTTTTCAAACGGATACAAGTCCACAATCACCAAATCCAATTGCGGAATTTCAAACGTTTTCATTTCTTCCACATCACTAGGATGGTCTTGACGATTTAAGATACCACCAAAAACTTTCGGGTGAAGTGTTTTTACTCTTCCTCCCAAAATAGAAGGATAAGAAGTTACTTCTTCTACCGGAACAACAGGAATACCTAAATTTTTAATAAATTCTTCGGTTCCTCCGGTTGAATAAAGCGTTACATTTTGTTGATGTAGTTGCTCAACAATGGGTGCTAACCCGGTTTTGTCAAACACTGAAATTAAAGCTGATTGAATGGTTTTTGTAGTTGTCATTGTGTTGTTGTTTAGAAGGGGCAAAAGTACTATTTGTCCACCTAACTTTCAAAGAAATTCAAGATTACTTTTTTCTATTTTTTTTCAATCCGCTCAACCACCTTTTTTGTCAATCCGCAAGAAGACGCAGTCGAAATAGGACACGAGCGAAAGAGAACTGGCGAAGCATTCTCTTGTAAAGCAAGACACAAAACCCATTCCCTTTTTTGTCAATCCGCAAGAAGACGCAGTCGAAATAGGATTCTCCTGCATAGCAGGACAAAAAACACCAAAAAAACTGTAACATTTTCCCAATTTCAACTACCAATTATAATATTTACTTTCACAAAACTAAAAATGCTGCTCTACCTACGATTACTCAAAGAAAGTTTCAATTTTGCAATGAATGCGTTGCGAAACAATAAATTGCGTACCTTTTTATCGTTATTGGGAGTAACCATCGGAATTTTTTCGATTATTGCAGTGCTGGCTGCCGTAGATTCTTTAGACCAAAAAATAAAAGCAGATTTAGGCGATTTAGACAAAAACACGGTGTATCTTTTAAAATTTTCATTCGGACCTTCAGAAGTACCGAGATGGAAAAGAGAACAATTCCCTAATGTAACGTATGACGAATATGATTATTTAAAAAAATCATTGAATGGAGTGGATAAAATGGCTTTTAATCTGTTTACCCGTAACGAAAACATAAAATTTGAAAACCAAACGGTGAGTGCTGTTCGCGTTACACCAACAACCGATGAGTTTGACGGAATTGACGGGATCAAAATTGAACAAGGAAGGTTTTTTAACGAAGCTGAATCCAATGCCGGAACAGGTGTAATCATCATTGGTTATGAAGTAGCAAAAGGGCTTTTTGATAATAACGAACAAGCCATTGGAAAAAAAGTAAGGTTATATGGTCAACGATTCACGGTAATTGGTGTGACCCAAAAGCAAGGATTCTCAACCTTTGGCGACAGCCGCGACAATGCAGTTTTCATCCCCATGAATTTTATCAGACGATTATACGGTGAAAACAATGATATGATTACGCCTGCCATTCTTATCAAACCTCAAAAAGGAATTGATATGGAGGGTTTTAAAGGGGAAATTACCCAAAAATTAAGAAATTATCGAGGATTAAAAGCCGCCGATGAGGATAACTTTTTCATCAATGTGTTATCTGGTTTTACCGATATGATAGACGGCATTGTAGGACAAATGAATGTGGTGGGATGGATTATTTCCGGTTTCTCCCTTTTAGTAGGTGGTTTTGGTATTGCCAACATTATGTTTGTCTCGGTAAAAGAACGTACTAATCTCATTGGTATTCAAAAATCATTAGGAGCCAAAAACAGATTCATTTTGTTTCAATTTTTATTTGAAGCCGTAATCCTTTCCGTGATTGGTGGAATTATCGGGTTAGTGTTGGTGTGGCTCATTGCCATGGGACTATCCAAAGCTCTTGATTTTGAATTTGTGTTGAGTTTTGGCAATATGATGCTTGGTGCCGGTTTAGCGGGTATTATCGGGCTTATTTCAGGAATCGTACCCGCAGTTTCCGCTTCAAAACTAGATCCGGTGGAAGCGATAAGGAGTGGAATGTAAATATCAAAGTAAAAAAATCATAAAAAAATCCCGATTGCTCGGGATTTCATTTTATCTAATATCGTCATTCAAAATCAAATCTAAATAGAGATTTACTTTGTCTTTTAATTCTTTTCGGTGTGTGATAAAATCCAAGAATCCATGTTCTAACAAAAACTCAGAAGTTTGAAATCCTTCCGGTAAATCTTTTCCTGTTGTGTCTTTTACTACTCGAGGTCCCGCAAAACCAATTAAAGCTCCCGGTTCACCAATGTTAATGTCGCCTAACATAGCATACGAGGCAGTTGTTCCACCCGTAGTGGGGTCGGTACACAATGAAATATAAGGTATTTTAGCTTCGGCTAATTGTGCTAATTTGGCTGAGGTTTTGGCTAATTGCATCAAGGAATACGCTGCTTCCATCATTCTGGCACCTCCTGATTTAGAAATCATTATAAAAGGAACGTTGTTTTTAATGGAGTAATCAATTCCTCTTGCTATTTTTTCTCCCACAACTGCACCCATTGATCCACCGATAAAAGCAAAATCCATACAGCAAACCACTAAATCTTTTCCTTTTGATTTACCTACAGCAGTGCGAACGGCATCTTTTAATCCGGTTTTGCTGTATGCCTCTTTTAAGCGGTCGGCATATTTTTTGGTGTCCTCAAAATGCAAAGGATCTTTAGACGTCATTTTGGCATCCAATTCTTTGAATTCATTGTTGTCAAATAAGATTTCAAAGTATTCTTTGCTACCAATTCTAACATGAAAATCGTCATCAGGACTTACCCATAAATTTCTAGCCAATTCATCTTGGTCAATAATCTTTCCGGTGGGTGATTTATACCAAAGTCCTTTTGGAACATCTTTTTTATCTTCTGTAGGAGTTTGAATTCCTTTTTCTGTTCGTTTAAACCAAGCCATTTTTATTAGTTTAAGGTTATAGTGTTTCAGGTTTCAAGTTTCAGGTTATAAACTTTAAACCTGAAACTTGAAACAAATTTTTATAAAGTATTTACGTTATTTAGATCTGCAAAAGCTTGTTCCAAACGTTTGTTGAACGTTACTTCACCTTCGCGAATCCATTTTCTTGGATCGTAATGTTTTTTGTTTGGAGAATCTGCACCGTCCGGACTGCCGATTTGTGTGCGTAAATAATCAATTTTACCGATCATATAATCGCGAATTCCTTCCGTAAAGGCAAACTGTAAATCAGTATCAATATTCATTTTTACAACACCATACGAAATGGCCTCTCTTATTTCTTCTAATGTAGAACCTGAACCTCCATGGAAAACAAAATCAATCGGGTTGTGACCGGTGTTGAATTTGTTTTGCACATAATCTTGAGAGTTTTTCAAAATGATAGGTGTCAATTTTACATTTCCAGGTTTATAAACGCCATGAACATTACCAAAAGCAGCAGCAACGGTAAATTTCGGACTCACTTTCATCAATTCTTCATACGCATAGCTTACTTCTTCCGGTTGTGTATATAGTTTTGAGCTATCTACATCTGAATTGTCCACACCGTCTTCTTCACCTCCGGTTACACCTAATTCAATTTCTAAAGTCATTCCCATTTTACTCATTCTAGCTAAGTATTCCTTGCAGATATGAATATTTTCTTCCAATGGTTCTTCCGATAAATCAATCATGTGAGAAGAAAACAATGGTTTTCCTGTTTCAGCAAAATGCTTTTCAGAAGCATCTAATAATCCGTCAATCCAAGGAAGTAAATTTTTTGCACAATGGTCAGTATGTAAAATAACTGTAGCACCATAAGCCTCTGCCAAAGTATGAATATGTTTTGCACCGGCAACAGCACCTAAAATTGCAGCTCGTTGTCCTTCATTTGAAAGTCCTTTTCCGGCATTATAAGAAGCACCACCGTTTGAAAATTGAATAATAACCGGAGCTTTTAATTTTGCAGCGGTTTCTAAAACACCATTAATGGTGCTGGAACCAATTACGTTTACAGCTGGTAAAGCGAATCCTTTTTCTTTTGCATAATTAAATATTTCTTGAATCTGATCTCCGGTTGCAACTCCCGGTTTTATGTTGTGTGCCATTTTGCTTTTTTATTAGTTAAGAGAACAAAAATAGGAATTAATAAAATGAACTAAAAATAATTGACCACAAATTCGCTTTCCAATCGCTTACTTTTCACAAAAAGTTACGATAACGATTTAGAAAGGATAATTGATACCAATGTTAAAAACGGAGTTACTGAAGTTGTAATCTCTAAACCATCTTTGTTCAGTATTAACAGCAGGATCAAACGTTTTAAAACCAACATCAAAACGAGCTACCACAAATCCAAAGTCATATCTAATTCCGAATCCGGAACCAACAGCAATGTCTTTTAAAGAAGATAAATCGTTGAATTTTGCCTCTTCATTTTCAATGTTATCTAAAAAATTCCAGATATTTCCAGCATCCACAAACAATGCTCCTTTTATTTTTTGGGTAACATTAAATCGGTATTCAGCATTTAAGGTCAATTTTAAGTTGGCATCATTAAAATCATTCTGTGAGCCACTTCTACCAGGGCCAAGACTATAAGGTCTCCAAGCCCTGTTATCATTAATACCTCCGGCAAAGTAACTTCGTGAAAAAGGAATGTTGTTTGAGTTTCCATAAGGGACTGCAACTCCAAGGAAAACTCTAGTTGCAATTACATTTTGTCTTTTTAGCTCAAAATGTTTGATGTATTCAAATTCTGTTTTTAAATATTGCGAAAATTCAATGTCAAAAATAGTTCGGTTTCCTTTATCGTTTAAGGGTTGGTTGGAAGCGTTAGCTAAAAGTGATAACACATTTCCGGCAGATTCAATTTTTGCTCTGAAAACATAAAAATTATAATCTAAGATTCCCGTTTTGGTGGTTTTTGTAAAACTATAACTAGAGGCTAGTATGAGATTGTTTTCAGTTAGTCTTTCTTTTCTTTCTTGTATACTTCGGATTTCTCTAAAATCGTTTGTTGTCGTAAAAATGGTTGGGTTTTCACCTAATACATCATTTAAGAAACCATCTGTTCCGGAGTTAATAATTAAATTTCCATCATCATAATATTCTTCTGGTACAGTGTAATTTTTTGAGATAGCATTCAGAGCACTATAAGAAGAGCGATATACATTAAAGTAATTACTAATATTAATATTTTTTACATATTGAATGGAAAATAAATCAAATTTTACAGTGTTGTTTCGTTTTGGAATCCAGTTATAAGTAAAAGCTCCGGTTAAATTTTCTTTATCTAAACCAATGTTTTGTTGTTTCGCAAAACCAACACTTAATTGTGTTGAAGGAAACATTGATTTTGGAATAATCTTATCTGAAGCAAATGGGAATAGAAAACGTGGAAAATTAATTCTAATATCTCCACCAAATTCTGAAATATTGAAAAATCGATTATCAGGATTAGCCAAATCTCTAGAAGATCCTATATTACCTCTACCTGAAATTTCAAGTGTTTCTGCACGATTAAACAAGTTTCGAATGGAGAATGTTAACTGACCAGCTATTCCAAAATCTTGAATATTTGAATGCGTAACATCAAACGATGCTCCAAAACTGTATTTAGGTCGCGGATTTAAAAAAATAGAGGCAATTAAAGAATTTTGAATCGAATCTTTTTCATTGATTTTGTACTGAATAGAGGGATAAGTGAACACTTTATAATTGCTTAGCGACCTTGTGGTAAGATTATTTTTAAAATCAGCATACGTTCCGCCTTTTGTAATGAATACAGCATTGGTAATTGATTTTGGTTTGTATTTAAATTTTCCTGAACTGAATAAATTATAATTGTTATACGTTAAACTGTCTGTGATGGTAGCATTATTTCTTTGGTTAGGGTTGATGGTATAAATGTTTACTTCACTTATTTTATGGACTTGGAAAGGTTTAGTTCGAATAGTGTCACCATCACGATAAGTAAAATCACTAATCAAAATTTTTACATTTGCCTTTTTACCGGTATCAATAGTATCAATGTCATAAGTGATGAAATTTTGTTGAAAATTATACACTCCATTATTTCTAAAAAAAGCAGTTAACCGACTTCTTTCTTCATCAAAAACGGATGAATTATAATTGTTTCCTTTTTTTATTAAGGAATTGGATTTTGTCAATATATATAAAGAATCCAAGGCTGGAGAAGCTATAACTGTTGAAATACTGTCAATTTTATATGGTTCTCCTAATTGAACTAAAAAAGTAGATTTTACTTTTTTAGGGCCCAAACTATCTGTTGTGTAGGATGCTTTTACATTAAAATAACCTTCATTGAAGTAATGTGACTTTAATCGGTTGATAGTTTTCTTGCTTTTAATTTCATCATATAATACCGGTTCGTCTCCGGTATTTTTTAAAAATGTATGCACTCCTTTATGCCAAAACGATTCACCAAGTCGATAAACTTGCTTTTCAGAAAGCAACTTTGCTGTGCGTCTGAATTTGAGGGTGTCATAAATGTATTTTGCTGCAAAAACCGAATCAGGATTGGGTCTTCCCAAATTGTAAATATGTAAACTAAAAGGAATGGTTAAAACTTTTGGATTGGGTTTTTGTATTAAAAGATTAGTAAGTTCTTCATCACTAATCACTTTTTCATCTACCTTTAATTCGGTTTTTGTTAAAAGATTTTTACCGTTTGGAACTCTTTTGGTAGAATCACAAGCGTAAAAAACAATGATGAATACAATTATAAATGATATTTTTGTGAAAATTCTTTTCAAGCTTTTCAAAATTTAATCAAAAGTACATTTTTTTATGCTTAGTAAAAATCAAATCAAACGAATTACAGCTTTAAAACAGAAAAAAACAAGAAATGAACTTAAATTGTTTATTGCTGAAGGTAAAAAAGTAATTCAAGAATTGGTTGATGCTGGTTTTACGATTAGCGAAATCTATGCCACAAATGAAGATATTTCCTTTTCTTCTTCGCTTATTCCTACTCTGATTTCAGAGACAGATTTAAAAAAAATTACGTGTTTAACCACTGCAAATGATTGCTTGGCGATAGTAGAAATGCCTTCTTTTAGAAAGCCGAAAACCAATGGTTTACTACTGGCTTTAGATGCCATTAGAGATCCGGGAAATTTAGGGACAATTATTCGTTTAGCAGATTGGTTTGGAATTGAAGATATTGTTTGTTCTGAAGATACCACAGAGGTTTTTAATCCAAAAGTGGTACAAGCTTCTATGGGTTCAATCAGTAGAGTAAATGTATGGTATACCAATTTAATTGATTTTTTTGACGACATTCAATTACCTATATATGGAGCATTTATGGATGGTGAAAATGTCTATCAACAAGAACTTCCTGAAAATGCAGTGCTAGTCATTGGAAATGAAGCAAATGGCATTAGCAATCTAGTAGAAAAACACATTCAAAAGCGAATTTGCATTCCACGATTTGGAAAACTTCAAGTTACTGAAAGTTTGAATGCTGCAACGGCAACTGCCATTTTATTGAGCGAATTCAAAAGAAATGGTTAGTGGAATGTAAAGTTGATAAAAAATCCTCTTGTACTCATAGATTGAACAGAAGACGTCCACGGGCTATTCGGATCATTATCTCTTTTTAATTCGTCATCCATACTGAAAACACCACGAATGGACGGTGAAAATTTAAAATATTCCAAGTAAATGTCGATACCAAAACCAACTTCATAAAAATTAGTCCACGGAATCATTCTAAATCGATTGTTTTCATTGTCATCTTTGGCTTTCGCATTGCTGGAAAGATTTAAGGCCGTTGAAACACCACCAACTATAAAAGGTTTAATATTTCCGGTTCGTTGGGCAGAAAATTTCAAAAGAAGTGGAAAAAAAATGTATGTAGATTTAACCTCTCTTAATGCATCAAACTTGTTATCAAAACCAGGGAAAGTTAAATTTCTTTGGGTGTAATATAAACCCGGTTCAAAACGAAGGTTCAAATGATTCGAAATTCTCAAATCGCCAACTAATCCCACATTAAATCCTAATGTGTTTTCTGAAACAATCTCATCGGCCAATCTGTTTTGGTCAATTTTAAAATCTAAAGAATTGAATCCGAGATAATAACCCCAATGTACTCTTTGTTTATCGAAATTTTCAAGATGGATAATAGGGTCTTTGCCAAAAATGCTACCAAATTGGGCATAACTTTGAAACGCTATTATGGAGAATAATATGCTATATATGGCTTTCATTTTATTGTTTTGAAGCAGAATAAATTGTGGCTACACCAAATGTTTGCGGCATAGCTTTCACTTCTATAAACCCAATTTTTCTCAAAATATTGTTTAACTCTTCGCCAAATGGAAAAACGGAAGCCGATTCAGATAAATAAGCATAAGCTGAATTGTCTTTCGAAAAAAGACGGCCAATAAGAGGAAGAATATTTTTTGTGTAAAAATGATACCCTTGTTTAAAAGGAAATTTTTGAGGGACAGAAGTTTCTAAAATCACAAAAACACCATTTGGTTTTAATACTCTTACAATTTCAGAAAGCCCTTTTTCAAGGTTTTCAAAATTTCGAATTCCAAATGCTACTGTTATCGCATCAATTGAACTGTCTTCAAATGGAAGATTTTCAGAATCCCCCAAAATCATTTCAATTCGGTCATCTAGTTTTTTATGTATAATTTTCTTTTTCCCTACTTCTAGCATGCCGGCAGAGATATCTAAACCTATTATTTTTTTTGCTTTAGTTTTAGAAAGAAGAATGGCTAAGTCTCCTGTTCCGGTTGCAATATCAAGAATTGTAGTTGGATTTTTGGCTTCAACTATCGATAACACTTTTTTTCTCCACTTGATGTCTGTACCAAAAGATATTACACGATTTAAGCCGTCATAATTCCCTGAAATGGTGTCAAACATCTGGGCAACCTGTTCTTTTTTGCCAAGTGAAGAATCTTTGTAGGGAGTTACTATTTTCGCCATAATTATATTTTGGACAAATATAAGGGTTAAATGTTTAGGATTAAAATTTTAAGAAGTAAAAAATGTTTACTTTTTTTATAAAAAGAATAAACAAAATATCACTAAATTTAGTGATATAAAAAATCCCTATTTTTAGGGATTGTGTATATGATTCTTAATGTTGAATTTTACAACATGAATCAATTACTTGTTTACATGTTATCAAGAGTTATTAAAGCTGAAATGAAATGGATACTATTGGCACTAGTCATCACATTTTTTCTTGTTAGCAGTATCGACAGTTCCGTTTTATTAAGCGGTTCTGCAGTTGGGGTGCCAAGCACGTTCTTAGGGTTAAATTTGTTTTTGGAAATTTTAGTTTTTTTCGCCTTTAGTACCTTTGTGGTATTTGGTATTAAAGGTTTCTTTGAGATGTATTCTCAGAGGTTTGCCAATGTCGTAATCTTCATTTCTGGAGTTTTTCTGGCAGTGGTAATTTTTATATTAAGTTATCAGATACTGATGCTTGAATAGGCTACTCAAACATGAAACAATGATTCTAAACATCCCGAAAGGGATGTTTTTTTTATTTACGGATGTAGGTTAAATAACTAAAATCTACTGCGTGCTTTTCATCTTTAGGATGGTATTCTTCTTCAATAAGTTGCCATTCATCATCATTAATTTCTGGGAAAAAAGTATCTGCTTCATAAGAAGCATGAACACGAGTAAGTTCTATAATATCGGCAATTTTAATAGCTTGTTTGTAGATTTCTCCACCGCCTATGATAAATCCATCTTCCTCTTCGGGGATATATTCTAATGCTTTCTCTAAACTATCCACAACAATACAATGGTCAGGTTGATAATTTTTTTGACGAGTAATAATTATGTGTGTTCTATTGGGTAGTAATTTTGGGAAACTTTCAAACGTTTTTCTTCCCATTATGATATAATGACCGGAAGTAAGTTCTTTAAATCGTTTAAAATCATTGGGCAAATGCCAAACCAAATCGTTGTTTTTTCCTAAGGCATTGTTTTCTGCCGCAGCAGCAATCATAATAATCATGCTTATTCTACTTTTTTTGAATTGATGTCATTCTCAACTTTTTGTTCCAGTTGTTTAATGCGTTGTTCTTGTTTTGCCATTAAGCGTTCAATTTGTTCTCTTTCCCATTCTTTATTCATGAACCGGTCGGTGATATAAACTTTAATAAAATGAAGGATGAATAGAAAAAACCAAAGCGTTACAGCCCATAAATACCATCCTTCAAAAGGTTGAATATCAAAGAATTTTTCGATTAAAAAGAAAAATAAACTACCCACTAAAAACAAGACAAAGTGAAAATATAATCTTTTCTTTTGTTTTATTCGTCTGCGAGCATATTCATATTTTTCATGTTGCTCCGTATTCATATCCATAAATTTTGCTGTTTTTTGGCATTGAAAGGTAAAGTTTTTTTGAAAAATAAAAAAATCAAATTACGTAAAATGAATTACGAAACCGTTTTCCTGTTTTCATATATGCAAATCAACTGGTTATAAATTGTAGAATAGTGTTTTTTTAGACTAACTTTTTAATAAAATGATAAAAGTAACGCTAACTATTTGATTTTCATTATTCTGTTTGTTTCTTTGTAGCATAATTCTAAAAATTAGATAGTTATGGCAATTAAGAAACAATTTATAAAAACAAAACCGGTTTGTAAAGTAACTTTTTCAATCGAAGCAAAAGAGGCAACTACTGCCGCTGTTGTTGGTGATTTCAACAACTGGAATCCAAAAGAAGGAGAATTAAGCAAGTTGAAAAACGGAACATTCAAAGCAACATTTGAATTACCGGCTTCTAATTCGTACGAATTCCGTTATTTAGTTGACGGAGAATTTGTAAACGACGATCAAGCAGATGCTTACAAATGGAATGATTTTGCTGCTGCTGAAAATAGTGTTGTAGCGGTTTAAGAATAGCTTAAAATTTAAATTTAACCACCTCTTTTTAAGGTGGTTTTTTTATGTCAACTTGAATGTTAAAGGAATTGCCATTGACATTCTTACGGGCTTGCCTTTTTGATAACCGGGTATCATTTTTGGCAATAATGAAAATATTCTTTTTGCTTCATCCTCCAAAATAGGATGTGGACCTCTTATTTTACTTATGTTAACACTACCATCTTTTTCAATTATAAAGGAAATAAATACTTTTCCCTGAATTTTATCTTTAATTGCAGCTCTAGGGTATCTGAAATTAATTTTAATATGTTCTTGTATTTTTTCTTGGAAGCAATGTTTTCTTTCTTTCATAGAAATTTCCTCGCAACCCGGAAAAATTGGAACATCTTCAATAATTTGAAAAGAAACATTTTCTTGATTCTCGCTCTCTTCTGTTTGAGCTGAAATCAAATTAATACATAAAAGAAAAAACAAAATTCTAATTTTATACATCCTTTTAAATAGTTATTGTGTGATTATTTAGTCAAGTTTAAAAGTAATAGGTATACTTAGCGAAAATTTTACGGGAATCCCTTTAATTGTTCCATTTACAAATTTTGGAATTTTTTTCAAAATTCTTTCGGCTTCGTCCTCCAGCATTTTATCAGGACCACTTAATTCTTGAATAATTAACATTCCGCTTTTATCAATATAAAATTTACATTCAACTCTGCCCTCAATCCCTTTTCTTAGTGCTTTATTCGGATATCGAAAATTTTTGACTATATGATTTGAGAAATATTTATTAACACAACCTTCTAAATCAGCTGAATTTGCACATTCTGACGGATGAGGTCCAATCATAAATTTTAATTGAGATTTATATTTCATTTCTTTTAATAATTCAGTACTAGCAATAATAAGTTTGTTGTCTGAATTTTTTAAAAAAACAAATTCAAAACGTTTTGCTTTAAGTATATCCTCAGGATTTTCAACGCTTGGATAGGGTTGTAATTGAAGTAAAAATTGAATTATTTTAATTTTCAATTCTTCATTTACAAAGTCAATATCAATATCTTCTCTAATAGGTTTATTTGGACCGTAAACAAAAGCAAAAGTTAAAGAAGCTTTGTTGTCTATCATTTTCCTAATGATGTCATTTTCAATTTCAGGAGTAATTAATCCTACTATTTCTTTTTCAAAAACTTCTCTTTCACAATCATAATAATCTGACTCTATGTTGCAGATATCCGTAAATGGATAATACTTTTGAGATTTAATTTCTTGACTTAACAAAGAAAATGAAAATAAAAAAAAGAATAATTGATATTTCATAAGTAAATTTTAAACAGCAACAACTCCTTTAATATGCGGATGCGGATCATATCCTTCCAACGTAAAATCATCAAATGTAAAATCGAAAATATTTTTAACTTCCGGATTCAAAACCATTTTTGGTAATGGCCTTGGTTCACGTGAAAGTTGTAATTCCAATTGTTCAATGTGGTTGTTGTAAATATGTGCATCACCAAAAGTGTGAATAAAATCACCGGGTTGTAAATCACAAACTTGTGCAATCATCATGGTTAATAAAGCGTATGAAGCAATATTAAATGGTACGCCCAAAAAGATGTCTGCACTGCGTTGATACAATTGGCAACTTAATTTTCCATCAGCCACATAAAATTGAAAAAAGGCATGACAGGGTGGAAGAGCCGCTTTTCCATTGGCTACATTTTCTGCAAATGATTTCGATGTATCCGGTAAAACAGAAGGATTCCAAGCGGAAACCAACATTCTTCTGCTATTTGGATTTTTCTTCAACGTTTCTATTAATTCGGTAATTTGATCAATTTCTTCACTGTTCCAATTTCGCCATTGGTGTCCGTAAACCGGACCTAAATCGCCATTTTCATCGGCCCATTCGTCCCAAATTTTTACACCATTTTCTTTGAGATAATTAATGTTTGTGTCGCCTTTTAAAAACCATAACAACTCATAAATAATCGATTTCAAATGTAGTTTTTTGGTGGTCACCATCGGAAAACCTTCACTTAAATCAAAACGCATTTGATACCCAAAAACACTGATGGTTCCTGTCCCGGTTCGGTCGCCTTTTTGTGAACCATTTTCTAAAACGTGTTTGACTAAATCATGATACTGTTTCATTTTAATGGAGGTAATAGGTTATTGGTAAATGGTAAAAGGTTTTTAATTGTGCTTATTTAAATAATTAATAAATGACGTAATCTTCATTTCAATCAATTGAGTTGAGTTGATAATATTATTAATTTTATTTTCTTGCAAAAAATCTAAATCTACAGACAAAATTAATTGAGTTTCCAGTTCATAACATGACCCTAAACTAATTTCTAAAAATCTTGCAAAATCTTTATTAGATTTTTTTGCACAACCCTCAGCAATATTTGATGGAATTGAGATTGAACTTCTTTTCATTTGAGAGGTTAACCCAAACTTTTCTTCCTCAGGCATTTGTTTCATCAAAAAATAAATTTCTTTGACTAAAATTCTTGATTCTTTCCAAATGTCTAATTCTCTAAAATTTCTCATGGCTTATATTAATTTAAAGGTTATATACTTAATAAAATTTTTAATCTTTTTTATTTCTCCCATCACCCATCACCCATCACCAATTACCCATCACCAATTACCCATCACCTATCCAATTATCATTCCGGCAATTGTAGCTGAAAGCAGAGATGCTAAACTTCCACCAATTACCGCTTTTAAACCAAATTCAGAAAGTGTTTTACGTTGACCTGGAGCTAATGACCCAATTCCTCCAATTTGAATTCCGATGGAAGCAAAATTGGCAAAACCACATAACATATAAGTCGCCATGATTACTGATTTATCATACGTAAAATGAATCGTAGAAGCGGCATTTTTTAACTCAGCCAATTGAATGTAGCCCACAAATTCAGATGCGGCTAATTTTATCCCCAGTAATTGCCCCATTAACATGACGTCTTCTTGAGCCACACCAATTAACCACATTAAGGGGGCAAACACAATTCCTAAAATAGTTTCTAATGAAAATTTAGAATAAGGTGTGTTTGAGGCAATAACTTCATTTAATCCAGACCAACCGCCAATCCAACCTAAGGTGTAATTTATCATCGCAATAAAAGCAATAAAAACTAATAACATCGCTGCAACATTGGCGGCTAATTTTAACCCTTCTGTTGTTCCTGTAGCTATTGCATCTAATATATTTGAACCGATTTTTTCTTTTGAAACCTCTACATTGGTATCGATAGTTTCCGTTTGCGGAAATAACATTTTTGACACAACAATCGCTCCCGGAGCTGCCATAACTGACGCAGCAAGTAAATGTTTAGCAAATTCCAAACGCAAAACAGGATCATTTCCGCCTAAAAATCCAATGTATGCTGCTAAAACTCCTCCGGCAACTGTGGCCATTCCACCAACCATAACCAAGAGAATTTCACTTTTATTCATTTTCTCCAAATAAGCTTTAATCATCAATGGAGCTTCGGTTTGTCCTAAAAAGATGTTTCCAGCTACAGATAAACTTTCTGCTCCTGAAATACCTAAAATTTTGGTTAAAAGCATCGCTAAACCTTTTACAACAACTTGAATAATGCCTAAATAAAATAGCAAAGAAGTTAAGGCAGAAAAGAAAATAATCGTTGGTAAAACTTGGAATAAGAAGATGAAACCGAAATTATCTACATTCATCATGCCACCCAATAAAAATTCACTTCCAGCTCTTGTAAAATCCAAAACTTTTACAAACAATCCGCCAACAAACTCAAAAAGATTTTTAATAAATTCGACTTTTAGCACTCCAATAGCTAAAATTAACTGTGCTAAAACACCAATCACAACCGTTTTCCAATTAATTCCTTTTCGGTTGGAACTGAAAATGTAAGCAATGAAAAGAAGCGACAACATTCCTAATACGCCTTTCCACAAACTAGTAATAGTAAAGCCTTCACTGGCAATTAATTTACCTTGATTTTGAACCGATTCTATTTTATTAGAGGCAAAAAAAGAATAGGCTTTGTCTTTCGATTTTAAAGTCAAAAGCGAATCTGATTTTGAGGTAATTATAAATCGTTTTGTTGGAGCATCTGCACCATTTTCAAATAAAAAAAGGCAGTTGTCTTGAACTAAATAATCTCCTTTTTGTGTAAGACTGTCAGATGTAATTTTTAGTTCATAGCTACCCTCTTTTAATACTAAATAATCCGATTTAGAAGAACTCAATTGCCATTTTTTTTCTAACTCTTGAGCTTTGAAACCAAGTGTGAACAACAAGGTTAATGATAGTAAAACGATTTTTTTATACATTATAATGTGATTGGAAGATGTGTTATTTAAGATTCTTTTTTGGAGATTTCATCTCTGATTTTTGCCGCTTTTTCATAGTCTTCATTTTGAACGGCTTCGTTTAATAATTCATATAACTCTTTAATCGTTTTTGAACTATAAATATCTTTTGTGGATTCCTCAATACCAAATGTTTCAGGTGTGCTTAAAACTCCTTGATCCTCATTTTCGGCATTTTCAGGTTCCATGGTATTTCCTTTTAAATAAACACCAGCTTTGTCTAAAATGTTTTTATACGTAAAAATGGGAGCGTTGAATCGTAAGGCCAAAGCAATAGCGTCAGACGTTCGAGCATCGATAATTTCTTCAATTTTATCGCGTTCGCAAATAATACTGGAATAAAAAACACCATCAACTAATTTGTGAATGATAACTTGTTTTACCACAATATCAAAACGATCGGCAAAACTTTTAAACAAATCATGTGTGAGGGGGCGAGGAGGTTTAATTTCTTTTTCTAAAGCAATGGCAATCGATTGGGCTTCAAATGCTCCAATTACAATAGGTAATTTTCGTTCTCCATCAACTTCATTCAATATTAGGGCATATGCACCGTTTTGGGTTTGGCTATAAGAAATTCCTTTTATGGCTAGTTTTACAAGACTCATAGTATAACAATTCACTAAAAGTGAAGCATTTATGTTTAATTACTAATAAAAAATTGGGCTATCTAAACAAAGATACAACTATCTCAATTTAGATAGCCCAATAAGGGCACAATTTATAAAAAATTATGAATTTTGAGCTTTAAATTCTTTTAATTTTTGAGTCAATTTAGGAACAATTTCAAAAGCATCTCCAACCACTCCATAATCGGCTACTTTAAAGAAAGGAGCTTCCGGGTCTGAATTGATTACTACTTTTACTTTTGATGAGTTGATTCCGGCAATATGCTGAATAGCTCCTGAAATCCCTATCGCAATATATAAATTGGTTGCTACTGGCTTTCCGGTTTGTCCAACGTGCTCACTATGAGGTCTCCATCCTAAATCAGAAACCGGTTTTGAACAAGCAGTTGCCGCTCCTAAAACAGTTGCTAATTCTTCAACTAATCCCCAATTCTCTGGACCTTTTAATCCACGACCACCAGAAACGACCACTTCTGCATCGGCTATGGTTACCTTTCCGGTTACTTTTTCTACATTCTCAACTTTAACAGAGAAATCAGCATCGTTTAAACTTGGCGAAAAATCTTCGGTTGATAATGAAGAATTGCTTTCAACTAATCCATATGAGTTTTTGGCTAATCCTACTACTTTTACATCGGTAGAAATTTCGGTAATATTAAAAGCCTTATTGGAAAAGGCATTTCTTTTCACTTGAAATGGTGAAGTGCTTAAAGGTAATCCAACCACATTTGAAGCATAACCGGCTTCTAAACCAACTGCAACTAACGGAGCCAAATAAATACTGTCAGTTGTAGAAGAAAGAACAATCACTTTTGCATTTTCTTTTTGAGCGGCTTGTTTGATAACATCAGCATACGCTTTTGCATTGAAAGAACTTAATTTATCATTGGTAACTTTCAATACTTTATCTACTCCATATTTTGATAATTCAGAAACATCGCCAGCATTTATAGTAACTGCTGTAACAGTTGTCCCTAATGATTCTGCTACTTTTTTTGCATAAGAAGCTAACTCAAAAGCTACTTTTTTGAATTTTCCTTCTGCGGATTCTGCGTATAGTAATAATGACATAATTTTTTTGTTTAAATGTTTAAAAGAGGTTTAAAAGTTTAAAGGTTTAAAAAGTTTAAAAGAGGGTAAATTGCTATCTATTAACTCCCAACTAAAAACTCCCAACTCCTTACTAAATAACCTTCGCTTCGTTGTGTAATAAATTTACTAATTCATCTAAATTATCGGCACTAACTAATTTTACGGCAGATTTAGGTGCCGGTTTTTCAAATTTCACCGCTTTAGTATTGTTGTTTGCTCCAACCGATTCCAAAACAGTTAAGGCTTTGGTTCTGGCAGTCATAATTCCTCTCATGTTCGGAATACGTAAGTCTTTTTCTTCTACTAACCCTTTTTGTCCACCAATTACTAATGGTAATGAAGTAGAAGTAGTTTCTTTTCCACCGTCAATTTCTCTAACTGCTGTTGCAGAGTTACCATCAACTTTTACATCAATACAAGAGTTTACGAAATTATAACCTAACAATCCTGCAATCATTCCGGGAACCATTCCGCCATTGTAATCTAATGATTCTTTTCCGCAAATAACTAAATCATATTGACCTTGTTTGATTACTTCTGCTAATTGTTTGGCTACAAAAAAACCATCCATAGGATTAGCATTTACACGAATAGCTTCATTGGCTCCAATCGCTAATGCTTTTCTTAAAGTTGGCTCTGTATCAGGTCCGCCCACATTTACAACAGTTACATTTGCTCCTTGTTGTTCTTGAAACCAAACCGCACGCGTTAAACCAAACTCATCATTCGGATTGATTACAAACTGAACACCATTCGTGTCAAATTCTGAATCACCATTAATAAAGTTAATTTTTGAAGTAGTATCAGGCACGTGACTGATGCAAACTAATATTTTCATATAATAGAATTAAATTATTTTTCGGTTACGAAATTACGAATATTTTTTCTAATTTTACTATGCGTGCATAATATTTTTTTAAAACTAAATCGTTTTCGTAAAATTTTAACTAATGTTTTTAAAAAATCAAGTAGTAAAAATGAAAAGAATGTAAAATTTCAGCGGAATAAATTGACCACTATTTTAAAGTAAAATTTTGCAGTAAAGTGATTTTTAATTTTTATTTTTGCCTTTCGTAAAAATGAATTTAAGATAATATCCATATGAGAACAATTCAATTTAGAGAAGCTATTGCAGAAGCGATGAGTGAAGAAATGCGTCGTGACGAAAGCGTTTATTTAATGGGTGAGGAAGTAGCTGAATATAACGGTGCTTACAAAGCATCAAAAGGAATGTTAGATGAATTTGGTCCGAAAAGAGTAATCGATACGCCAATTGCAGAGCTTGGTTTTGCCGGAATTGCGGTTGGTTCTGCCATGAACGGTTGTCGTCCGATTGTAGAATTCATGACGTTTAACTTCTCTTTGGTTGGAATTGATCAAATTATTAATAATGCAGCAAAAATGCGTCAAATGTCAGCCGGACAGTTTCCTATGCCAATGGTTTTTAGAGGACCAACTGCATCTGCCGGTCAGTTAGCCGCTACACATTCACAAGCATTTGAAAATTGGTTTGCCAATACGCCTGGATTAAAAGTGGTGGTTCCATCGAATTCGTATGATGCAAAAGGATTATTAAAATCTGCAATTCGTGATAATGATCCTGTAATTTTTATGGAATCTGAACAAATGTATGGTGACAAAATGGAAGTTCCGGAAGGCGAATATACCATTCCACTTGGAGTGGCAGACATCAAAAGAGCTGGTTCAGATGTGACGATTGTTTCTTTTGGGAAAATCATCAAAGAAGCTTTTATAGCTGCCGATGAATTGGCTAAAGAAGGAATTTCGTGTGAAATCATCGATTTAAGAACCGTTCGTCCAATGGATTATGATGCTATCATTAATTCTGTGAAAAAAACAAATCGTTTGGTAGTTTTAGAAGAAGCTTGGCCATTTGCTAGTGTGGCTTCTGAAATCACATATATGGTACAAGAAAGAGCTTTTGATTATTTAGATGCTCCGGTACAAAGAATTACAACCGCCGATACACCGGCTCCTTATTCGCCAACACTTTTAAAAGAATGGTTGCCAAATGCTGGAGATGTTGTTAAAGCGGTAAAAAAGGTTATGTATAAATAATCAAAATAAAAACTATATTTGGAACTTCATCAACCTAAATTTTGATGAAGTTTTTTTTTACACTTAATGCTATGAAAATTAAAAGCCTTTACATTTTATTTTTATTGTTTTCGCTTACTGTAATTGCTCAAACCAAAGTAAGTGGAGTTGTTGTAGATGAGAAAAATGAACCCATTCCATTTGCAAATGTATATTTTAAAAACTCAACTGAAGGAGTAATTACAAATGAAAATGGACGTTTTTATTTGGAATCTACTAAATCACATGCGTTTTTGATAGCTTCTTTTATTGGATACACTTCACAAGAAATTAAACTTGAAAAAGCGGTTACTTATAATTTAAAAATAAGCCTTTCAGAAGGAGAAACACTACGCGAAGTAGTTTTGATTTCAGGAAAAATGCCTAAAAAAAATAATCCGGCTATCGATATTTTACGTAAAATTTGGGCGAGAAAAAAGCAAAATGGATTAAGGCAATTTCAACATTATCAGTACAATAAGTATGAAAAAGTTGAATTTGATTTGAATACAATTGACAGTGCCACCATGAAGAGTAAGCTTTTCAAAGGAATGGAATTTGTATTTGAGCAAATGGATACATCTAAAATTACCGGAAAAACATATTTGCCAATTTTTATTAATGAATCACTTTCTGAAGTATATGGCGATAATACTTCTAAACGTGAAAAGGAAATTCTAAAAGCCAATAAAAATTCAGGTTTTAGTTCCAATCAGCAAATTATTGCATTCATCAAAGATTTATATGCCGACTATGATATATACAATAATTATTTGAAATTTTTTGATAAAGATTTTGTGAGTCCACTTTCGCGAACCGGAATTGATGTTTACAATTATGCTTTGACCGACAGTATGTTTATTGATAATAAATGGTGTTACAATATTGTATATTATCCTAGAAGAAAAGGTGAATTAACTTTTAAAGGTGATTTTTGGGTAAACGATACCACTTTTGCCGTTAAAAATATAAATCTGGCAGTTACAAAAAGTGCCAACATCAACTGGGTTAAAGAAATTTATATTGAGCAAGAATTTGAAGTTGTCAACGATTCTGTATTCTTACTCAAACGTGATCATATGATGTCAGATTTTGCCTTTAATAAAAAGGAAGAATCAAAAGGGGTGTATGGAAAAAGAACAACCTTATATAAAAATTACAAGTTCAATGAACCAAAGCCAAAAGAGTTTTATAAAGAGGAAGTAAATTTTATTGATAATTCCGTTTACAGTAAAAATGATGAATATTGGTCAGAAAATCGTTTTGAAGAATTAAGCAAAGATGAATTGGGAGTGTATAAAATGCTTGATACGCTGAAAACCGTAAAAAAATTCAAGCAGATGTATAATCTTGTTGCTATTTTAGGAAGTGGATATATTCAAAAAGGCAACTTTGATTTCGGCCCTATTTTCTCAACAGTAGGATATAATGATGTAGAAGGAATTAGACTTCGAGCCGGTGGGAGAACCTATTTTGGTCAAAATGATCCGTGGCGTTTACAATTTTATACCGCTTATGGTTTTAAAGATGACCAAGTAAAATATGGAGTCTCCGGAAAAATTTTACTTAACAAAAAAAACAGATTGATTTTAGAAGGAGGAAACCGCAGAGATATTGAGCAGTTAGGAGCTAGTTTAACTACTACCAATAATGTTTTAGGACGAAGTTTTGCTTCTTCCGGACTTTTTATGGCGGGTGCTAATAATAATTTAACCAGTATAAATTTGAGCACTGTTTCCTTAAATATTGAGCCGGTAAAAAATTTAACTTTAGAAACCGGTTTTTCATATCGAACATTGAAACCGGCTTGGGATAGATTTAGTTTGGATTATTTTTCTTCAGATAGCTCAACCGGAGTTGAAAGTGAAGTGAAACAATCTGAAATAACCTTGTCTGTTGATTATACGCCAAAACGTAAAACAATTGGATACGGTGTTGAAAGAAGTACAGTTGATAGCCCTTTTACCAGAGTTTTTGTAAATTATAGTCAAGGATTAAAAGGAGTGATGGATAGCGATTTTGATTATCAAAAAATTCAACTTTATTTTAAACAACCCATTTTAGTAGGTGGTTTTGGTCGATTAAATGTAATTACAGAAGCAGGTAAAACCTTTGGAGAAGTACCTCTTGGATTAATGAGCGTGGTTCCGGGTAACCAATCCTATTTTTTGATAGAAAACACGTTTAATAATTTGAATTTTTATGAGTTTGTTACCGACGAATATGCAACTTTACAATTAGAGCATCATTTTTTGGGAAGAATTTTATCGAGAGTTCCGGGATTACGTAAAATGAATTTGAGAGAAATCGTTGGGATTAAAGGCGTAATTGGAACCGTATCAGATGCAAACAGAGCTTTAAATGCTTCCGGATTAACGTATTTAGCTCCAGAAAAACCGTATTGGGAGTATAGTGTAGGAGTGGGTAATATCTTCAAAGTTTTCCGAATTGATTGCTCATGGAGAGGAAATTATCGCAATTTACCGGATGCTAATAAATTTGCAATCAAAGGTTCTTTCGGGTTTTATTTTTAGTTTTTAATTACTTTAACAAAAGTATTTTCTTTTTCGTTTGAGAATTTGACAATATAAATACCTTTATCAAAAAGTGATAGATTTAGTTGTTCATTATAAATAGGGGTTAGTTTTTTTCTCAAAATTTCTTGCCCAAGATAGTTATAAACACTGGCCATATTAAATGGATTTATACTATTATCAAAGAAAATATTTCCTTCTGTTGGATTAGGAGCTAACCTAAGGGTATTTGACACAAAATCATCATTGCTCAACGCACAATCCGTATAAATATTTATGGGTTGGATGATGTTACAATCATTAAGAAAAGTTTGAATAGGTGTAACCTCATTGGCATCCACACAGATATTCACTAAGTTTGGGTTACCACTCCAGCAACCATTATAAGGTGTTGGCGTAAAATTTTGAGGATAATTATTGTTTATTTTTATGGTAGTTAAATTGGGACATTCATCAGCTCTTAGCTGACTAAAAACCGGATTATTACTAAAATCTAATTCGGTAAACAGATTTTGTCCACAAATCACTATTTTTAAAGCTGTAAGCGTTGAAACATCAAGTTCAGTAAGTTGATTGCCACCACAAAGGATAAATTCTAAATTGGTTAAACCTGTTAAGTTTAAATTTGTTAACTGATTGGCTCCAAAACTAATCGTAATTAATTGCGTTAAGTTGCTTAAATTTAAAGTTGTAATTGGATTGCCTGCACAGTAAATGTCTTGTAAATTTGTAAAGTACTCTATGCCTGTTAAATCTGAAATGTTTCCAGGCTGAATAATAAAATAATATACTGACAAAGCCTCACTTTGTTCAATTTCACCATTGTTGTTAATGTCAATTTTTACAAATCCAGCAATATCGTTATCAACATCTGCTTGTAACAATAATGCTTTGAAGTTTGGATCTGGAATATTGATTATCTGTCCATTAGCATAATAAATAATGAAAAATATAAGTGAATATATTTTTTTCATTTCATAATAGTGATTTTGTTCTATTCAATTAATTACTTTATGACGATATTTTTATTTATTACTTCGTCATCACTCTTTATCTTTATAAGATAAATTCCTTTTGAAAAAGTGGTTAAATTAATCAAAATATCATTTGAATGATTTTTTTCTTTAAAATAAATTAATTGTCCAAGCATATCATATACCTCAAGATCAAAAGAGGTTTTGTTGTCTTCCAAAGATACAGTAAAATTTCCATCTAAGGAAGGATTTGGATATATAGAGATGTTTTTCGTGTCAATTTTATTACCTTGTTTAAAATTGTCATAATAATGATGTATAGTTACTTGACCATTTTCACAAAAAGAAACCGCACCTGTATTATTAATACACATTTGATAAGTAAGATAATAATTTTTCTCCGGAAGAGTTGGAACAGGAGGAGGGTTACTAGCATTATAAGGTGGTCTAAAAACAATTGCACCTGTTCCTGTATTAATCCTGTAATAAGGATTTTGAGGTGTTGTTGTTTCAATTATACTAACCGTGTTAGAAACATTAGGTTGCCCAATTACTGATGGAATGTAACCGCATACGCCTGTTGTGGAGGTATTGATTTGACTGGTTGCAGCTCCATTTAATATGTTTACACTTCCGTTGGAATATACCCCATTTATAGGGCCATCAGCATCAATATAAATAGTTGGACTTGCTGGCAAAACTTTTTTATGTATTCTTATGCTAGCCCTGTAATAAATAGATGCGGCTCCATTGGCTATGGATCGGAGTCTATAATTAAACTCGTGATAAAAAGGCATTGTTCCAGGTGGAAAAGTTACAGTTCCATTAGGGTTTAAAATACAACCAAAAGGTAATGGTTCTTCTAACTCTAGAATAACATTAGACGACGAACATGGTAAACCATTAATCAAACATGGCATTCCAAAGCAGGACTCATCAATTATTGTTCCGTTAAAAACAGAATGGGCAGTAGTTTGAGATTGTGTAGCATTATAACAAAAACTATCTAAATATATTTTAAGACAATTAGAAAAAGATGTGGGTTGTGTTGGATGAATTATAAAATTGCATGCATTTGCACTTGCCCATCCACTACCAATTAACCCACTAATATTTGTTAAGGTAATTTGAGTAAAAGTAGCACCTAAAGTTGCAGCCGATACTCTTATGTTTATATCACCATATAAAGTTTCATCACCAAAATTGTTACCTGTAATAACATTATTCCCAGTGATATAAACACCACAAGGATTAGAAAGGAAAACACCACTAGGATTATTTATTGATATTAATCCAGAATCATGACTATTTACAGAACTGTATCCAATAGTAACACTCGAAACAGGTGAGCTGAAAGTATATCTTATCCATCCAGTGTTAGAGGTGCCTGTGCCAATTACACCTGTGGTTGTTGAAACATTTACAGGACAACTATTATCTACAGTAGGAGTATTATATGTTCCCAATTGAGTGCCTGTTGTAGTAATATTGATTCCATTTACAACACAAGAGAGATTTTGTATTGATTTGGAACTTGTTGAAGATACTTTTTCATTATTTATAGGATTTTCAGTTTTTTGAGCATAATTTTTGAAAAAAAGTAAAAAAAATAATGTTGTTAAAAGGTAGATTTTTTTCATCTGATAATGAGTTTATTAATGTTTACCAAAAATATAAAATAAATTAATAAAATGACAAAAATGTAATTATTTTTTTGAAAAGGTATTTTCAACTTAGCATGATGCCAAAGCAGGTTAAAAATACTGTATTGCTAAAAAGCATAGTAATTTGTATTCAGCAAATTAGAAAATCAAAAAATATAACATTAGAAATGTTTTATTTTGATACTGGTATACATTTAGCTAGAATAGAACAAGGTAAACAAAATATAACGGTGTCAACATTATCCAAAATATGTGAGTATTTTTCAATTCAATTGAGTGATTTCTTCTTATTAGTTGAAAAAGAATATAATGAATTAATTTAAAAATAAATAAAGTAAATAACATCTTTAAAGTTTTCCGAATTGATTTTTCTTGGCGAGGTAAATACCGTAATCTACCTGAAGCCAATAATTTTGCCGTAAACGGGTCATTTGGGTTTTATTTCTAATCTCTCATTTTTTATCGCTATTTTTTGATTTGTTGTAATTTAGTTTATGCTAGATTAAGATTTTCATAAAAATTAATTTTAATTAAGGAGTTGATTGTTATTGCTCGTAAATTTGCAATCCCTAATAAAGAGAATTATGAGTCCAGCAAAACAAAAATCTTTTGATGTATTGATTGAAATACCTAAAGGAAGCAGAAATAAGTACGAATACGATTTTAAACTCAAAAAAGTCCGTTATGATCGAATGATTTTCTCATCGATGATGTATCCGGCCGATTATGGTTTTATTCCGGAAACATTAGCTTTAGATGGAGACCCGCTTGATGTATTGGTTTTGGTAACCGAACCCACATTTCCGGGTTGTGTTATGGAAGTAAAACCAATCGGTGTTTTCCACATGGCAGACGAAAAAGGACCGGATGAAAAAGTAATTTGTGTGCCTGTTTCCGACCCCGTTTGGAATAAATTAAACGACTTATCGGATGTAAATCCACACTTACTTAAAGAAATCGAACATTTTTTCCAAGTTTATAAAGATTTAGAGCAAAAAAAAGTAGATGTAGAAGGTTGGGGTGATGTAACTGTAGCCAAAGAAATCATCGAAAAATGCGTTGATCGTTTTGCGAATTTGGCAGATAAGCCGGAAGGATTATTTAGTATTTCCTAAAGATTTTAGTATTTTAATAAAAAAAGCAACATTCAATTTTGATTTGTTGCTTTTTTTTATTCCTATTTTGTTACTTTTGCAATCGTTAAAAAAATTATAAAATACATTTTTATGGATTCAATTATGATTTATGTGCCATTAATAATGGCATTTTTAGGCTTAGCTTTTATGTGGGCCAAAAGAGCTTGGGTGTTAAAGCAAGATGCCGGTGATGGTAAAATGAAAGAGATTTCAGATTATATCTACGAAGGTGCTTTGGCCTTCCTTAAAGCAGAATACAGATTATTAGCCGTTTTTGTTGTTGGAGCCAGTGTGGCTTTAGCTACTATTTCATTTATTGTTCCAACAACCGATATTTTGATTGTTGTAGCTTTTGTTTTCGGTGCTATTTTTTCTGCTTTTGCAGGGAATATCGGGATGAAAATTGCAACCAAAACCAATGTGAGAACAACACAAGCTGCCAGAACCAGTTTGCCACAAGCTTTAAAAGTTTCTTTTGGTGGTGGGACCGTAATGGGATTAGGTGTAGCCGGATTAGCTGTTTTAGGTCTTACGGCTTTCTTTATATTTTTCTACCACTATTTCATGGGTGGGGTTTGGACTTCTACAGACCAAATGACTATTGTTCTTGAAACACTTGCCGGATTTTCATTAGGTGCTGAATCTATTGCATTATTTGCTCGTGTAGGTGGTGGTATTTATACCAAAGCTGCTGACGTTGGTGCTGACTTAGTAGGTAAAGTTGAAGCGGGAATTCCGGAAGATGACCCACGTAATCCAGCTACTATTGCTGATAACGTTGGTGATAACGTTGGTGACGTTGCCGGAATGGGTGCCGATTTATTCGGTTCGTATGTAGCAACCGTTTTAGCTGCGATGGTTTTAGGTAACTATGTTATCAAAGATATGGGTGGTGCTATTGACGATGCTTTTGGTGGAATTGGTCCAATCTTATTACCAATGGCAATTGCCGGTTTCGGAATTTTATTTTCGATCATCGGAACCATGTTGGTAAAAATTAAAGATAATAATGCAAAAGAAAAACAAGTACAAGGTGCTTTGAATATTGGAAACTGGGTTTCTATTGTTCTAACATTGATTTCTTGTTATTTCTTAGTACAATATATGTTGCCTGAAACGATGAACATGGAGTTCTTTGGTGAAGGGTTAAAAGAAATTTCTTCTATGCGTGTATTTTATGCTACCATTGTTGGTTTAGCTGTAGGTGGAATTATTTCATCTGTAACAGAATACTACACTGGTTTAGGTACAAAACCGGTTTTAGCAATTGTACAAAAATCATCAACTGGTGCGGGGACTAACGTAATCGCTGGTTTAGCTACAGGTATGATTTCTACTTTCCCTACTGTATTGTTATTTGCTGGAGCTATTTGGGCTTCTTATGCATTTGCTGGTTTCTACGGTGTGGCTTTAGCAGCTTCTGCGATGATGGCTACAACAGCAATGCAGTTAGCAATCGATGCTTTCGGACCTATTTCTGACAATGCCGGTGGTATTGCCGAAATGAGTGAATTGCCTAAAGAAGTACGTACTCGTACCGATATTTTGGATTCAGTAGGAAACACAACGGCTGCAACCGGAAAAGGTTTTGCTATTGCTTCTGCGGCGTTAACTTCGTTAGCCTTATTTGCTGCTTATGTAACCTTTACTGGAATTGACGGTATCAACATTTTCAAAGCTCCGGTTTTAGCGATGTTGTTTGTGGGTGGTATGATTCCGGTGGTATTCTCTGCTTTGGCAATGAATTCAGTTGGAAAAGCGGCGATGGATATGGTGTATGAAGTACGTCGTCAGTTCAAAGAAATTCCGGGTATCATGGAAGGTAAAAACAAACCTGAATATGGTAAATGTGTGGAAATTTCTACTAAAGCGGCTTTACGCGAAATGATGTTACCTGGTATTTTGACGATTGGTTTCCCAATTTTAATAGCAGTTTTACCAATGTTGCTAGGATACGACAATAAATTGATTGCTGAAATGTTAGGTGGGTATATGGCAGGAGTTACTGTTTCTGGAGTACTTTGGGCTGTTTTCCAAAACAATGCCGGTGGTGCTTGGGATAATGCTAAAAAATCTTTCGAAGCAGGTGTAATGATTAATGGTGAAATGACCTATAAAGGTTCTGATGCTCACAAAGCTGCAGTAACCGGTGATACTGTTGGTGATCCATTTAAAGATACTTCAGGACCATCAATGAACATCTTAATCAAATTAACGTGTTTGATAGGTTTGGTAATCGCTCCAATTTTAGGAGGTCACAATGCAACAACAGTTTCAGAAAAAGCAGCTTGTTGTTCTTCTACTGAAATGTGTGCTTCAATGTCTAAAGAAGAATGTATTGCAAAAGGGTGCACCAACAAGAATTGTAAATACATGAACGAAGAAAAAGAAGAAGTTTACAAAAACATTTCTGTTGAAAAATCTAAAGATGCTTCCGGTAAAGTTGGGGCTGTTGTAACGATTACCTCTAAAGTAAATGGTGAAGAAAAAACAGAAACGCAAACTTTTGAAGGAACAGACGAAGAAGTTACTGCTAAAATTGAAGAATTCAAAAAGCAATAATTTTTAATCTTACAACTATAAAAAATGCCTTGCCCACGCAAGGCATTTTTATTTTTACTACATTTAGCGGAATAATTTTATGTTATGATAAGACTTTTTCTTTTACTAATTGGCTTAATTTCATATTCAGGTTTTGGTCAAAATATTATTCCAAAGCCTGAATCGTTAGAATTTCGCGATGGTACTTTTACGTTAAACAATGAAACCGTAATTAAAGCAGATGAAAATTCATTTGAAGCTCAATTTCTTCAACAATATATTCATGAAAATAATGGGTTGAAACTAACAATCAATAAAAATGCTAAGAGTGAAAATTGTATTGCATTAAATTATGCTCTCTCTCCAAAATTATCAGTAACTAAAGATTCATCAGGAAAACGCTCTTCTTTTAAAAGTAATGATGAAGAATACTTGTTGTTAATAAATAAGAATGAAATTACAATTGCAGCACATGAAAATGCTGGTGTTTTTTATGGTATTCAAACTTTATTGCAATTGCTTCCGTTGGAAGAAAAAGATGAAATTAAGATACCTTGTTTAATAATTAATGATCAACCCAAATTTAAATGGCGAGGCATGCATTTAGATGTATCTCGTCATTTTTTTGATATAGAATTTATCAAAAAGTATATCGATTATTTAGCTCAGTACAAAATGAATACTTTTCACTGGCATTTAACCGACGATCAAGGTTGGCGAATAGAAATCAAGAAATATCCAAAACTCACAGAAATTGGAGCTTGGCGAAACGGTTCAATGGTAGGGCATTACCGCGACCAATCTTTTGACAATATAAAATATGGTGGATTTTACACCCAAGAAGAGATCAAAGAAGTTGTGGCGTATGCCAAAGAACGACACATAACGGTAATTCCTGAAATTGAAATGCCGGGTCATGCCTTGGCTGCCTTAGCCGCTTATCCGGAATATTCTTGTACGGGTGGACCTTTTGAAGTGGGAAAAACATGGGGTGTGTTAGACGATGTCTTTTGTCCAAAAGACGAAACGTTTACCTTTTTAGAAAATATTTTAAGTGAAGTAATTGCCTTATTTCCGTCAGAATACATTCATATTGGCGGAGATGAATGTCCTAAAACACGTTGGAAAAGTTGTTCACTTTGCCAAAAAAGAATGAAAGACGAGAAGTTAAAAGACGAACACGAATTGCAAAGTTATTTCATCCAACGCATTGAAAAATTTGTCAACAGTAAAGGACGAAAAATCATCGGTTGGGATGAAATTCTCGAAGGTGGTTTGGCTCCCAACGCAGCCGTAATGAGCTGGAGAGGAACCGATGGCGGAATTGCAGCAGCCAAAGAAAAACATTTTGCTGTTATGACACCGGGCTCACATTGCTACTTTGACCATTACCAAGGCGAACCTGCCAATGAACCGTTAGCTTTTGGAGGATATACTACTTTAGAAAAAGTGTATAGTTACAATCCAATTCCAGCTGAGTTAAACGAGGCAGAATCGGCATATATATTAGGAGCCCAAGCCAATTTATGGACAGAGTATATTGAGACAACCAGCCAAGTAGAATACATGCTTTTTCCTCGACTTACAGCTATTGCTGAGGTGGTTTGGGGAACTTCAAATCCTCAAAACTATAAAGCTTTTGAAAATCGAGTGGTGCACCACATGAAAGGTTGGAGCCAAAAAAGCATCAATTTTAGTAAAGCCATTTATCAAGTGGTTTCGGATATTTCGGTTCAAAATAATCAAATCTATTATGCTTTGAAAAGTAGAAATGCTTCCGGAATTCGATTTACTACGGACGGTTCTGAACCCAAAGCCGATTCAAAAACATACAATTCTTCCATACAAATAGATAAAAGTTGTACAGTAAAATCAGCCTATTTTGAAGCAGGTCAAGCCAAAAGTGCAACAATTTCACAAACGTTTTTCATTACCAAGTCTTCAGGAAAATTAATTTTGCTAAAACACGAACCGAGTAAAACCTATGGGAAAGGTGGAGCCGCTACTTTAGTAGATGGTGTAAAAGGAGATTTACTTCGTTTTGGAAAAAATTGGTTGGGTTTTTCAGGTAAAGATTTAGAAGCTACTATCGATTATGGCTCTTCTACCTCTTTTGAAAAAGTGAGTTTGAATACGTTTAACGGTGAGAGTAGTTGGATTTATTTGCCTAGAGAAATTCAGTTTTTGGTTTCCAATGATGGAGTTTCTTTCACTATTATTCGAACTATATCTCAAGAACAAATTGCAAAGCAAAACGGAGAATTGGTTGAAAGTTTTCCTAAAACAACAGCTAGGTATCTCAAAGTTATAGTAAAAAATTACGGTACCATTCCCGATGGAAAACCAGGTGCCGGTAATGAAGCTTGGTTATTTATGGACGAAATTAGTGTGGAATAATATGGCAAACAGACGAAATTTTCTAAAAACAACAGCTCTCGCATCCGCGGGAATAGCCTTGCAATCCTTTCAATCAAAAACGGTGGAACCGGAATTTTTTTCCGGAAAATCAAACAAACCTATAGTACTTTCTACTTGGAATTTTGGTTTGCAAGCCAATGAAGCCGCTTGGGAAATATTGAAAAACAAAGGTCGTGCACTCGATGCCGTTGAAGTTGGCGTAAAACTTACCGAAGCTGATCCGTCTGAGAGAAGCGTTGGGTATGGTGGTCGTCCAGATAGGGAAGGACGTGTAACGTTGGATGCGTGCATCATGGATGAATTTTCAAATATAGGTTCGGTAGCTTGTTTGGAGCATATCAAACACCCTATTTCGGTTGCCAGAGCCGTGATGGAAAAAACGCCCCATGTGATGTTGGTAGGTGAAGGAGCATTGCAATTTGCTTTATCGCAAGGATTTCCAAAAGAAAATCTATTAATTGAAGCATCTGAAAAAGAGTGGAGAGATTGGCTCAAATCCAGTCAATACCAACCTAAAGTGAACATTGAAAACCACGACACTATCGGAATGATAGCGTTAGATGCACAGGGTAATTTATCGGGAGCATGCACCACAAGCGGCATGGCGTTTAAGATGCATGGTAGAGTTGGCGACTCACCAATAATCGGTGCCGGTTTGTATGTAGATAACGAAATTGGTGCAGCAACTGCAACAGGCCACGGTGAAGAAGTCATTCGAATTACCGGTTGTCATTTGGTAGTTGAACTCATGCGTCAAGGAAAATCGCCACAAAAAGCTTGTGAAGAAGCGGTAATGCGAATTGTGAAACTGACTCAAAATCGGGGTAAAAATCTAAAAGACATTCAAGTTGGTTTTATTGCATTAAACAAAAAAGGAGAATATGGTTCGTATTGCATACAAGGTGGTTTCAATTATGCTGTTCATGATGCAAATGGGAATAAATTGATTGATGCGAAGTATTATTTGAAATAGTATGTTTCAATTAAAATTTATTTATTATAAATCATTATCTTTCATTAATAATGGATAATATCTTTCATTTTAAATGAAAAAAAATTATCATTTAAAATGGAAAATATTTTTTAATTTATGTTTTCTTAGCTACATTTGTTAAAAAAAGTATGGTTAGTCAGCAAATCATAGCCGATGTAATTCAAGCTCAAGCCTACGCATGGCTAAAGAAAAATTGGGGTGTTTCAAGAGAAATGACTTCAGAAATTCCTCATGCAACGGGTTTTGCAAGCATTATCACTGGCCTCAGACGAAGTGGCAAAAGCACCATGATGATGCAAGTGTTGCAACAAAACTTTCAAGAAAAAGCACTTTTTTTAAACTTTGAAGATCCTCGTTTGGCAACTTTTTCAACAGAGGATTTTGAGCGTTTATATAATGAAATTATAAACAGAAAAAATAAGTTGTTGTTTTTTGATGAAATTCAAATAATTTCAGGATGGGAAATATTTGTTAATCAATTATTAAGAGAAGATTTTAAAGTTTTCATTACAGGTTCAAACGCTTCGTTGCTGAGTAGAGAGTTAGGTACACACCTTACGGGAAGGCATTTTTCTACAGAGCTATTTCCGTTTTCATATAGTGAATTTTTGACCTATTTTAAACGGGAAGGAAGTGAAAAAACGTTTGCAGATTATCTTCAAAAAGGAGGAATGCCGGATTATTTGCGAACGAATGTTGGAACATATCTTAATACGTTATTAGATGACATTATCATTCGTGATATTGCCATTCGGCACGGATTGCGGGATGTTAATAGTTTAAGACAATTAACCGTTTATTTGCTTTCTAATATTGGGAATTTAATCTCGGCAAATGGGTTGGTTGGGATGTTTGGGGTGAAATCTGCTACGACTTTGCTGCATTATTTTTCGTTTTTGTCTGATGCGTATATTGTTGAATTTGTTCCATTGTTTGATTATTCTTTAAAAAAACAAATACGAAATCCACAAAAAGTATATGCTATTGATTTGGGGATGTATCATCAAAATAAAATCGTTTTCTCACCAAATTACGGAGCGGTTTTAGAAAATGCAGTGTATTTACATTTACGAAAAAAATATAAAGACATTTTCTATTTTCAAAACCAAGGGGAATGTGATTTTGTAACCACAATAAACGGTCATCCCGAAGATTTATATCAAGTTTGCTATGACTTAAATAGTATGAACTTATATCGTGAAACCGAAGGATTGTATCAAGCAATGGATTTTTTTAAGAAAGAAAAAGCATTTATCATCACTATGAATCAGAAGGATATTTTTAAGAAAAACAATAAAACAATAGACGTTATACCCGCTTGGCAATGGATTTTGCAGAAATAATGATGAAATGAAAAAACTAGAAATCGCTTGTTTTAATTTGGATTCGGCTTTGATTGCTCAAAAGGCGGGAGCGGATAGAATAGAATTATGTGCGGATATTTCAGTTGGCGGTATTACTCCAAATCATCAAATAATTCAACAAGTTCGTGAACATTTGACTATTGATTTATATATAATGATTCGCCCACGTGGAGGAAATTTTGTGTATTCAGAAGCAGAATTGGAACAAATGAAATCGGAAATTGAAACCATCAAGAAATTAGGAATCAACGGATTTGTTTTTGGAATAATGAAAGAGGATAAAACAATGAATATAGAACAGAATTTAGCGTTAGTGGAATTAGCTAAACCATTTCCATGTACGTTTCACAAAGCTTTTGATGAAGTTTTAGATTACGAACAATCATTGGAAGATGTGATATCTTGTGGATTCTCAACGATTCTAACTTCCGGAACTTTCCCAAATGTCATCGAAGGTAAAGAAGTAATGAAAAAATTAGTCATTCAAGCCAATAATCGCATCGAAATCATGCCTGGTGGCGGATTGCGTTCGACTAATATTTCAGCATTAGACGAAATGGTTAATGCGAATTGGTATCATTCTTCAGCAATTACTGATGGAAGTGAAATTGCTAGTCCAGAGGAAATTTTTCAATTGAAGAAAAAGTTGCAATCTTAAATGAGCTTCATTAATTTTAATTAAGCTTTCACTCTAAAAACTTATATGCCTTATATGGTTAAAGATATTTTCGTTTTCATATGCAGTCTAAATTGTTTTTTCTTTTTTGGACAAACTTCCTATCGTAATTTGTCAACCGAAAACTGGATATTCAATAAGCAAAACGAAATAAAAAAACACAAAGCGACCATTCCCGGAACGCTTCATACCGATTTGTTTCAAAACCAACTAATTCCTGATCCATTTTTCGGAGCTAATGAAAAGCAATTGCAGTGGATTGAAAATGAAAATTGGGAATACGAAACTCATTTTACAATTTCAAAAGCCGATTTAAAAAATCAAAACATTGATTTGGAATTTGAGGGTTTGGACACCTATGCAACCGTTTATTTGAATGGGAAAGTAGTTTTAGATGCTGATAATATGTTCCGAAAATGGACCATTTCTTCCAAATCACATTTGAAAATCGGAACCAATCATTTAAAAGTGGTTTTTCATTCTGTAGTCCAAAAAGGGAAAGAAGAAGCGAAAAAATTATCGTATACTTTACCTGAAAAAGAACGTGTTTTTGTTCGAAAAGCACAATATCAATTCGGTTGGGATTGGGGGCCACGATTCGTAACGACAGGAATTTGGAAACCAGTCCAATTGAAATTTTGGAATTCGGGTAAAATTGAAAACATAAAATACAGTCAAATCGAATTGAATGACAAAAAAGCGATTTTAGAATTCACAACCGAAATTTACGTTTCCAAAGTCAAAACGATTCAGCTGAAAATTAATGAAAAATCAGAAACTTTCAATTTGAAAAAAGGAAAGAATAAAATCAAAATGACTTATGAAATTGCGAATCCAAAATTGTGGTGGTGTAACGGATTAGGTGATGCGAATTTATATCATTTTACTGTTGAAATCAGTCATAAAAATCAATTATTGGATTCAAAAAAGCTACATATTGGTCTAAGAACCATCGAATTAATTCAGGAAAAAGACCAAATTGGAAGCAGTTTCTACTTCAAAATAAACGGAAAATCCGTGTTTATGAAAGGTGCCAATGTGGTTCCTCCTGATAGTTTTTTGCCACGAGTTTCGGATTCCACTTATTTTTCTTTAGTTGAAAATGCTAAAAAAGCGAATATGAACATGCTTCGCGTTTGGGGCGGTGGCGTTTATTTTGATGATGACTTTTATGAAGCTTGTGACGCCAAAGGAATTTTAGTTTGGCAAGATTTTATGTTTGCCTGTGCAATGTATCCTAGCGATGAAAAATTTGTAGAAAATGTAAAACAAGAAGTAATTGACAACGTAAATCGCTTACAAAACCATCCAAGTATTGCTATTTGGTGCGGTAATAACGAAAATGATGAGGGTTGGCACAATTGGGGTTGGCAAAAGCAATTTAATTATTCCAAAGCCGATTCAACTCAAATTTGGAATGATTACAAAAAAGTATTTCATGAAATGATTCCGCAAACATTAGACAGTTTGCTTCCGAAAGGAAAGAATATTTATTGGTCGTCTTCTCCATCGAAAGGTTGGGGAAGAAAAGAAAGTTTAACCCAAGGCGATGTGCATTATTGGGGCGTTTGGTGGGGAAAAGAACCCTTTGAGATATATGAAAAAAAGGTAGGAAGGTTTGTAAGTGAATACGGTTTTCAAGGTATGCCCAATATGGAAACCTTACAAAAAGTAATTAATAAAGAAGATTTAAATTTCACTTCCGAAGCCCTCAAAAATCATCAAAAACATCCCACAGGTTACGAAACCATCAACGAATACATGGAACGCGATTATGTGGTGCCAAAAGATTTTGAAGATTATCTGTATGTTTCCCAATTGTTGCAAGCTCGTGGCATGAAAACCGCCATTGAAGCCCACCGAAGAGCTAAACCGTATTGTATGGGAACGCTATATTGGCAATTAAACGATTGTTGGCCCGTTACGTCTTGGAGTTCATTGGATTATTTTGGGAATTGGAAAGCCTTTCAGTATCAAGCGAAACGAAGTTTTGAGAATTTGCTGCTTTCGGTTGCAAATGAAAATGATAAATATAAAGTGTATTTAGTTAATGATGATTTCGAAAATTATTCAGGGAAATTGGAATTAGAATTGCTTTCCTTCGAGGGAAAATCACTATGGAAAACTTCGAAAGAAATTAGTGTTGAAGAAAATACGAGTACAATTGTTTATGAAATACTGAAAGAGGAATTGAAATCATTCGATTGGCAACAAACCGTTTTAAAAGTGCAATTGAATGAAGTTCAATCAAATTATTTTTTTGCAAAACCTAAAGAATTAAAACTTCAAAAGCCAACAATTCAAATTAGAACTATTGATAGTTTTACTTTTGAAATTTCCTCTGATATTTTAGCCAAAGATGTTTTCATTTATTCAGAAGGTGAAGTGTTTTTTGAAGATAATTATTTTGATTTATTGCCAAAAGAAAAGCGATTCATCAAATTGTCAAAACCAGTACAAAACATAAAAGTAAAATCGTTGTTTGATACGATGCAATAAAAAAGCCTCAATAAATTGAGGCAATTTTCTATGTTTTAGTACTAAAATAATCCGTTTATTTCGGCATCTATTCGGTTGATTATCATTCCTAAATCTTCGGGATTATCAACGAAATTGATGTTGTCTACATCAATAATTAGCAATTTTCCTTTGTCGTAACTTTGAATCCAAGCTTCGTAGCGTTCGTTCAATCGACTTAGATAGTCAATCGAAATCGTATTTTCATAATCACGCCCTCTTTTGTGAATTTGGCTCACTAAATTGGGAATAGAACTTCTCAAATAAATCAACAAATCAGGTGATTGAACCATGCTTTCCATCAATTCAAACAATGATTTGTAATTATTAAAATCACGATTGGTCATTAAACCCATGGCATGCAGGTTAGGAGCAAAAATATGGGAATCTTCGTAAATAGTTCTGTCTTGAATAATTTTCTTTCCGCTTTCGCGAATTTGTAGAATTTGTCTGAATCGGCTATTCAAAAAGTAAATTTGAAGATTAAAGGACCAACGTTCCATTTGATGGTAAAAATCATCCAAATACGGATTGTCAACCACATCTTCAAAATGCGGTTCCCATTTAAAATGTTTGGCTAATAGTCGTGTTAAAGTGGTTTTTCCGGCTCCAATATTGCCTGCTACTGCTATGTGCATTACGGTAAAAGAATTTGATATTTACTTATTTCGCTCTCGGTAAAAATAAGCAAAAATTGGTCTTTAACTTGAAATTTTTCAATCATTTTTTTATCTAATTGAATTTCAATTGTTGAGTTGTCTTTTAAATCATGGAAAAATAATTTATTTTCAATTTGAAAAACAACTTTTTCATAGGATAAAATTTGAACAGCATCAAATTTTGGAATTGTACCTAAAGCGGTTATTTTACCAAAGATATCACAACTATAAATGTTGTTATTTGAATCAGCCCAATAAAAATTATTGTAATCAGTTTGATAATATTGAATCGGGCTTTGAAAAGGTTGCGAAAGCGATTGCCATTGTTGTTTGTTAAAATCATACAACCCCAATTGCATTGGCAAGGAATTGAAAAGCCATAAACGGTTTTGAGAAGCCAATCCTACAGCTGAGGTCACAATTGGATTGTTTTGGTTTTTAGAAAAATTGAATAGCAAGGTTTCGTTCAATTGATTATCTAAGGTGACAACCGAATTAAACCCTTCATAAAAAAGAACAATTTTTAACGGATTTTGTAAATCTACCCCTTTTATTTTTCCTAAAGCTAAATTTTTATATTGAAAAAGCTCTTTGTTTTTTTGCTTATAAAACACATTTGCTTTATTATAATAAACATAGCCAAAAGAATCTGACCCAAAAAACTCATCTGCTACTAAAGTTGAAGTTGTTACTAATTGAGGCTTAATAACTTTTTCCTGAGCAAAGCCAATGGATATGATAAAAAAGCAAAGAAAAAGAATAAATTTTTTCATGATAGCTAAAGTACACTTTAATTAGTAGAAATTCCTTTTTAACCATTAGTTTTTTAACAAAAAATTGGTAACAAAACTCGTTACAACTCGTCATATTTGTTTTACCAATTTTAAAACGCAATAAAATGAAAACCATTGTAGTTACTTTACTTACTTTTTTTGCAGCTGTAATTAGTGTTTTTGCCCAAGATTTTCAGGGAATGGCTGTGTATGAATCTAAAACCAGTACAGCAGATATGACTGCTGGTTTTTCTGGAAATAGAGAAATAACGCCTGAAATGCAAAAAATGTTTCAAGAACGAATGAAGGCTGCTTTTGAAAAAACGTTCATTTTAAATTTCGATAAAAGTGCTTCTATTTATAAAGAAGAAGAAAAATTAGATGCTCCAGGACAAGGTGGCGGAATGCGTTTTATGACTTCAATGATGGGTGGTGGTGGAACACATTATAAAAATGTGAAAGAAAAAATGTTTACAGTTGACAAAGAGTTTTTTGGAAAAGAATTTTTAGTAAAAGACAGTTTGCCAAAGTATGAGTGGAAATTAGAAGGCGAAACCAAACAAATCGGTAATTATACGTGTTATAAAGCCACAGCGGTTAGACCGGTAACACAGTCAGATTTTAGAAATTTCAGAAGAAAAGCGGAAGATAAAAAAGATGAAAAAGCTGAAGGCGAAAAGAAAAAAGAAGAAGCGAAAACTACTAATTTTATGGATGGTTGGGAGATGCCCAAAGAAATTAGCATAACTGCATGGTATACTCCTGAAATCCCTATCAATCAAGGACCGGAGAACTATTGGGGACTACCTGGTCTTATTTTAGAAGTTACAGATGGTAAAACGGTTGTTTTATGTTCTAAGATTGTTTTGAATACAAAAGAGAAAAAAGAAATTAAAGCTCCTAAAAACGGTAAAGTTGTAACACAAGCTGAATATGATAAAATTGTCATGGAAAAAATGAATGAAATGAGAGAAATGAATCAGGGTCAAGGTGGCAGAGGTGGAATGCAATTCAGAATTGGCGGATAATTTTACAACTAAAAAATATGCTTAAATATAAAATTTCAATTTACCTTTTTTTGTTTTTTTCATATGTAAGTTTCGCTCAATCGGTTAGGGTAGAGGGAATTGTTCAAGATACGTTACGAAAACCGCTTGAAATGGCAAACGTAATGGCTATTAATCAAGATACAAAAGCCATGGATGCGTATGGAATTACCAATGACAAAGGTAAATTTCAACTGAATTTAAAGCCCAATTCAAATTATAAAATAAAGGTTAGTTTTATAGGATTCCAATCATTGGATTTAACGGTTCAAACACAAACCGAAAATATTCAAAAAGTAATCACCTTGAAAGAAGGTGGAATAAGTTTAGAAGGTGTTGAAGTCGTGCAAGAAATGCCGGTTTCTATAAAAGGCGATACAATTGTTTACAATGCCGATTCTTTTAAAACGGGAACAGAACGAAAGTTAGAAGACGTTTTAAAGAAACTCCCTGGTGTAGATGTAAACGCAGATGGCGAAATTGAAGTAGAAGGCAAGAAAGTGACTCAGCTTTTGGTAGATGGAAAAAAATTCTTCGAAGGCGATACCAAGTTAGGGTCAAAAAATATTCCTTCTGATGCGGTGGATAAAGTGCAAGTACTTCGAAATTACACCGAAGTAAGTCAATTAAGAGGATTAGAAAACAACAACGATGATGTTGCCATTAATATCAAACTTAAAAAAGGTAAAAATAAGTTTTGGTTTGGCGATATTTCTGCCGGAGTTGGACCGGATGAACGATATATCATTAATCCAAAATTATTTTATTACAGTCCAAAAACCAGTGTAAATGTAATATCTAACTTTAATAATATAGGTGATGTTCCTTTTTCTTTGAGGGATTATTTTAGACTAACCGGTGGAGCTAGAAATACCATTGGCAGAAGTGGAACCAATTTCAATATTTCTTCAAACGATTTAGGAATTTCTACGCAACGAAACAATCGAGCAGAAGAAATTGACACCAAATTTGGAGCAGCAAACATCACACAGCAAGTGACAAAAACTTGGAGTTTAAGCGGATTTGCAGTTTTAACTTCAGACAAAACGAATACAAATACTCAATCAAGAAACGAAATTTTTGAACCCAATACAACCAATGTTGAAACAGTTGAAAATCGTAGCGATGTTTCTCGTGTAACCAATAATCTTTCCATTTTTAAAATAGGTTCAAAATACAAGCCAAATACAAATTTTCAATTTGATTATGATGTTTCTGTTAAACGTTCTAATCAAGAAGAGTCAAACGTATTAGAATCAACTTCTTTTTCCGGTGACAACGAGACCTTTAATGAAATTAGTTCATTTAAAAAGCAAGACCCAATTACGTTAAACCAAAGTTTAAATATTTTTTGGACACAAAATGAAAAAAATACGTGGGCGTTCGAAATGCAACATCAATACCAAGATGAAGATCCATTGTATAATCCGGATTTGTTAAATGAACCTTTTGCTAATTTAGGCTTATTTGATGTGAATCAAAGTTCATTCAACATCAATCAAGCACGGTTTGTCAAAACAAATCGTATAGACGCCAAAGTAGATTATTATTACAGTTTAACCGCCAAAAGCAATATCAACATAACATTAGGAAACACAAATTCTTACCAAAGTTATAATTCGTCCATTTTTCAATTGTTGGATAACGGAAATCGTTTGACTTTGACGGATGACACCTATAACAATGACGTTCGTTATAGTTTTAACGATGCATATTTAGGGGTGCATTATAAATTTATCAAAGGAAAATTTACATTCAATCCCGGAATTAGTTTTCATCGGTACAACACGTATAATGACCAGTTAGATTCAAGAGTAAGAGATGATTTTAGTAGAGTTTTACCGGATTTATTCGCTCAATTTCAAATTAAAAAATCAGAATCGTTAACGTATAATTATCGTATGAGCAATTTGTTTAGCGACATTAATTCATTTGTACAAGGGTTTACGTTTAGCAATTTTAACTCTTTTAACCGTGGAAATCGTTACTTAGAAAATGCCTTACAACAAACGCATTCTTTGCGGTATTTCAAATATAATTTATTCAATTATACCACTATTTTTGGAAATATAAATTATGTTGAAACCTCTGATCCTGTTGTAAATCGTTCCTTTTTTAATGGAATTAATCAAGTAAGCGAACGAGTAAATGCCAATTTCGAAAATAAAAGTATTAACGGAACAGCAGGGTATCAACGAACATTTAAAAAATTCTATAAAGCAAATATTGGATTCAATTTGAATTGGTCGCAATTCAACACACTTCGTGTGAACCCAACTGATCCACTGAATACCAGTGCTGATTTTGTACAAACTACGGAATCCTTTAGTCAAACCTATCGAACTTCACTAGGAACGCAATTTGCAAAATGGCCAAATATCGAAATCGGTTATACAATCACTTTAAATGATTATCAAGGAACCACCTTTACAACTCAACAACCTTTTGCTAAATTAGATTATTTCTTCTTAAACGGATTTTCCTTTAATGCCGATTATGATTATTATAGTTATACCAATTCAACCGGAACGGTTAGAAATAGTTATGATTTTTTAAATGCTAGTTTGGCGTATCGTAAAAAAGATGCTAAAATGGAATATAGAGTTGGGGTGACCAATTTATTGAATACGCGTTCATTGAATGATGATAGTTTTAATCAGATTGGTTTTAGAACTTCACAGTATTTTGTGCAGCCCCGCTATTTGATATTTAGCTTAAGATACAACTTGTAAAAAGCAAAAACCCTGACTGCAAAATATGAGTCAGGGTTTTTTATGGTTGAGTTAGTTAATTTTATAATCCGAATGCTTTTTTAACTTGGTCAACATAATCCAATTTTTCCCAAGTAAACAAATCAACTGTTACCGTTTTTTCTGCTCCATCAGGAGATTTGAAACTTTTTGTTACAGTTTCAGGAGTTCTTCCCATGTGTCCGTAAGCAGCTGTTTCGCTGTAAATAGGATTTCTTAGTTTCAAACGTTGTTCGATAAAATAGGGACGCATGTCGAAAATGCTTTCCACTATCTTACTGATTTCACCATCTTTTAAATTTACTTTTGCTGTACCATACGTATTTACATTGATAGAAGTTGGTTTGGCAACACCAATCGCATACGATACTTGAACCAAAACTTCATCACACAATCCGGCTGCAACCAAGTTTTTCGCAATATGTCTTGTGGCATAAGCGGCACTTCTGTCAACTTTTGATGGATCTTTTCCTGAAAAAGCTCCTCCTCCGTGTGCTCCTTTTCCACCGTAAGTATCTACAATGATTTTTCTACCTGTTAATCCGGTGTCGCCATGAGGCCCTCCAATTACAAATTTGCCGGTAGGATTAATGTGATAGGTAATGTTATCGTTAAATAAATGTGCATATTGTGGATATTTTGCTTTTACTCTTGGAATTAAAATTTCAATCAAATCCGATTTGATTTTAGCTAACATCGCTGCTTCATTGTCAAAATCATCATGTTGAGTAGAAATTACAATAGCATCAATTCTTACGGGTTTGTTATCGTCTGAATATTCTAAAGTTACCTGTGATTTTGCATCTGGGCGTAAGTACTTTATTTCATTGTTTTCTCTGCGAATGGCTGCTAATTCAATCAGTAAAGCATGCGATAAATCTAATGCTAATGGCATGTAATTATCAGTTTCATTGGTAGCGTATCCAAACATCATTCCTTGATCACCGGCCCCTTGCTCTTCTTTGCTTGCTCTGTCAACTCCTTGGTTAATATCAGCAGATTGTTCGTGAATAGCGGAAAGAACACCACACGAGTTGGCCTCAAACATGTATTCGCTTTTAGTGTATCCAATTTTTCTAATCACTTCACGTGCGATAGATTGAACATCTAAATAGGTGTTAGATTTTACTTCACCAGCCAAAATTACTTGTCCGGTTGTAACCAATGTTTCACAAGCTACTTTTGATTCAGCATCAAATGCTAAAAAGTTGTCAATTAATGCGTCTGAAATTTGATCCGCAACTTTGTCTGGATGTCCTTCACTCACAGACTCTGACGTAAATAAATAAGCCATAATATTACTTTAAGTTTAACTGAATTGCTTCAGCATGATTAATACAATAGCGAGAAAAAAAATTGCAGGGTAAAAACTAAAGGAGTATTCTGCTTTAGCATTTTTTTACGAGGTTGCAATCAGTTCAAATTTTTCCTCTTCGATTCGGATGCAAATGTATAAAGACTATTTGATTAAAAAAATATTTTTTTGTTTTTTAGTGTTTTAACCACTTTGCATTATCTTTTTTAGATAAACCTCACTTAAACTGAAATTAAAACTATATATTGTTTATATTTTAGATTATTTTACTGTATTAAAAATTATATTTAAAAATAGTAGAAAAATTTTCTGTTATTTCAAATATCTCTCTATATTTGCCCCGTTCATACACATACTGATCGTTATCACGAAAGCCGGAGGGACTAGACCCTGTGAAAGCTTAGCAACCCTGCAACTGTAGAAGGTGCTACATTCTATCTCGTTCAAAAAACGAGAACAGATAACCCATTTATTTCCTCCTTTTTCTTGATAATTTTTATAGTTAGAAGCTAATCCCGCTTTCCGCTGCAATTTTTTGTGTCATCCGGCTTTTTTTCTACGCTTCAAAAAGAGCTCCCTTTGGTCGCTTTTTAAAAGCAAGAAAAAATACCCGTCTGCCACAAAAAATTTCCGCTTCAATCGGGGCTAGGTGTCAGTGCAACAAATTAGTGGTAGTGAACTTTGCGAAATTCCTTCGTGAACTTCGTGGTTAAATAAAAAAATAAAATGTCAAAAATAGAAAAAGCCATTCAGGAAAGAATCCTCGTCCTCGACGGAGCGATGGGAACAATGTTACAACGAAACAATTTCTCCGAAGAAGATTTTCGAGGCGAACGTTTCAAAGATTTCCCACATCCGCTCAAAGGAAACAATGATTTACTTTCCATCACGCAACCCGAAGCGGTAAAAGCCGTCCATCGAGCCTATTTTCAAGCCGGAGCAGATATCGTAGAAACCAATACTTTCTCCGGAACCACCATCGGAATGGCCGATTATCATCTCGAAGATTTGGTGTACGAACTCAATTACCAATCCGCCAAAATTGCCCGCGAGGTAGCCGATGAATTCACCGATAAACCTCGTTTTGTCGCTGGTTCCATTGGCCCAACCAACCGAACTGCATCGATGAGTCCGGACGTAAACGACCCCGGTTTTCGTGCCGTAACGTTCGACGATTTACGCATTGCCTACAAACAACAAGTCGAAGCTCTAATTTATGGTGGTAGTGATGTTTTATTAGTAGAAACCATCTTCGACACACTCAACGCAAAAGCGGCCCTTTTCGCCATCGAAGAAGTCAAAGAAGAACGAAACCTCGATATTCCGGTTATGGTTTCAGGAACCATCACAGATGCTTCTGGACGTACACTTTCCGGTCAAACCGTAGAAGCTTTTTTAATTTCCATTTCACATATTCCATTATTAAGCATCGGTTTCAATTGTGCTCTAGGTGCCGATCAATTAAAACCGTATTTAAAACGATTAGCACACAATACACAACTCAATATATCCGCTCATCCCAATGCCGGTTTACCCAATGCATTCGGGCAATACGATCAAACTCCGGAAGAAATGCAAGCGTTAATTCGTGAATATTTGCAAGACAATTTAATCAACATTATTGGTGGTTGTTGTGGCACAACGCCGGAACACATCAAATTAATTGCAGAAGTAGCATCGGAATTTAAACCCAGAACCTTAAAACCTGAATTACAGTAATTTTCATGAAATAAATTCGTGAAATTTGTGCAATTCGTGGCAAAAAATAAAAAAATGGCAGAAGCTGATTGTAAAAAATATTTAAAATTATCCGGTCTCGAACCGCTCATTATAACTCCTGAAACGAATTTCGTAAACGTGGGCGAACGAACAAACGTTACCGGTTCACGAAAATTTCTTCGTTTAATCAAAGAAGAAAAGTACGAAGAAGCTCTTGATATTGCTCGTGCTCAAGTAGAAGGCGGTGCCCAAATCATCGATGTCAACATGGACGAAGGAATGTTGGATGGTGTTCAAGCCATGACCAAATTCCTGAATTTAATTGCTGCCGAACCCGATATTGCTCGAGTTCCTGTTATGATTGACAGTTCCAAATGGGAAATCATCGAAGCCGGATTAAAAGTTATTCAAGGAAAAGGAGTCGTCAATTCCATTTCGTTAAAGGAAGGCGAAGAAACCTTTATTCATCACGCCAAATTAATCAAACGTTATGGAGCAGCTGTCATTGTGATGGCTTTTGATGAAAACGGTCAAGCCGATACCTACGAAAGAAGAATTGAAATCTGCAAAAGAAGTTACGATATTTTAGTCGATAAAGTAGGTTTTCCGGCAGAAGATATTATTTTCGACCCTAATATTTTTCCCGTTGCTACCGGAATGGAGGAGCATAGATTAAACGCATTAGATTTTTTCCGAGCCACCAAATGGATTCGTGAAAATCTACCCTACGCAAATGTTTCCGGCGGAGTAAGTAATGTTTCTTTTTCTTTCCGTGGAAACGATAAAGTGCGTGAAGCAATGCATTCCGCTTTCCTATATCACGCTATTCAAAACGGAATGACAATGGGAATTGTGAACCCTGAAATGTTGGAAATTTATGATGAAATCGATAAGAATTTATTAGAACATGTTGAAGATGTTTTATTAAACAGAAGAGAAGATGCGACTGAACGACTTTTAGAATTAGCCGAAAGTTATAAAGGCGATTTTAAAGTCAATGAAAAAGCCATACAAGAATGGAGAAATGGTTCCGTTCAAGAACGATTAACGAATTCATTAGTCAAAGGAATCGATGAGTTCATCGAAATTGATGTGGAAGAAGCCAGACTAAATGCTTCAAAAGCTATCGAAGTTATCGAAATTAATTTAATGGCAGGAATGAATGTCGTTGGCGATTTATTCGGAAGCGGAAAAATGTTTTTGCCACAAGTAGTGAAATCTGCCCGAGTAATGAAAAAAGCAGTGGCTTACTTGCTTCCTTTTATTGAAGAAGAGAAAGATTCAACCGCTTCCTCGTCTGCCGGAAAAGTGTTGATGGCAACCGTAAAAGGCGATGTTCACGATATTGGGAAAAATATTGTTGCAGTCGTTTTGGCTTGTAATAATTTTGAAATCATTGATCTGGGTGTCATGGTTCCACCGGAAAAAATCATCGAAACTGCAATTCGTGAAAACGTGGATATCATTGGTCTAAGCGGATTAATCACACCATCGTTGGATGAAATGGTTTATTTGGCGAAAGAAATGGATAAATTAAACATCAAAATTCCAATTATGATTGGCGGGGCAACAACTTCTCGTGCTCATACAGCTGTAAAAATTGCACCCGAATATAAAGAAACCGTTGTTCACGTAAATGATGCTTCACGAGCAGTTACAGTTGCTACAAATTTATTGCAAACCGAAACAAAAACAGCTTATGCAAAAACGGTTCGAGAAGAGTATGATCATCTTCGTGAAGGTTATTTAAATAGGAGTAGAGAGAAGAATTTCTTATCGATAACCGAAGCCAGAAAAAACAAATTACAACTCAATTGGAAAAATTATCAGCCAACAAAACCCAATTTCATCGGTACAAAAACCGTAGAAGTTGAGTTATCAGAATTGGTCGATTTCATTGATTGGACACCGTTTTTTCAATCGTGGGAATTGTATGGAAAATATCCTACCATTTTAACCGATGAAGTAGTTGGAGAACAAGCCACTCATTTGTTTGCAGATGCTCAAAAAATGTTAGAACAAATCGTCAATGAAAAATGGTTTACAGCAAAAGGAATTTTGGGTATTTTTCCAGCAAATTCGATAAATGATGATGATATAATCATTGGTACAGACGTTGCATGCAACGTCTCTACAACTTTTATCACATTACGTCAACAATCTCAAAAAACTGCCGGAGCACCAAACATCGCTCTTGCCGATTTTATAGCTCCAAAAGAAAGCGGAATTCAAGATTACATCGGCTGTTTTTGTGTGACAACCGGATTTGGTGTAGATGAAAAAGCATCCGAATTTGAAAAACAATTAGACGATTATAACTCCATTTTAGTAAAAGCTTTAGGCGATCGATTAGCAGAAGCTTTTGCTGAATATTTACACCTAAAAGTGCGAAAAGAAATTTGGGGGTATGCTTCTGATGAAAAATTATCCAATGAGGATTTAATAAAAGAAAATTATACCGGAATTCGTCCGGCTCCGGGTTATCCCGCATGCCCGGATCATTTGGAAAAACCAACCATTTGGAAATTGTTAAATGTAGAAGAAGAAATAGGTGTAAAATTAACCGAAAGCATGGCAATGTGGCCGGCAGCATCGGTTTCAGGATATTATTTTGCTCATCCGGAAAGCAAATATTTCGGATTAGGAAAAATAAAAAAAGACCAAGTAGAAGATTACGCAAAACGAAGAAACATCAGTATAGAAATGGCGACAAAATGGCTTTCGCCAAATATAGCAGAGTAAAACCGTTGTCTGTTGTCCGTTATCTGTTAACCGACAACCGACAACCAATAACAGTTAACCGAAAATGAAAGTAACCCAACATATCGAAAACGCCAACGGCAAACCTTTATTCTCCTTTGAAATTTTACCGCCATTAAAAGGGCAAAATATTCAATCTATTTTTGATTCGATTGATCCGTTGATGGAGTTCAATCCACCTTTTATTGATGTAACCTATCATCGGGAAGAATACGAATTCAAAGAATTGCCAAGCGGATTATTACAAAAGAAAATTGTAAAAAAACGTCCAGGAACGGTTGGAATTTGTGCCGGAATTCAAAATAAATATGAGGTAGATGCTATTCCGCATATTTTGTGCGGTGGTTTTACAAAAGAAGACACGGAGAATTTATTAATCGATTTAGATTTTTTAGGCATTGATAATGTCGTGGCTCTTCGTGGAGATGCTTTGAAAAACGAAATTTATTTCAAGCCCGAAAAAGAAGGAAATGAATATGCTTCGGAATTGGTCACACAAATTCATAATCTAAATAAAGGAATTTATTTGGATGAAGATTTACAAAATTCATCGTGTACAAATTTTTGCATTGGCGTTGCCGGTTATCCCGAAAAGCACATGGAAGCTCCAAGTGTGGATAGCGATATTCATTTTCTGAAACAAAAAATAAAAAACGGAGCCGATTACATTATTACTCAAATGTTTTTTGATAACAAACGTTTTTTTGATTTTGTTGCTAAATGCAGAGCTGCCGGAATCACCGTGCCCATTATTCCGGGATTAAAGCCCATTGCCACCAAAAAACAATTGAATTTAATTCCGCATCGATTTAAAGTGGATTTACCAGATGATTTGATAATGGCTGTTGTAAAAGCAAAAGACAATGAAGCTGTCAAACAAATCGGAATCGAATGGTGTACAGCTCAAAGCAAAGAATTGGTTGCAGCCGGAATTCCAGTTTTGCATTACTATTCAATGGGAAAAGCTGAAAACATCAAAGCAATTGCGAAGGATATTTTTTAGCAGAAATTTGAAGAAGCAATAAAATTTCTACACTAATTTTATTCTGTTATATTTGCGGGTATAACTTTTTGTAATGAGGATATTTTTCAGTTGCCTATTTTTTTGTCATTTTTTGTTTGCTCAAGAAAAAACAGAAACTACTTCATTGGATGTGACATATTTTAAAGGTAATGTTTTACCTCATACCGATGATTTACAACATTTTTTAAAAGGACACCCTGATGGAGTTTTTGTGAGCGTTTATCAAAAAACGTATGGACATCAAGAATGGGAAAGAGCATTTAATTATCCGGATTATGGGGGCTACTTTATTTATCAAGATTTTAAAAATGATATTTTAGGAAAAGTATATGCAGCCGGAGCTCTTTATAATTTTTATTTTTTAAATCGACATCTGCAGTTTAAAATTGCACAAGGAGTTGCTTATACTACTGATCCTCATGATAAAGAAGACAATAACAAAAATGCTGCTTTTGGTTCTAAAATCGTAGCAAATACCAATTTCGCATTAAATTATACAACAAAAATTTTCGATAAGTTTGATTTAAAAGCGGGATTATTGTTTACCCATTTTTCAAACGGAAGAATAAAAGCTCCAAATAGTGGCGTAAATACATATGGAATAAATGTTGGTGTTACCTATAATTTCGAAGAACCACTAGAAAAACATGTTGATTCTTTGCCAAAGCAAAAAGTTACAGAACCAATAAAGTATAATTTTGTTTTAAGAGCCGGAATTAGTGAAAGTCCTATTATTGGAAGCGGACAAAAGCCTTTCTATCATCCAGCATTTTATGTTGACAAACGTATCAGTAGAAAAAGTGCTTTTCAATTAGGTACAGAAGTTTTTTTTACGCAATCCTATAAAGAATATATTAAATTTATGGCCATTGCTTATCCCGATGAAGATGTGTCTATTGATACTGATTATAAAAGAGTTGGTGTTTTTGTTGGGTATGAATTATTTATCAATCGTATTTCATTAGAAGCTCAATTGGGATATTATGTATATCAACCTTATAAATCTGATATTCCTGTTTATGATCGATTAGGAATGAAATATTATTTCACCAAAAATATTTATACCGGTTTATCAATCAAAACGCATGTTTTTTTAGCAGAAGCAATGGAATTTTTAATTGGTGTTAGACTTTAAATTATGAAAAAAGCGTTTTACATATTATTGTTTTCTATATTGATATTTAGCTGTGACAATCCTGCAGATTGTGTAAAATCAACCGGAAGAATGGTTACTAAAGAGGTAGAAGTAACTTCTTTTGAAAACATTAGAGTATATAAAGGGATTGGTTTGGTTATCAAACAGGGTGAAAATTATAAAGTTGAAGTTCGTTCAGGTGAAAATTTGATTGATGATATTGATGTAAAAGTGATTGACAATACACTTTTGTTAAAAGATAATACAACTTGTAATTGGGTTCGTGATTACGGACAAACAATCGTTTACATTACGGCACCCAATATCCTTGAAATTAAATCAAAAACGGAACAAAAAATTGTTTCAGACGGATTGTTAACTTATCCTTCCCTTACCTTAATTGCTATGGATAAAGACGGTGATGGTTTAGACGGTGCGGGTACAGGTGATTTTATTTTAGAATTAGAATGTAATCAATTAAGTATTGGTAATAATAATGTAGCAAATTATTATCTTTCAGGAAAAACCATTGATTGTTTTGTAGGTTTTTATAATGGTAATGGTATTCTGAGAGCTGAAAATTTAGAAGTTACAAATTTTGGACTTTACCACAGAGGATTTAATGATATGCATGTGAATGTAATTCAAAACATTACAGGGGATTTATATGCAACAGGGAATTTAGTTATCCATTCTACTCCTTCATCAGTTAATGTAACAAGACACTATCAAGGAAGGATAATTTATAACTAATTACTTTTTTGTTTTTTCTCTGAAAATAGCTTCCAAATTTTTACTTTTCAAATGAATTTGAAGGGTTTTCAAGCCATTTTCATTGGCAAAATCAAATAGTTTTGATCGCATATCCTCTGAAGATAAAAAAGTAATCTCCCAAACAGAATCATTGATTTTTTTAGCAGATTTAAAGTTGGATAATGAATTAAACAATTCTTCTGAAACTGGCTTGTCAAATTCTACTTCAATCACTTGTTCTTGTTCATCAGAGATTAATTTATCCAATTTTTTATCGGTAACAATTTTTCCTTTGTTGATAATGATTACTCGATCACAAATAGCTTCCACCTCTTGCATAATGTGCGTAGAAAGAAAAACAGTCTTGTCTTTTCCGATGTTTATTATCAAATCTCTGATTTCAACCAATTGATTCGGATCTAATCCGGTTGTTGGTTCATCCAAAATTAATACTTCCGGATTGTGCAACAAAGCTGTAGCCAAACCAACACGTTGACGATATCCTTTTGATAATTGACCGATTTTTTTGTGACTTTCAGGGGTCAAACCAGTCAAATCAATCACTTCTTGAATTCTGTTTTTGGAAACTTTATACACATCCGCATTAAAAGCCAAATATTCCCGAACAAATAAATCTAAATATAACGGATTGTGTTCCGGTAGATAGCCAACAATCTTCTGAACTTCTTGATTCGCATTAGCTACATCATAATTATTCACCGAAGCACTACCTTCATCAGCAGTAATGTAAGTGGTCAAAATTTTCATCAATGTCGATTTTCCTGCTCCATTTGGACCCAAAAAACCAACTATTTCTCCTTTTTTTACAGAAAATGAAATGTTGTCTAATGCTTTTTGAGCACCATACATTTTTGAAATATTTTTAACTTCTATTGACATGTAAGACAGATTTAAGGCAAAAGTAAAGTTTTTTATTTAACTCCTTTTTTTTCTAAAAAGTATTTTAATTAAAATAATTTAGTATATTAGCCATTCAAAATCAAATAATGATTTCACACAACACATATTATTTTACTAATTTCTTTTATTTTTTCTTTGGAAAAAAATCGGGATTGGTATTGTGTTATGTAAGGTAAATTTTTAATTCACAACAAATATAAATCCCGATTCAATTTGAGTCGGGATTTTTTTATTTATATGATAACAAAAATAGCAATACAAGGTATAAAAGGTTCATTTCACCATCAAGTGACTGAAAATTATTTTTCTGAACCAACTGATTTGGTAGAGTGTCATTCGTTTGAAAGTCTGGTTAAAAATGTCATCAACGATAAGTCAAGCAAAGGAATTATGGCGTTAGAAAACTCTATCGCCGGTTCGATTATTCCAAATTATGCTTTGATTGACGCTAACAATTTGCATATTATTGGCGAATATTATTTAGACATTCATCATAACCTTTTGGCATTAAAAGGTCAAACAATTGAAGATATAAAGGAAGTGCAATCGCATCCAATGGCGTTGTTGCAATGTGCTGTTTTCTTTTCCAATTATCCGCATATCAAATTAATTGAAAGCATTGATACAGCCGAAACAGCCAAACACATTCAAGAACAAAACTTACTCGGAGTGGCCGCAATTGCAAGTGTAAAAGCAGCAGATTTATATGATTTGGAGATTTTGGCAAAAGATATTCACACCATAAAAAATAACACCACTCGTTTTGTCATCGTAAAATCGGTGAATAAAGAAATTCCAAAAAACGAAATCAATAAAGCTTCCTTGAAATTTGAATTGGAAGACAAACCCGGCAACTTGGCATTTGTGTTGAAAATGATTAGCGATTGTCAACTAAATATGACCAAAATTCAATCATTACCTATTATTGAAACACCTTTTCAATATTCATTTTTTATTGATGTTGTTTTTGATAAATATGAATTTTACGAAAAAGCAAAAATGAATTTACAACAAATAACCAGACATTTTAAAGTATTAGGCGAATATAAAAATGCACGATTATGATAGCAACCGCAGACCGCTTGAATTCGGTTCAAGAATACTATTTTTCCAAAAAATTGCGGGAAGTTAATCAATTGCTTTCCGAAGGAAAACCAATCATTAATATGGGAATTGGCAGTCCGGATTTATTGCCGCATTTTTCTGTAGTGAATGCCATTCAACATTCCATGAACGATAAAAAAGCTCATGAATACCAAAGTTATCAGGGTTTACCTGAACTTCGAAAAGCGATGGCTACTTTCTATCAAAATCAGTTTAATGTTTCGATGGATTTTGCCTCCGAAATTTTGCCTTTAATGGGTTCCAAAGAAGGAATCATGCATGTTTCAATGGCTTTTTTGAACAAATCGGATGAGGTTTTAATTCCAAATCCGGGATATCCAACCTATGCGTCTGTTACAGAATTAGTGCAAGCTAAGCCTGTTTCTTATGATTTAATGGAAGAAAACAATTGGCTTCCAGATTTTGAAGCTCTTGAAAAATTAGATTTAACCAAAGTCAAAATCATGTGGGTTTGTTATCCGCATATGCCAACCGGAGCCAATGCTACAATTGAAGTTTTTGAAAAATTAATTGCGTTCGGAAAAAAACATCATATTTTAATTGTGAATGACAATCCGTATAGTTTTGTTTTGAATGATCATCCTATGTCTATTTTTCAGGTGGAAGGAGCAAAAGATGTCGCTATGGAGCTTAATTCTTTGAGCAAATCGTTCAATATGTCAGGTTGGCGAGTAGGAATGATTTTGGGGAGCAAAACCTTTTTAGATTCCGTTTTAAAAGTGAAAAGCAACATGGATAGCGGCATGTTTTATGGAATTCAAAAAGGAGCAATTGAAGCCTTGAATTTAGATAAAGATTGGTTTGAAAGTCAAAATGAAATTTATACCAAACGAAGAAATTTACTTTTTAAATTGGTTGAAAAATTAGGTTGTTCGTATGATAAAAATAGTGTTGGATTATTCATTTGGGCAAAACTTCCAAACGATGTAATTTCATCTGAAGCATTTATTGATGCCATTTTATCGGAAAAAGATATTTTTATCACACCCGGAACAATTTTCGGCAGTAATGGCGAAGGATATATTCGGTTTTCGTTGTGTATCGAAGAAGAAAAAATTAAGGAAGCTTTAGCACGATTTTGATATGAAAGTAACAATTATTGGTATAGGATTAATTGGTGGTTCAATGGCTTTGGACGTTCAAAGGTTGTATGAAAACGCACTAATTGTTGGAATTGATTCAAATGAAAATCATCTCAACGAGGCATTATCATTGGGATTAATTCATCAAAAAGGAAATTTAGACGATGATCTTGATGGGGATTTTGTCATTTTAGCTGTTCCGGTTGATGTAGCTTTGCTACTTTTGCCGAAAATTCTGGATTGCGTTTCAGACCATACAATTGTAATTGATGTCGGTTCAACCAAAAAACCAATTTGCGAAGTAGTAGAGAATCATCCTAGAAGAAGCAATTTTTTAGCGACACATCCCATTGCAGGAACAGAGTTTTCAGGACCAAATGCGGCCATTGAAAATTTATTTGAAGACAAGGTGAATATTATCTGTGAAATTGAAAAAACAGCCTATAAAAAACAAGAAAAAGCATTAGAATTATTCCGAAATTTGAAGATGCGAATTCGCTATATGGAACCAAAATCGCACGACAAACACATTGCGTATGTTTCACATTTGTCGCACATCAGTTCATTTATGCTAGGGAAAACCGTTATCGAAAAAGAAAAAGACGAAAAAGATATTTTCGATATGGCCGGAAGTGGATTTGAAAGTACTGTTCGATTGGCTAAAAGTTCACCTTCAATGTGGACACCCATTTTTAAACAAAATAAAAAACAAATTGTCAAATCGTTAGAAGAGTATATCGTTAATTTATCATCTTTTAAATCATTTTTAGAATCAGATGATTACGAAGCCATTTTTAATGAAATGAAAAACACTAACAGAATTAAAGAAATTTTAAAATGAAAAGTTGTCTGTTGTCCGTTATCAGTTATCTGACAACCGACAACCGACAACCGATAACCGATAACAGCTATGAAAAACGATAAAAATTTAAAAAACTGGTTAACCGATTTTCAATTAGATCATCCGTTAGTAATTGCAGGACCTTGCAGTGCAGAAACTGAAGAACAAGTAGTAAAAATTGCTCATGAATTAAAAAATTCTGATGTAAGTATTTTTCGTGCCGGAATTTGGAAACCACGAACTCGACCCGGCGGATTTGAAGGAGTAGGAGCGATTGGTTTAAAATGGCTGCAAAAAGCCAAAGCAGAGACAGGTTTGCTTATGGCAATAGAAGTTGCCAATGCGGCTCACGTAAAATTAGCTTTAGAACACGATATCGATGTGTTGTGGATTGGAGCCAGAACCACCGTGAATCCTTTTGCCGTTCAAGAAATTGCCGATGCTTTGGAAGGAACCGATAAAATTGTACTACTAAAAAACCCTGTCAACCCCGATTTATCTTTGTGGATTGGTGGTTTAGAGCGATTGTATAATGCCAACATCAAAAAATTAGGCGTAATTCATCGTGGATTTTCAACGTATGAAAAAACAAAATACCGTAATAATCCGGAGTGGCAAATTGCGATTGATATGCAAAACAGATTTCCAGATTTGCCTTTAATTTGTGATCCTTCGCATATTACCGGAAAGCGAGATATGATTCAGGAAGTGTCGCAGCAAGCCTTGGATTTGAATTATGACGGATTAATCATCGAAACACATATTGATCCTGATAATGCCTGGAGTGATGCAGCTCAACAAGTGACACCAACTGTTTTGAAACAAATTTTCCACGATTTACGCGTTCGGAAAGAAACCGATGAAGCCGATGATTATACGATGAGAATGAATAAATTACGTACTCAAATAGATGAATTTGATAGTAAAATTCTAGAGATTTTAGGAGGAAGAATGAAGATTGCGGATCAAATTGGTTCATTGAAGAAAGAAAAAAATGTAGCGATTTTACAAAATAGAAGATGGCAAGAAATTTTAGATAAAATGATTGCAGAAGGAAGTCAAAAAGGATTGAGTGAAGATTTTATAGTGCAACTTTTTAAAGCAATTCATCAGGAAAGTATCGATCATCAAGAGAAGATTATAAATAAATGAGAGAAATATAATTTGCAAATCATCATGTTTTTCGTACTATTGTGCAATATTAGTTTTAATTATAACATATAAATTGTAACAGAAAAATGAGAAAATTTCTTTTAAGTTTTGTTTTTATTGCGTTGGTAAGTTTAATTGGAAATGCACAGAACAAAATTGAAAAAATCAGCATGACCTATGGAGAAGAATTGCCAGAAGACAAACAAAAAATTGTCAAAATCATAGGAGAACACAACAATAAAATTTATGCATTAGGTTTGAAAGATAAAGAAGACTACTTTTTGAAAGTATTTGAATCGGCTTCTATGAAACCTATTTCTTCTAATCAAATAGTAATCCCTCAAATTTCTGATAGAGAGATTGATTTTGAAGATATATTCTTGTTAAACGGGAAGTTATATGCTATTGGTAGTGTTTTTAACAAAAAAGATAAAATTTTTAATTTAGTTGGTTCTGAAATTTCTGAAAAAGGTGTAATGAGTAAAAAATCAACTACACTTTTTGATGCTTCAGTTGCTAAAAAATCTGAACGGGGTAGTTTTTATTTCAAACTTTCTCAGGATGAAGGTGCTTTGTTAATTATGCATGCATCAAAATTCCCAAAAGAAGACGCTGTAAAATATGATGTAAGATTGTTTGATGATTATTTAACTACTTTATTTAAATATGAAGAAAAGGTGGTTTTTGATGACAATAAAAAAGATTTTGAATTTTCTATATCAGATTTTGAATTGAATTATCAAGATGACGTTTTTATTGTTATTAATGAAAGTTATAGAGATAGTAAAAAGAAAGAACAAGTTGAAAAATTTCAAGTCCATGTTTTTAAAAGAGCAAATGGATATAAAAAAGAAGTTGTTGATATCAATATTAAAGGAAAAGAAATCATTAACTGTAAAATGATGTCTACTAATAATAATTCGCTACAATTGGTTGGGTTTTATTCTAGTGTTAGAGATAATGGAAAGGCAAATAAAGAACTGAAAGGGATTTATAATGCAACGGTTAATTTGACGAATAATACTAATGATAATCTAAAGTTCAATGAGTTTGATTACCCTACAAAAGTGAAGTTATTAGGGGAAAGAAGAGCTAAAAAGGGGAAAGATGTTAAGCCTTTGTATAATATTACACATATTATTGAAAAAAATGATGGCGGTTTAATTGTGTTGTCTGAATATCAATTAGTTATAGTGGGAAGTTCTCAGGGGATTGGTCCTCTTGCGTTTACACCTGTAACATATGTTAAAAATGAAATTATTATAACTTCATTAAAACCTGACGGTTCGTTAGATTGGAGTAATGTGCTTCCAAAAGAACAATCTGCAGCAATTACAACAATGTCTATTGGTTTAGGATTTTCAGGAAGTAGTGGAAGTTTTACAGTTGGAGGTTCAATTATGATACCTTTGACACAAATGGGTAAAGGACCGGAATATTTAGGTGCAATTCCAATTTATAAAAATGGTATTTTGAATATAATTTTTAATGATAACGTAAAAAACAAAGGTATTACAGATATTGAAAAAATAAAATCACTTGGAAATTATAATAATGCAGTACCAACGTTATTTATTTTTGATGACAAAGGTTCTATTACCAGAAAGGATCCTGAAGAGGTTATTAAAAATGAATTAGTTTTAAGGCCGGGTGTTTATTATAGAAAAAGTCAAAATGAATTAATCACTTACTCTTCCAGAAAAAAGCAAGACAGATTAGGAAGGTTGATTCTAGAAAACTAAAATAGAGAGGTTGTCCAAAAAAGGGCAACCTTTTTTATATAAATTAGTTTTTACTACAATTCAAAGTATGTTTTTTACCTTTGTAAGAATTATTAAATTAGATGACAGGAATCGTTTATAAATCTACCGGGAGTTGGTACACCGTTAAAGCCGAAAACAATCAGTTTTATGATTGCCGGATTAAGGGGAAATTCCGTATGAAAGGAATCAAAAGTACCAACCCAATTGCGGTGGGCGATGTTGTTGATTTTGAAATTGATGAAACTTCTGATGCGGTTACCGGAAATATTCATAACATTCATGATAGAAAGAATTATATTGTTCGAAAGTCGGTTAATCTTTCTAAGCAAACGCATATTATTGCCTCCAATATTGATATTGTTTTTTTATTGGTTACGATAAATAATCCAGTAACAACTACGAGTTTTATAGATCGATTTTTAGTTACTGCCGAGGCCTATCACATCAAAGCTGTGTTGGTTTTTAATAAAATTGACACCTACGATGATGCAACTTTGGATGATCAATTGTTTTTGCAATACATTTATTCTCAAATTGGTTATGAATGCCTTCGGGTTTCGGCTACAGCCGGAAAGGGATTAGTAGAACTAAAAAAAATGATGGAAGGAAAAGTATGTATGTTTTCCGGTCATTCCGGAGTTGGGAAATCAACTTTAGTCAATGCTTTAGAACCTAATCTGAATTTAAAAACAAAAGAAATATCTGACTTACATCAACAAGGACAGCATACCACAACGTTTGCTGAAATGTTTGATTTGTCATTTGAAGCAAAAATTATTGATACGCCCGGAATTCGCGGATTTGGTATTGTGGACATGGAAAAATCAGAAATCAAAGGCTATTTTCCGGAGTTTTTTGCGTTGGAAAATCAATGTAAATTCAATAATTGTTTACACAAAGATGAGCCGCATTGTGCGGTAAAAAAAGCCTTAGAAGACGACAAAATTGCATGGTCGCGATACAAAAGTTATCTCCAGATTTTAGAAGGTGACGAAGAACAATACCGAAATGACATTTATGCAGAGGGAAGAAATCAGGATTTTGATTAATAAAGCATTATATTTGAAATTAAATTTTCTTTACTATGATAACATATCTCAAAATTAACGGATTTAAATCCTTTCATAATTTTGAAATGGAATTCACCCCATTTACAGTGATTGCAGGAGCAAATGCCTCAGGTAAAAGCAATTTGTTTGATGCGTTGACTTTGTTATCTCGACTTGCTGACACTGATAATTTAAAGAGAGCATTTAGTGAACAAAGAGGAGAATTTATCGAATTATTTACGCAATATGGAGATGACAATTATGCTAATGAAATGGAATTTGTCATAGAAATGTTAGTTAATAAAAATGTTAAAGACGCCTGGGGAAATGAAGCTAAGTTAAAATATACAAGACTTAGATATGAGCTTTCAATTAAGAGAATAACTAATCAATCTGGAATTCAAGACTTGGCTGTTTCTAAAGAAAATCTTTTTAAATTAAATCATCAAGAAGATAAATGGGTTACAACTATTCTCCCAAAAAAATCTTTAGAGTTTTGGAGACCTAAGGTAGGTACTGGCAAAAGAGGAATTCCTTACATTGAAAGTGTAAATGAAAATGGAATAGATATAATCCAAGTACCACAAGATGGAACAACTGGAAATAAAAGAAGATTCCCTCTAAGTAATGCAACAAGAACTGTTTTAAGTAGTTTTGATACCGTAGATTTTCCTCACGTATTAGCAGCCAAAGAAGAAATGAAAAGTTGGAAATTTTTGCAATTAAATCCGGAAGATTTAAGACAAGCTACGAGCAAAAATAATGGTGAAGACACTATCTCTGTAAGTGGGAAAAATCTAGCTGCGGCATTATTTAGAATTAAACAAACAGATAAATATTCTTTAAAAGAAATTTCAAGAAAACTAAATAGTTTCTTACCAAATTTTGTTGAGGTAGATGTGATTGATGATAATGAAAATAAACAATATTTAATCAAACTTAAAGACGTTGATAAAAAAGAATTCTCTTCACGAGTTCTCTCAGAAGGAACTTTAAGAGTTTTGGCATTGTGCATATTAGAATATGATGAAAAGCATACAGGATTACTTTGCTTTGAAGAACCTGAAAATGGTATTCATCCCTTTAGAATTAAAGCCATGACTGAACTTTTAAAAGATTTAACAGTTGATTTTAACGAAATTGATATTCCATTACGACAAGTCATCGTCAACACCCATTCTCCGGTTTTAGTGGGGAATATGGAAACTTGGAAAAAAGATTCCAATGTTAGTATATGGTATGCTCAAATGAGAAATTCCATTGTTGAATTAAATGGGAAAAGATTAAAGCTTAATTCAACAAAAATAAGTCCGGTTATAAAAGATAATTCTATTCAACAATTAAGTTTAATTTTTTCTGAGCAAGATAGAAAATTAACGTTGTCCTTAGTGAATGATTATTTAAAAACCGCACAATTTGAAGATACAATTTTTTAAACGCCATGAGTAATTTTATTTTAGCCGGATTATATACAGAGGGAAAAACAGATATTAGATTTTTGTCTAGTGTGGTTGAAAGAACACTATTTGAAATAGCCTATGATTGCACCGGTGACATTGAAACAGAACTTGTAATTTTAGACTTTAATAAAAAAGGAATGAGTTTTAACGAACAAGTTCAATATGCATCTAAGCTAGGTCAAGAAAAATACGGAATTTTACTTTTATTTATTCATACGGATTCAGATGATGAAAATGATGATTTAGTTTTAAATACAAAAATTAATCCTGCTTTAGAATTATTATTACAGAAGGGTAATGATGAATATTGTAAAAACTTAGTTGCAATTGTTCCAATACAAATGACAGAATCTTGGATGATAGCTGATAGAGATTTATTAAAAGACGAAATTGGTATAGCCAAAACAGATGCAGAACTAGGAATTCATCTTAATCCTGAATTAATTAAGAATCCTAAATTTTTAATTGAAGATATAATTAGACTTTCCAAAGAAGATTTAACAAAAAGAAAGAGAAATAAAGGCTTAGATATATCAGATTTATATCAAATAATTGGACAGAGTATTGATTTGTCAAAATTAGATAATTTATCATCATATATAAAGTTTAAAAATTCATTAATTGAAAAACTAAAGGAGTTGAACTTCTATCATAATAAATGAAAGCCGTTATTCAAAGAGTTTCACAGTCATCAGTAACCATTGATGGAGAAATTGTGGCTTCCATCCAAAAAGGATTATTGATTTTGGTGGGAATTGAAGAAGTAGATACTAAGGAAGACATCGAATGGCTTTCGTCTAAAATTGTCAACCTTCGCATCTTTGGTGATGAAAATGACGTGATGAATTTATCCGTGAAAGATATAGATGGAGATATAATCGTTGTAAGTCAATTTACACTTCATGCTTCTACCAAAAAAGGAAATCGGCCATCTTACATTAAAGCAGCAAAACCCGAATTTGCGATTCCACTTTACAATCAATTTATTCAACAAGTCGAAAAAGACTTAGCAAAAAAAGTACAAACCGGGCAGTTTGGTGCAGACATGAAAGTCTCACTTTTAAACGATGGACCGGTTACGATTCTAATCGACACGAAAAACAAAGAGTAATTTGTTTTTTACAAAAATTGTGTTAAATTTGAAAAACACAATTTCCAAAAAAAGTATATCACGCAATTTTCATTGCATAATTTTTCATGTATTTATATGTGTCAACGTCTTTTTGTATCCTTTTTTCTTCTTTTTCAAATCATATCTCATGCCCAAAATTTAACTTCAATCGATGTTTCGGCTGAACTTAAAGAGAATGCAGATGCTGTGATTAAAAAACTTGAGGAGAAATTAGAAATCAAAAAATTTAATTTATATGCTTATCAAGTCACTAAAACCGTTATAGTATATAATGAAATAGGTTATCAAAAGAACATACCTTATTTGAATTATGATGATAAGACTTCCATCAAAAAATTAGAAGTTAAGATTTACAACAACTACGGTATAGAAATTAAAAAATTCAAAAAAAATGATTTTAAGGATGTATCTTCAAATGATGCAATCACCATTCAGTCAGATGATAGACTAAAATACATTGAATATACGCCAATAAATTATCCTTTTATTATTCAATTTGATTACAGTTATGAATCGTCTGATACTGCCTTTCTGCCAAGATGGTCACCGTTTGAAAATTATGGTATTGCTATTGAAAATGCCTCTTTTGAATTGATTGTTCAACCAGAAATCAAATGCAATGTTTTAGATAAAAATTTTGAAAATTTTAAAGTGGAAAAGAAGAATGAAGGTAATGCAACTGTTTATCGATTGAGTAATTTAAAATCTTTAAAAAGAGAAAGTTACAGCATTCCTAGCCATGAATTTTTTCCAATATCGTATTTTGCTTTAAATCATTTTAGTTTAAAAGGAAAAGAAGGAAAAGCCAATAATTGGGAAGAATTAGGAAAATGGTTTTATGATGACCTTTACAAAACACAATTTGAATTACCTGAAACAACCATACAAAAAATTAAGCAATTGACTTCAAATGCAAATACTGATGAGGAAAAGGCAAAAATAGTGTATAAATATGTACAAGATAAAACACGTTATGTGTCTATTCAATTAGGAATAGGTGGTTGGCAGCCCATGAAAGCAGCCGATGTAGATAGATTAGGTTATGGTGACTGTAAAGGTTTGACCAACTACACTTTTGCATTATTAAAAGCGGTGGGTATAAATGCATATCATACGATTATTTCAAATGATGCGGATAAAAAAGATTTTATAACTGAAATGCCATTTTTACAAGGAAATCACATGATATTGTGTATTCCCGGAAAAGAAAATATTTGGTTAGAGTGTACTAGTCAAAAGAGTGCATTTGGAGAAATTGGTTCAAGTAATGAAGATAGAAAAGTGTTAGTCGTTACGCCTGAAGGAGGCAAGATTGAAAAAACAAAAAAGTATGATGAAAAAGAGAATGTTATCTATTCAAAAGCTACTGTTGCTTTGTTTTCTGATGCTAAAATGAAAGCGAATTTAGACAAGGTTTTTAAAGGGATAACTGTTGAGAGTAGATATGCTTTAGAATACAAAACAGAAAATGAACGAAAAGATTTTTATAGAGAAATTTGGGATTATTATAATCCGATTATGCTAAAAGAATTTTCAACCAAAAGGAATAATGAAGCAAAAACTTGGGAAGAAAAATTCGATTTAGAAGTGGAAAAATTTGCTCTTAAAAATGCAAATCAATTGATTGTAAATGTAAATCCGTTTTCAAGATGGGAAAATATTCCGGATAAAATTCGAACAAGAAAGCAACCTGTAAACATCAAGAGAGGTTTTACAGAATTTGACGAAATTGAATTTTTATTACCGGAAAATTCAAAAATTGAAGCATTGCCACAAAACACATTGCTTGAAACAAAATTCGGTATATATCAATTTGACATAACCGTTAATGAACATAAAATTGTTTATAAAAGAAAGTTTACACTTTTTGAGGCTCAACATAACAATACTGATTATAATGATTTCAGAAATTTTTTAATCGAAGTAAACAAATTTGATAATGCCAAATTTTTAATTCAACTAAACTAATAAATATGAAAAAGCTACTTATTTTAAATGCATTGTTTTTCTTTTTGATATCAACTGCACAAGAATTTAAATTAGAAAAAATTACAATAGCAGATTTAGAACAAAAAGAACATGAAACAGATAAAAATGCAAATGCTACCATTTTGTATAAAAGGCAACACGTTTATTATGAATTTGACCAAAATAAAGGGCAATTTGTTCAAATAAAAGATATTATTTTTAGAATAAAAATTTATAAACAAGAAGGTTTTTCATATGCGGAAAGCACAGAGTATTTATACAGAATACCAACAAATAGCGAATTTATTTCTAGAGTTGATGGTGTTACATATAATATTGAAAATGGTAAAATTGTTGAAACAAAATTAAAAAAAGACCAGGTTTTTGAAAATAAAATATCTGAAAACACCACAGAGGTTAAGTTTACAATGCCAAATTTAAAGCCTGGCTGTATAATTGAATATCGATACAAAGTTACTTCACCATTTAGTCAAAATATTGATGAAATATTATGTCAATATTCAATTCCTTTGAATGTTTTAGATATAAAGATTTCAATTCCTGAGTATTATGTGTTTAGACCAAATATAAAAGGATATTTACCTTTGAATCTAAAAAAATATGCTTCTCAAGGTAAAATCACATACACTGGGTTTGAAAATTCAGGATCATCAAAAGCTAAAGCATATAAAGAAGAAATACCTTATATAAATAATGTTTATGAAATAATCTCCAGAAATATTCCGTCGCTTGAAGAAGAACCATATGTTACAAATATGGACAATTACCGTTCTTCCTATAGTATGGAGTTGCAATCTACAAAGTTTCCTGGTGGTAATTTTAATAACTATGCTCAATCCTGGGAGGATGTAGCAAAATCCATTTTCTTCAGAGAAGATTTTGGTAAAGAATTAAAAAAAACTGGCTATTTTGAAAATGAATTAAATCTAATTTTAAGTGAGGGAACTTCTCAACAAGAAAAATTAGTAAAAATTCTAGAGTTTTGTAAACAAAAAGTAAAATGGAATGAAAAAAATGGTTTTACTTGTAAAACTGGTGTAAAAGAAGCATATAAACTTGGTTCTGGAAATACAGCTGAGGTCAATCTAAATTTAATTAATATGTTAAATGCTTCCGGTTTTGATGCAAATCCGGTTTTAGTAAGCACGCGAAAACACGGAATTCCTTTGTTTCCAACACGAGATGGTTTTAATTATGTAGTGGCAAGTGTAACATTACCAAATGGAATGGTTCTTTTGGACGCTACAGATCCTTTTTCAACTGTTAATATGTTGCCTGAAAGAGCGTTGAATTGGAAAGGACGATTAATCAAAAAGAATGGTGATAACGAAGAAATTTCACTTTTTGTTACTACACCAAGCCAAGATAACGGTTTTGTTAGTTTTACATTAGATTCAAATGCAAAACTTACCGGCAAGTTTAGAAGACAATTGACAAACTATAAAGCTAAAAGATTTAGAGAAAATTTTATAGGCAAGTCTAAAGAGAATTGGTTAGATGAATTAGAAAATAATTATAAAAATTTATCTTTAGATAATTATGAAGTAACTAACGATAAAGAAATTTATCAACCAATAAACGAAACATATTCATTTTCGGCTGATCAAAGTGCAGATATAGTTGGGAATTCTATATTGTTTAAGCCTTTGTTCTTTCAAACAACCAAATCAAATCCCTTTGTTTCAGAAACAAGAGCATTTCCTATTGATTTCATTTATCCAACTAAGTCAAAATATAGTTATACCATAAATATTCCAGACGGATATTCAATTGAAACCATTCCCACATCCATTAATATTGGATTACCGGACAATATGGGAAGCTATAAATATGTTATACAAAAAGCCGAAAAAAGTATTCAAATTATGGTACAATACGAAATTTTAGTTTCCTACATTGCTCAAACAGAATATGAAGCTGTTAAAGATTTTTTCAAGCAAATTGTTGACAAAGAAAATGAACAAGTGGTGTTAAAAAAGCTGTAAAATAATTTTTTGTTGTTACTTTTGAGGGAATTAAAAACATACTTAATTAGTTATTTTTTATACATATTTAAATGAACCTCCAAAACGCCCAACTTGAAGTAGACAACTGGATCAAAAACCACGGTGTTCGCTATTTTAACGAATTAACCAATATGGCTCAACTTACCGAAGAAGTAGGAGAGGTAGCCCGAATCATCGCCCGACGTTATGGCGAACAATCCGAAAAAGAAAGCGATAAAAATAAAGATCTTGGCGAAGAATTAGCCGATGTGGTCTTTGTAGTGCTTTGCCTCGCCAACCAAACAGGTGTTGATTTGCAAGCTGCATTTGATAAAAAAATGGACTTGAAAACCAAACGTGACCACGACCGTCATCACAATAACGAGAAATTGAAATAGATTGAAAAAGAAAGTCATTCATTTCATAACCGCTTTGATTATTTACGGACTCATAGGTTGGTTAATGACTTATTTTTTGCAAGATGAAAACCATAATCCCTGGTTTTTTATACTTTTTTGGGCAGTTTCCATGGCTTTGGCCGAATTGTTTATCTTTGAAAAAATAAGAAACAGAAAAAAGAAGTGAACTGGATTCTACTTATCATCGCCGGTTTATTTGAAGTGGCTTTTGCCGCGTGTTTAGGCAAAGCCAAAGAAGCCAACGGAACAACCATGTGGTTGTGGTATGGCGGATTTTTAGTCTGCCTTACAATCAGTATGGTTTTACTGGTCAAAGTAACCAAAGAATTACCCATCGGAACCGCTTATGCTGTTTGGACAGGAATCGGAGCCGTTGGAAGTGTGCTTGTTGGTATATTTCTATTCAAAGAACCTGCCACGTTTTGGCGTGTATTTTTTATCAGCACCCTAATCATCTCCATCATCGGACTTAAAGTTGTGACTAAATAATGGATGTTAAACTTCAACAATCAGCAATCAACAATCAGCAATCGTTAATTACAATCACCGGTTCCAAATCTGAAACCAACCGATTGTTATTGCTCCAAGCACTATATCCCAACTTAGTTCTAGAAAACACCTCTAATTCTGATGACTCTGATGTAATGCTCAAAGCCATCCAAAAACAGACAACAGACAACAGACAACAGACAACCATAATCGACATCCACCATGCCGGCACCGCCATGCGATTTCTCACCGCCTATTTTGCCATCCAAGAAGGAAATGAAGTAATATTAACCGGTTCGTCAAGAATGAAAGAGCGTCCCATCAAAATTCTCGTTGAAGCTCTTCAACAACTAGGTGCCGAAATCAGTTACATAGAAAATCAAGGTTTTCCACCCATTCGTATCAAAGGCAAAAAAAATACTCAAAATAAAGTTGCTCTTCAAGCAAACGTGAGTAGTCAATATATTTCAGCTTTATTATTAATTGCACCCAAACTTGAAAACGGTCTCGAGTTAACTTTAGAAGGAGAAATCACGTCAATTCCCTACATCAAAATGACATTGGCGTTACTTAATGAAATTGGAGTAGAAACATCTTTTATTGAAAATAAAATCAAAATTAATCCACTCCCAACTCCTAACTCCCAACTCCTAACTATCGAGTCGGATTGGTCTTCCGCTTCCTACTGGTATTCCATCATCGCATTATCTCCAATCGGAACCCAAGTTACGCTTTCAAGTTACAAACAAAACAGTTTACAAGGTGATGCTGCCCTTGTCGAAATCTATAAAAGTTTCGGAGTAGAAACGATTTTTAATATCAATCAAACAATAACAATTTCAAAAGCAATCACCCATCACCGATCACCGATCACCTTTAACCTAAACAATTCCCCCGATATCGCCCAAACCATCGCCGTAACCTGTTTCGGACTAGGAATGGGTTGCCATTTAACCGGATTACACACACTTAAAATCAAAGAGACGGATAGATTAGAAGCGTTAAAAAATGAATTGACAAAACTTGGAGCTAATGTTTCTGTTACCAATGATAGTTTAACTTTGGAACCATCAGAAAAAATAAACAAAAAAATCAGCGTCAAAACCTACCAAGATCACCGCATGGCCATGGCCTTTGCACCATTAGCCTTAAAGACACCTATTAGTATAGAAGAAGCCGAAGTCGTCTCAAAATCTTATCCTACTTTTTGGGATGATCTTGAAAAATTCGGATTTCAAATTAGTTAATAAACCAAATTTTCACAAAAAATTAAACTCAGAAACTCAGAAACTCAGCGACTCAGCCACTTATTAAAAAAATAAACCACAAAACACTTGACAACCCCTATTTCGCAATCGTATATTTGCCACCGGAATTTTAGAATTAGTGAAACTATTCACTAATTACTATTCACTAATCACTATATATGAAATTATCTCATTTTAACTTCAATTTACCTGCCGAATTATTGGCAGAATTTCCAGCAGAAAACCGTGACGAATCTCGTTTAATGGTGGTGAACAGAGCAAAAAAAACAATTGAACACAAATTATTCAAAGACATTATCGATTATTTTGATGATGGTGATGTAATGATTATGAACAATACCAAAGTTTTTCCCGCTCGTTTGTACGGAAACAAAGAAAAAACCGGAGCCAGAATCGAAGTGTTTTTATTGCGTGAACTCAACGCTGAGCAACGTCTTTGGGACGTGTTGGTTGATCCGGCCAGAAAAATCCGTATTGGGAATAAGTTGTATTTTGGAGACGATGATTCATTAGTAGCTGAAGTTATCGATAATACCACTTCTCGCGGTAGAACCCTTCGTTTCTTATACGATGGTTCATATGACGAGTTTCGAAATAAATTAACCGAGTTGGGTGAAACCCCAATCCCAAAATACATCAACAGAGAAGTTACTCCCGAAGATGAAGAACGTTACCAAACCATCTATGCCAAAGTAGAAGGTGCTGTGGCGGCTCCAACTGCCGGTTTGCACTTTTCTAAACATTTGATGAAACGCCTTGAAATCAAAGGAATCAATTTTTCTGAAGTGACTTTACACGTTGGTTTGGGAACTTTCAATCCGGTTGAGGTGGAAGATTTATCCAAACACAAAATGGATTCTGAGGAACTAATCATTACCCAACAAGCTTGTGATGTGGTAAATAACGCCATTGCAAACAAAAAACGAGTTTGCTGTATCGGAACAACCTCTATGAGAGCCATCGAAAGTTCGGTTTCTTCTGCAAGAACAATGAATCCTTATGAAGGTTGGACTAATAAGTTCATCTATCCGCCTTACGATTTCAGTATTGCTAATTGTATGGTAACAAACTTCCATACGCCAAAATCAACTCTTTTAATGATGATTTCGGCCTTTTGTGGACACGATTTAATGAAAAAAGCCTACGAAGAAGCCATCAAAGAAAAATACAGATTCTACTCGTATGGTGATGCCATGTTGATTATTTAATCTGTTCCGAAATTTCGGAATCATTTCAGATTCTCAAATACAAAATCCCAATCTTTTCCGGTTGGGATTTTTTTTGGGCGTATTACGGGCTTTTCACTCCAAGTCCTCACACCAAAACACAATTTTCTAGAGGTTAAAAAGAGCTTCCGTTGGTCGCTTTTTTAACCAAAGAAAATATGTGTTTTGGTGCTCCGGGCTTTCCGCTTCAATCCCTAACGCAAATGGTGTTTCAAATAAAAATTCTTCTTTCGAATAAAAATTCTTCTTTTTCCCCGTACGGACAGGTCGCGACCTGTCCCTACAATCCAAAAAATTATTACCTTTACCAAACAAACAAACTACTACATGAATTTTCAAAATACACGCAAATTTGCCCAACAATTAGACGCACAAGACGAACTTTTTAAGTACCGTGACGAATTTATTTTTCCCAGTATAAACGGTAAAAACGTGATTTATTTCACCGGAAATTCACTTGGATTGCAACCCAAACGCACTCAAGCGTATGTAGATGAAGTCATGAACGATTGGGCTAAACTCGCCGTTGAAGGTCATTTTTATGCCGACAAACCTTGGTGGGATTATCACGAGCGTTTTGCCAATCCGTTAAGTGGAATCGTAGGAGCAAAACCCTCCGAAATCACAGTGATGAATACCTTAACGGTAAACCTTCACTTGATGATGGTTTCTTTTTATCGACCTACACCCAAAAAATACAAAATCATCTGCGAAGAAAAAGCCTTTCCTTCCGACCAATACATGTTTCAAAGTCAAGTGAAATTCCACTCCCGACACCTCGGGATAGACCCAAGCGATGCCATAGTTGAAATCAAACGTAGAGAAGGAGAACATAACATTCGCCATGAAGATATCATTGCCAAAATTGAAGAAGTAGGCGAGGAGTTGGCCTTAGTTTTAATTGGTGGGGTAAACTATTATACCGGACAAGTGTTCGACATCAAAACCATCACTGAAGCAGGACATAAAACCGGTGCATATGTAGGTTGGGATTTGGCTCATGCCGCCGGAAATATTGAACTCGAACTCCACGAATGGAACGTAGATTTCGCCTGTTGGTGCAGCTATAAATACATGAATTCCGGACCGGGTAATGCTTCCGGTTGTTTCGTTCACGAAAGACATCATCATGACAACGATTTGCCTCGTTTTGCGGGTTGGTGGGGACACAATAAAGAGCGTCGTTTCAAAATGGAACCCGATTTTGATCCCGTTCACGGAGCCGATGGATGGCAAATCAGTAATTTACCAATTTTATCCTTAGCACCTTATTTAGCTTCAGTTGAAATGTTTGCCGAAGTGGGCATGAAAAAATTAATTCAAAAAAGAAATCTCTTAACGGCCTATTTAGAATTCATCCTCCACGAAATTGACCGCGAAATCGCCGGAACCGAATTTGAAATCATCACTCCCCAAAACCAAGAAGAACGAGCTTGTCAATTATCAGTCTATCTTCACGGTCAAGGCAGAGCATTATTTGAATATCTTATGAAAAACGGCGTCATCACCGATTGGCGTGAACCCAACGTAATCCGTCTAGCTCCTGCACCGTTCTACTGCTCTTTTGAAGACATGTATGAATTTGGACAAATATTAAAAGCAGGAATTAGTAAATAGGATTGTTAGATTATTGGATTTTTAGAAAGTTTTGATAATCGAGTAGTTTAACATCCAATAATATGAAAATCAAGATAATATGCATAGATACAAAGATTTAGAAATATGGAAATTAAGTAGAAAATTTTGTACACCAATTTACAAAGTGACCCAAAGTTTTCCTGATTCTGAGCGTTACGGGTTAATAAGTCAATTGAGAAGAGCAGCTATATCTGTTCCATCAAATATTGCCGAGGGCTCTGCAAAATCATCAAATAAACATTTTTTAGTTTTCTTAGAAAATGCAATTGGCTCATGCTATGAAATTGAAACCCAGTTGTTGGTTTCCAATGATGTTGGTTATTTGAATGATTCTGATTTAAAAGGTTTATCAGATGAACTTCATATAATTACATTAATGATTGCAAAATTCATGTCAACATTAAAATAAATACGATTTTTTAGATTAACATATTGTCTGGTTTTTCAAACAATCCAACAATCTAACAATCCAACAATCTAACAATCTAACAATCCAAAAAATGACAAAACAAGAAATCCTCCAATCCTTCGACCCTAGCCAACCCGGCTTAGCCGATGCAACCATTTTTGGCTTACCTTTTTCCATTGAAGACAGTGAAATAATCGTAATTCCTGTTCCATGGGAAGTAACAGTAAGTTATGGTTCCGGTGCTTCAAAAGGGCCGGAAGCCATTTTAGACGCTTCTTTTCAAGTGGATTTAAACCACCAAGAATTTCCTGAATTATGGAAATTAGGCATCTTTTTAGACGAATCGCCAAAAGGAGTTAAAAAGAATTCAAAAAAATATAAAAAGAAAGCAGCTCCCATCATCGAAGCACTTGAAAGTGGTTCGGTAATTGAACATCATCCCGGTTTGCAAAAAAACTTGGATAAAATTAATTACGCTTGTTCCGATATGGTAGAAGCCGTTCGTGAAAAAACATTACATTGGCTAAATCACGGTAAAAAAGTGGTATTGTTAGGAGGCGATCACAGCACACCGCTAGGCTATTACCAAGCTTTAGCTGAAAAACATGATAACTTCGGAATTCTTCATTTAGATGCTCACATGGATTTGCGAATTGCCTATGAAGGTTTCACGTATTCGCATGCTTCCATCATGTATAACGCCTTGCAAATTCCGCATATTTCAAAAATTGTGCAAGTGGGTATTCGTGATTTTTGCGAACAAGAAGTTGAGGTGGTAAAAAAAGAGAACGGAAGAGTTGTCATTCACACCGATTCTGACCTAAAAAAGGAAACGTTTGAAGGGAAAACATGGCAACAACAATGCGATGCCATTATCGCGGCATTACCGCAAAAAGTCTGCATCAGTTTTGATATTGACGGGATGTATCCTTGGTATTGTCCCAACACAGGAACTCCTGTTCCGGGCGGGTTTTCATTTGAACAAGCCGCTTATTTGTTAAGTCGTTTAGCTGAAACAGACAAAGAAATCATCGGATTTGATTTGGTTGAAGTCGCTCCCGGTGAAAATGATGATTGGGATGGAAACGTTGGAGCCCGAATGTTATTTCACATGTGTGGTGCTTTAGCTAAAAACAATAAAATGAATGTAGGAGAGAAAATCAGCTTTCCACGTAAATAATATTTTTTAAACTTTATACCATTAAGAAGTTATGAAATTGAGCATCAAAGCTTAATGAATCTTAATTTCTTAATGGTTTTTTTGTAACTTTAAATCAAAATTCTTTCCCATGCGAATTCTGAAAAAAATTGTAGTTATCATTTTTATCCTTTTTGTAATTTTGGCTATAGGTGTTGGAAGTTATGCCTACTTTTTAACGCCAAAATACGATGGCGAAGTGGTATTAAATTCTATCCAAAAAGAAACCACCGTTTATTTTGACGAATACGGAATTCCACACATTTACGCTCAATCTCAAAAAGATGCAATGACCACTTTAGGTTATGTGCATGCTCAAGACCGCTTGTGGCAAATGGAGCTCATGCGACGCATTGCTCCGGGAAGATTATCCGAAATTTTTGGTTCGGTAATGCTTAAAAATGACAAATTTTTCTCCGGTTTAGGGATTGACGAAGATTCCGAAAAAGCCATTGCTCAATTGGATAAAAACAGTGAAAGTTATCAATTGACCTTAGCCTATCTTGATGGAATCAATCAGTTTTTAGATGAAGGGCCTACGCCTATCGAGTTTCAATTAGTTGGTGTTCAAAAACAAAAATTCACCATCAAAGACGTGTATAACATTTTTGGATATATGGCTTTTAGCTTTGCTATGGCTCAAAAAACCGATCCATTATTGACCGATATTCGGGATGAATTGGGAATGGATTACCTCAAAGATTTTGGTATTGATGGTTCTTTGGCTCATACGAAACTAAAAAGCTTCAAAGGGAAATCAGAAGCGTATGCTGAAATTTCTAAATCAGTAGCTTCATTGTTGGAGCAATCACCCATTCCTCCTTTTATTGGTAGTAACAGCTGGGTCGTTGGCCCTAAAAAAACAAAAAGTGGAAAAGTGTTGTTTGCCAATGATCCACACATTGGGTTTTCGCAACCGGCCACTTGGTACGAAGCTCATATTGTTACGCCCGATTATGAAATGTATGGGTATTATTTAGCAGGAACTCCGTTTCCGCTTTTAGGACATAATCGTGACTATGCGTATGGATTGACGATGTTTGAAAACGATGATATGGATTTGTTCTTAGAAACCAACAATCCCGAAAATGAAAACCAATACCAAACGCCGGAAGGATTTAAAAACTATCAAGTCGCTGAAAAGACCATCAAAGTAAAAGACAGTTCCGATGTAGTTTTAAAAGTTAAAAAATCGCATCACGGGCCTTTAATGAACGGTTTGGTGGAAGGTTTAAAGGAGGACAAACCCATCTCGATGTGGTGGACGTATTTGCAACATAAAAATCAAATTTTGGATGCCGTTTATTCACTTTCGCATGCCAAAGGTTTAAATGATTTTCATCAAAGTATCGAGTTGATTGCTGCTCCGGGATTGAATATCATGTACGGCGATGCCAAAGGAAATATCGCTTGGATTACCTCCGGGAAATTGTATAAAATGCCCAAAAATGTCAACGTCAATTTTATTTTAGATGGCTCGAATGGGAAAGATGAGCAAAAAGAATACTACGATTTTTCCGAAAATCCGTATGCCATTAATCCGGATTGGAACTATGTTTATTCGTCCAACAATCAAGTAGAACGGATAAATGATTATTTGTATCCCGGTTATTATTTGCCGGAAGATCGTGCGAAACGAATTGTTCAATTACTCGAACCCAAAAACGATTGGACGAAAGAAGATTTTATGAACATGATTAACGATGATCAATCGTCGGTTTCACCTTCAATCATAAAAAGTATTTTAAATGGAATCAATCAAAACGATTTATCTGAAATTGAAAAAAATGCTTTAAACCAATTGAAAAAGTGGAATGGAAGCAATGCTTTAACCGATATTGCTCCCACCATTTACAACCAATTTCTATATCATTATCTCCAAAACACCTTTGAAGACGAATTAGGAAAAGACCGTTTTATGATTTTATTGAATACGCATATAATGAAGCAAATGATTGCGTTTCAAATTGCGAATGAAACTTCACCTTGGTGGGACAATAAAACTACGTCGGATAAAAAAGAAACGCGAAGTGAAATTTTGACGCATTCTTTTCAACAAACCATTTCACATTTAGAAAAAAAATTGGGCAATCAAGTTTCCGGATGGACTTGGAATAAAGTGCATACAGTAGAACACAAACATCCACTGGGTGAAGTCGCTGCTTTACGAAGTTATTTCAATGTGGGTCCGTTTGAAATTAATGGTTCCAATGAAGTCATCAATAATTTGATGTTTACATTCACTGAATCTGGAAATCATCAAGTTAAAGCCGGACCTTCCACCCGAAGAATAATTGACTTTTCAGATATTGAAAACAGTATGAGCATTCTTCCCACAGGACAATCGGGAAATCCGTTGAGTGAGCATTATGACGATCAAGCAGTGATTTATAACGAAGGGAAATTTAGAAAGATGAAAATGAATAAAAAGGAAATTGAAGCAAGTGCAAGAAAGTTGGTGTTTAAACCAAAGTCTAAATAACATCTAAATTTTCTAATATCTCCTTCGCTTTCAATTTTATCTGAAACAATTCCTCCGCCGGAATCTTATTCAACAAATTCAACATCATCGCCATTCGTTGATTGTTTTTAAAATGCTCTTTTTTATCATCTAAAAAATTCCAATACAAGCTGTTGAACGGGCACGCTTTTTCGCCCAATTTGTCTTTCACATTATAGTGACAACTTCCACAGTAATTACTCATTTTGTTAATGTAACTACCCGAAGAAACATAGGGTTTGGTGGCTAAAATTCCACCATCGGCATATTGACTCATGCCTCGTGTATTTGGCATTTCCACCCATTCAATGGCATCAATATAAACACCTAAATACCAGGCATCGACTTCATCGGGGTGCATTTGTGTAAGCAATGAAAAGTTGCCAATAATCATTAAACGTTGAATATGATGTGCATACGCTTCTTCCAAACTTTGTGAAATGGAATGACTCATGCAATTCATTTTCGTCTTTCCTGTCCAATAAAAATCGGGTAATTTGTTTTGGTTTTCTAATGCATTCATTTGTCCGTAATTCGGCATTTCTTTCCAATAAATTCCGCGGACATATTCTCGCCAACCTAAAATTTGCCGCACAAAACCTTCTACTTGAGAAAGGGTAATTTCAGCTTCATTTTGATAATAGTAATTGACAACTTGCTCAATCACTTCCTTTGGCGAAAGCATTTTAGTATTCATCGCAAACGACAATCTCGAATGAAACAGAAATTTCTCTTCCGTGTGCATCGCATCTTCATAATCGCCAAAATGTTTCAACAAATGATGACAGAAATAATGCAATTGCTCCAAACATTCCTCACGTGAAGTCGGCCAATTGAATTTTTCCACATCAATAGAACCAAAGGTTTTAACCTCCATTTTTTCCAATTGATGCATCACTTTTTCCACATTTTTTGGAAAAATTTTTGCCTTCGGAACCGGAACTTCGCCTTTGTATTTTTTTCGATTGTCGTGATCAAAATTCCATTGATTTCCAACCGGATTGGCTCCAACCATCAAAACGTCGTGCTTTTTTCGCATCATGCGATAGAAGTTTTCCATCAATAACAATTTCTTTCCTTGAAAAAATTCGGCTAATTCGGTTCGGGTTGTATAAAAATGTTCCGTGTCAAAAACTTCTGTTGGAATAGAGAGATTTTGGCAAATTTGCTTCAATTGCTCATCCAATCGAAATTCATCCGGCAATTGGTATTCCAATTTTTGAATGGAATAATGTTCAATAGTTTGTTGTATTAATGCTTCTAAATGTTGCGGATTTTTGATATCATCAATTTCAAAATAAACCACTTGATGATTTTTACTTTTTAAGTGCGAAGCAAAATTCCGCATACTCAAAAAGAACGCCACGACTTTCTGAATGTGATGTTTCACATAATCGGTTTCCTGACGCATTTCTGCCATCAGATAGATGACATTTTCATCGGTTTGTTGAAACCAAGAATGGTTGTGATTCAATTGATCACCGAGAATAAGTCGAAGTGTTTTCATAGTCATTGCGAGGCACGAAGCAATCTCTTTTTTTTGTTTCAAGTTTCAGTTTTCAAGTTGAGAGTTGCTCTGTGAAATTTTTAAATTCGTGTTAATCCGTGAAATCCGTGTCAACTTTTCTTTAAATGTTTATTGTCAATTGAAACTAATTTAACCTAACCATAATTTTTGATACTTTCCATCCCCATCATACATTTCCGCTTGGCGTTTGATGTTGAATTTTCGGTCTCTCGGATCATTTCCCACACCGGCATTGTAGATCCAATTGCCATAATTCGAATGGACATCATAATCAATCAACATGCTTTCAAAGTAAGCCGCAGCTACTCGCCAATCTTGTTCCCATTCTTTGGCCCAATAACTCGCCACATTTTGCCTACCTCTGTTACTCATGAAACCGGTTTGTTGCAATTCAATCATATTGGCGTTTACAAAAGGCTCACGCGTATTGCCGTTCATCCATTGACGAAGTGCTTTTTCATTGAACTTCCAATCATATTTTTTTCCTAAAATACCATCGAGTTGAAAGATTTTGTTGCCGTGTTTCAACGAAATGTATTTGAAATAATCCCGCCAAATCAATTCAAAAATCAACCAATACGTGTCTTCATTTTTACAAATTTCTTGCTCATAACTTTGAACTTCCCAATAAATGGTTCGAGCAGAAATGCCTCCATTGGCCAACCAAGCGGAAAATTTAGAACTGTAATCGGTGCCAATTAATCCGTTTCGTGTTTGTTTGTATTGGGATAATTTTTCGTTGTCAAAAAAATAGTGACTCAAACGTTTCAAAGCTGAAGTTTCTCCGCCCCGAAAAGGGAAAGCAGAATGTTTATGTATCTTGAACGATTCCAATCCCAAATCTTCCAAACTCGGAATTATATTGGATGTTTCCACCAAATTTTCTTTGGGTTGAACCGAAATTTCAACTAAAGGTCGAACCTTACATTCTTTTTCACACTTCTTTCGAAATTCTGTAAAAACTTCCGGAATTTTGGAAAAATCAGCATACGGTATATCACTCGGATGAAATAAAAATTGGTCGTACGTTTCTACAAATTCAACCCTTGAAATTTGATTTTTGAAATTGCCATTGTTGTTGTTTTTGACATTGACATTGCCATTTAAATTGATTTTGACATTGTTATTGACATTGACTTCTTCCTGCGTCCATTCTTTCTGAAGAAAAACAGTAGAAATTTGATATTCATTTACCAATTTTGGCAATACATTTTCGGGTAAATCATGAAAAATAAGCAATGAAATATTTTTAGCGGCTAAATTATTTTTCAAATCTCGAAGCGTTTCCAACAGAAATTTAGCTCTAAATTTTTCTGTTTTTTTAAATCCATAACGCGTCATTTCAAATTGTCTCGGGTCCAGAAAATAAACCCCAATCACTTTTCCTTTCTTTTGACATGCCTGAAAAAGGGAATGATTGTCATTGACGCGTAAATCATTTCGAAACCAAACTAGATTGTTCATTTTTATGGTGATGAGTTATAGGTAATTGGTTAAAGGTTACTACTAAACTGAAAACTGCGACTGTGACTGCGACTGAAAACTCCCTACACCTTACTCCCAACTTTATTCCTCCTACACCGCTCACTACAATACAAAACCTCTTCCCAATTCTTTTCCCATTTTTTTCGCCAGGAAAAGGGAAGTCCGCAGGTTTTGCAGTTTTTTTGAGGAAGATGTACTTTCTTATGAGCCATTTTTAAAGGATGGATTTTGTTTGAACATTTGGTCGGGCATAATCAAATCGATCTAATAATTTTGGGACACAATAGCCATCTAATCCATTAATAGTTACTACGTTTTCTTCATCCAATCGAAGCCAATGGTCTTTTTGAATCAAGTTTTCCTCAACAAATAATTCTTCGATAGAAGCGATAATGTGAATCGTTCCGTTTTCTTTAATGTCATATTCGTTGAGGTATTTGCATAAAATTTGAACCGGACTACCTTTTACAAACGGAATGGAAATGCCTTCATGATACGTTTCTTCCAAATTGGTTTTATCAAATTCGGATATATGTTCATCATAACTAGCTGAGGAATGATGAGCGTCTGCAATCATGGTTTCCGTAATATGATTCACCGTAAAAAACCCTACATCTTTAATATTTTTATAGGTATTTCTGGGAACAATTGTCGGCCGAAGAATAAATCCTAATAGAGCAGGATCGCTTCCTAAATGCGTGATACTACTAAAAATGGCAACATTGGAAACTCCTTCAGCTGTTTTTGTGGCGATTAAATTAGCCGATTTGTAGCCGGTACAACTATTAATCAAATTCAATCGTGGAATTTTAGGAAGCTCTTGAATAGCTTCTTTGGTAAACTTTTTCACAAGCAATTTTTTTCAAAAGTACAAATTGTTTAATAAATAAATAAAAAAGTTAAACAAAATATTTTCTGAGTCAAAATTTTCCCGTTTTTAGGTCGTTTTATCTTTTGGTATTCCGTACTTTTGTATTCCAATTTTTGATTTTTATCATGCAAACGCCACAAAAAATTGCTGTTGTTGGTTCCGGTTTAGTGGGAACTTTATTGGCAATTTACCTCAAAAAATTAGGGCATACCGTTCATGTTTTAGACCGAAGTCCGGATATTCGCACTGTTGAATTTTCCGGTCGTTCTATCAATTTGGTGATGTCAAACAGAGGTTGGAAAGCGTTGGAAGATATCGGCTTGACCGAGGAAATCAAAAAAATTGGAATTCCGGTTGATAAGCGTGCCATTCATTTAAAAGATTCTAAACTCAATTACCAATATTACGGAAAAGAAGGGGAAGCCATTTATTCGCTTTCCCGTGGGGTTTTGAACCGAAAAATGATTGACTTGGCAGAAGAAGCCGGAGTTGAGTTCTTTTTTGAACACCGCATTTGGGATGTTTCATTGGCAGATGCGACTTTACACATCGGAGAAACCGAAAGAGGTGAGTGGACCGATTTAAAATACGACAAAGTTTTTGGTGCAGATGGAGCTTTTTCCAGAATTCGCCATCGGATGCAACGTCAGAGTATGTTCAATTATTCACAAGAATTTTTGCATATTGGCTATAAAGAATTGCATATCCCTGCCAATCCGGATGGTTCGCACAAAATTGATAAAAATTCGCTACACATCTGGCCTAGAGGAAATTTCATGTTGATGGCTTTGGCCAATTTGGATGGTTCGTTTACGTGTACATTGTTCATGCCGTTTGAAGGTGAAAATTCTTTTGAAAGCTTGAAAGACGAAAAAACCTTAGTTGATTTCTTTGCCGAGTTTTTTCCTGATACGAAAGAAGTAATTCCGGATTTGGTGCGAGATTTTTTTAAAAATCCAACTAGTTATTTAGTCATGATGAAGTGTTTTCCTTGGACGCATTCCGATAAAGTGGCTTTAATTGGCGATTCGGCTCATGCCATTGTTCCTTTTTATGGTCACGGAATGAATGCCGGATTTGAAGACATCACGGTTTTAAATGAAATGATTGCAAAATACGGCGATGATTGGGAAGCTATTTTCAAAGCGTATGAAAAATCCCGAAAACCCAACGCGGATGCAATTGCCGAACTTTCCTACCGCAATTTCATGGAAATGAGTGCCAAAACAGCAGATGAAAAATTCTTATTGCAAAAGAAAATTGAAAAATGGTTTTCCGATAAACATCCAGATAAATGGATGCCATTGTATAGCCGAGTAACCTTTAGTTTGCAACCCTATTCCGAAGCTTTAGCCATAGGCGATTTCCAAAATAAAATCATGGAAGAAGTGATGCAAATGGAAAATATTGAAACCATTTGGGATAGCGAAGCAGTAGAAGTGAAGATTATTTCGCTACTTTCAAAATAAATTACGCTTCCTCCCGATGCACCTTCTCAAAATCAAATGCTGGTTGGCAAATGGCAATGTATTCACACACTTCCTCAAACGGATTGGAATATTGAACACGTGTGTTTTTCTCAATTTTGATGGATTGACCAGCTTCTAAAACAATTACTTTGTCTTCAATAATAAATTGTTTTTTTCCTTTAATGATAAAAGTATATTCATCAAATTCAGGCGTTTGAAATGGTTCACTCCAATGCGGCGGAGCAATCATGTGAGCGATGGAAATGTTGCAGTTGCCATCGGAAGCTTTACCGAAATGTTCTTCGATTAATTTTCCATCAGTTGTTGGAACAATGAATGGCGATTTTTGGATGAAATATTTTTTCATAACGTCTATTCTCTGTTTTTTTTCTCTATTTTCTAAAAATAAAATAAACCGCCAACACCAAACAACACATTCCCGCAAAATGATTCCATTTAAACGTTTCGGTTTTAAAGAACAGCATTGAAAAAATCACAAAAATAACCAACGTAATCACTTCTTGAATTACTTTTAATTGCAATAAGGAAAACGGACCACCATTTCCCTCATATCCAATCCGATTGGCTGGAACTTGGAAGAAATATTCAAACAAAGCCAATCCCCAACTGATTAAAACAATCGTAATTAATCCGGCATTTTCAAACCATTTCAACTCTTTAAATTTCAAATGACCATACCACGCCAATGTCATGAATATATTGGAAAGTATAAGTAGTCCGATGGTGAAGAATCCTTTCATTTTTTTTGGGTGATAAGTAATTGGTAATGAGTTCGAGCTATATTTGCTCACCTTTTACCCTTAACCCATTACCTTTTTTTATTTTTTAAACATCTTACTCAAAATTCCCAAAGCCCCTCGAATAAAAGTAGCACTCGTTAACACTTTTACAACTGCTTTTGTGGTCTGACTCTCAGGAGCTTTTCGAGCGGTAGTGGATGTAGTTTTTTGAGCTTCTTTTTGTTTGGCCACTTCTTCAGCTTGTTTTGCGGCTTGTTCTTCAGCAGAAGCTATTTTTTTATTTAGTAATTCATACGCACTTTCACGGTCAATCACTTCATTGTATTTTTTTGCCAATTTAGAGTTGGCAATGTGTGATTCAATCTCAGGTTGCGTTAACACATCCATGCGACTCATTGGTGCACGTAGCATTGTGGCAACTAGTGGAGTAGGAATCCCTTTTTCATTTAAGGCTGTTACAAAGGCTTCTCCAATTCCGAGTTGCGTAATTACTTCGTCCGTTTTGTAATAATCGGACAACGGATAATTTTCAGCCGTCATTTTAATCGCCTTTCGGTCGTTTGCCGTGAAAGCTCGCAACGCGTGTTGGATTTTTAAACCCAACTGACTCAAAACCCCAGCCGGAATGTCTTGTGGGTTTTGCGTGATAAAATAAATTCCAATTCCTTTGGAACGAATCAATTTCACGATAGTTTCAATTTGATCTTGCAATGCTTTGCTGGCTTGGTCAAAAATCAAATGAGCTTCATCAATAAAAATAACCAATTCGGGTCGTCCTGCATCACCTTGTTCCGGCATGGTACTATAAATTTCGGCTAACAAACTCAACATAAACGTCGAAAACAACTTCGGTTTGTCTTGAATATCAGTTAATCTTATGATGTTTACATATCCATTTCCATTGTTGTCAACTCGCATTAAATCGTCAATATCAAATGATAATTCGCCAAAAAACAAATCGGCTCCCTGTTGCTCTAATTCGATGATTTTTCGTAAAATCGAACCCGTTGAAGAAGTGGAAATCCGACCGTATTCTTTTTCAATTTCGGCTTTACCTTCTTCGGTTATATACTGTAAAACTTTTTTAAAATCTTTTAAATCTAAAAGAGGCAAATGATGGTCGTCGCAATATTTAAAAATAACCGCAACAACGCCACCTTGCGTATCATTCAAATCTAAAATTCTTGAGAATAAAACCGGACCAAATTCAGAAACAGTAGCTCGCAACCGAACCCCATTCTGTTTGGAAATGGTCATCAATTCCACCGGAAAACCTTTGTTTTCATACCCTAAATTGATTTTAGCATGACGTTCAGTGATAAAAGATTGTTCAATTCCCGGCATCGCAATTCCGGAAAAATCTCCTTTAATATCCATCATCAACACCGGAATTCCGTTTTGAGAAAGTTGTTCCGAAAGCACTTGGATGGTTTTTGTTTTTCCTGTTCCGGTTGCTCCGGCAATTAATCCGTGACGGTTTAAGGTTTTTAAAGCAATATTAACATGTGCTTCTCCACCTACCGGAACACCATCTAACATGGCACCACCAAGCGTTATAAAATCACCTTTGCAAACATATCCGTTTTTAATGTGTGTGCTGAATTCTTCGACTTTACTCATGATAAAAGATTTATATTTCAAATGTAGTAAAAGGAAATGATTCAAAAAATAACATTTCAAAAAAGCCTTCTTTTTTTCTGACAATCCAAAAATCGAATAATCAAACCATCCATTTCCTTATCTTTGCACACTTATTTCAGAAAAAATGCTTCAAAAAGAAATACAATTAGCGGTTGAAAAAGGAGAAATGCTTCCGTTAATGGAAGAGTTTTACACCATTCAAGGCGAAGGATATCATACAGGGACAGCTGCTTATTTCATCAGAATTGGTGGTTGTGATGTAGGTTGCCATTGGTGTGATGTAAAAGAAAGTTGGAACGCAGAACTTCATCCGCCCACGGAAACAGATACTATTGTTTCAAACGCAAAAAAATATTCGGATACTGTTGTAATTACCGGTGGTGAACCGCTTACTTGGGATATGAATCCGTTAACTCAAAAATTGAAAAATGTTGGTATCAACATTCACATCGAAACTTCCGGATGTTATACGGTAACCGGAAAATGGGATTGGTTTTGTCTTTCGCCAAAGAAAAATAAGCTTCCTGTTCAAAGTGCTTATGATATGGCAAATGAATTAAAAGTTATCATTTATAACAAACACGATTTTATTTTTGCCGAAGAGCAAGCAGCTCAAGTGAACTCAAATGCTATTCTTTTTTTACAACCGGAGTGGAGCAAAAAAGAAGAAATGACACCGTTAATTGTTGATTATGTGATGAAAAATCCAAAATGGAGAGTGTCGTTGCAAACACATAAATATTTGAATATACCTTAATGAGATTTTATTTTCTTTTACTACTTTTTGTTTTTTCTTTTTCACCTTCATTTGCACAGATTCAAGGCGAAGATGAAGTGTATTTGAATTCAGAAATACTGGAGCCTGAGTTTCCTGGTGGAATGGATATGTTTTATACGTATTTGATGACTCAACTGGATAAAACGAAAATCAAAGGTGGTGAAAAATTAATCGTTTCATTTGTCATTAATACCGAAGGAAAAATGGAAAAAATTAAATTAGTAAAATACAAAGATGTAGATACTGCAATGGAAGTCTTGAATGGATTTACTAATTTTCCAAAATGGAAACCGGCCTATAAAAATGGTAATCCCGTAAGTGTAGAATTAAAAATCCCAATTGTTTTTAAATAAACTACGTTAAACTTAACCCACGGTTTTAAACGTGGGATGACCGAATTAAATAGCTATTTAAAACCTTGTGAATCAACACAAAACCTTACAATTCAATAAAATTAGACACAACTCAATCTCGCTAAATAATCATAATGTTCACCTTCTTGAATTAATTCACAATTCAAACCGTTTGCATGAGCAGCATTTTGAAGTGTATTGTAATCTAAATACAACCAATCAAAAGGTTTTTCGGTTTCTCCTTTATAATGAACGGTAAAAGTCAATTCTCCATAATATTTATCGACCGGAACCTCATACGCACCGTCATCATCTTGATCATACATATAGATTAAATCGGAACTGTCGATTAGTATTTGACCACCATTATTTAAAAGTGATTTTAACTTTTTTAGATAGGTTGTTATGTTTTTTAATTGGCCGAAAATTCCGGTTCCGTTCATTAATAATAAAACAGTGTCAAATTTTTCAGAGGAATTCAGATATAAAATATCCGAAACAAAACAATTCGTTAAACCCCTCAATCGACAAGCATTTATAGCGTTTTCAGAAATATCAATCGAATTCACATCTAAACCTTTTTCTTGTAAATATAAAGAATGGCTTCCGGCTCCACAACCAACATCCAGAACTTTTCCCTTGGAAAGTGATAAAGCTTTTTGTTCCAGTTTTGGCATATCCTTAAAACTACGAAACAAATAAGCCACACTCATTTCATCTGCTTCAGAAATAGATGTTTCAGTAATCAGATCTTCAGGATCATTTCCGGTTTGATAGTCTAGAATGGCTTTTCCAAAGAGGTCTTTCATAAAAAGTTTAAAAGTATAGCAGTTTAAGCGTTTAAAAGTTATTTAACTTTGCAGTAATTTAAAATTGACACATTGGCACATTTTCAAATTGACACATTGGCTAAACTTGCCAAAGATAAGCATATCGAAAACAAAAAGTATTTTGATAAGCTAAAAAAGAAAACGCCCAAAAATTTGGATTATGTAATGCAAGATTTACATGAAGCCGAATTTAAAAAAACGGATTGTTTAGCGTGTGCCAATTGTTGCAAAATAACCGGTCCGCTTTTTACTTCGGCTGATATTGAACGAATTTCAAAGCATTTTAAACAAAAACCACAACAATTCATCGACCAATACCTTAGAATTGATGAGGACAACGATTATGTGTTAAAGTCGCTTCCATGTACATTTTTAGAAAGTGATAATAAATGTTTCATCTATGACGTTCGCCCAAAAGCTTGTCGAGAATTTCCACATACGGATCGTAAAAAATTTCAACAAATATCAGATTTAACATTGAAAAATGTTGCCATTTGTCCTGCCGCATATAATATTGTGGAAGAAATGAAAAAAAAGTTACCTTTATAATATGAAAACGTATAGATCAAAAATAGATTGGTGGCTAATACTGTTAATTTTGGGAATCTTTGGTTATCCAATTGTGGAAGGTGTTTTGACAAAACAATATGGTTTGTCAATCACTATGATTTCAATTTTATTTTTTATGTTTTGGATGTTTTCAAAAATAAAATATATAATTGAAGGAACAATGCTAAAAGTTTGGTGGATTAAAATTGATATTCATTCTATTAAAAGAATATACAAAACAAATAATCCACTAAGTTCTCCGGCATTATCGTTAGATAGAATTGCAATTGTTTATAATACATATGATGAAGTACTAATTTCACCAAAACTAAAAAAAGAATTTGTAGATGATTTATTGAAAATCAATCCTACTATCCAAATAGATTTGTAAAGCTTAATTTTAGGATTATTTTCAAACTAAACTAGGCAAACTTAACCCACGGTTTCAACCGTGGGATAGTAAAAGATATATTTAATAAATCAAATATTTCTCCCTCACTTTCATAAACTCATTCAACCCTTTCTCCCAACTTTTTCTAATCTCCACATCAGAAACACCTTTTTCAATTTGTTCCTGAAGTTTTTTTGTTCCCGCCAATTTCACAAAAAACGAATTAAAAAATACTTTTTTATCGGATGTTGATTCATAAGCTTTGATGAGCCATTTTAATTCCAAACGATTTACTTTTTCGATGGTACTTAAATCTTCTCCATAACATAGTTTTCCATTATGCATTGGGTCTTTGGCTCCAAAATTTGGTTTTGGGGTAAAACTAAAATCTGTTTTGGATAAAAATGGCGAACCATAAATTTGAAATTGCTTTTCCGTACCGCGACCTACACTCACATTCGTTCCTTCAAAAAAACATAAACTTGCATATAAATTGATAGATTGATCGTTTGGTAAATTTGGTGAAGGTTTTATAGGTAAACTATATTTCATGTTTCGATTGTAATTTAAACATGAGATTACAGTCAATTGACATCGAACACCATTTTTTAACCATTTTTCACCATTAATCATTAGAGCATATTCGCCAATGGTCATCCCATGTAAAACCGGAATCGGATGCATGCCCACAAAACTCGTAAATTCTTTTTCTAAAATTGGTCCGTCAACTATATTTCCATTCGGATTGGGTCGGTCTAAAACAATAAGCGGAATATTATTTTCCGCACAAGCCTCCATAACATAGTGAAGAGAAGATATATAGGTGTAAAAACGAGCACCAACGTCTTGCAAATCAAAAACCATCAGATCTATTCCGGTTAATTGCTCTGGTTTTGGTTTTTTGTTGTCGCCATAAAGTGAAATTATGGGTAATCCGGTTTTAGTGTCTTTTCCGTCTTTAATTAATTCTCCGGCATCAGCCGTTCCTCTAAAACCGTGTTCGGGTGCGTAAATTTTTTGCACCTGCACTTTTCTTTCAATTAAAAAATCAACTAAATGTACATTACTAAAAATACGTTGATATTCTTTAGTGCCATTTTCAATAACAATATTCTCAGATTCGATTTTTAAAATTCCGGTTTGATTGGTTACTACACCAACTTTCTTTCCCGCTAAAATAGGTAAATAGGTAGTATAATTTTCCGCTCCGGTCTTTAAGTCAGCGAATGTTGAAACTTCATGAAGCGTTGAAATTTCTTTGTTTTTTTCGTTGTCATCTATTTTCTTTTCTCTATTTTCTATTTTCTTACTTCCTCCACAACAAATCATTAAACAAATCAAACCCAAACTCAAAAAATAATATTTCATACTAAAAATAATTAAAAAAAACAGCCACAAACTTACTTAGTATCTCAGCCACTCAAAAAAAATCTATATTTGCAACAAATCATAATCCATTGAACGTAGAATATTTCATCGCTAAAAGATTAACTACTTCAAAACTGCATAAAAGTAGTATTTCTAAGCCAATTATAAAAATTGCAATTACCGCTATTGCAATCGGAATCATTATGATGATTATTTCCGTAGCAACAGGTTTGGGGTTACAACAAAAAATACGCCAAAAAGTTTCGGCTTTTAACGGGCATATTATTATTTCCAATTTTGATGACAATCAATCGGAAGTAAGCAAAGATCCTATTTCCAAAAAACAAGATTTTTATCCAGAGTTTAAAACGGTTCAAGGAGTCAATCATATTCAAGCAGTAGCCAGTAAAGCCGGAATTATCCGAACCGAAAAAGCATTTGAAGGAGTCATTTTCAAAGGTGTTGGTAGCGATTATAAATGGGAAAATTTAGAAGAGTATATTATAGACGGTCGTATCCCTAATGTAAAAGAGCAGCTGAATGCCGAAGTGCTGATTTCAGAATATCTTGCCAATCGCTTGTTTCTAAAAGTAGGCGATAAATTCAATACCTTCTTCATGAAAGAAGATAGTAATGAAATGCCAAACCTTCGTGTTTTTACCATTGTGGGAATTTATAATTCTGGCTTTCAAGAATTTGATGCCACTTTCATACTTGGCGATATTCGTCACGTGCAACGAATTAATCGATGGAGGACCGACGAAGTAGGTGCGTTTGAAGTATTCATCGACGATTTTAATAAAATTGAACAAAAAGGCGAAGAAGTATATGAGCAAACATCTTATATGTTTGACAGTAAAACAATTGTAGAAAAATACAGTTTCATTTTTGAATGGTTGTTGTTGTTTGATTTCAATATTGTAGTAATTTTAGTCATCATGATTGCGGTGGCTACTATTAATATGGTGGTGGCGTTGTTAGTTTTGATTTTAGAAAGAACCCAAATGATTGGCATCCTAAAAGCACTCGGAGCAAACAATTGGACAGTCAGAAAGATATTTCTTTTCAATGCCTTTCATATTATAGTAAGAGGTTTGCTTTGGGGAAATTTGATTGCCATAGTTTTGATGTTCCTCCAACAACAATTCGGAATCGTAAAATTAAATCCGGAAAACTATTATGTAAGCGAAGCACCTGTTTATTTTAATTGGCTGTTTATTCTATTGCTTAATTTGGGTACAATTCTAGTCAGTTTGATTGTTTTACTCATTCCATCTTATATTATTACCAAAATTTCTCCGGTTAAAGCCATTCGTTTCGATTAGTAATTTTCAGAAGCTTCATCCCGCTTTTCGTTACAAGTCCGTTTGTTGGGCTTGGTTCGTCTAAGCTTTACCAAGAGCTTCCTTTGGTCGCTTTGTTAAATCAAGTCTCACACAACCCCATCAATCCGGGCTTTTCACTACAATCGGGGCTAGGGTAGCAGAAGTAAAAAGAAGTTTCAGGTTTCAACCAATATCAATTGATTACCAAACCCCTCCGTTCCAATCCATTATAGCGAAGCTATTAAAATCTGTTCAAATCCACGTTTTGCTTCAGCAAATCCGTCCAATTTGCGTTTCCCTGGCAAGTTTTCAAAAGCATCGTTCCTTAATTTCTTAATGGCAAAATCCATATTGTATCATTCATTATTCTGTGTTTTCGGTGTTTTCTGTGAGAACTTCA
>NZ_AUDM01000010.1 GCF_000425465.1 Flavobacterium filum DSM 17961 | reverse complement strand
TTAAACCCTTTTAAATCATTGGAAATAGAAATACTGGATTTTACAGTTACTCTTTGATTAATGTCAATAACACTAATACAACAATCAATTTTTTTACTTGAAACGTCAAGTCCAACAGAATACTTTAGCATATTTCAAAAATTTAAAAATGTTAAGTAAACAAAATCATATTGGATTTTATCTCATATTTTATGCAACATCTCTATATAAAAATAAAGTGTTTAAGTACTAATTCAAATTCAATATATGATTAAAATAAGGTTGATATTCCTCCCGAACAATATCATAAAAATGTATCTAGACCTTGGTAGTTATTACAACCTTATTTGTTTACTTTGTAAAGATATGAGACGTTTGCGGAGCATGGTTACAACAGTTTTGGAGAAAACGTCTTTTATCCTGATAGGTTATTGTGAAATTAGTTAAGTGCTCTTTTTTTTATATCTATTTTAGTTAATTATGCGTAAAATAAAGATTTTTGTTCTTTTGTGTTTTAATTTCTCAATTTCACAAAATCAAATTACGTTGCCAAAAATTGAGCATAATAATTTTAGAGTGCGTGGAATTCCCTTTCATTCCATTACAATTTCAAATGATAATATCATAACATTTGATGGTGATACTATTATGATTTATGATCTAAAAGAGAGATTATTAGGGAATTATAAAGACCTCAATTTGGATTATACCGTTACTTTTGGAGAATTTAAAAACATTCATTTGTTTATTGATATTAATACAAAATTTAATTTTTTTGATAAAGTTTTTACAGAAATTTCTTCAGCAGCTAATCCAGTAGTTATTCTACGTTGTAATTTAGCTAATTCAAATGAAAGTAATGATGTAATTGGTTTGAAAACAAAACTTGCTCCATCATTTTTTAAATTTAGTGCACCAAAATACCAATATACTAATCAAGAAATGGAAGAAATTAATGCAGAAAATCAAGTCAAACATGATGATTTTCTTCCAACACCAGAAACAAGTGTCTTTCCAATTAAAAATGTAACAACCGCAGTTTATTCATTACAACAAGAAATTATTGATGAACAACTCTTAAATAAAAAAATAGAATGTTTAAAAGTTACAAATGAAGGTATTAATTTTAAAGATAAAAAAATATCCTTTGAAAATCAAGGTTTTTGGTCTGAAATTGAATCAAATTTTAATGTCGTTTTTGTAACATTTGAGGATAATTTATTGTATTCGAATTATATAAAGTACATAAAGAGTAAACCAGTAAATTTTAATATTATTAATTTTAATACAAATTTAGAGCTAATCGAATTATCATCACAAATATTGAAATTACATGAACGAGCCAAAATAAAAGTTTGTTACTGTGTTAACTAGAATCCTATTTTTAATCATATAGTATAAAAAACTCCTGAATTTCAGGAGTTTTTTTATGTTTAGACATTACAGTAATTTTAACCAAGTAGTTGATCTACCTACCATATTTTTCCACTTCACCATTGTGCCAAAATACTTTTTCGTAGTAAAACTCTAAAGAAGTTAGATTGCCACTTTTTTTGATAAGGCATTTTCCAATGACATTGGCTTCTTTTCCAATGACGGTTAAAAGAGCATTATTTGCTACTTTTTTCTCTTTAAACAATTGATAGAGTTTGCGGGCAATATCTTGACGAATATCCATTTTTGCATTGAATGTGCTAATGATAACTGTTTCTGATTTTGACTTGGCAATTAATTCCATGCCGTTTTGACCGTGCCGATAGGTTCGAATTGATTCTTGCGAAAAAGCAAGCTGAGTGCTGATAAGCACTAAGAATAGTAGGTATTTCATGAGATTTTGGGTTAAATCGTATGCAATATAACGTAAATACCTGAAATAATTGTGTTTAGCTATAACTTTTTGTTGAAATAATAAAAAAAACCGCTTAACTTCACGTTAAAGCGGTTTTTAAAAAAGTATTTAGTTAGTTTAGTAATATGCGAAGCGTTGTACTTTTGAAATGTATTTAGCCAAACGAATTACTTGGTGACTATAACCAAATTCATTATCGTACCAAATATATAAGACAATATTTTTTCCATCAGCTGATACAATGGTAGCATTGCTATCGTAAATAGAAGGAGCATTTGTTCCCACAATATCAGAGGAAACCAATTCGTTGTTTAACGAATATTTAATTTGTTCTACTAAATCACCTTCTAAGGCATATTTTTTCATAATGTCATTGATTTCAGCAACTGAAGATTCTTTGTTTACCTCTAAATTCAACACCACTAAAGAACCATTTGGCACCGGTACACGAATAGCGTTTGACGTTAATTTTCCAGCTAAACTTGGTAAAGCTTTTGCCACAGCACTTCCGGCTCCTGTTTCAGTAATTACCATATTCAAAGCAGCGGCACGACCTCTACGGTATTTTTTGTGCATATTGTCCACCAAATTTTGGTCATTCGTGTACGCATGAATGGTTTCCAAATGACCTTTTACAACGCCTAAAGTATCTTCAACTACTTTTAAAATAGGCGTAATGGCATTTGTAGTACAAGAAGCTGCGGAGAAAATATCCACTTTATCAGGATTGTGCTCTTTATGATTTACACCATACACAATATTTGGCACTCCTTTTCCCGGAGCGGTTAGCAACACTTTTGAAGCACCTTTTGAAGTCAAATGTCTTTTCAATGCCTCCTCTGTAGTGAAGGCTCCGGTATTATCAATAATCAATGCATCTTCAATTCCATACGCTGTATAATCGATTTCTTCCGGTGAATTAGCCGAAATCATGTGTACTGTTGTACCATTGATGAGCAACGCATTGTTTTCTAAATCAGCCGTTACAGAACCCTGAAAATCACCATGCACTGAATCATAACGCAATAAAGAAGCTCTCTTTTCTAAATTGGTAGCATCGTTTTTATCACGGGTAACAACTGCACGTAAGCGAAGTTGAGAACCTTTTCCGGTTTTTGACATTAATTCTCGGGCTAACAAACGACCAATTCGACCAAAACCATATAAAACCACATCTTTAGGTTTTATGGAATTTGATTCTTTGGCTTTTTTTAATTTATCAATGACAAATGATTTGGTATTGTGGTATTTATCGTCCTCTAAATGGTATTCATATGTTAATTTTCCAATGTCGAGTTTCGATGGTGGTAAATCTAACGATAACATTTCACGAGCAATTTCAACTGAATCAAAAATAGAAATCGGTTTGCCTACGAATTCTCCAGCATATTCGTGCAAGTTTAAAATTTCGGAAACATTTTTGTCAATTAATTGGTTTCTAAACAAAACCATTTCAATGGATTTGTCATACCATAAATCACTAATGATTTTAATAAATTCTACTCCGGCTCTTCTTCTGTCCGCTTGAAAGGAAAGTTCTTTTTCGTAATTAGAAGGAATCTTACTCATGCTTTACAAATTAGTTGTTGTTGTTAAATTTGGTGCAAAAGTATAGATTTCAAACGTTTTCGTAAACTTTTTTTATCATTTTTTTTCAAAATAAAAATCCTGCAAAGTCAATTAGATTTACTTTGCAGGATTTCCCCAAATCAATAACCTATTTACAAAATTATTCTCATTACTTGTCCGTTTCGTAACATTAGTTCAACACGAACGCCTTCTTTTTCGGTTTTGCTCCCTAATCCTCTGGAAATAGTTTCTACATCGGTGGCTTTTACTCCGTCAATGCTCAAAATGATACTTCCTTTTAATTCTTCGGCATAAGGAGCAAGTTTTTCATTCGTGATTTCTTTGATTTTTACACCTTGTTTTAATTTGAATCGTTGTTTGTCAGTTGCATCCAAATCTTCCAACTCCAATCCATAAAATTCATAATTTAAAATTTCTTTTTTGGTTAATTTTACCGGAATTACTAGTTTTCTTCCATCACGATTCACGGTTACATTAATTTCATCATTCGGACGTTTTGTATTCACATAACCTGAAAGCTCCGCAAACGAAGTAATGTTTTGATTGTCTAGTTTCATAATCACATCGCCAGATTTGATACCGGCTTTTTCAGCACCAGAATTTTTTGTCACCTTGTTGACATAGAAACCTTGCGTTTCTCTGATGTTTAATTCTTTTGAAGCAGCTCCGTTTAATTCTCTTCCTTCAATACCTAAAATTCCTCTTTGCACATTACCGAATTCCATGATGTCTTCAATTATTTTTCGTGTAATGTTGGATGGAACAGCAAATGAGTAGCCAACATAACTACCGGTATTAGACGAAATCATCGTATTGATTCCCACTAATTCACCACGTGTATTCACCAAAGCACCACCGCTGTTACCCGGATTAACTACCGCATCAGTTTGAATAAACGATTGAATTCCGCTTGTGTCTAAGTTTCTTGCTTTCGCAGAAATAATTCCGGCGGTAACTGTCGAATTTAAATTATATGGATTACCAACCGCTAGCACCCATTCGCCAACTTTTACTTGATCTGAATCAGCAAAAACAGCATAGGGTAATTTTTCATCGGCATCTACTTTTAAAAGTGCGATATCCATTTTTGAGTCGGTACCGATTAATTTAGCTTTATATGATTTTTTGTTGTTTAAAGTAATTTCTAATTCAGCCGCACCTTGAATAACGTGATTATTCGTCACCACATAACCATCTTCAGAAATAATTACGCCTGAACCGGTTCCCACTTGTGGTTGCGTTTGACCGCCTCTGTTTCCATAAAAGAAATCGATTGGGTTGTAAACAGTGCGATACGTAACATTTTTTACGTGAACAACTTGTTCTAGTGCTTTCTCTGCTGCTGCTGTAAAATCAATTGCTTCGGCTGTTAATCCTACATTTTTGGTTGGATATAAAGGAGCAGTTGTGACTAATCCAATTTTGTTTTGGTCTTTTTCAAAAAATAAATGGTAGGCTCCTAAAGTGATGGCACCACTAAATAATGATACTAAAAATAAATTGGTTACATTTTTCATGGGTTATCTAATTTAGTTTAATAATGTAAATTTATACGTTTTATTATGTTTACAAATAAGGTTTAACGCTCTTTAACAGCTCTTAACTTTTCTTTAAAATAATTGTACTTTTGCAATGTATATCTTTATAAAATGAACATTCAATTTTTTAAATACCAAGGAACGGGCAACGATTTTATCATGATTGATAATCGTACTGAATTTTTCTCCAAAAATAATACCAAACTCATCAAACAGCTTTGTGACAGACGTTTTGGTATTGGTGCTGACGGTTTGATATTACTTGAAAATGACAAATTTTCAGATTTCAAAATGGTCTATTATAATTCCGATGGTAATGAAAGTTCCATGTGCGGAAATGGTGGTAGATGCATCGTTGCTTTTGCCAAACAATTGAATGTCATTCATGAAGAAACTACTTTTATGGCGGTGGATGGTGAGCATTATGCCAAAATTTCAGCAGATGGTACCGTTTCACTTCAAATGAAAAATGTGGAGGACATAAAAATAGCTGCTGATTATGTGTTTTTAAATACCGGTTCGCCACATCATATCACGTTAGTTGAGGATGTAAAATCGGTTCCGGTAAAAGAAATTGGTAGCCAAATTCGATACAGTGATCTGTATGGAAAAGCAGGGAGCAATGTTAATTTTGTAGAAATTATTTCGAATTCACTTTTTGCTGTACGAACATATGAAAGAGGAGTAGAGGACGAAACCCTTTCCTGTGGAACTGGTGTTACTGCTGCTGCAATTGCCATGAATGCCATAGGGAAAACCACTTCCAATGAAATAGATGTATTAGTGGAAGGTGGTCAATTAAAAGTGTCTTTTCAAAAAGAGGGAAATCACTATCATAACGTTTTTTTGATTGGTCCGGCTACTTTTGTGTTTGAAGGAACAATTCAATCCGATAACTTTTAATTCATGAAAACACTTAAGGGGCAACATATTTATCTTCGAGCACTAGAACCGGAAGATTTAGAATTTGTTTATCAATTAGAAAATGACGAATCGGTTTGGGAAATCAGTCAAACGCAAACGCCTTACAGTCGATTTTTGATTCGTCAATATTTAGACAATGCTCAACAAGATATTTATGAAGCCAAACAATTGCGACTGGCAATCTGTAAAAATGACAGTTTTCAAGCCATTGGATTAATCGATTTATTTGATTTTGACCCAAAAAATAAACGAGCCGGAATTGGCATTTTGATTCAAAATGAAGAAAATAGACTAAAAGGATTTAGTCGACAAGCCTTAGAATTGTTAATACATTTTGCGTTTGAACGGTTGGAGGTACATCAATTGTATGCTAATATTGCGACAACAAATGAAGCCAGTATTGCTCTTTTTACTACTTTTGGCTTCGAATGTGTAGGCATCAAAAAAGAATGGAATTTTCAAAACGGAATCTATTCAGATGAAGCACTTTATCAATTAATTCGTAAATCATAATTTCAAATGAATTTTAAAAAAATAATTCTTTATGTTTCTTTAGCTGTTTTAGTTGGCGTTGCCTATTTCGGTTTTAAAGTATATCAAACCGTTTTTACTCCCAATACTAATTTTTCGGAAGAAAAAGTTTCTGTTTACATTCCAACTGACGCCACTTTTGAAGAAGTAAAAGCAATTGTATCTCCCCATATAAAAGACATGGATAAATTTGAAACCCTTGCCAATCGCAGAGGGTATTCCACCGAAATAAAAGCCGGAAAATTTGAGTTGACTAAAAATATGAATACCAATTCTATTGTTTCTGCTTTGCGAAGAAGTGTTCCTGTTCGTGTAACGTTCAATAACCAAGAACGATTGGAAAATTTTGTTGGTCGAATTGCTTCTCAAATTGAACCGGATAGTATTCAGTTGTTGCAAGCGTTTAAAGAACCAACATTTTTAGAAGAAAACGGTTTCACGGAAGAAACGGTATTTACGATGCTTTTACCCAATACATTTGAATTTTATTGGAATACATCTGCTGTAAAATTTAGAGATCAAATGGCGAAAGAATATTTTCGTTTTTGGAATGATGAACGAAAAGCCAAAGCTGAAAAATTAGGTTTAACGCCTATTCAAGTATCCATTCTCGCTTCCATCGTTCAAAAAGAAACGGCCAAAGTAGAAGAACGACCACGCGTAGCAAAAGTCTATTTGAATCGTATGAATGTTGGCATGCCCCTTCAAGCAGACCCAACCGTAATTTATGCGTATAAATTATCCTCAAATGATTTTAACCAAGTGATTAAACGCGTTTATTACAAACATTTAGAAGTGGATTCACCTTATAATACGTATAGAAATGTTGGTTTGCCTCCCGGTCCTATCTTTATGCCGGATGTCAATGCAATTGACGCTGTTTTGAATCCGGAGCAGCATGATTTTATCTATTTCTGTGCAAGTGTGGAACGTTTTGGCTATCACGAATTTGCTACAACTTTGGAGCAACATAACGTGAATGCCAAAAAATATGCAGCTTGGTTAAACACGCAAACCACTAATTAATTGAAAAATTTATTTTTCATAGTTGCTCCTTTTTTGCTGTTTTCAAATGGAGTAGTAGCTCAATCTACATTCGATGATTTTTTCAAACCATCAGACACGTTGCATACCAAAAGAAGAAATGCCGTTGTAATTTCAGAAGCAGTTTTGACTTCAGCCGCATTGGTTGGATTGCATCAAATTTGGTATACCGATTACGAAAAATCTTCTTTTCAATTCAAAAATGACAATAACGATTGGCTTCAAATGGATAAAGCCGGACATGTGTTTTCTGCCTATCATTTAGGTCGAATGAGTGCCGAAATGCTAAATTGGAGTGGTGTTTCAAAGAATGACCAGTTAATTTATGGAGCCGGTTATGGTTTTGTTTTCCTCACTGCTGTTGAAATGTTTGATGCACATTCTGCTGAATGGGGATTTTCTTGGGGTGATGTTGCTGCCAATGCTACCGGAACAGCTTTAAATGTTTCTCAAGAATTGTTGTGGAATGAACAGCGAATTATTCCGAAATTTTCTTTTCACACCACTAAATATGCTGATTTGCGACCGGAATTATTAGGAAAAAGTGTTAGTGAACAAATTTTGAAAGATTATAATGGTCAAACCTATTGGTTGTCGGCCAATGTTTATTCGTTTGCTAAAACAACAAAAATTCCGAAATGGTTGAATGTTGCTTTTGGATATGGAGCAGATGGAATGATTTCAAGTAATTCAAATGCATCAAATATTGCATTTGATATTGAAAGAAATAGACAATTTTATCTCAGTTTGGATGTCGATTTATCTAAAATTGAAACAAAATCACATTTTTTAAAGACTGTTTTTTCACTTTTTAACACCATCAAAATTCCCGCTCCAACGTTTGAAATCAACGGTTCAGGAAAGGTTAAAGGCTACTTTATTTACTTTTAGAAAATATTAACTTGCTGATTGTCAATTTTATAAAATAAGTTGTATATTTGCACCGGTGAAATTCAAGAGGGTGACAGCACTTGAGAAATAACTTTCTATGTCAAAAAAATGGTATTTTTATTCTAGTATTGTCGTTATTGTAGCAATAATCAGTACAGGTTTCAAACCTTATCAATTTGAAAATTTAAATTGGTTTTATGTTGATGAATCAGATGAAGTTTTACATTATACTGTTCCAACAGCTGAAGAATTAGAATATAAAAATGTCATTTTCCCACAAACCGGAAAAACCTATGCCGGATTCAAACAAGATTTAGCATTTAAAGAATCACAAGGGAAATACCATTTGGTCAATTCTTTTGGTTATATGGGAAAATACCAATTTGGAATTGGTACACTTCGTACTTTAGGTGTGAATGATAGTCTTCATTTTATGCGTACTCCTCAACTTCAAGAAAAAGCTTTTAATGCTTTAATGTCTGTAAACAAATGGATTTTGCGTGATGAAATTGAAAAATACGAAGGAAAAACAATCAATGGAGTTGTCATTACGGAATCCGGATTATTGGCAGCGGCTCATTTAGGCGGTGCCGGTTCGGTAAAAAAGTTTCTAAAAAGTAATGGAAATAGAAGTATAAAAGATGGTTTTGGTACTTCTATCAAAACGTATATCAAAAAATTTGGTGGATATGATACTTCGCATATTGTGGCGAATAAAAATGCAAAAGTAAAATAAATCAACTTTTTTGAATTATAAAGATAGTAGGTCGGTTGTGTAAATCGACCTTTTTTTACTAAACTCCCAACAAATCATTCAATTTCCAAGCTTGAATATGTAAAATTCCCTCATTAGAAGGGAAAGCAATATCATCTAATGAAATTACAATTTTTTCATAATTATCTGAAATGTTTTGCAAAGGCGAATATTCTCGTATGATTGTGTTTTCGTTTTCGAGTATGTATGTCACTTGAAAATAGATAACACGATCCCCTTTTTTCGCAATAAAATCAATTTCTTTGTTTTTTAAAGCTCCTGTATAAACATTAAATCCTAACCTACGAAGTTCCAAATAAACTAAATTTTCAAGTTTATAACCTATTCCGAAACTAAAGCCTTGGTATAAATAATTTTTAAATGATAAGTCATTTATATAATATTTACAATTTCCCAAAATAATATCTTTTCCTTTGATGTCATAGCGTTCAACTTTATGAACCAGAAAGGTGTCTATTATATATTCAATATAATTTGAAACCGTATCATAGGTGGTTTTTCGATTATTGCTTTTAAAAAAATTGACAATGTTATTTATAGAAACAAGATTTGATGCGTTGTTAACCATGAAAACAAAAATATCTTCTAATAATTTTGGGTCTTTAATGTTATAACGTTGTATGACATCACGTAATAAAACAGAGTCTTTAATGGCAGAAATATAATTTCGTTTCGTTTGTTCATTAGGTAAAATGAATAATTCCGGTAAACCGCCGCTTTCCATGTATTCTATATACGTCAATTTACTTGGTTCTTTTGCTGTTGCTTCAGAAAATTCATTAAAACTAAATGGAAATATCTCAAAAGTTACATATCTACCGGAAAGAAGTGTTGCTAACTCTCCGGAAAGCATTTTTGAATTGGAACCACTTATGAAAAGTTCGTAATCATCTACATAATTTTGAGAATACGAATTCGCAAAATGTTCCCATCCTTCAATGTTTTGAATTTCATCAATAAAAAGGTATATCTTGCCAACAGGATGTGTTTTTGATCGATAGATTTCAATTAATTTTTCTACATCTCGGTAACTTGAAATAGTATCAAAATCGGTAAATTCTTTGTTTAAATAAAATATATTCTTAGCATTTACACCTTGTTGCATTAGTTTATTGGCAAGTTGTCGCAATAGGTAACTTTTCCCAACTCTACGTTGACCTACTAACACTTTTATGAGTTTATTACCCGTGTATTCTAGTATCGAATTGGTATATGTTTCTCTTTCAAAACCTAATTGCGGTAGGTTACCATTCCAAAAATTATATTTTTTTAAACTATCAAAATTATCTTCCATATTTGAAAATTTTTGTAAAATTACAAAATAATCTTTTATATTCGAATATTTTTATAAAAATATAAATTAATCTTTTATACTCGAATAATTTTATAATTAAAATATTTTCTAGAGTCGAAAAATTTAAAATCAAATTATCGACTTATTAAATTAAAGTAATGAAATAGAGTGTTTTACGATTTTTGGATAATAAAAATTGTTGGTCGATTGTGTAAATCGACCTTTGTTTTTTTCCAATCGTTTATTGAAAGGGTTTTGATGTATTCAGTTGGTAAAGTAATATCCGTTGCAATGCAAAGTCGAGTAGAATTTTGTAACGATTGTAAAATATCTTCCAATAATTTATTGTTTCGATAAGGAGTTTCTATGAAAATTTGGGCTTGATTTTTTTCAAATGACAAGCGTTCCAAATTTTTCAACATTGCTTTTTTTTCACCTTTATCAATAGGTAGATAACCATTAAAAGCAAAACTTTGACCATTCATCCCTGAACCCATTAAAGCGAGTAGGATAGAAGATGGTCCAACCAACGGTACCACTTGAATTCCTCTTTCATGAGCTAATTTCACAATCACAGCTCCCGGATCGGCTACACCGGGGCAACCGGCTTCACTCATTAAACCTACATTTCTGCCATCTAAACAAGGTTGAATCATAGCAGCATGTTCAGCAATTTCAGTATGCTTGTTTAAAACACTGATTCGCAAATTCGCTTGAACTTTTTCTGGATTGACCGATTTAATGAAACGACGAGCTGTTTTTTCATTTTCCACCACATAATCTTGAATAAAATCGATCGCTCTTTTAACAGTTTGTGGCAACACATCATCTGGAGCCACTTCACCTAAAGTGGTGGGAATTAAATAGAGCTTTCCTAAAAAAGAGATGGGTTTCATGTTGATTTTATTTGAAACCTGACAGGTTTTCAAACCTGTCAGGTTTTATGAGAAAAAGTTTTTGTAACTTTTACATTATTTTTTTAAAAGCTTATTGGCAATACTTTCACAAGCTTCTTCTAACATTTCATAAACTTGATCAAAGTTACTTTGAAATCCATGATAAGGGTCTGGTACATCCACATTTTCGCCCGGAAATAATTCATCTAAAATGAGTTGCACCTTTTTTTTATCTTCATCATTTCGAGCCATTTTAATTACGTCTTCATAATTGTTGGTATCCATTACGTAGATAAAATCAAACTCATCATAAAAAGAAGTTTTAAATAATTTTCCTCTTTGATGCGTGATGTCAATACCGTTTTTTTGAGCCGTAAAAATTGAACGTTTATCAGGCGGATTACCAATATGCCAATGTCCGGTTCCGGCTGAGTCAACAACAAATTGATCCATAGGAAGTTTAGAAGCTAGGATTCCCTCTGCCAAAGGTGAACGGCAAATGTTACCTAAACAGACCATTAAAATTTTTACAGGCATATTGTAGAATTTACATTACGATTTCAGGATTCAAAAATAGAAAGAATCCTGAAATCATCATGTTATAAGGAAAGTTTTTTATGGATGTCATCCACAAATTTTCTGAATTGCTTATCAGTAGTTACTAAATTGTCAACGGTTTTGCAAGCATGTAAAACGGTTGCGTGGTCGCGGTCACCAATTTGCGACCCAATATTAGCCAACGAAGCTTTCGTAAATTTCTTTGCAAAAAACATGGCTAATTGTCTGGCTTGCACCACATGACGTTTTCTGGTTTTACTTTGTAAGGTATCAACGTCTAATTGGAAATAGTCTGAAACTACTTTTTGAATGTAGTCAATTGAAATTTCACGTTTTACATTTTTAACAAATTTCTCCACAATACTCTTTGCTAAATCTAATGTAACTTCTTTTTTGTTAAAAGAAGATTGTGCAATCAAAGAAATAATTGCTCCTTCTAACTCACGAACATTTGTTTTGATATTTCGGGCAACATATTCCACAATTTCATCCGGCATTTCTACACCGTCACGGTATAAAATATTTTTTAAGATAGAAATACGTGTTTCATAATCAGGTTGGTGTAATTCTGCGGATAATCCCCATTTGAAACGCGATAATAAACGTTGTTCAATATCTTGCATGTCAACCGGAGCTTTATCAGAAGTCAAAATAACTTGTTTGCCATTTTGATGCAAGTAATTGAAAATGTGGAAGAATACATCTTGTGTTCCTGATTTTCCGGATAAAAACTGAACATCGTCAATAATTAGCACATCAATTAATTGATAGAAATGAATGAAATCATTTCGTGTATTTTTCTTTACCGAATCAATATATTGTTGCGTAAAAACTTCAGCAGAAATATATAAAACCGTTTTGTCTGGATATTTATCTTTGATTTCAACACCAATTGCGTGAGCTAAGTGCGTTTTTCCTAAACCAACTCCACCAAATATCAATAATGGATTGAAAGAAGTTCCTCCCGGTTTGTTTGCTACCGCCATTCCGGCAGAACGAGCCAAACGATTGGAATCACCTTCTAAAAAATTGTCAAAACTGTAATTGGCATTTAATTGCGATTCAATTTTAACATTGCGAATTCCAGGAATTACAAATGGATTTTTAAGTTCAGGACTGATGTTTTTTAACGGAGCATCAACATCTTGTGGTTTAACCGGACTTCTGTGAGCACTTGGCAGTTGTTCTGTAAACGGTTGTTTATTGCCATAAGTGTTTTCCATTTTAATTTTATACAGTAACTTTGCATTTTTCCCAAGTTCTTTGGTTAAGGCCACTTTTAGTAATTTAACATAGTGTTCCTCTAACCATTCATAGAAAAATTTGCTCGGTACTTGAATGTATAAAGCATTGTCCGTGAGTTCAACAGACTTAATCGGTTCGAACCAAGTTTTGTAGGCTTGTTCCTGAATATTGTCTTTTATAAAAGATAGACAGTTTTCCCATACCGATTCCGCAGTTTTGCTCATATTTTTTATAAATTATTGTTGTTTATTAAAGGTTAACTTACAAAGAAAACAGACTGTTTCTTTATCAACTTTTGGGATAACAAATATGTGAACAAAAAAGTGTAAAAAAAAATTATTTACTATTGATTTTATAAAAATATTATTGTAAAGACCAATTAAGGGCTTCGCTATTACTAAAGAAAAATATTACAGAAAAGTATGAAAGAACATCAATTACAAGTTAGAGTGCGTTATTCAGAAACCGATCAAATGGGAGTGGTTTATCATGGCAACTATTTGCCTTATTTTGAGATAGGTAGAGTGGAATGGCTCAGAAATCATGGCATCTCTTACAAAAGTATGGAAGAAAACGGAATCGCTTTGCCCATCGTTAATATCAATATAAACTACAAAAAACCAGCACGTTATGATGATTTGTTGACGGTGAGAACCACATTCAAAAATCAAAGCTCAGTAAAGATAGAATTTGAATGTAAAATTGAGAACGAAAATGGTGAGTTATTAACAACTGCAAATTTTGTTTTGGTTTTTGTAGACATTAAAACAGGAAAACCGACTTTGCCACCGGAAAATATTAAGGCTATTCTTCACAAAATGGAACAAATCGAAAACTAAGCAATCGTTTTAATTTCCACTTCAAATAAATTACTAAAAATGTCGAATACTTTTTCGGCATTTTTTTTTCGAGTTGAAATAGTCAAAATACAATTTTCGGTCAGTTCTTGATGGATGATTTCCAAGTTTTTTTCTTTTATAATTCGCATCACTTTATTCATGTTTTTATACTCAAAAAAAAGTTGAAACTGTACATCAATAGTTTTTTCAATAATGATTGCATTTTCTAACGCCATTTGTGCTGCCGTTTTGTAAGCAGAAATCAATCCGCCAACGCCTAATTTTACTCCACCAAAATAACGAACAACTACTATTAAAACATTGGTTACGTCAAAAGATTGAATTTGTCCGTAAATCGGCATACCGGCACTATTGTTGGGTTCACCATCATCATTGGCTCGATAACTAATTTTGTCTGTTCCCATTTGATAAGCATAGCACCAATGACGAGCAGAAAAATGTTGCTTTTTGAGTTGTTCTAAATGAAGTTTAACTTCCTCTTCTTTTTGAATCGGAAAGGCATAACCAAAAAATTTGCTGTTTTTTTCTTTGAATAAAACTTCATTTGAAGGTTCAGCTATTGTGCGATATGTATCTTTAGCCTCTTCCATGCTATCCGGTCACTAACAGTATTGCTAATAAAGCCAGGCCAATTCCGATTCCGTTTCTTTTTGAAATTTTTTCTTTGAAGAATAAAATTCCTGCCAAAGTAGAAACCATAACGATGGCAACATTGTGAATAGTAAATATGGTTGAACTTTCAAACATTTCACTGTCGAGCATTTTTACCAAATAATATAAAGAAAAATAATTAGGAATACCCAATATGATTCCGGCTAGGATATTTTTACCGGTAATTTTCATGTTGAATTTGAAAATGTTTACACCTATTAATATAATACCAATCGAAAAAGCCATCAAAAAGGTGTGTGAGGAAAACAAAGCAATCTCATTTTCAGGCAAATAATCATTTTGTAATATTTTTAAACTGGTATCGATGGCTCCTGCACCAAAAAATACCAAAAGCGGGTACAACAAACTTTTAGATTCGGTTACAGCTCCTTCTTCTTTTTTGGAAGTAAAATAAACCGCAAGTAACGCCAGCACGATTCCAATAACTTTAAAAATGGTTAAAGAATCACCGAATAATGCGATGCCAAAACTGATTGGGATGATTACTGACATTTTTGAGGCTACTGAGGCAACTGAAAGTCCGTTTCGTTGTGATGTAATGGCGGTGGCGTAAAACACACTGATGAATAAAAAGCCCAAGAAAAAACTTCCGGGATACCATGATTTTTCAACGATAGAAGGATAATGAAACGCTTGATTGGAAAAAAATAATCCCATCACAAAAGCGGTAAAATAATTGACCACTAATGCTTGTAGTGTATTTATGGAATAACGGCTAAAAAGTTTTAGAATAACAAATAAAACAGCGTTGAAAACAACACTCAATAGAATATAAATCACAGATTAATAATTTTTTTGGCAAATAAATCAGTAACGTCTTCTTTTCCTACTTGTAAGTTCCAAACTTCCAATCCTATTGAAGCGGCGGCATCGGTATTTTCTTTTTTGTCATCCACAAATAATGTTCGTTTAGGCGATAAATCATGGCGGTTGATTACTTGTTTGAAGCTTTCTACATCCGGTTTACGCACACCCATTTCATACGAAAAATAGACTTTTTCAAAACAATTATAAAAATCCCTTGAAAAAGACATTCCTACTTTGTGTTCAAAATGGTCAATATGAATTTTATCGGTATTGGATAATAAAAACAAACGATATTTTCCTTTTAAACTTTGCAAAAAGTCCAAACGATATTCTGGAAAATCGCCTAAAACTTTGTTCCATGCTTTTCGAATATCTTCAATAGATGCATTGGGCAAATGTTTCTGAAAACCTTCGATAAATTCAAGTTCAGAAATTTTTCCAATTTCGAAAAGTTGATTTAATTCATTTAAATCGTTGTGCCATTCCGTAAGGCCAAGTTCTCGAAAAGCTTTATCAATTCCCGGTTTGTCTAAGTTGATAAAAATATCTCCAAAATCAAAAATAATCGTATTAATCATGTCTTCTGCCAATTAAAAGTTCATCGGTTAAAAAGTTCATTTTTTTCACGGTTTTATAAGCAATCTTGGGAGCTATGACACCTTGTTGAAATAAAGTATCACCTTTGAAAATTCTCACTTCATCCCATAATTTAGCGTCAATAAAGGTTTGAAGCGTTTGACGTCCTCCTTCAATAATTACAGATTGAATTTCCTTTTCAAAAAGTAAATTTACTATTTTTTCAGCAAGTTGATGATCAAAGATAAGGGTTTCGTAGTTACAATTTTCACTGTTTTTGTGATTTTCTTCTTCCGTAATTATCAACGTGGGTTGTTGTTGATTTTTTACTTCATACTCATCTGAAATTTTTCCTTTTCTATCCAATACAATTCTTAACGGCTGATTTCCATACCAATCTCTGCTATTTAAATTGGGATTGTCTTCAAAAACAGTAGTTGTTCCTACTAAAATGGCTTGTTCTTCAGTTCGCCATTTGTGTACCAATTGTCGGGAATATACATTCGTAATCCAAACCGGTTTTTTCTCCGTTTTAGTAAGCGGAGCCAAATATCCATCGGCACTTTCTGCCCATTTTAGAATAATATAAGGACGTTTTAAATGATGAAAAGTAAAAAAGCGTTTATTGAGTTCCAAACATTCTTTTTCTAACACCCCAACTTTTACTTCAGCACCTGATTTTCTGAGTTTTTCAATGCCTTTTCCGGCCACTTTTTCATGTGGGTCAACCGTTCCAACCACTACTCTAGGAATCTTTTGATGCACAATTAAATCACTACAAGGTGGTGTTTTTCCAAAATGACTGCAAGGCTCTAAACTCACATAAATAGTGGATTTTGACAATAAAGATTTGTCTTTCACAGCATTTATGGCATTTACTTCCGCATGCGGTTCACCTGCTTTTTGATGCCAACCTTCTCCGATGATTTTGCCTTCAAAAACAATCACGCTTCCAACCATCGGGTTGGGGTAAGTTGTTCCCAAACCGTTTTTTGCCAATTGAAGGCAACGATGCATGAATTTTTCATCTTCCATAGAGGGACAAATTTACTCATTTTGCCCAAAAACGGAGAAATAGTTTTACTTTTACCTTCTTAAAATAAAAATATTTTATGACACAGATTCGCTCCATTCAACCTGCTGATAATCCATTTGTTGCACAAGTCATTCGCGATGTACTCATTGAACACAATGTGCCAAAAGTAGGAACGGCCTATGCCGATGCATCGTTGGATTGCATGTTTGAAACTTATTCTACATCAAAAAGTCATTATTTTGTTGTAGAAAAAGAGAGTAAAATCATCGGTGGAGCAGGAATTCATCAATTAGAAAATGAAGCGGGTATTATTTGTGAATTGCAAAAAATGTACTTTTTACCGGAAGCTCGGGGTTTAGGTTTAGGTGCTGAAATGATGGAAAAGTGCCTCACTTTTGCCAAACAAGTCGGTTATGAAAAATGCTATTTAGAAACCATGCCGTATATGAAAGATGCTCAAAAACTGTATTTGAAATTTGGTTTTGATTATTTGGATCAACCAATGGGATGCACCGGTCATACTTCTTGTCCGGTTTGGATGATTAAAATCTTGTAGGGTATGACTACTTTCAAACAAATAAAAGCTCATTTTCACACACAACTTTCCGGTTTGTATGATTCGCAAGAAATTGAAAGTTTCTTTTATTTGACATTGGAAAAATTGCATCAGCTAAAAAGAATTGATTTGGCTTTGCATCCGGAAAAAGAAATCCCATCAGAAGATATTTTCCATTGGGAAAAAGTATTGGAAGCTTTACAAAAAGAACAACCAATTCAATATATATTAGGTGAAACTTTTTTTTATGATTTACGATTTTATGTAAACGAATTTACGCTTATTCCCAGACCGGAAACGGAGGAATTAGTGGCTTGGGTTTTAGACAAAATTAAGCAGAAAAATATCCAAAATCCAACAATTATCGATATTGGAACCGGCACGGGTTGTATTCCGATTGCCTTAAAAAAGAATTTACAATCTTCCACAATTTATGCTTTAGACGTTTCTGAAGAAGCTTTATTTGTGGCAAAGAAAAATGCACAATTAAATGAAACGGAAGTACATTTTTGGCATAAAAATATTTTAGAAACTGATAATTTGCAACAGCAATTTGATATAATTGTTTCCAATCCGCCATATGTGCGTCATGTAGAAAAGCATGAAATGAAAACGAATGTTTTAGGTTATGAACCGCATTTGGCACTTTTTGTTTCAGATGAAAATCCGCTTGTTTTTTATCAAAAAATAGCTGAATTGGCTTTGCTTCATCTTGTACCTAACGGATTGCTTTTCTTTGAAATCAATCAATATTTAGGGAATGAAACCGTTGAATTGTTATCTAAATTAGGCTTTAAGCATATTGAATTACGGAAAGATTTGTATGGAAATGATAGAATGATTAAAGCTCAATTGATTAACGAATGAAGAATAACGAATGTTGATTTTTGAACAATTTTTACTCGTAACGCAACGCCTCAATAGGATCCAATTTAGAAGCTTTTATCGCGGGATATAAACCCGAAACCAATGCCACAACAAAGCTGGTAATCACCGCCGCAATAATGGCCATCCAAGGAATGATAAAATCAAATTCTAACACTGAAGCAAAGATAGAACCGATTGTAATTCCTAAAATAATTCCGATTATTCCACCCAATTGACCAATTACAATGGTTTCGGTAAAAAATTGAAAAGCAATCGTTTTTCGTTTGGCACCCAAGGCTTTTCTAACACCAATTTCACGTGTTCTTTCCGTTACAGAAACCAACATGATGTTCATCAAAGCAATGGAAGAACCAAAAATAGTAATGATACCAATAATCCAAGCTGAAGCACTCAAAACTTTGGTCAACGATAAGATTTGATTGATTAATTCATCACTTCGCACGATTCCAAAATTATTATCTTCCACCGGATTTTGCTTTCTAATTTGTCGCATCGTTATGGTTGCGTGGTCAATAGCGGCATCCAATAATTCTTTTTTATCCACCATTACACTTACGTTATAATTGATGTTTGGTTGCGTAAAAACAGAACGAGCAATTTGAATGGGAATCAACACTCTTAAATCTTGACTATTGCCGAAAGTAGAACCTTTCTCTTTTAATACGCCAATTACTTTGAATTTTGCTCCCCGAATAGAAATTGTTTTGTCAATTGGGTTCACATCTTTCAATAAACCTTTTTCAAAATCGGAACCAACGACGCAGACATAATTGTTGTTTTCAATATCAAAACCGGTAAAATTCCTTCCGGTGGCGACTTCTAATCCCGAGTTTGCCGCATAACTTTCATCAACACCCAACACGGTAATTTCAGGATCTGTTTTTTTATTTTCAAATTTCACTTGAGCTGTTGGAGTAGCTGTAAAGGATAATGATGTGGTTGTAAAAGGATAATTGAATTTCTCTTTAAATGCTTTGGCATCCGGATAGGAAATAATCGGATTTATGATTTCGCGTTCTCCACGTCTTCCGCCATTGCCAATTCTCACTTCTAATTCATATTGTCGAATCGTAAATGTATTGGCTCCCATCATCGAAAAGTTAGAAGAAATAGTGTTTTCCAATGCAGATACCACCGTCAAAATACTTACCAAAGCCGTAATTCCAATGGCTATAATGATAATCGTTAGAATGGTTCGCAACAATTGTGTTTTGATGGAACCTAATGCAATTTTGATGTTTTCTTTTACTAATCCGGTCATGTTTATATTTGTCACATTTATGCATATTTTGTTACAAGCGACAAGGAAAATTATTTTAAAAGTAAGATATTTGCAGAGCTTTTCATTTTTGTCATTCCGCAAGATGACGAAGTCGAAATAGCAATCTCCCGCATAGCGGGCAAAAATGAACCTTATAATCCAAAGAAATAATTTTAAAATGGCACAAAAACCCAGTATTCCAAAAGGAACGAGAGATTTTTCACCGGCAGAGGTGGCGAAACGCAATTACATCAGTTCGATTATGAAACATCATTTTGAGGTCTTTGGTTTTCAGCCAATTGAAACGCCTTCGTTTGAAAATTCAGAGACGTTGATGGGAAAATACGGGGAAGAAGGTGACCGATTGATTTTTAAGATATTGAATTCGGGGGATTATTTGGATAAAGTAAGTCAAGACGAATTATCAAACATTGATTATAAAAAACTAACTTCTAAAATCTCCGAAAAAGCCCTTCGTTACGACCTAACCGTTCCCTTCGCACGATACGTGGTTCAACACCAAAACGAAATTGAATTTCCGTTCAAACGATACCAAATTCAACCGGTTTGGAGAGCCGATCGTCCGCAAAAAGGAAGGTTTAGAGAGTTTTATCAATGTGATGCCGATGTAGTAGGTTCTACGTCGTTGTGGCAAGAAGTGGAGTTGGTGCAATTGTATGATGCGGTTTTCACCCAATTAGGTTTAGGCGGAGCCACCATCAAAATCAATAACCGAAAAATTTTATCCGGCATTGCAGAAGTGATTGGAGCAAAAGATAAATTAATTGATTTTACAGTCGCGTTAGATAAATTAGACAAAATAGGCGAAGACGGCGTGAAAAAAGAAATGCTTGAAAAAGGAATTTCGGCATTCGCCATCGAAAAAGTGCAACCGTTGTTTCAATTTTCGGGAACAGTTGCTGAAAAAATTACAAAGTTGAATCAGTTGTTGGCCTCGTCTGACGAAGGAAAAAAAGGAGTAGAGGAGCTTCAATTTATATGTGAAACCATTCAAAAATTAGGTTTGCAAACTGCCATCATTGATTTGGATGTTACGTTAGCCAGAGGTTTAAATTATTACACCGGAGCTATTTTTGAAGTCGTTGCTCCACACGTAGCAATGGGTTCGATTGGTGGTGGCGGGCGTTATGATGATTTAACCGGTATTTTTGGTTTAAAGAATATGAGTGGTGTCGGCATTTCGTTTGGATTAGACCGTATTTATTTGGTGTTGGAAGAATTAGGTTTATTCCCGGAAACGGTGACGGCAACTACTAAAGCACTTTTTATCAATTATGGCAATCAAGAAAGTTTGTATGCGATGGAAGCGATTTCCAACTTACGCCGTAGCGGAATCAAAGTAGAATTGTATCCTGATGCTGCTAAAATCGCTAAACAATTTCAACATGCCGACAAACGCGGAATACCTTTTGCGGTGATTGCCGGACAATCGGAGATGGAACAAAATTGTTTTGGTTTGAAGAATTTACAAACCGGTGAACAAGTGAAGTTGGATTTTGAGGGGTTGAAGAGGGAGTTGTTCTAGAATACAATTTTTATAGACTTTTTACATATTCTTCTGCCGACATGATTGGTAGTAATGAATGTTTAAAATCTTTTTGATTTCTAGTGATGATGATGTCGCATTTTGAATCTAAAGCACAAAAGTATTGTAATGAATCTTCAAAATCTTCAAATTCTGAATGTAAAGCTTTTTCCACAATGCTTTCATTCATTACAGCTATTTCACAAAGAATTTTAAACTTTCTCAATTTTTCTTTTGCATTTGAAATTCCTTCCGATTTGGTGAGAAAATAATTTACCGTTGCAAATGAAATAGGAGAGGCAATCAATTTTACTTTTTTGTGATCGGCTAAAGTTGCCAATTGTGCACTTGGAAGGTAAAAAGGTTCTCGTTCCCCAAGAAAATCAAGTATGATGTTAGTGTCTAAGAATAACTTTTTACTCATTTATGTTTGTTCAAAAGATGTTCAGCATATTCTTTTTTGTAATCCAAATCGGCAGGAATTGAATTACCGGTTTTTATACTTTTTACAAATGGAGAGATTTCAATGGAATCCTCATTTTTTGTATCATTGGTAAGCGATTTCAAGTAATTCTCGATAATTCGAGACAAACTCACTTTCTTTTGAGCAGCATAAACCTTCGCTTTCTCAATGATTTCTTGATTTAATTTTAATGTCAATTTTGTATCCATAGCGATATGTTGTACGTACAAATATATGAATTACATCCGTATAACTTTTGTTTTTAACATTTTTGGATGGAAAAATTTACAAACCGGTGAACAAGTGAAGTTGGATTTTGAGGGATTGAAAGTAAAACTTTCTAAGTTAATAATTTGAATAAAAATGAAAAGCCCCTCACGTCGAGGGGCCTTTCGGTGTCAAAAATCAATTATCAAAACCCTATTTAATAATGATTTTTTTGCTAATTGTTCCGGCAGTTGTTTGCAAACGAACAATGTAGGTGCCAGTACTCACGTTGCTCACCGGTAACGAAATGTTGGTTTGGGTTTCGTTTTCAACATTCCAGGTGGCAAGGGTCTGGCCCAGGATTGTAATGATATTCACTGTTTGCACAGTAACATCGGTTAAGTTTTGTATAGTAAGTAAATTTTGGGCATTTGAAAAAGCAACTCCAATTTCTTGGGCTAAGCTAAAATCAGGATTGGATAACGCTTGGTTGCTAAACGTTAATTCAAAACGGTTGTGTATTTCGCCTTGTGCCAAATAAACCGTAAAAGGACCATTTTGAATCGGGTGATGTATTCCGGTGGTTTTGTCTAGAATGAAAATATCAATGTTTTCATCCCAATTCATAACCTCGTCTAAAGTAAATTGAACGTTTCCGGCTTCATAGGTTTTTACTCCTAACGGGTATTTTTTGTTTACATCAAAATAACCCACTCCCTGAATGACCAATTTATTGGAACCATTCATGAAATACATGTCATTTTGTTGATTATCAATATGAATGGCATCATAGCCGGGGTCGATATTATCGGTAGCCCATTCGTTCATGAAGCCTAATAAAATTTCTCTATGGTAGTTGTTATACGAATTAAATCCGATTTTAATTTTGGCAAAAGCTTCCTCTTCAATCGGGTCTTCGATGTTGTCAGGAAGAAGTTGATCATTCGCCAAAGCAGTAGTAGATGCCGGACGAAATAAATCAAAAGACTGTTCATTGATTTCTTTAATAAACAAACGCTGACTGTTTTGGAACGTAATTAAACCGCCTTGGTCATTACCTGTTACAAAAAAACCTTGTCCTACCGGAATAAAACGTCCCGGAGTTTTGGTGTTTGAACTCAAATTATTTTCACCAGTCTGAGCTACCGGTTTGATACCGCCAACAAGCGTTATGGCTCCATAACCCCCTTGATAACCGGATAAATTATGGGTATTATTGCTGGCAAAATGTTCCCAAAAATATAAGGTTCCGTTGATTACATTACAATTGTCTTTAATAAATGTATGTGCATCTAAGGCAGAAGGATAGGGGTTTCCGGCCAAATTCAAATTGTTAGGCGAAACCGGAACAGTAATGGTTCCATTATTAGGTTTTCCCACAAACGTATAGTTTTGAAATGGAGCATCTGTACCGCTACCTTTTAAAGTATAGCCTTGTCCGGCTTGCAATAATCCATTTTGTCCAACAGTTGACCAATTGGCATAAAGAGGCGTTAAATTCTGAAACTTATAAATCCAATAGCTACTAAGTGTAATTGGATTGCTGGTGGTAGGGTTATTTGTGCTACTTACCCAAGCAATATTTTGTGGTTGACTATTGCTGCCGTCTTTCATTACACCGGCTACAGTATAACCGTGATTGATGGTTGTTGCATTAGGCGTGCTAACCGGCGACGACCAATAATTGTAATTGTATCGATTGGACTGACCTTGTTGGTCTCTTTCCAATATACCTGAACTGGTTGGGTCTAAAATACTTTCACTGGTTTGAATAAGTTGTGCTTCACCTTCCAAATCGATTTTACCGTTTAGTTTTAAGTATCCTCTGTTTTCGATTTTTGTGTCGTTTAACAGGGTGATTTTTTTACCCGAATCCACAATTAGACCTAAGTTAACGACATTCGCAAATTGTGTAATGTCATGACTCACTTGGATGATAGCCCAAGGATAGGTTTCGGCATCTTTTCCGAAAATATCGGTTGAATCATCTTGAATAGCTGTGGTAAAATTGCCGTTTCTTTTTGTTACTAAAGGCATTGGAGCTTCTTGAATACCAACAGCGTTGATATTAAAAAGTTGAATTCCTTCAGCGTTATCAGGTGTATTTTGTGTTTGATTTTGTACTATACTGTTTTGAATCAAATCCATTTTGTAATAGCGAATCAAAGCACTATAATTTAGGTTTGTGAAGTTTTTTGGGATAGTTACGCCTCTTACCGTACCATTATGATTGGTAATTTCTTGGTACACCATTTGCTGGATGTGAGTATCCGATAAACTTTCATTAAAAACCCTTACTTCATCTAATTTTCCATTAAAATAGTGGGTGTTTTGAGTAGGATTTTTTCCTATTGAAAAAGTATCATTTTCTGATTGTTGAATGGTACCGGTCGAATTTTGTTGTTGTATTAATTTTCCGTTAAGGTACAATTTTAAGCTTGAACCATTGTAAGAAGCTGTAATGTGATACCAGCGTGAAGTATCTAACGAGATGGAGCTTGTCAATGTAATTGCATTACAAGTCACAACAATTTTTCTGTTGGTAGTACAACTGATATTGAAATTGTTTTCCCCCATGATAAAGGCATCATTTTGAAATTGAGGTGATAAACTTATCCAACCCATCAAGGTTGTTTTTTCCAGTCCTTCTAAAATGCCATCAGCGGTTCCATATGCATTAATTCCATTAAAATGCAAAAACGCTTTTTGGTTACTATTCAATACGGATTCTTGGCCGTTTGTGTGAGCTTGAATGGGTTTACATTCTTTTACTTCACTTTTTGCGTTACTTTCTATTTGGCACATGACTAAGAGTAGCAATGTGAAAATAGATTTTTTTACAATAACCTTTTTCATCGTTAATGAGGTTAAATTGATTTTAGATTTTTGACGATTCAAAGGTAAAAACGATTTTCAATTAATCGATAAAATGTATAAAATAATCGATGAAATGCATAAAAATATTAAAAGTTAATATAAATAACTTACAAAATGTAATCATTTTAGATGTGGAAGTTTTATAAATAAAGATGGAAATAATTGTAATTTATAGCTTGAATGAGGTGAAAAAGTTTAAAAACAGAAAATATGTAGTGCTTTTTTAAACGAAAAGAAATAGCGTAAAAATAAAAAAGTCCCCAATCGGGGACTTTTAGTAGCGAAGACGGGAGTTGAACCCGTGACCTTTGGGTTATGAATCCAACGCTCTAACCAACTGAGCTACCTCGCCAAATAAGGATTCATCACTTTGTGAATGCGGGTGCAAATATATAAATAATAGTAAAGCTTCCAAACATATAATGATAAAATATTTTTATTTTAAAAATCGCTTTTTTTTTGTGTTTATATTCAATATATTGCTCAAAATTTTTCTAAATATGGATTCAAAACTACGTTATGAAATAGAGTTTCCGATTAATTCTTCGCCACAACTTCTATATCAATATATTTCTACTCCTTCCGGGTTATCAGAATGGTTTGCAGACAACGTAAATTCAAGAGGTGAGTTGTTTACTTTTATTTGGGACGATACAAAAGAGCGTGCTCGTTTGGCTTCCAAAAAAACAGGTGAACGTATCAAATTCAAATGGATTGATGAAAATGACAAAGACACCGAATATTATTTTGAATTAAAAATCATGGAAGATGAAATTACAAAAGATGTTTCTTTAGTAGTGATTGATTTTGCTTATGAAGATGAAATTGAAGAGTCCAAATTATTGTGGGAAAATCAAATTTCTGATTTGAAGCATGTTATTGGTTCAGTTTAATTATAGGATTTGAATTATATTTGCCCTGAATTTTCAGGGCTTTTTTTATGGTTAATTTTAATGGGAGTATTCAAGACGAAATGATGTTGTCAACCAATAGAGCTTTTCTATACGGTGATGCAGTTTTTGAAACGTTAAAAATTGTTGAAGGAAGAATTTTATTTTTTGAAGACCATTATTTCCGACTGATGGCTTCCATGCGAATTCTTAGAATGAAAATTCCAATGAGTTTTACATTAGAATTTTTGGAAAATGAAGTTTTGAAATTAGTTAAAGAAGCCAATTTAACGGAATCCTCAAGAGTTCGATTAACGGTTTTTAGAAATGATGGTGGTTTTTATTTACCAAAGGATAATGCGGTTTCGTATTTAATTTCTGTTCAACCTCTTCTAGATAAAAAGTATCATTTTTCTTCTGATAACTACGAAGTTGAATTGTATAAAGATTTCTATATAACGAAACAATTACTTTCTACACTCAAAACAACTAATAAAGCCATTCAAGTTGTAGGCAGTATTTATGCAGAAGAAAACGGTTATCAAAATTGCTTGTTACTCAACGAAGAAAAATCAGTAGTGGAGGCGTTAAATGGGAATTTGTTTATGATGATGGGCGATACATTAATTACACCACCCTTAACCGAAGGCTGTTTGAATGGCATATTACGTAAGCAACTTCTCTCAATAGCAAAAAATATAGAAGGATTAACGGTTACCGAAGCACCAATTTCGCCATTTGATTTACAAAAAGCATCAGAATTATTCATTACAAATGTAATCACAGGTATTCAACCTATTACAAAATACCGCAAGAAAGAATTTGAAACAAACTGGTCAAAATTACTTTTAGAAAAAGTAAATGAACTAATTTAACATCGGATTTTCAGGAGCGTTTGACCAAATTAAATATTCGCCACCGAGTTCGATTAATTGTTCTTTCCAAAAATCGACCGATGATTTCATCAAGATGTTTTGTTTGAAATTGTTTTCAATCAAAATCCAGGAATTGGCATTCAATTCGTCTTCCAATTGATTGGCACTCCAACCGGTGTACCCTAAAAAGAATCGAATATTTTCTTTTTGAATAACACCATCATTAATTAAATCTCTGGTTTTTTCAAAGTTGCCACCCCAATAAATTCCGTTAGAAATCTCAACACTATCCGGAATTAATTCAGGAACAGTATGAATAAAGTATAAATTATCTTGTTCAACCGGACCGCCATTGTAAACGGTAAAGGAAGATTCGATTTCAGGAACCAAATCAGTAAGGGTATATTCTAAAGGTTTGTTTAAAATGAAACCAACTGTGCCTTCAGGATTATGATCGGCTAATAAAATTACCGACCTATTAAAAGACAAATCACCATAAATGGAAGGTTCTGCTATGAGCAAATGACCTTTTTTAAGTTTTTCTTTAATCATTTGGCAACAAATTTTTAATAAAATTACAGAATTTTATCATAAAAGTCCAAATATTTTCTTAAAAATGTCAAAAAAAAAATCTTCCGTAAAGGAAGATTTTCTTTATATCTACTAAATTAAATTAGTTAACAGAACCTTCTAATTCAGCACCTGCTTTAAATTTAACTACATTTTTAGCAGCAATTTTGATAGTTTTTCCAGTTTGTGGATTTCTTCCTTCTCTTGCAGCTCTTTTAGATACTGACCAAGATCCAAATCCTACTAAAGAAACTCTTCCACCTTTTTTCAAAGTAGCACCTACATTTCCTAAAAATGATTCTAAAGCTAATTTTGCAGCTGCTTTAGTAATTCCTGCGTCAGCAGCAATAGCATCGATTAATTCTGATTTGTTCATAATAATAGTTATTAATTGTTGGTTAAACATAAAGTTAATTGTAACAAATTTAATAGGATTTCCTTACTAGGCAAGACTTTTCGTGATTTTTCGTGTGTTTTGTTGATAACTTCAATGTTTTTGTTGATAAAGCCACGACAAACGGCACTTTTTAAGTGTTTTTCTAGCAAAAATCAGTCCTTACAAGGCTTGAGCATTTTCAGAAAATGTCATCCCGTTGAGCAACTCGGCAGTAAGCATTTTTCTTTTTCCCGGAAATTGAATAGCATGAATGTGGATAAATCCGTCGTGAACCGCTATTTTCATTTCTTTTTTTGTTGTTTGTATTTTTCCAATCGGTAAAGAATGGTTGCTGGCTACAAAGGTTGCTTCATAAATTTTAACAGCCCATTCTTCTTCTCCATCTTTAATTAAAGACCAAGCCGTTGGATAAGGGGAAAGTCCTCTAATTAAATTAAAAATTTCAATTCCTAGTTTTTGCCAATTTATTTTACAATTGTCGCGGTTTAGCTTGTAGGCCGTTTTAATTTCCGGTGTATCCACTTGAATAGTTGTGGTTACCGTGTTATTTTCAATTAATTGTAACGTTTCGATAACTGTTTTACAACCCATTTGCATCAATCGATCATGAAGTTGACCGGCATTTTCGTTGGGTTCGATGTTTGTTTCTTCTTTAAGAATGATGGCACCCGTATCAATTTTGTCGTCAATAAAAAAAGTGGTAACTCCGGTCTTTATCTCTCCATTAATTATTGCCCAATTGATGGGTGCTGCTCCACGATAGTTTGGCAATAATGAAGCATGAAGATTAAAGGTGCCGAATTTTGGCATTTTCCAAACGACTTCAGGCAACATTCTAAACGCAACAACCACTTGACAATTGGCCTGCAAACTTTTTAATTTTTCAATAAATCCTTCGTCTTTTAAATTGGTAGGTTGCAAAAGTGTAAGCTGTTTTGATAAAGCATATTCTTTTACTGCTGAAACATTCATTTTTTGACCACGACCGGCGGGTTTGTCAGCAGCTGTAATCACACCAACTACATTATAATGGTTTTGGAGCAACGCATCTAAAATGCCAACCGCAAAATCAGGTGTTCCCATAAAAACGATTCGAAGTTTTTCCATTATTGTTTTGATTTAAATTTATTGTTGGGTAATACTATAATTTTTTGTTCGTCTAAAAGTTCTCTGATGGCTTGAAGTAAAGGTTCGTCTTCTGCTAAAACAATTTGTTGTAATTCTCTTGAGCTTAGTTCTCTTTCTGTTAACAGATATATAATTTTATCTTTCAATTTATCATTTTCAGACGTAAGGGCTTTGGATGATTTGCAAGAAGAACAATGTCCGCAATTTTTCACATTTTTTTCACCAAAGTACTGCAAAAGTAAGACACTTTTACACGTTTTGGTATCAGAAACATAGTTAATCACACTTGATAACTGTGCTGTTTTTAATTCGTTTTGTGAAGTTAAATATTTAAATGTTCTGCTCAATGTTCTGTCGTCTTCTCTTACTTCTAAAAAGGTAATTTTAGAATCATTGCTTTTTGCGGCATAGGAAACAATTCCTTTTTGATGTAATTGCGATAATACATCTTCTACATCTGATTCCGAAACACCTGATTTTTTTGCAATCAAAGAAACGTTAATGGCAGTTGTGGTATCGTAAATACCGGAATAGGTTCGTAAAATCGTTAAAATAATTTCCTCTTGATGGCGATGCAAACTAATATAGCGAATGACTTCTTTACTTTCGATGATAAATTGAAGCAAGACTTTTTCAGAAAACTCTTGACTAAAATGAATGATTCCTTGATTGTTTAAAAAAATTAATGCGTTGTATGTTTTTACAACGGGCAACTGATATTGAATGCAAAAATGATTCAGGTTAAATGAAAATTCATCATCAATTCCTTCTCCATAGGCAATTTGAAAGTAATTACACAATTTAGTAAAAACCGATTTCAAATATTCTTTGTCCGGCAAACTATTGTTCAATTGTGATTGAACTTGGTTACAGTCGTTGGGTCCTAACAATAAGATTGCTTGAGCCATTTCACCATTTCTTCCGGCTCTTCCGGCTTCTTGATAATAGTTTTCTAAATTATCGGGAAGTTGAAAATGAATAACTGTTCGAACATTTGCTTTGTCAATTCCCATTCCAAAAGCATTGGTGGCGACCATAATTGGTGTTTTTTCAGTCATCCAATCTTCCATATTTTTGGTTTTTTCCCGCATGGTTAATCCACCATGATAAAAATTAGCTTTAAATCCTAGTTTGGAAAGTTGTTCTGCAATTTCAACACAGTTTTTTCGATTGCGGACATAGATAATTGAAGGTTCAGGTTGCCGATTTAAAATCTGCGTAATTTGATATAATTTATCTTCCGAAGGAATAACGTGATAACTTAAATTTTCTCGAGCAAACGATTTTTGGAAAAGTTGAGGTTTTTCTAGATTTAATTGTTCAATAATATCCTGTTTCACTCGCTGGGTTGCCGTTGCTGTCAAGGCTAAAAATGGAACTCCCGGAAAATGTTGTTTCAATACATTTACCTTTAAATAGGAAGGTCTAAAATCGTGGCCCCATTGCGAGATACAATGTGCTTCATCAATTGCGATGAGATTGACAGGAAGATTCTTTATTTTCTCAATAATCCAATCTTGTTCAAGTCTTTCAGGTGAGAGATACAAGAATTTATAATTGCCATACAAACAGTTGTCAAACAAAGTGGTAATATCATCAACAGAAATTCCACCCGTTAACGCCACCGCTTTGATGTCTCTTTTTTTTAATTGGTCAACCTGGTCTTTCATTAAAGCAACCAAAGGAGAAATAACCAAACAAATTCCATCGTTCATCATCGCCGGAACTTGAAAACATACCGATTTACCGCCACCGGTAGGCAACAAACCAATAGTATCTTTTCCATCCAAAACCGATTGAATGATGTCTAATTGCGGTTCTCGAAAAGAAGAATATCCCCAATATTTTTTTAGTATTTCTTCCGGTTTTTGCATTCTTGAATTTACAATGCGTCTAAAATAAATTGAATTCTGTTTTCAACGGTATCCATTGGCACTTCAATCAGCTCATAACCATAATGTTCGTAGGTTTCTTTAAGATGCGAATAGATTAATTTGGCTTGTTCAAAATTTTCATATCGATGTTCATCAGACATATAAATAGCTTTCCATGGTGGCAAAATAAAAACTTTTGAATACGTATTTTCTTTGCAGGCTTCATCAAAAAATGCAGGATAACTGTCGCCAATATAATGCATGTAAGCCAAAATGTCAGGAATGCCTCGATCTAAAAAAACAATATTATTTTCATGTTGAGAGGCGTTATGAAATTGTTTTTTTCTTCCTTCCAGAAGTAATTCGCTAAACAACAAAGGTTTTTCTAAAAAAAGCTGTTCAATACCTTGTTTTCGGGCCTCGTTTATAATTTCTCTTGAAATTTCAGGCATACAATTATATCCGGTTTTAATCAATCCTTCTATTAAAGTTGTTTTTCCGGTTCCGGGTCCGCCCGTTATAACAATAATTTGCTTGTTCACTTTTGTAAAATAAAGGGGTAAAATTGAGAATATATTGTTTCAAAAACAAGTGAGTCATACATTTTAAACCTTTTTGGGAACAAATTTTGCTTAAATACATAAAAAGTTGATAAAAATACAGCATGCGACCCGAAGAAAATCGAAATTCAAAATCAATGCTGTATATTTGCGTGTAATAATTTAAGCATGGATAAAAAAACAGAAGAATTTTACGAAAGGTTAAAAGAGGAATTAAGAACAACTTCGTCTTGGCCGACCTTATATTTATATAAATTTATTGTGCCAACCGATCAATCAAAAATAATAGCCGTTGAAAATGCATTTGATAACATGGGTGCAGTAATCAATACAACGCAATCAAAAACCGGTAAATTTACAAGTGTTTCTGTAAATGTACCCATGCAAAGTCCGGAACACGTAGTTGAAAAATACTTAGAAGTTTCTACTATTGAAGGAATAATTTCTTTATAAAGCAACAAATGAATCAAAGCGAAAAAGCACATCAAGTTGTGCATCTTTTAGAATATAACGCAGAGCGACCTCATTTAATGATACCGGAATATGGTCGTCATTTGCAAAAATTAATTGATCAAGCCACCGTTATTGAAGATAGGGAAGAGCGGAATAAAGCGGCAAAATACATCATCAAAGTGATGGGAAGTTTAAATCCGCACCTGAGAGATGTGTTGGATTTTCAACATAAATTGTGGGATCAATTGTTTATCATGTCTGATTTTAAATTAGATGTTGATAGTCCATATCCAATTCCTACACGAGAAGTTATCAATCTAAAACCGGAACGTTTAGAATATCCACAGAAAAACCCGAAATACCGTTTTTATGGCAATAATATCAAATACATGATTGATGTGGCTAATAAATGGGAAGAGGGCGAAATGAAAAGTGCATTGATCAAGGTAATTGCCAATCACATGAAAAAATCATATTTGAGTTGGAACAAAGATACTGTTGACGACAAAGCTATTTTTGACCATTTATTGGAATTATCTAACGGAAAAATTGATTTACATCAAAGCAGTGAAGAGTTATCAAATACAACTGATTTGATGCGAACTAACAAAAAAGTTTCTAATAAAAATCTTCCTCAAAACAATAAAAAGATTTTAATAAAGAAAAATAAAAATAACCCGAAAGCATTTAAAAACAACAATCAAAAGCAATAGTTAGATTTTCATGGGAACATTTAAAATAGAAGGTGGTCATCGTTTAAAAGGTGAAATACATCCGCAAGGAGCAAAAAATGAAGCTCTTCAAATCCTTTGTACCGTTTTATTAACAGCTGAAAAAGTAACCATCAACAATATTCCGGATATTATAGATGTGAATAAGTTAATTACGCTGTTGGGTAATTTAGGTGTGAAAATGCAAAAGAACGGGCCAGGCTCCATTACTTTTCAAGCTGATGAAGTGAATGTTGGTTATTTAGAAACAGAAGCTTTCAAAAAAGAAGGTGGTTCTTTGCGAGGTTCTATCATGATTGTTGGCCCTTTATTAGCCAGATTTGGAAGAGGTTATATTCCAAAACCGGGTGGCGATAAAATCGGAAGAAGACGTTTAGATACGCACTTTGAAGGGTTTATCAATCTTGGTGCAAAATTCAGATATAATCGCGAAGACCATTTTTACGGTGTTGAAAATGAAGGAAGATTAAAAGGAACATACATGTTACTGGATGAAGCTTCCGTTACCGGAACAGCCAATATTGTAATGGCTGCCGTATTAGCAGAAGGAGTAACCACCATCTATAATGCTGCTTGTGAACCTTACTTGCAACAATTGTGTAAAATGTTAAACTCAATGGGTGCCAAAATCACCGGAGTAGGTTCTAATTTGCTTACAATTGAGGGAGTAGAAAGTTTGGGTGGTTGCACACATCGCATTCTTCCAGATATGATTGAAATTGGAAGCTGGATTGGATTAGCAGCCATGACTAGAAGTGAAATTACAATTAAGAATGTGAGTTGGGATAATCTTGGTGTTATTCCGAATGTGTTTAGAAAATTAGGCATTACCATTGAAAGAAAAGGTGATGATATTTATATTCCTGAGCACAAAGATGGATATGAAATTAAAAAAGATATTGATGGTTCTATTTTAACCATTGCAGATGCTCCTTGGCCGGGATTTACACCTGATTTATTGAGTATTGTATTAGTAGTTGCTACTCAAGCAAAAGGCGAGGTGTTGATTCATCAAAAAATGTTTGAAAGCCGCTTGTTCTTTGTTGATAAATTGATTGACATGGGAGCCAAAATTATCTTGTGTGATCCGCATAGAGCAATCGTAATTGGTCATAATTTCCAATCTCAGTTGAAAGCTACAACAATGTCATCGCCGGATATTCGTGCCGGAATTTCCTTGTTGATTGCGGCATTATCTGCAAAAGGAACCAGTACTATTCAAAACATTGAACAAATTGATAGAGGATATGAAAAAATTGACGAACGTTTAAGAGCAATTGGTGCTCAAATTGTTCGTGTGTAAATCATAAAGAAATAAAAAAATGCCCCAAATAGTATTTAACTGTTTGGGGCATTTTTGTATAGGGAAAAGGGTTATTCTAAAACGCTTAAAAATTGCATACCAAACATAAATCCATCGCCAACATAACTGCTTCCGCTATACGAACGAACATAATCTAAACGAAGCAATTTGAATTTTCCAAAACCTAATTTGTCTAATCCAACACTAAACTCCTGATACGGTCTAACATCGGGAATGGCTAGTTGATGATAACCCAAAATCAACGTTGATTTTAATTTGTTCAACAACGGAATTTTATTCATAATATATCCTTCAGTATCGTATTCAATATGCGTTTCCATATAACTTTTATTGGTGCTATAAGCGTAATAAGGTAGTTGAAGAAATTGATTTACATAACGATTATCAGTACTCACATTGATTTGGTTGCCATTAAAATGTCTGTAATCTACAAATGAAATATCATCGGCATTGAAAAACGTACCACCTTTTACATTCAGGGCTATATTTCCTTTATTGGAAAGGGAACGCTCATAGAAAATTCTTCCGGCAACAAAATCATAATTATAGTTAGATTCATTTCCTGCGAACCCTTTTTCATATCCTAAATAAAGTGTTGGATATGCATCATCGGAAACCGGAATTTTTCCATCCGGTCGGGATAGGTATTTTTGACCAAAATTGAAACGCGTATTGAGGTTAAATTTTACCAAATTGTGTTTTTCAATCGCTGAATTATCAAAATCGGTAGGATCAAGTGGATTATTTGATAAATAGGCTTTTTTGTTTTTAATTAAAGTATAATCGGTTTGGTCAAATAATGGTTTACGTTCAGCATATTCTAGTGCAACGGAAGTATAAAAACCGTTTACTACTTCTTGACTATAAGAGGCATTGATAAAATTCTTTTCGAATAATTTCATGTAATTCTCTTTAAAAAACAAGGTAGCAACACTGTTTAAAAGAGCACTTATAGGTTGATTTTGATTAAACTGAACAGCCTGACTTCCTCCTCTGAATGATAGTGTACTGAAGTTTTTAGCATTTAAGCGTGTGGTATAAAAGGCAGTAGCTCTGAATTTCTCTTCTGCAAATCCATAATTTAATCTTGTGCCAAAAGAGGTAAACGTGCGTTCATCTTCATTTCTCTTGGTATAGGTTATGTTGGATGTAACATTCCAACCTTGAACGGTATTAAAATAAATTGATTTTAAAATTCCATCATAGCTAATTCTCCAATTTTTTTCTGAATTTTGATAACTATATCCTGTTAAGGCTTTCAAAATCTTGAATTTATTGTTTTTCCGGTCAATAGAATCCAAATAGGGTTTAGATTTTCGTAATGTTTGAATACTGTCTTTTTTCAGATAATCAATTGATTCTTCATCTGTTAATGGAACCGGACGCATGGTATTCCAATAACTGGTATCTTTCTTATTGGCTTGGTCTTCAAAACTTAAGATTTCACTTGTGAATGTTTTCTTTTCAAAACTCTCTTTAAACTCATAATTACTAAAAACGTAAGTAAATTTTCCTGAAAAGACGATACCAAAAGCACCTGCATCAAATTGTAAACCCTGAACGTTTTTTGCCCATATTTTTGAAATTGGATTATAACTAAAGTTTTGAGTAACCGACATTGTGTTTACAAATTCCTGCTTCATTCGGTATCCTTTTGTTTGTAAATCAATACCATAAATCGCCCAAGAATCTTCAACAATAAAAATATAACCTTCAAAAACAGGTTCTACATCTCTTCTCGGTGTAACTTTTATTTTATTAATCAATTGATTGTGTTCGTCATAAAAAGTTCCTTCTAGCGTGTATTTATAATAACTAAAAGCGTTGTCAGCAATAGGAGAAATCATGTTTGTTCCCAATTCAACAACGTTGTCATAAAAGTCAAATCGTGTGCCTTGAGCTGTATTGTAACTAAAACCATTATTGTTTCCACTGATTTTAGAGGCAATTATTTTCTCTTTTAAGTTGTTAGGTTTCTCATAAGTAATTTTTGAAACCGTTTCCGAAAGGTAAATTATTCCGGAACCGGTTGAATCTAACGCACCATCCATATCGCCAATTTCTTGACCGAGAATTTTCTTTGGAGCATTTTTTAATTTAAAAATCCCTTTCGAATAAAAATCAGCTGTAAATTTTCCTGTTTTATCAGAGTTTACAGTTTTGGCTGCAATTGCTTTTCGAATAATGGGTATGGCAGGATTTTCTTTTGAACTGATGACAACTTCTTGTAGAGAATAGTTTTCTTCTTTAAGTTTAACATCCAAAAAGTAAGGGAATTGTGTGATGTTTAAAATTTGTTTTTGCGTTTTATATCCCAAATATTGAAATATCACGGTCACTTGTTCTTTATTTTGCACTTGTAATTCATATTGACCTTTTTCATTTGAAGTAGTGCCGATATAGGTATTTTCGATATAAATATTAACATATGGCAAAGGATTTCCGTTTTCATCGGAAACAATTCCTTTTACTTGAGCATTAGAAATAAGATTGAAAAAGATAAAAATAAAGGTAAAAATAGATTTCATTGGTTTTTATTTTAAGAAAGAAAGTAAGGCTAATTCATAACTTTTTAAACCAAAACCAACAATGATTCCGGCTGCATTGGGAGCAATATAAGATTGATGTCGAAAAGATTCTCTGCTAAATGTATTCGAGATATGTACTTCAATAACCGGAGTGGTAATCGCTTTTATAGCATCGCCAATTCCTATAGAAGTATGTGTATAGGCCGCAGCATTCAAAATAATACCATCATAATGAAAACCAACTTCTTGAATTTTGTTGATGATTTCACCTTCAATATTACTTTGAAAATAGTGAAGATTTACTTGTGGATATTTATTTTTCAATGAATCAAAAAAAGTTTCAAAATCTTCCTTCCCATAAATATCGGGTTCGCGTTTGCCTAATAAGTTCAAATTAGGGCCATTCAAAAGTAGAATTTGCATGATGTGTTGTTTTGAGTAAAATTAGTAATTAATAACTTTCAAAAACAACATTTTAAAACATTAGATTAAAATTAACAAAATTGAATATTTAATCCATTATTTTCACGTTTTAAATTAAAATACCATTTATGAAATTAAAATTATTACTCTTTTCACTGTTTTGTGTTGGAATAATGCAAGCACAAAGTGACTATTATTCGTATGAAAGTCTTTCTAAAAAGGTAAAAGATTTAGAAAGTAAACACAAAAACTGTAAAGTCAAATCCATTGGCAAAAGTAGTGGAGGTAAAGATATTTGGTTGATTACATTGTCTTCAAGCGAAAAAACTAAACCTTCTTTATTAATTACAGCCGGAATTGATGGTAAGCATCAGTCTGGTACATTGATGTCGATAAAATTGATGGAACAATTGTTGACTGATAATGCATTTTCTAAAGTTTTGGAGGAAAAAACGCTTTATTTTGTTCCTTCCGTAAATCCGGATGCAACGGCTGCTTATTTCAGTAAATTGAAATTTGAAAAAAGCGGAAATGCAACGGTAACTGATGATGACAAAGACGGTGAATTTGGTGAAGACGGATTTGAAGACTTAAATAGTGATGGTTATATTTCACAAATGCGAGTGGAAAGTGTAGCCGGAAATTATATTGAAAATGCAGATGACAACAGGATTTTGGTAAAAGCGGATCAAAGTAAAAATCAAATTGGAAAATATCTATTGTTTACAGAAGGAAAAGACAATGATAAAGATGGTGAATTTAACGAAGACTTTTCAGAAGGTGTTAACATCGATAAAAATTTTACTTTTGATTATCCGGCATTTGAAAAAGGAGCTGGAAATTATGCTGCATCAGAACCGGAAACAAAAGCATTGCTAGATTTTTTATACCTCAATCCACAAATTTATGGTGTCATAACGTTTGGCATGCATAATAACTTATCAGAGGCACCTAAGTTTGATAGTAAATCTTCTTCGGGTAGAATTATTAAAGGTTGGATGGAAAAAGATGTGAAAGCTGCTGAACAAGTTTCAAAAATATATTCGCAAAAAGCAGGTTTAAAAGATGCACCAAAAATGCCAATGACTAAAGGAAATTTTGCCCAAACTGCTTATTTTCATGCCGGAAGATTCAGCTTTTCTACTCCCGGATGGTGGATTCCAAAAGAAGAAATGAAAAAAGATTCAACAGCTCCAAAAGTGGAAAAACCAAAAAAAGGAGAAATGAATGAAGTTTTTCCAGAACTTGAATTTTTAAAATGGGCAGAAAGAAATGAAGTAAAAAATGTGTTTTTAAATTGGACAGAAATTAAACATCCTGATTTTCCGAATCAAAAAGTGGAAGTTGGTGGATTTTTACCTTTTGTGATGCATAATCCGCCCGCTCAATTTTTAGATGAAGCAGTAAATAAGCATAAACTATTTTTAACCGATTTGGTTAGTGCAATGCCAAAAATTGAGACTACTCAGCCGTTAATTGAAAAATTAGAAGGAGATGTTTATCGCGTTACTTTAAAAGTAGCTAATAAAGGTTTATTGCCAACCTACACAGAAATTGGTGATAAAATCCGTTTTATTTCCAGAATGAAAACTGAGATTAAATTGAATGCCATTCAATCGATGTTATCCGGTAGAAAATATTTTCTTCGAAATGCACTTCAACCGGATGAATCTGAAGAATATTCATGGTTGATAGCCGGAAAAGGAAAAGTGGTTATCACAACAGGATGTGCCACCACTGGTGTAAAAGAAATTAGTATTGATTTAAAATAAGTGTGCCATGAAAAAAATAATATACTTCGCCTTAATCAGTTTGTTTTCAACAGCTATTTATGCTCAAAATATTGCTCCTCAAGATTTAAATGGTATGCGAGCCATTGGTTCTCCTGCCAACCCAAAAGTTAGAATGTCGTGGGATCGCTATCATGATTATGCTCAAATTACACAATTTGGTAAAGATTTAGTAAAAGCGTATCCCAATTTGGTTAAGATGGAATCCATTGGAAAGTCATTTGAAGGACGAGACATTTGGGTGTTGACCTTAACCGACTTTAAAACAGGAGAAGAAAAAAATAAACCCGGATTTTATATCGATGGTGGTATTCATGCGAATGAATTACAAGGAGTAGAAGTTTCCATGTATACGGCTTGGTATCTTGCAGAAAACTTTCATTCAGTTAAATTTATCGCTAATTTATTGAAAGAAAAAGTATTTTACATCGCTTTAACCATTAGTCCGGATGCGAGAGAAAATTTTATTTACAAAGAAAACAATTCCAACACTTCCCGTTCCGGAATGCGACCATTTGATAACGATGGCGATGGTTTGGTAAATGAAGATAAATTGGATGATTTAGATAGCGATGGAAACATTGTGATGATGCGACGCAAATCGAAAACCGGTCGTTTTAAAATTGATCCTAAATATCCCACTAGAATGTATCAAGTGCGTGGTGATGAAAAAGGCGAATATGAAATGTTAGGATACGAAGGAATGGACAATGACGGCGATGGATTAGTAAACGAAGATCAAGTGGGAACGTATGATCCTAATCGTGATTGGGGGTGGAATTGGCAACCCAATTATGTACAAAACGGTGCCTTATTTTATCCTGGGACCTTACCTGAAACTCGGGCAGTAAAAGATTTTGTCACCAAACATCCAAATATTGCAGGAGCTCAAAGTTATCATAATTATGGTGGAATGTTTTTACGCGGACCGGGTGCGGCAGAAGATGATCCGTTGTATAGCAGACAAGATATTGAAGTGTATGATAACATCGGAAAATTGGGTGAAAAAATGATTCCGGGTTATAATTATTTCATTTTGCATAAAGATTTATATACCGTTTATGGTGGTGAAATTGATTATTTGTCGCTTACAAGAGGAATTTTTACGTTTAGTAATGAATTGATGACTTCCTATAAATTGTTCAATCAAAAAAGTTCTTGGAGCAGATGGGACAATGATGAATTTAATGAATTTGACAAATATTTGTTGTTTGGTGATGGATATGTAGAATGGAAACCCTTCAATCATCCTCAGTTTGGCGAAATTGAAATTGGCGGAGCTAAGAAAAACTATATCAGAAATCACCCTGGTTTTATGTTGCAGGAAGACGCTCATCGAAACATGGCTTTTACCTTATATCATGCGTATCAAACACCAAAATTGGAGATTGTAGATATTAAAACAGAGAAATTGCAAGGTGGATTAACAGCGGTTACAGCAACAATTATGAATACTAGAATCATTCCGACGCATTCAACACATGACATAAAAAACAAAATTGAGCGTCCTGATTACATCAGTTTGAAAGGGGTGAAAGTGATTACAGGAATGACAGTTGAAAATGAAGATTTAAATTTATTTACTGAACAAAAAAATTCACCACAAACCATCAAAGTGGCCAATATTTCCGGAATGGGTAATGTAAAAGTGAGATGGATTGTAAGTGGCAATCCGAATGGAGCAACTGTTGAAGTATCCAGTGCAAAAGGCGGTTTTGTTTCGGATAAAGTAGGAAAGTAATAGTAGAATTTAAACCATATAAGGCATATAAGTTTAGCTAATTAAACTTATATGCCTTATATGGTTAAAAAAAAAGCAGTATGCCTTAGAAACGGTAACCCACTGAAACTTGAATAACTCGATTTTTGATTTCCGCATCTTTTGTAGTATCCGTTAAACCGGCTACGTAGCGTGCTTGAGCAAAAATATTTTCAGTAAAATTAAATCCTAAACCGCCAACAGCGGCAAAATCAAAAGATTTAGACTCAAATTGATCAGGCACATTTTCATTTACCAAAAACGAAAATTGTGGTCCTGCTTCTAAACTCAATTTATCGGTGATGAGATAGAATTTCGCCAATACAGGAACTGTGATATAGCTAAAATTGATGTCCTTAATATTTTCTTCATTTACTTTTGCTCCTTGAGAAGAATACAATAACTCGGGTTGAATGGCAAAGTTCTCGAAAACTTTTACTTCCAATAAAGCTCCAAAATGAAAACTAGTATAGGTGTCAAGACCTTGAGCATCATCACCATCTAGGCTATTAAAATTGGCCCCGGCTTTTACACCAAATTTTAGCATTTGAGCATCTGCCTGAAAAATGCCAATTAAAAGAAATGCACTAATAAAAATGATTTTTTTCATTGTGATAGATTTTAGTTGATTTTAATTTGAATTCTTTTAGTTATAACTTATTTTGATTGAGTTTATTATTTGTAAAAATAACTGAATTGGTTTATAAATTCATTTAGTTTTATAAATATATATATTAAAAATGGGAATATTTTGATGTTTTATATAAGTTTACTTTGTTGTAAAAAAGTAAGTTTTTTAACATTTATTTTACTATACTTAAATTTATTTAAATTAATAAATTGAAAATCAGTATATTAAATATTTAAAAATCATTTTTAAGTTATCAACAAACTTGTTAATAACTCAAGTTTATTGATTTTGAAATACCAATATTTTTTTTAATTTTGTTAATATTAATTATAAAACAATTAAAACATGAAAAAAATTATTTTATCAATTTTAGCGGTTGCAGCATTTGGAACTGCTAATGCACAAGATGGTGGATTTAAAGCTGGTATCAATGTTGGTTTACCAATGGGTGACATTAAAGATTCTTACTCTTTAGCAGTAGGTCTTGATGTAGCTTATACATGGGAAGTAGCTGATAAATTCCGTGCTGGTGTAACTACTGGTTATGCTCATTACATGGGTAAAACTGTTGATTTAGGATTTGGTATTGAAGTTGATGTTGAAGATGCTGGACTTATTCCAATTGCTGGTACTGCTCAATATTCTTTCACTGATAACATTTTCGGTGGTTTAGATTTAGGTTATGCTTTAGGAGTTAGCCCAAGTGGAATGAATGGTGGTTTATTATACCAACCAAAAGTAGGTTACCAAGCTGAAAAATTTGAGGTTTATGCTGGTTACAAAGGAATTGCTGTTGATGGAGGTACTTTTTCTTCTATTAATTTAGGATTCAACTACAAATTCTAATTGAATTTTTATATAGTTTAAAACCACGCCTAGTGCGTGGTTTTTTTATTAATGATAAATACTTGTTTTATTGTATTGGTTTTTAAAGACATATAAAAAATAGAGAATGATTTTAATTGTTTTATTACTTTGTGTAGTATTTTTATTATTTTTGCAAAAATTTTAAAACAATTAAAACATGAAAAAAATTATTTTATCACTTTTAGCAGTTGCTACTTTTGGAACAGCTAATGCACAAGAAACTTCTAACGAAGCAGGATTTGCTAAAGGAGATCTTTTTATTTCAGGAGCTTTTTCTTTTAGTACTTCTAAAACAGGAGATTTTAAAGTAAACTCTTTTGAAGTGGCGCCTAAAGTGGGATATTTTGTTACAGAAAATATTGCAATAGGTGGGTCAATTGGATATCAGTCAAACAAACTTGATTTTGACGGAGAAGATGTTGCTAATACAGGTTTAGGTTTAGGAGCTTTTGGTCGTTACTATTTTACACCTGCGAGTAAATTTTCTTTATTTGCTGAATTAGGTGTTAATTACACCTCTTTTGACAATGAATATTTTATTATTGATGGTGAATTATTTGCTCCTGAAACATCAGTTGAAAGCAAAGAAATTGGTTTCGGATTAGGTTTTGGAATGAATTATTTTGTTTCATCTAATTTTTCAATTGAAGCTGGTGTTGGGGTGTTAGGTTATGCATCTAATGATAATGGTGGTGACGGTGCAGATAAAACAAACACTTTCTCTTTTGGTGGAGATTGGAGAGCTGTAACTTTTGGAGTTAATTATAAATTCTAATTGAATAGTTATAAATATAAACCACGCTTTGAGCGTGGTTTTTTTATTCCCTAAAATTCCCGAACTTTAACGAATGAATTGGTCAACGTATATCAAAAGTTTTCAATCCTATCTTAAAATTGAGAGAGGAATGTCTGCCAATACCATTGACAACTATTCATTTGATTTAATGCGGTTAGTTCATTTTTTAGAGGAAAATAGTAGTGTTGATAATCCCATTTCTATTAAAGAAGAAATGATTCAGCAATTTATTTATGCGGTTTCAAAAGAAGTAAAACCACGTTCGCAAGCGAGAATCATTTCCGGATTGAAAAGTTTTTTTTCCTATTTAATTTTAGAAGATTATCGCCAAGATAATCCAATGGAATTGATTGAAACCCCCAAAATAGGTAGAAAATTACCTGATACTCTCTCCGTTAAAGAAATTGATACATTAATTGCTGCCATTGACTTATCAAAAGACGAAGGCGAACGCAATCGTGCCATGTTGGAAACGTTATACGGATGTGGTTTGCGGGTTTCGGAGTTAATTTCTTTAAAAATATCTGATTTGTTTTTTGACGAAGGCTTTATAAAAATTACCGGCAAAGGAAATAAACAGCGTTTTGTTCCTATTGGTAACGCTACAATGAAATATATTCAATTGTATAGAACCCAAATCAGAACCCATCTTTCCATTCAAAAAGGACATGAAGATACCTTGTTTTTAAACCGAAGAGGAAGGCAATTGACAAGAGCAATGGTTTTTACTATTATCAAAGAGTTGGCTGTAAAAATTAACTTGAACAAGATTATTAGTCCACATACGTTTCGTCACTCGTTTGCCACACATTTATTAGAAAACGGTGCTGACTTACGTTCCATTCAATTGATGCTCGGTCATGAATCAATTACTACCACAGAAGTTTATGTACATTTGGACCGTAAACACTTAACACAAGTGGTTAATCAGTTTCATCCGAGGAAGTAGTTTGTAGTTGCAGTTTTCAGTCTCAGTTAAAATAAAAAAACCGTCTTACTATTTTAAAACGGTTTGATTATTCCTTATTAGAAATGGTTTATTCTTTTTTTACTTTCTTAAATAATAAAGAAGTTATGGCTACCAAGAAAACAACAAAAAATAAATTTGAGAAAAAGCTCATTAGCATATTGCCAATAGAAAATCGATCTTCTTTTTGGAGTTCTTCTTCCATTTTTTCCATTGCAATTAATATTTGTTCTTCAGGTAATCCCATTGTTCTGTAGGTTGATTCAATTCCTTCCACTAATTTTTCAGTTAGAAAAGCACTTGCATCAGGATTAATATAATTCATATAAATAATAACATAAATGGTACTGATGGCAAAACCAATAACACTCATCAAAAATAAATACTTGAATGTCTCACCGTAACTCAAATAACCTTCATTTTCTTTTTTATAGTCTTTAGCTGTAAAATAATGGAATAACACTAAAAGACCAAAAGATAAAAGGGTTTGCATCAACATGCCAAAATAATAAACATGAAAGGTGAATAATGAAATACATATAGAAATGATTCCATATATAATTCCGTATTTAAGAAATGGTTGAATTTTTTTCATACAATTTAGTGTTTTAGCATCGGTAAAATTAGTGAATCTTTTGCAATAATTTTTTTTGCATCAATATCTGTTTTTAAATAGTTGTAATAAAATTTGAATTGATGTAATCCTTTGGTTAATGAATCGGTTTCAAAAATGCATTTTAATCCTTTTTCATTTTTATGAGGATGGGTGTAGTAAACGGAGTTATCTTTAGTAATCCTCTTGTCGTCAATATATAGTTCAAAACTTGATAGAAATGCTTTTTTAATTTTATTAGACTTATCAATTTCTGCTTGTTTTATTTTTTTATCCCATTTCTTTTTTTCTATTTCTACTTTACGTTCTATATTATCAATTTTCAATTTTTTTTGTGCATCAGATTTTTCTTTTTTGAGGTTTCTTTTTTCTTTTAATAATGTCGAAATGATTTTGGATTTTTGTTGTTCCAATAAAGTAATTGTTGGATCATCTATTTCGTTTCCGGTAAAAAATGTAAAGGATAACCCCTTTGTAGTATAGGGAGATAAAGATTTGTCATTTTCAAGCAATTCAATCAGTTCAGGTGTAATTTTGATGAATACAGATGAAAAATTTTCTCTGATATTAAAATGCTCTAAAGAAATCCTTTTAATGATTTCTTTATTGATTTTTCGTTCTTCATTGGGATATTCAACCAAATATTTTTCTCTTAAATCATCATAGTAATAGTCATCAAGTAATTCGCCGGTTTCTAATAATGTGTCTCTGTCCGGAGCATATGGATTATAGGTGTTGGTGAACATTTGACCACCTAAAAAAACCAATAGTATGTAGGGTATGGATAAATAAAATAATTTTTTTGTGTAGGGATGATCAATAAAGTTATACAATAAAGGTCTGTAAAGAAAAGATAATGTAATTGTACTGTAAAACCGATAGATATAGAAATAAATTTTACTAATTGATTTTTCCTTTATTCTTTTAAGACCTCCTAAAGTAATTAAATCAAATAAAACAAATAAACCAATACCAACATATGCTAAAACGGTTAAACCAAAAATACTGTTTAAAGCATAATCATTTAAAAAAAGTTCAAATAAAAGCCTAATTATAATTATGGGAACAAAAAAAATGACCAATGACATAAACAATGCAAAAAGTAGAAATGTGTATGCAAATATCACACTACATAACATCTCTAATCGCTCAATCCAATCATCATAGCTACCTACTTTTTTCTTTAAAAAATTGGTAAAAATATCTGAGTAATTAAATTTATCATATTCTATCTCTTGTGAAACATATCGTAAGCCGATAGCACCAATCCACAAGCCTCTCATGATTACGTGACCTAATAAATTGAAAAAGAAAATTACCCAACCTACTTTTAAAATGATAAAAAAGGGTTTAACTAATGATTTTAAATTATCACTTGAGATATCATTTTCAATATACAAGCCAAAATCAGCTATTAATATTCGTGAAGAATAAATACCAAAAAGGGCGAAACCAGAAATAAGTAATTCTAATTGCCAAGATTCTTGTTGCAATTTTTCTAGCCATTGTTTGAACAATGTTTTTGTTTCATTAGAAGTTTCTCCGCTCATTGCTAAAATGAATTATTCGAATTAAAAGTAAAAAAAAAATAGGGTAGTAACCCTATTTCTTTTCATTTATTTTTTATTGATTTATTTTGCAATATTTACAGCTCTTGTTTCACGAATAACTGTAATCTTTACTTGTCCTGGATACGTCATCTCCGTTTGAATTTTCTGAGAAACTTCAAAAGATAGTTTTGAAGCTTGTTCGTCGGAAACTTTTTCACTTTCTACAATTACACGTAATTCACGTCCGGCTTGAATAGCATAAGCACTTTTCACACCATTAAATCCAAATGCAATCGCTTCTAAATCTTTCAAACGTTGGATGTATGAATCTAACACTTGACGTCTTGCTCCCGGTCTTGCACCAGAAATTGCATCACATACTTGAATAATTGGCGAAATCAAATATTTCATTTCGATTTCATCGTGGTGAGCACCTATTGCGTTGCATACTTCTTCTTTTTCACCATATTTTTCTGCCCACTGCATACCTAAAATAGCGTGAGGTAATTCACTTTCTGTATCCGGCACTTTTCCAATATCGTGTAAAAGTCCGGCACGTTTAGCTAATTTTACATTTAAGCCTAATTCAGCTGCCATGATTCCACATAATTTGGCTACTTCACGTGAGTGTTGCAATAAATTTTGTCCGTACGAAGAACGGTATTTCATTCTTCCTACAATTTTAATTAGTTCCGGATGTAAACCGTGGATTCCTAAATCGATAACGGTTCGTTTACCTACTTCAATAATCTCATCATCAATTTGTTTTGTGGTTTTTGCTACCACTTCTTCAATTCTAGCCGGGTGAATACGTCCGTCAGTTACCAATTTATGTAAAGCTAGACGAGCGATTTCTCTTCTAACGGGGTCAAAACAAGAGAGTATAATCGCTTCCGGAGTATCATCAACAATGATCTCAACGCCGGTAGCCGCTTCTAACGCACGGATATTTCTACCTTCACGACCAATAATTCTACCTTTTACATCATCCGATTCAATGTTGAAAACAGAAACACAATTTTCAACGGCTTCTTCTGTTCCAACACGTTGAATGGTGTTGATAATAACTTTTTTAGCTTCTTGTTGAGCGGTTAATTTAGCTTCTTCAAGCGTGTCTTGAATGTGAGCCATTGCTTTTGTTTTGGCTTCGGCTTTTAGGCTTTCCACCAATTGTTCTTTTGCCTCTTCTGCCGATAATCCGGAAATAACTTCCAATTGATCTACTTGGCTTTTGTGTAGTTTTTCAAGCTCAATCTGCTTTTTGTCCAACACTTCTAAACGATTGTTGTAATCTGCAATTTTTACGTCAAAATCATCAGCTGATTTTTTTGCTCTGGCTAATTCATTAGAAACTTGAGATTCTTTGTCACGTGTTCTTTTTTCAACTTCTGCAATTTTTTTGTCTTTGGCTAAAATCTCTTTTTCGTGTTCAGATTTTAATTCCAGAAATTTTTCTTTTGCTTGTAAAAGTTTATCTTTCTTAATATTTTCAGCTTCCACTTTAGCATCTTTTAAAATAGATGCCGCTTCTTTTTTTGCATTTTTAATCAAGTTGGAAACATTGCTTTTTTCGATGACTTTTGCGATTGCAAAACCCACAGCAACTCCAACAATTCCGGCGATAATTAATAGTAATGTACTGTCCATTGTTTGTTTAGGTTTATATATAAAAAAAGCCTACATTAGGTGATTGCATAAACTCGTTATGACAAGTTTTGAGCTAACTCACTGTTCAAGGATCCCACTACAAGATGGGCATGCTTTAGTAATGACGATTTGCTCATTCTAAATTGTTAGTGTTGAGTTTATCAAATAGAAACTAATGTAGGCAGTATCTTAATTAATGAGTAAGAACGTATTTATTTTTCTAAATAGTCAGCTAATTTTTCATTTAATTTTTTTAACTTTTCTAATGATTCGTTGTAATCTTCAGATTTGTCTATTAATTTTTGTTCTAATTGTGAGGCAAATTGCAAAGCACACATGGCTAATACATCTTGTTTGTCTCTCACAGCATAATTTTGTTCAAATTGCTTAATCATGGCATCAATTTTTTTGGAAGCACTTCTGAGTCCTTCTTCTTGAGTCGGGTCAACCGTCAACGGATAAACTCGATCTGCAATTGATAGTTTAATTTTAAGCTTTTCGTTCATGCTGTATTAGTCAGATAACTGTGCAATACAGTAATCAATCTCACGAATTAATGAATTTATTTTTAGCTTCGTATCTCTTTTGTTTTCGTCACTGCCTAATAATGAATTAGCAATTTTGAGTGTTTCAAACTTTTTATTCAAGTGTTCAATTTCTGTTGCTTGATTTTGTCTGATTTCGATAGATTGTTGTAGTTCATTCTTTAAATCTTGTATCTGTAACTCCAAACTCCTTGATTTTTCAATTAATTTGGAGAGTTTACTTTCAAGAGAATCAACCATTTCTATCATTTCACTCATGATAATCTAATTTCATTACACGAATTACAAAGTTAGTATTCCTATTTCATTAACGCAAATAAAAAAAATAAATTTTATCAATTTTCAGAAATGATTTGTCAATTGGTTGAATTCTACTAAAATTGCATTTTTTGGTTTGTTTTTTGTTAATCATTTTTTAAATTAGCAAAAATTATATGCCATGAAGTACTATTTATTCATTTTGTTATTCGTCAATCAGTTGTTTTTTTCTCAAACTCAATTTCCTACAACTGATTTTATTTCTCCACTTGACATTCCATTATCGTTGTCCGGTTCGTTTGGTGAATTGCGTTCCAATCATTTTCATTCCGGTTTAGACTTTCGTACTCAACAAAAAGAAGGACTGAATGTTTATGCCATTGCGGATGGTTATGTTTCCAGAATTAAAATTTCCACTTTTGGTTATGGTAAAGCAATTTATATCACACATGCAAATGGTTACACTAGTGTTTACGGTCACTTGCAAAGAGCATCAGGAAATATTCAATTGTATATTAAGCAACAGCATTATCAATTACAACAATTTGAAATAGATGTTTTTCCTAAGCCAAATGAACTACCGGTCAAAAAAGGAGAAGTTATTGCTTTATCCGGCAATAGTGGCGGTTCGGGTGGTCCGCATCTTCATTTTGAAATTCGCAATACAGCAACAGAAAAAATTATAAACCCATTCTATTTTGGATATGATGCTTTCATAAAAGATACCAAAGCACCTGTAATCAATGAGATAATTGTTTATCCATTAAGCGTTGATGCGGTGGTAAATCAATCACAACTCCCGATTTCATTGCCACTTTCACTTCAAAAAGACGGAACCTATTTGGCCTCAAAAGTTTTGGCTAAAGGAGCAATTGGTTTTGGAATCAACACTTATGATCAATCGGATAATAATTATGGTAAAAATGGTGTGTTTAAAATTACATCCGTTTTGGATGGAAAAAATGCATTTTCAGTAGATTTCTCCACTTTTGGATTTGATGAAACACGTTATGTAAATGCCTATATCGATTACACTCGTTACAAAAAATTAAATCAAAGGGTGCAACAACTTTTTTATCATAAAAAATATCCGCTTAGTATAATTTCTGCACCAAACGGGAATGGAATCATCCAAGTAGAAAATAATTTGTCACATGTTTTTAACGTTGAAATAATTGATTTTCATGGAAATAAATCAAAAGTAGTAGTGCCAATTCAATTTGCCAATTCAGCAGCAAAAATTGTAAAACCGATGGCCAAAACAGAATTTAAAATTAAATCTGAGCGGGAACATTATTTCACAAAGGAAAATGTATCCATTTATTTTCCGGAGAATGTATTTTATCAAGATACTTTTTTAAACATTGATGTGACTAAAGGAATTTTAAAACTACATGATGAAACCATTCCGGTTCATGCTAATTTTTCAATTGCATTTCAAAATGATACCATTCCCGAAATAAAACGGGAAAAATATTTTATTGCTTCAGTAAGCGGAGCAAAAAAAAGTTATCATTCTACTAAAATAAAAGGAAACACATTTACTGCTTGGGTAAAAAATTTAGGACAATATCAACTTTTGGAAGACTCGAAAGCTCCTTTAATCAAACTTATTAATTTTGAAGAAGGTAAGTGGTTAAGTAAGCAAAACACCATTCAATTAAGCATTACTGATGATCTTTCCGGAATAAAAACGTATAATGGATTTTTAAATGGAAAATGGATTTTATTGGATTATGATTTTAAAACCAATTTAATTACACACGATTTTTCAGATAATGTCGTTATAGAGGGTAAAAATGATTTAAAAATAGAAGTAGTCGATAATGTTGGAAATTCTACTATATTTGAAACACATTTTTATAGAAGTCAAAAACCTTAATTATTTCTTTTGAAAACAAAGTCACATTTTTTTACTTGGGTGTTTTTTTGCCTCGTTTTTTTTGCAAATGCCCAAACTGCCCGTATAAAAGGAATTATTTTAGATAAAAATAATAATCCGGTTGAAGGAGTAAATATCAACTATCAAGATAAAGGAACAACCACCAATAACAATGGTTTTTACGTATTAACTATTCCAGCTAACCAAAAAATTACACTTGTTTTTTCACATGTTACGTTAAAAACAGCCACTTTAAAAATTGAATTAAAACCAAATGAGGATTATGAGCATAATTTTCAAATGAGCGATTCGGAAGAATTATTAGGGGAAGTAATCGTGACTGCCGGAAATAGAAAAAGAGTAGAAGGTATTACAACTATTGAACCGGCTGTTATTCGTAAAATTCCCGGAACGAATGCCGGTGTTGAAAATATTTTGAAATTACTACCCGGAGTAAATTCCAATAATGAATTGAGTACCCAATATTCTGTTCGTGGTGGTAATTTTGATGAAAATTTGGTTTATGTGAATGAAATTGAAATTTATCGTCCGTTTTTAATTCGCTCGGGTCAGCAAGAAGGGTTAAGCTTCACTAATACAGATATGGTGCAGAATGTTGATTTTTCTGCCGGTGGTTTTCAAGCAAAATACGGGGATAAAATGTCTTCTGTATTAGACATTACGTATCGGATTCCAACGCGATATGCTGCTGCTTTTGAGGCGAGTTTCTTGGGTGGAAGTTTAACGCTTGAAGGTGTAAGTAAAAATCAAAAATGGGCTAACGTAACCGGTATTCGTTACCGAGATAACAGTTTGTTAGTAAATAGTCAGGAAACGAGTAGTAATTTCCGCCCAACTTTTATGGATGTGCAAACCTATCTTACGTTTACACCCAACAAAAAATGGCAATTTGGATTTTTAGGAAATGCGTCTCAAAATAAATACAATTTTGAACCGTTGACTCGTCAAACCAATTTTGGAACCATTGACGAACCAATTGCCTTACAAATTTTTTATGACGGACAGGAAAAAGATAGATATCAAACGTTATTTGGTGCATTCAAAGCTTCTTTTGATTATAATGAAAACAATACGTTCAAGTTTATCAGTTCTGTTTATCATACGCAAGAACAGGAATACTTTGATATTTTTGCGGCTTATTTTTTAGGTGAAGTAGATGGAAACATTGGTTCGGATACATTTGGTGATGTAAAATTTAATCGCGGAATCGGAACACAATTGAACCATGGTCGAAATGATTTAGATGCTCTAATTGTGAATGCTGAAATTAAAGGTTTTCATAAAGTAAAAGAAAATACTGTTGAATGGGGATTAAAATATACAAGAGAAGATATTCGTGATCGAATAGTAGAGTGGGAAGTAATTGATTCTGCCGGTTTTTCTTTAAATCCGCCTCGTGAATTTCCTGTAAATGATCAACCTTACAATCCTTATACCGGACCGTTAGTTCCATTTCAAAGTGTTCGAGCGACTAATTTTAATACCATCGATCGTTTTTCCGGATATGCTCAATGGAGTAGAAAATCATATATAGGTACAAGTGAAGTATGGTATAATGCAGGTGTGCGAATGCACCAATGGCAAGTTTCAGGTGATAATGTTGATGGAAAAAGTCAAATGGTTTTTAGTCCAAGAGCTCAATTTTCCATTAAACCTTTGTGGCAAAAAGATATGGTGTTCAGAATTTCCGGTGGATTGTATCATCAACCTCCTTTTTATCGTGAACTCAGAGGTTTTGACGGTCAAGTACGTCCGAATGTAAAAGCTCAACAATCGACTCATATTGTTTTAGGAAATGATTATAGTTTTAAAATGTGGAATCGACCGTTTAAATTAATTAGTGAATTATATTATAAAAGTTTAACGGATGTAAATACATATACGTTAGATAATGTGAGAATTCGATATATCGCGGATAATGAAGCAGAAGCGTACGTATATGGTTTAGACATGCGATTGAACGGTGAGTTTGTTCCCGGAACCGAATCTTGGTTTAGTTTTGGCTACATGAAAACGGAAGAGAATTATCAAAACAAAGGATTTATTCCACGACCAACTGATCAGCGACTTAAATTTGGAGTACTTTTTCAAGATTATGTGCCCAATATTCCAAGCATGAAAATGTATTTGAATTTGGTTTATAATACCGGTTTACCAGGAGGTTCACCTTCCTATGCTGATCCTTATTTATATCAATCCAGATTGAGAGATTACAGAAGAGCGGATATTGGATTTTTGTATGTTTTAACAGAGAAAAATGCCACTCGACCAGACGGACATTGGCTTAAACGTTTTAAAGATTTATCTTTTGGTGTTGAGATTTTTAATATGTTCAACAATCAAAATGCCATTACTAATACATGGGTTAGAGATGTTTATACAAAAACACAGTATGGCGTTCCGAATTATATGACCACTCGGGTTTTCAATTTAAAGTTAACGGCTAAATTATAATTGCAATAAATTTTATACCTTTGAATAAATCAGTATAAAAACAATGAAAATTAATTTCAATCATTTGTTTCTCGCTTTGATGCTTGTTTTCTTTAGTTGTAAAGAAGAAGTAGATCAGCCTAAAGTAATCTATGAAGAGGCAACAAAAGAAGCCATCACTAAAAAAGATACAACCCAAATAAGAGTTGCTGATTTACCTGTTTTTATGGATGGGACTTCTTATATCATTCATCCAGTAGGCGAGTTGCGTGTATATGATGTTAAATCAAAAGCAAGTTATGGTTCTTCGAGCACAAGTAGAGTTAGTTATGCGGTTTCCAATTATAATCGATATGAAATTACCGGATACTTGGATAATCTATATTTTCAACATATTGATTCTTCTTCTACAAAACCATTGACGGATAAACAAATGATCATTCAATCAGCTACCTATCTTACTACTTTTGCCGAAAAAAGTAAAAAGCAAATTATGGTGTACACTGTTGCAGATATGGATACCAATCGCGATAGCAAATTAGACCAAAATGATATTAAAGCATTGTTTTTAAGTTTGTCATCCGGTGAAAATTTCACCAAATTAACTCCGGATTATCAGGAACTTATCGATTGGAATGTACTTGAGCTTAAAAACCGACTTTATTTTAGAACCATTCAAGATTCCAATAAAAACGGTGATTTTGACAAAGACGATGCGGTGTTCTATTTCTTTGTAGATTTATTAGATAAAGAATGGAAAGTAAACGAATACAAACCGTTTAATTAAATCAAAATATCACTTTCCAAATCGGATTTTTCGATTGTAAAATTAAACCCGAGTTGTTCCATCAACTGAATAACTAAATTTTTATACCAATTCTCAGATTTGGGATGAATGTAAATTCGTTCTATTAATTGATGAATATCGACCTCAATTTTTAAACCATCATTAATGGAAATGTTGTTGGACGTAACATCCGTAATGATGCGAATTTCTCTTTCGTATTGAAAACTTTTCCGCTTAAATAGAAAAGGGAAAAATGTATCATCAAATGGGATGTGTTCTTTTTTGTAGTCGATATAATTGACTTCGCCAATGTATTGTTCCGTATTTCTTTCCGGTTTTAAGGCTTCTTGTAATCTTTTTACGGTGGATTGAATGGCTAATCCTTCGTTGTTTTTGGTGAAAATTTGCCACATGGCAAACGATTCGTATTCGTTAATGTGCCAACTGCTTATGACAATTTTTTCGCGATGCGATTTGTAATAATCCAAAAACTTCGGATTGTTTTCAGCTATTTTTCGAATTTCTTCATAAGTGGGTTCGCTAAACGTTCCTTCGTATTGGTCTTCAAATTTGTCGGACCGCGACATGAATAATTTTTTAGACAACAACAAATCCAAAAATTTAGACAAATCCAAATATTTCCAAACGATGGTGTTTGGGTCATCCGGAAGAATAATGTTTGGATTGTGTATGTACATTTTTGATTCTTAAATTATTCGATTTTCAGATTTAGAGTTTTCCAATTACCCATTACCCATTACCCATTACCATTCACCTATAACCTACTCAAACGACTGCATCATTACCAATTTGGCATACATCCCATTTTTAGCCAATAATTCGTCATGTGTACCTTGTTCTACAATTTCTCCTTTTTGCATGACTACAATTACGTCGGCTTTTTGAATGGTAGAAAGGCGGTGAGCAATTACAATAGAAGTTCTGTTTTGCATCATGTTTTCCAAAGCTACTTGTACTAATTTTTCACTTTCGGTATCCAAAGCAGAAGTGGCTTCATCCAAAATCATAATGGGTGGATTTTTCAAAACAGCACGAGCTATTGAAAGGCGTTGTTTTTGACCGCCTGAAAGTTTACCTCCGGCATCTCCAATATTCGTATTAATTCCGTTTGGTAAATCTTTTACAAATTCATACGCATTGGCAATTTTCAACGCTTCAATGATTTCATCATCGGTTGCGTTTTGTTTTCCTATCAGAATATTATTTTTAATGGTATCATTAAACAAAATCGAATCCTGTGTAACCAATCCCATCAAATGTCGCAACGAGTTCATGGAAATATCTTTGATATCCACACCATCAATTTGGATACTTCCTTTGTTTACATCGTAAAAACGCGTTAATAAATTGGCAATCGTACTTTTACCACTACCGGATTGACCAACTAAAGCTACCGTTTTTCCTTTTGGTATTTCTAATGAAAAGTTTTTCAAAACGGCATCTTCTTCATAGCTAAAGTTGATATTTTGAATGGAAATAGATGTTTTAAACTCTTTTTTGTATAGAGCATTTTCTTTATCCACAATTTCATTTTTCACTTCTAAAACATCAAAAACTCTTTCGGCTGCAGCCAATCCCGTCTTTACTTGGTAGGATGCTTTTGAAATGGCTTTGGCCGGTGTGAGAATATTATAGGCCAATCCCATATAGGCTAAAAATTTAGAGCCTTCCAATAAAGGAGAGCCATTTGCAAATTTTTCTACCAAAACCATATTTCCTCCATACCAAAGCAAAATAGCGATGACTACAATTCCTAAAAATTCACTCATAGGTGAAGAAAGGTTGTTTTTTCTACCAATACTATTGGTTAATCGATACAATCTGAAAATAGAATCGTTGAATTTTTTGGTAAACGTATTTTCTGCATTATAACTTTTAACCACTTTTAAACCACCCAAGGTTTCTTCTACAATTGAAATTAAATAACCGTTTTCATCTTGTGCTTTTTTAGATTTGGCTTTTAAGCTTTTTCCAATTTTAGAAATGATAAATCCGGAAATTGGAATAAAAATAAAAACAAATAAAGTCAGTTTAAAACTAATTGCTAACATTGCTCCAATAGTGAAAATGATAGTCATAGGTTCTTTTACTACCAATTCTAAAATGGAGAAAAAGGAGTTTTTTACCTCATTTACATCGTTTAACATGCGAGCCATCACATCACCTTTTCGCTTTTCGGAATAGTAAGAAACCGGTAAATCAATGATTTTATCAAACATTTTGTTTCGAATGTCTTTCAAAACGCCATTTTTCAACAACAATAAATGATTTAAAGCCAGGTAATTGAATAGGTTTTTTAATAAAAAGGTAATAATGATGATGGTCACTACCAATAACAAAGCATATTGTGGGCCGTTTTCTTCGGAAAGTTTGGTGATGTAAAAATACAAGTAGTCTTTTCCGAAATCACCAATTTTCCATATTGACGTGTAAACCGGTTTGGTTTCAATCTTTTCGGCATCTTTAAACAACACATCCAACATGGGAATAAGTGCTATAAAAGAGAGAGTGCTGAATAAGGCATACAATATATTGAATACAATATTCCACACCACATTGGTTTTGTAGGGTTTTAAAAACGGAAATATTTTCTTTAAATTTTCATCCATTAGTTGAGGTGCATCTCTGCAACGATGTTTTTAATTTTTTGATCTAAATCGGCTTCTACTTTTTTGAAATTATCTAAGGAGTCTAGTGGTTCATTTACACTAAAATAAAATTTGATTTTAGGTTCGGTTCCACTTGGTCGAGCACAAATTTTGGTGCCGTCTTCTAAATAATATATTAATACGTTAGATTTCGGAATGTGAATAGGTTCTACTTCTTCTGTGATGAGGTTCTTTGCTGTTGAATTTTGATAATCCTCTACACAAACCACACGTTGCCCATTGATTTCCTTTAATGGATTTTCGCGAAGATCAATCATCATTTGTTTGATTTCGTTGGCCCCTTCAATTCCTTTTTTAGTCAAAGAAATCAAATATTCTTTATAAAAACCGTGATCTATATATAAGTTCAACAGTTCTTTGTACAATGAACTTCCGGCGGCTTTGGCTTGTGCGGCAATTTCGCAAACGAGTAGGGTAGCCGCTACGGCATCTTTATCGCGAACGGCATCGCCAACCATAAACCCAAAACTTTCTTCTCCACCGCCCACAAATTTTTGATTAGGAAAGTCTTTGATGAATTTAGCAATCCATTTGAATCCGGTAAGTCCTACTTTGCATTCCACACCATAGGCGGCAGCTAATTCCAACATCATGGGTGTAGATACGATGGTTGAGCCAATGAATTCATTACCTTTGAATCTTCCTTCACGTTTCCACTGTTCTAACAAGAAAGCAGTCATGATAACCATGGTTTGGTTTCCGTTGAGTAAAATCATTTTCCCTTCGGTATCATGAACTGCTACTCCCAAACGGTCAGAATCAGGGTCAGTGCCTATTACAATATCGGCACTAGTTTTTTCTGCTAAAGCTAAAGCCATAGTCAAAGCTTCCGGCTCTTCAGGGTTGGGCGATTTTACCGTTGGAAAATTTCCATCCGGCACTTCTTGCTCTTTTACTATGTTTACATCGGTATAGCCTGCTTTGGCTAATACGGCCGGAATGGCTTTTATAGAAGTTCCGTGTAAAGAAGTGTAAACTATTTTGAGGTTTTCTTTAGCAGTAGCCGGTGTATTGAAACTGGCATTTTCAATCGTTGAGTTGAAAAAAGCTTCATCAACTTCTGCTCCAATATATTCAATTAGGTTTTCGTTGGCTTCAAATTTAATTTCGTCATACGCCAAATCTTCGATTACCTGAATGATTTCTTCATCTTGTGGCGGTACTAATTGCCCTCCATCTTGCCAATATACTTTATATCCATTGTATTCCGGTGGATTATGAGACGCGGTCAAAACAATACCGGCATGGCAGTTTAAATATTTTAAAGCAAATGATAATTCCGGAGTTGGACGTAATTCTTCAAAAAGGTAAACTTTGATTCCGTTAGCGGAAAAAACATTGGCAACTACCTTGGCTAAAGTATTACTATTATGACGACAATCATAAGCGATCACCACTTTTAATTGTTCGTTTGGAAAAGCTTTTTTCAAGTAATCGGAAAGACCTTGAGTGTTTTTTCCCAACGTATATTTATTGATGCGATTAGAACCAACGCCCATGATTCCTCGCATTCCACCCGTTCCGAATTCTAAGTTTTTATAGAAACTTTCCTCTAATTCTTTGGGTGAAGAAGTCATCATGTTTTTGATTTCTTCTTGAGTCGCATTGTCAAAAGTTGGTGTTAGCCACTCGTTTACTTTGCTTAATATGTTTTCAGAGATATGCATATGCTTATTTTTTGTATCCTATTTTGTTTCGTTCTAAGTTTCCGGGTTTACTTTCTTTGTCCATTAAAAAATTCAAAATTTTATAAATGTCCGGAAACTGTTTTTCTATTTCTGTTATTTTGTCATTCAATTCTTTGTATAGCAAGCTAAAATGCCTAATCGATACAAATGTTCGCATGATAGCGATATTGATTGCAATGGCTTTATCAGAGTTTAACACACTTGAAAGCATGGCCACTCCTTGTTCAGTAAAGGCAAAAGGCATGTAACGTAAACCACCTCTTTTTGAGGTCACAAATTGTGACCTCAAACTTTCGAACTCCTCTTTATTGAGTTCAAACATGAAGTCAGTTGGAAAACGATTTATGTTTCTTTTAACGGCTTGTTTAAGAACTTTTGTTTCGATTTCATATAAGTTAGCTAAATGAAAATCGAGCATTACTTTTTGACCTCTAATTTCAATAATTTGTTGTTGAATAATTTCTGCTTTCATGATTTTGGCGTTTATTAATTTTTTGTAATGGCATATATTTTTATTTCAGATTTAATTCGCTTGCTATTTTATAATTTTCACTTGCATTTTTACTGCGTAAAATTAGTTCTCCTAAAAATCCGGCTAAGAATAATTGTGTTCCAATAATCATAGTGGTTAAGGAAATATAAAAATACGGACTATTGGTTACCAAATCATAAGGTAAGTCGTTGTACAATCGGTATAATTTTGAGATACCAATGTAACCGGCGGTAGAAAATCCTATCATAAACATGACTACACCCCAAGCTCCAAAAAGATGCATGGGTCGTTTTCCAAAGCGAGACAAAAACCAAATGGTGATTAAATCTAAAAAACCGTTGATAAAGCGTTCCATACCAAATTTAGTTTCGCCATATTTTCGAGCTTGGTGTTTCACCACTTTTTCACCAATTTTTGAAAAACCGGCATTTTTAGCCAAAACCGGTATATAGCGGTGCATTTCGCCTGATACTTCGATGTTTTTGATGACCAAATTTTTATAGGCTTTTAAGCCGCAATTAAAATCATTCAATTGCACACCGGAAGTCTTTCTGGCTGCCCAATTGAATAGTTTTGAAGGTAGATTTTTTGAAACAACCGCATCATAACGTTTCTTTTTCCAACCGGAAACCAAATCGAAATTCTCTTGCATAATCATATTATACAATTCCGGAATTTCTTCAGGGTTGTCTTGCAAGTCGGCATCCATAGTAATGACAACATCACCTTGAGCTTTGGCAAATCCGGCATGAAGAGCTTGCGATTTTCCAAAGTTTTTCAAAAAGCGGATGGCTTTTACATTCGGGTTTTGTTGCGTAAGTTGTTCGATTACATGCCAAGATTGATCGGTGCTACCATCATCAATAAAAATTACTTCATAACTAAAGTTATTTTCATTCATGATTTTTAAAATCCATTCATGTAATTCCTTTAAGGATTCATCCTCGTTTAATAATGGAATAACGATTGAAATATTCATTTACTCTTTGTGGGATGGGGTTTTAAAAATAAGTGCAACCAATAATCCTAAAACCGCATAAAAAGCAATTTGGAAAAAATAAGATTTAAATTGAGCAAATGGACCAAAATTATCCGTTTTTTCAATCTCTTCAATGGCTTTATTGATTTCTGAAGCGGGTACTTTAAATTTAACCATCATTTCTTTTGTCATGGAAATAACATTATCGGTTAATGTATCTTTTGCTCCGGGATCAACTACATTAAAAAGTAGAATGTTAAATAATACAAAAAGCCCAATTCCAACGATGATAGGGAGAATGAAGCTTATGAATGCTTCTTTGTAACTCATGATTCCATTTAAAAATCTTTTGGAAGTTATTGAACTGTAAATAGCTAATCCTATGATGATTAAGAAATTTATAATTCCAACCCACCAATTTGTAAACAATGATAAATCAACTACATACATTGTAGTGGTGATGAGAATTAAGATTACACCTAAAATTACACCATTTGTTAAACCGATCTTTTTGATACTGTTTTCCATACTTTTAGTTTTAAAATACAAATATAGTAATTAATGGTCGTAATTTATAATGATATAGAAATGTGAATTGTTACAAAAAAAGTCAATTGGAAGGTTTGTATATTCAAAAAATAGTGTAAATTTGCACCTCAAAATTAGTATAAACAAAAAGTTGTGTGAAGTTTATACCTTTTCAAAGTGAAAAGCCGCAAAATGTAGCACAACCATTAATAGAAAAAGATTTACACAAAATGAAAAAAGGAATTCACCCAGAAAATTACAGATTAGTAGCTTTCAAAGACATGTCAAATGAAGATGTTTTTATTACTAAATCAACAGTAGAGACTAAAGAAACAATTGTACACGAAGGAGTTGAATATCCGGTGTTTAAAATGGAGATTTCCAGAACATCACACCCTTTTTACACAGGTAAATCGAAACTTATTGATACTGCAGGTCGTATTGACAAGTTCAAAAACAAATATGCTAACAGAGCTAAATAAGTTTACGTTACAAATCATAAAAAAATCCCGAGCAATCGGGATTTTTTGTTTTTATCAATTTCCTATTTAAAAATTCCTTCCAGAGGTTTGAGTTGATCCATATCGATGTCTGATTTTTTTAAGGCTTCCAACAAAGTCATAAAATTTTCAGGATTCATTTTATCACCTAAAATTCGAACTACGGCAAAACCATTTTCAGCTTGGCTGCCATACAATACAAATTCTTCAATAGCATCATCTTTTCCAACAAAATAAACAGCAGCACCATCTTTTCCGGAACCAAATTTCATTAATTGTTGGTATTTTTCATTTTTCAAAATTTCTGTCACTTCCATGCGTTCACCGTCAAAAGATGCTTTATTTTTTTCATTCATTTTGAAAGCTAGTACATTCATTTTTTTAAATGTTTTCAAAGCATTTTGTTGTTCAATGGTTAATGCATCCGGTTGAATGTTTAATATGCTAGGTGAGACATCAACCGTGATGAAATCAGTTGATTCTGTTTTTTCTACAAAATATTTTTGTAAGGTTGGTTCGTTTTGGCAAGACCAAACACTGACAATAATGAGTAAAATCAATATTTTTTTCATGTTAGTTTTCTTTTAAAAATTGTAATATTCTTTCTTCTTTTTCTGATAAAGGAAACGTATTGTTTGTTTCCCAAAACTTTTCAGTAAAATTCATACCGTTATCATATAAACTTCGGGATTTAAAAAATGAATTTTTTTCAGGCAAAATGGAAACGTTATCATGATAATCTGTCACAACCAAATCGCTAATACTCGTCATTCGGTCATTCATTTGTTTGCCAAATTTAATATGAATATCAAGAATAGATTTCCGATAACTAGGAATATATTTTCCGTTTAAGTACTTATAGGTTTGCTTGATTTGAATGTCATGAATTGCAAACTTCATAATCAAAGCATTGATGGTTTCTACATATTGTTTGTGATTATCAGACATTTTTATATCAATATCTAAAACAACTTTATTAATTGGGTCATACGTAATTTTACCAGCCATCAGTGATTTTTCAACATTTGCTCTTGGCTTGATATAAATCACTTCTAATGCATTTCCAAACTGGTCTTTTTTAGAACGTAATTCAAATTCGTAATTTTCATTGGCTTTATCAGATGAAATTCTGTCTATATATTCGTAGGTAAAAAAACCATTAGCCGCTTTTTGTATATCAAAGAAAGAATCTAATTCACTTAAATCTGCTTTGCCTTTTTTTTCAATCTCATCAACGCTGGCTAGTTGAAAAGCCCTACTTTGACTAACAATTAGTTTCGCTTCAACTTTTTCTTTTCGTTTAGGTTGAACATAAAAATCAATCATTCCGTCAGAAAATTTTGAATACTTGTTATTGATTTTTACAAATTCACGATAATACGTTTCTAATTTGATACTTTTATCCAATTGATTTTTAGAATTCGATAGAATTCCGGCTAAGATTTGATTAATCGGTTTATTGGTCACGATAACTTCTTCTAATGCCATTTCGTCTGCTTCAAGAAAAATAGTTATACTTTCTTTTTGGATTAGTTTTACATCAAAAATTTGGCTTTTGTAACCGATGTGACTAACTTCAATTTTTTCTACTCCGTTTGGAATGTAAAACTTAAATATACCGTCTTCATTTGAAATCACTCCTTGGGTAGAATTTTGTACAAAAATGTTGGCAAAAGGAATACTTTCTTTTGTGTTTTTATCGATAATTTTCCCTTCAAAAACAGTTTGTCCAAAAGAGGTTATAAATAAAAATTGGAAGAAAAGGAATGTAATTTGTTTCATGGATGTTAGCGTAAATTATTTTGTATAAAAATAAGAAAACTTTGCCAAAATTGGCTTTTGACAAAGTTTATTTTAAAAACATTTAGTTTTATTTTTTTCCTTTTGAGGCTTTTTTCAAATCGTCACCTCCAGGTAAATTCATTTGTTCCGTTAAGGCTGAAATTTCATCCAAATTAAAATTACCGGTTAATGAAAACAAGACGGTTTCATTGTCTTTAGCATTTCCTTCAATGAACATAAATAATTCTTTCACTGAGTTTTCAGTGGCACCGGAACGCATGTAAATTTTTACATTTTTTCCGCCATCAGAAATTCTCATCAATTCATCCATTCCGGATGTTTTTAGATATTTATCTGCCGTTGAACGCATTTCTGCAATTTGTTTCGGACTTGAAGTGATAAATACTTTTAAATTTTCTAATTTTTTAAGCAAACTTACATATTGTTGTGTTTCCTTGTCGTTTGCTTTTACTTTACTCATCATTTCAAACATTTTTTTGTTGACAATGATGGTTTTTACATCATCCGGTCCGTCAAATTTGTCAAAAATGGACTGACTTGACATGATTTGAGAAATTAATAATGTTACGAAAACTAACAAATAGGTTATAATTTTAGACATGATTTTATTTTTTAAAGATTAATTTTTTTGAGTTTTGATATTCATTTATATAGTTAACACTTTTCATGCCAACATTTACATTAGATGATAAAAGTGCTAAAGCTTTTTGTGTTTCTTCAAATGCTTCTTCCGGTGATTCAAATTGACCTAAATCAGCAGTTGAAACGGATTCATTTTGAGCTTTACCGTTAAAATGTAAGAACGTAAGTAAACCGGCAAATAACACCATGCTGGCTGCAAGTCCTAAACCAATCATTGGTTTTTTATTTTTCGTTTTTTGCAAAATCGAAGGTGAAAATTGAGCTTCTTTTTCTTTTACAAAAAACTGAAATAGTGATTGATAGTGTTCCAAATGTGGTGCTACTCTTGGAGAAGAAAAATACGTTCTTAATTCGTTTTCTTCTGCTAAAGTGGTTTCGCCATCAAAATACTTTTCTACTAATTGTTCTATTTTAGCTAATTCCATATGCATGGGTTTTATTCATTTTTTCTCTAATCATTTTTCGGGCTCTTGATAAATTAACGCGAACAGCTGTTTCGTTCATATCCAATATTTTGGCAATTTCTTCAAACTCATATTGTTCAATATCACGCATTTGAATAATTAACTTCTGTTGATCAGGTAATTCGTTTATCATTTTTTCTACCCAATTCCAGCTATCATTGTCTTCAGTTGCTTGGTCCAACGTTGCCTCTTTAGCAACATAATTGGAATGTACAATTTTCAGATGATTAGCTCTTTTTGATTTTAGCTGATCCAAGCAATAATTTTTAGTCATCGTCATCGCAAAAGCTTCAATACTGGAATACTTTTCTAAACCATTTTTTTTGTCCCAAAGTTTTACTAATACTTCTTGAGTAGCATCTTGAGCCTCTTCATGACTGACCAATAATCGTTTGGCTAATCTGAAAAGTTTATCCTTAAAAGGATTAATCATCAAAATGAACTCATTTTGGTTCATATCAATTGGTTATTGGTTGGTTATATAGTCAAGACGAATCAAACTAATTTTTGTTACAAAGAAATTGAAAATAAAACTAAAGTTATTAAATTTACGTTCTTAAAATAAAAAACTGCTATGAAGAATACATTAAAAATTGTTTTATCATTCTTTGTTTTTTCACTTGTTTTTCTTTCTTGTGATGACATTGATGATAAACCGGCACCAAGTTCTTTAGAAATTAAAGATTTTATTTGGAAAGGTTTAAACCTCTATTACTTTTGGCAAGGACAAGAACCAAATTTGGCCGATGACCGTTTTGCTACTCAGCGAGATTTGAATGCTTTCAATGAAACATTTGCATCTCCCGAAGCATTATTTGAAGATTTGCTTGTGGAACGTTCTACTGATCGTTACAGCGTTATTTTTAGTGATTATCGTGTGCTCGAAGGAATTTTAACAGGTACTTCCAAAAGTAATGGAGTAGATTATGGTCTAAAAAGAATAACTCCAGGTTCAAATGAAATTTATGGTTGGGTTCGATATATTTTACCTAGCTCAGATGCTTCCTCAAAACCGATTCAAAGAGGTGATATTTTTTATGCGGTTAACGGAACGCCTTTAACGGTTGATAATTATAATTCATTGTTGTCAAATGATACTTACACCTTAAATTTAGCTGATTTTAATGGTGGAAATATTTCACCAAATGGTCAATCTGTTAGTTTAACAAAAACAGATTATGCCGAAAATCCGGTTTATTTGACGAATGTTTATGATTATGGTGATAAAAAAATTGGTTACTTGATTTACAATGGTTTTTTTACCTCATTTGAAAATCAACTCAATCAAGCAATTGGGCAATTAAAAAATCAAGGAATAACACATTTAATTTTAGATTTGAGATATAATTCCGGTGGTTCAGTTGATACGGCAACTCGATTGGCCAGTATGATCACGGGTCAATTCAATAATGATGTTTTTGCCCGTCAACAATGGAATCAAAAGGTGGAAGATTACTTAAATCAAAACGATCCAAGTTCATTGGTTAATCGTTTTACCAATGTTATTTCGAATGGAAATTTAATCAACAACCTTAATTTGAATAAAATTTATATTATTACTTCACCAAGCACTGCATCTGCAAGCGAGTTGATTATTAATGGTTTGAAGCCACATATTTCGGTAGTTCAAATCGGAACCAAAACGGAGGGTAAAAATGTAGGATCAATAACACTTTATGATTCCCCAACTTTTGGAAAATCTAACAGAAATAATAATCATCGTTATGCCATGCAACCAATTGTGTTAAGAATTGCTAATAAATTAGGAGAAGGTGATTATGTAAACGGATTGAGTCCAAATGTTCCGCAAGATGAGAATATAGCAAATTTGGGAACACTTGGAGATGTTAATGAACCACTATTAAATACTACCATAAATTATATTTTAGAATTTGGTCGTCCAAGAGCAACTTATACAGAAGACGGAAAATTGTATTTCAAAGATAGAAAATCAATGCTGCCTTATGGAAATGAAATGTATTTAAATGATGTTCCGCAAGGATTGTTTCAAATTTTGCAATAAAAAAAAGGATGTTCAAAACGAACATCCTTTTTTTGGAGTAATTCTACAAACTAGTCATTAAAGTAAAATCCTGCCGGAATTACTCCAACTGTTTGTTGATCTATTAAACTACCGTTTAAAGAATAAATATAAATTTTTCCGTTAGAATTATAATCAACAGCATCTCCAACATAAATTTTATTGTCTTCTACAGTAAAACTATAAACACCATAAACTCCTTGTGCTGTTGTGCTGAAAATTGGAGTAGTAGGTAAACTTGTTGTTGTAATTGATGCTTTATAAACATCAGAATCAATCGTATAATAAAGTTGACCATCTTCTTCAACTAAGTTGGAAGGATGTTGAGTTGAACCAAAATCAAGACTACTCGCAACATTATTTGTAGATAAATTAATCTTTGATAACTTACCACCAGATTCATTACCAGACCATGATGGTAAACCTCCTGACAATACATAAAGAGTATTATTAGATATGAACATTGAGTTTGGTACGTATCCAACATTTATAGTGTTTGAAACAGTATTGTTTGTTGTATTGATTACTGAAATGGTTTCGCCAAATCCAAATCCACCTTGATGTGCTACATATAAATTATCATTATGCTCGATAATTTTTTCGGGTCCTTCAACAACAGGAATGCTTGAAATAACAGTATAGTTGGTTAAATTAATAACAGCTATATAGTCATCATTCGGATTCATTCCGCTTCCCCAGTTAGTTACGTAACCTTTTCCATTTGAAAATGTAATATTTCTCGGATTACTTAATCCGGAAGAAATAGTTGTTATATGTTGAAGCGTATAACGATTTATAACTTGAATACTATTAGAATTATTCATAACCACAAATGCTTTTTCATTTAGAAATCCTATATCTTGACCGGTATCTCCTAATTCAATACTAGGATTAACTGCTGAAAAGGCATTTAGTTGAAATGTTAGTAAATCATCTGACCAGAAGGAAATAGAGCTGTTTCCACCACCAAAATTTCCTTGATTTAAAATTAAAAGGCCATTATCATAATCGCCTAATGATTTTTCTTTTTGATCATCATCGCTACAAGATGTAATGAATAGACCTGCAGCAATAGCTAAAATGGAAAGTTTTTTAAAATTCATTTATTTAAGATTTAAAGTTAGATACACTTGAAAATGTCTTCCCGGCATCGGGCGAGAAGCAACGTTTTGATAGTTTGTGTTTTCGAGATTTAATACCTGAAAACCTAGTCGATAGGTGTTTTTCTTCCCAAAATCATAATCGACTCCAATAGTTGAAAAATGATAGGAATCCAAACTATAGAAATTATCAGAAGAAGTAAACACTTCACCATTAAACAACGTTTGAAAATAAGCTGTTATTTTTTGATAAGAATAAGCCAATGAACCATTTGCTTTGTGAATAGGAACATAAATCAACTGTTTTTTTAAATCATCTCGTTCCGAAATAGTATAAGCATACGAAGCGTTCAAAGAAAAATGATGATTGCCAAAAGTCAATTTATTTTCTAACAACGTTTCTAAACCGTACACGGTCACTTTGTCCGTGTTTTGCGGTTGCCAAAGTCCGGATGAATTCGGAATCCATCGCAACATATCGCGAAGTTTGACGTAATATCCTGTTACAGTAAGTTTTGTGTTTTTGTAGTTGAATTCTTGCCCAATTTCTGCTTGCAAAGCGTGTTCCGGTTTCAATTCAGCATTTCCGCTTCCTTGCCAATACAAATCATTGAAAGTGGGGATTCGATAGTTTTTAGAAGCATTAAATTTTATAGTATAAAAATCATTCAAATTCAATCTTGTTCCTGCAGAAAACAGAAGTGGACTTTCATAACGATCCGAAATCTCATTCCGAATACCTAATTCATAATTCCATTTCTCCGATAATTGATGTTTCCAAACAAGACTACCGCTTCCAATTGTTCTTTTTTTCGATTCAATATCTGATCCTTCACCTTGATTCTGACTAATGTCAAAAACAGAATTAAGATCAATTTTTTCCGAAACTTTAATGCTTAAATCATATCGCCCCAAGAGCGTATTTACTTTTCCGAAAGTAAAAAACGGATTGTCTTTGTTTTCAAAATAGTTGTATTCTTCAGTCAAATAGGCCAACTTCAGTTTAGAAGTAAATTTGTTTCTGAAACTTACCCATTCCAGCATGTTTCTCGTAGTAAAATCTTGGTATTTGTTTTTAGAAGTCACCGTGATTGTGCCCGAAAAATGCCTTTCGCCGTCAAACAAAAGACTATAAAACTTTAAAAAATTATTTTCATTGATTTTATATCCGGCAGAAAAATTCAGACTTTGATTATAATATTCACCGTTTTCATTTTTCCTATTTCTACCTATGTACTCATAATCATTATCAGAACTATTTCTCGTAATACCAACTTGAAAAGCCCATTTTTCCGAACCGCCTTTCACATTATAATTTAGACCAAGCGTATTAAAACTACCATAATTCGATCTAAATTCATGTTCAATTTCAGTGTTAAACATCAACAAATTGTTCAAATGAATACTTCCGCCAACTGCTCCGCTACCATACAAAACGCTACCACCACCGGAACGAATGCCAATCGAATTAAAATCGGTGGCATTGATCGTATTAAAATCAGTCTGGCCGTTGAGTTGCGAATTAATATTGATACCATTCCAAATCACCGCAGTTTGCTGAGCCGTAGTTCCTCTAAACGAGGGCGAAGCAACCATTCCGGCACCATTTTCTTTAAAATAAATAGTCGAGTGAAGAAGAAGCAAATTGGTGAACGAGCCGTTGTTTTTCAATAAAATACTGTCGTTCAAAAACACAACTTGTTGAGCATCTGAAAACTTTCGCAATTTCGAGTCAGAAACCACCACTTCCTGCAAACGCACAATCGAGTCGTTCTGTCCCAAAACAAATTGAAACAGCAACAAAGCCAAGCCACAAAAGAGAAATTTCCAAGTCATACTCATCCAAAACCTTTCTTCCCGAAGGTTCGATAATTGTTAAGCACTTGGCAGGTCTCCTGGCTTGCGTCTTGTTGTTGGCCTTCTCATTCGCCTAGGCGAACAATGGCATGAAAGATAACAACAAGCTAATTAGCTCACAGTTGCGGGTACAGCTCAGGATTTTAATTAACGATTTTTGATTTTTGACTTTCGATTTCAGAACAGTTCTAAAATCAACAATTTCCAATCAACAATCTCCAATCTTCACCTGATTCCCTTTTAATGCTCGGCCCAAAAAAGGCGTTGCAACCAAAATACTTGCCAAAAGTAAACATTTTAAGTAAACAATTCTTAATTTTTTTCAGAAGCTATTCCGGCTTTTCACTACAAGTTTTTTTTCAAAGCAAAAGTTTTGTAAGGTTTGGCAAGAGCTCCCAAGGTTGCTTTGCCAAACCAACAAAACTAATTTGCTTTTTCAAAAAAAGCTTTCCGTTACAATCCGGGCTAGGAGAGCGTGCTTCAAAGAAAATTTGACTTAAGATTCGTCATTTTTCTTATTCATCTTCATCCACAACCAAATAAAACCCACTACAAAATGAAGCAAAATAATTCCTCCAACGATATACATAAATAAATTGGAATCTCGCATTATATTTTTTCTGTAAAAGTAAATAGTCAATTTTTTTCCCACGATAACATTTGTTACAAACCGTTACCTTTGCAAAAAAGCAGTCAATGAAAAAATACATTTTACTTTTACTCATTTCTTTCTTCTTTATTTCTTGTCAGCAAAAAGAGAAAAACAAAAAAGAAATCCAATCTCAAGAAAATTACATTCGTTACGCCAGCGGACTTTCCATTCAAAAGCAGGACGATTTTTCCATCGTAACTGTTTCCAATCCGTGGCCAACATCCGATAAAAATTATACTTATGTTTTATATAAAGAAAATGCTATCATTCCGGATAGTTTACAAAAATATGCTTCAATTCAAGTTCCTATACAATCCATTGTAGTGACTTCAACTACACACATTCCGGCATTAGAATTATTAGGAGTTGAAGACAAGTTGATTGCTTTTCCCAACACTGATTATATTTCTTCCGAAAAAACGAGAACCTTAATCGAAACCGGAAAAATCCGTGAAATCGGCACCAATCAAAGTTTAAACACCGAAGTTTTACTCGATATGCAACCTGATGTTATTATCGGTTTTGGCGTAGATGGCGAAAAGAAAACCTATGACAATTTACAACAAAACGGACTAAAAATTCTTTACAATGGCGATTGGACAGAGCAGCATCCGCTTGGTCGTGCCGAATGGATTCAATTGTTTGGAGCTTTATTCGGACTTGAAGAAAAAGCAGATCAAGTATTCAAAACCATCGAAAAAGATTATATTCAAGCCAAAGAATTAGTGCAGAATGTTTCCAATAAGCCAACCATTTTCAGTGGTTCAGTTTACCAAGACCAGTGGTATTTGCCACAAGGGAAAAGTTGGGCAGCACAATTTCTAGATAATGCCGGTGGGAATTATCTTTGGGCAGCTACCGAAGGAACCGGAAGTTTATCTCTTTCCTTTGAAACTGTTTTTGAAACCGCTCAAAATGCCGATTTTTGGATTGGTCCCGGGCAATTCACTTCCTTTGAACAACTCGAAAAAGCCAATCCCAACTACAAACATTTTAAAGCCGTTCAAAACAAAAATGTCTATTCGTTCAGTTCCAAAAAGGGAAAAACCGGCGGAATTATTTACTACGAATTAGCCTCTAACCGCCCGGATTTAGTATTAAAAGATTTAATCAAAATTCTGCATCCGGATGTAATGAAGGATTATGAATTGTACTTTTTCGAGAAATTGAAATAAAAAAAGTTACCATTTTGGTAAAAATTATGTAATTTTGTAAGCCATGAGGATAATATCGAGAAAAACATTACGATCATTTTGGGAAAATCATGCTGATGCAGAACAAGCTTTAAAAACATGGTTTCAAGAGGTTGAAAATGCCAATTGGGAAAACTATAATGAACTTAAAAATGAGTATCCCAATGCAAGTATATTGGTTGACAATCGTGTAGTTTTCAATATTAAAGGAAATAAATATAGAGTAATTGTGAAATTTAATCTTCATTATCAAATGGCTTGGATTCGATTTGTTGGAACACATGCCGAATATGATAAAATTGATGCAAAAAACATTTAAGATGAACATAAAACCTGTAAAAACAGAACAAGATTATCAATTCGCTTTAGAGCGATTAGAGGAAATTTTTGATGCAAAACCTAATTCAAAAGAAGGTGATGAGCTTGAAATTCTGTCTATTTTAATTGAAAAATATGAATCAAAACATTTCCCAATAGAAATGCCGGATCCTATTGAAGCCATAAAATTTAGAATGGATCAACTTGGTATGAAACAAAAAGATTTAGCGGAAGCTGTTGGTTTCAATAGCCGAGTGAGTGAAATTTTAAATAAAAAACGAAAATTAACGATAGAAATGGTGAGGAGTCTTAGCGAAAAACTCCGAATTCCAACCGAAGTTTTGATTCAAAAATATTGATTATTTAGTTTTTAATTTCTCAACATCATCCTATTAACGGTTCAAAAAATTGCCAACTCAAAAAAATAAAATACTATTCCTTTTTTTATCTTTCGCTTTAATCGGAACGTTTTTGCTTAATTTAAGTTTAGGTTCCGTTTCTATTCCAACAAGCGAAATTTTTAATTCCATCCTTGGTAACGAAATCAAAACTTCTTGGGAAATCATACTGTGGAATTTCCGCTTACCAAAAGCCATCACAGCCATTTTAGTGGGAATGGGTTTATCGATTTCGGGTTTGTTAATGCAAACCTTATTTAGAAATCCGCTTGCCGGACCTTATGTACTCGGATTAAGTTCGGGTTCAAGTCTCGGTGTTGCTTTTGTAATTATGGGAGCCGGATTTTTGCCCTCTTTTTTAGTTTCCGATTACGGAATTGTTTTGGCTTCTTCGTTGGGAAGTTTTTTAGTTTTATTGGCGGTTTTAGTCGTTTCCCAAAAATTACGTGACACGATGGCAATATTAATTGTTGGACTTATGTTTGGAAGTTTCACCAGTGCTATTGTGAGTGTGTTGAGTTATTTTAGCACCGCTCAAGAACTGCAAAAATTCACCTTTTGGTCTATGGGAAGTTTGGCTAATTTACCTTGGAGTTCCATCTTAATTTTAGCCATTTGTTGCGTTTTAGGATTAATGTTGAGTATTTTCGGCATTAAACCTTTGAACGCATTGTTACTAGGAGAAAATTATGCCAAAAGTCTCGGACTAAATTTCAAAAAAACGCGATTAATTATCATATTTGCCACCAGTATTTTAGCCGGAAGCATCACTGCTTTTGCCGGACCCATTGCTTTTGTCGGATTGGCTGTTCCGCATTTGGCTAAATTGCTTTTTCAAACCAGTAATCATTTTATATTATTTTGGAGTACCTTGCTAATCGGAGCCATTTTGATGTTGGTTTGCGATTGCATCGCCCAACTTCCCGGAAGTGATTATACGTTACCTATCAATGCCATTACTTCTATGGTTGGAGCTCCGGTTGTGGTTTGGCTTTTAGTCAGAAAACGGAATTTAATGATTTAAAAAAAACTCAGTAACTCAGTATCTCAGCAACTCAGCACCTCAAATTATGATCCTCCAAACCCAAAACCTCTCCATCGGTTACAACTCAAAAGCAACTACCAAAATAATTGCTTCAGACGTTACTATTCAATTAGAACCCGGAAAATTAATTGGTTTGGTAGGAGCCAACGGTATTGGAAAATCAACTTTATTGCGAACGCTAACCGGAATTCAGAAACCACTTTCAGGAACGGTTTCGCTAAATGAAAAATCAATCGAATCTTTTGAGTCCTTAGATTTGGCTCAACAAATCAGTGTGGTGTTAACCGAAAAATTACCACCAAGCAATTTGACCGTTTATGAATTAATTGCTTTGGGAAGACAGCCCTACACCAATTGGCTGGGAAAATTGACAGACGAAGATAAAATCCAAATTGACAAAGCCATTGCATTAACCGAAATTTATCATTTAATCCATCAAAAACATAATGAAATCAGTGACGGTCAGTTGCAAAAAGTTTTAATAGCCAGAGCATTAGCACAAGACACACCGTTGATTGTTTTAGACGAACCTACAACGCATTTGGATTTATTGCACAAAGTTTCACTATTTAAGCTCTTAAAAAAATTAACCACCGAAACACAAAAATGCATTTTATTTTCTACTCACGATATAGATTTAGCCATTCAATTGAGTGATGAAATGATTGTGATGAATGGAAAAACCATCATACAAGATCAACCGTGTAATTTAATTTCTAAAGGTGTTTTTTCTTCGCTATTTAATAATGAACATATTCAATTTGATGCAACCATAGGGAAATTTGTTATCATTTGAGATTTAACCATTTCTTTACATTCGTTCAAGTAACAAAATAAATTGAAACTCTACTTATTAACAAACTTAAAATGAGTAGAGTATGGATGCTAAATTTTACAGATTTTTATACGGCGGTTTTGTTTTGTTCGGATTGTATTACGCTATTTTTTCTCAAAACTTTGGTGATGCCGGAATGATGTTAGGAATTGCATTAGCATTTGATCCATTTGACCAAAAACAACCTTTTAATGAAAGACCAACTTGGCAAAAAGTATGGTTGATTGTGCATTTGATTTTGGTTTTTACTTTTTTTATTTTAGCTCTTCTGAAAATGGTGAACTAATTTTATTCCAGTAAGATTTTGTGAAAGTACTTTACTTTTGTGTATTTTTACTTTTCAAAAATCATCGCCAAATGTCAGACATTATTATTTTTACCGTCGTATTTATTCTTGCTTTAGCTATCGGAATTTATATAGGAAAACTATTGTTTACCGCTCAATCCAAATCTGAAAAATCAGGATTAGAAGAACGAATTAATGGATTATTATCCCAAATTGACCAACTGAAAATTCGTTTTCAAGAAGAGCAGAATCAATTTACCAAAAATTTAGAATTGGAAAGAAAAGAAAAAGAAGAAATTCGTCGTAAAAAAGATTCCTTATCCTTACAACTCACCAAAAAAGAAGCCGATTTTGAAAATCTTTGGCAACGCAATAAAGAACAAAAACAAGAAGTAGAGGAATTGCAGGAAAAATTTACCAAAGAATTTGAAAATTTAGCGAATAAAATTCTAGAAGAAAAAACGGTGAAGTTCACTGAGCAAAATAAAGAGAATCTCAAAACTATTTTATCGCCTTTACAGGAAAAAATTCAGCATTTTGAAAAGAAAGTAGAAGATACGCACAAGGAAAGTATTGATTATCATGCCGCTCTTCGTCAGCAAATTGTTGGGTTGAAAGAAATGAATGAGCAAATGAGCAAAGAAACGCTCAATTTGACCAAAGCTCTCAAAGGAGATAGTAAAATGCAAGGGAATTGGGGCGAATTAATTTTGGAACGGGTACTTGAAAAATCCGGTTTAGAAAAGGGGCGGGAATATGAAGTGCAGCAAAGTTTTCAAACCGAAGAAGGCAATCGTGTTCAACCTGATGTGGTGATTAATTTACCCGACGGCAAAAAAATGATTGTGGATTCTAAAGTTTCGCTAACGGCGTATGAACGTTTTGCGAATGAAGAAGATGATGCTCAAAAAACAGCTTTTTTAAAAGATCATATCAATTCCATTAAACGTCATGTGGAGCAATTGAGTGATAAAAATTACCACGATTTGTATCAAATGGAAAGTCCGGATTTTGTGTTGCTTTTTATTCCAATTGAATCTGCTTTTGCCATTGCTTTGAATGAGGATAATTCGTTGTATAACAAAGCATTTGAGCGAAATATTATCATCGTTACGCCAACTACTTTGTTAGCCACATTGCGAACCATCGATAGCATGTGGACGAACCAAAAGCAACAAGAAAATGCGTTGGAAATTGCCCGTCAAGCCGGAGCTTTATATGATAAATTTGAAGGTTTGGTTTCGGATTTAATCAAAATTGGTAAAAAAATGGAAGAGGCCAAAACGGAATACGGCAATGCCATGGGTAAATTGGTTGAAGGGAAAGGCAATCTTATTGGTAGTGTGGAGCGATTGAAAAAAATGGGTGCCAAAGCCAAAAAAGCATTACCTGATGCTATTTTGAAAAGAGCAGAGGGAGATTTTTCTGAATAAATTAAATTGTGAATAACGAAACAAATTCACTAATTTGTTGATTGTTATAAATAAAATTAGAACTAAAAATAGGTTAATTCAATTTTTTTGTTACTTTTGGAATCAAATTTCCAATTACGCATGAAAAAATTATACTTTTTAGTATCCTTATTAATTTTATCTATTGCCATTTTTATTTCTTGTTCGGATGAAGACAAAGAAACTAATTATGAACCTGTTTCACCAGTAGTGGTGGATTTAACCCAAGTTCCATATCCAAAATTATCAGATTATAAATTCTTTGAAGGGGAAATGAAAAATCAAATACCCTCCTTAGATGTTTTGCCTTATGAGCCTATTTCTCAACTTTTTACTGATTATGCTCATAAAAAGCGATTTGTTTGGATGCCAAAAGGTACAAAAGCAACTTACAACGGAGATGGCAATGTACTAGAATTGCCGGTTGGAGCAGCAATTATCAAAAACTTTTATTACGAAAATACATTGCCTTCTAATGCTACCAGAATTATTGAAACCAGAATCATGATTCGAAAACAAAACGGTTGGATTTTTGCCGAATATGTATGGAATGATGAACAAACAGAAGCTTTTTTAAACATGGATGGTGGATTTACAAGTGTTTCTTGGACGGAGGAAAGTGGAATAAAAACGGTATCTAATTACAGAATTCCCTCTGAAGCTCAATGTTTGACGTGTCATAAGTTTGATGAAAAAGCCATTCCGATTGGAATCAAACCACAAAGTTTGAATAAAGATTTTGCCTTTTCTTCAGGTATGAAAAATCAATTAGCGAAATGGATTGAAGTTGGCTATTTAGAAAATAATTTGCCTTCAACAATTGAAACTACAGTTAATTATAAAGATGAAACGCAGCCTTTAGAATTAAGAGTAAGATCGTATTTAGACATGAATTGTGCTCATTGTCATCGCGATAATAGCCATTGCGATTATCGTCCGATGCGTTTTGCCTTCAATGAAACAACAAATAGAACAAATTTAGGTGTCTGTGTTGATACACAAGACATGGCAGATTTTCCTTCTGCTTTGAGCAGAATCGTTACGCCTGGCAATCCAAATCGTTCAATGATGTTTTACAGATTAGATACAGATAATGAATCGTATATGATGCCTTTAATTGGTCGTTCTGTCATTCATGAAGAAGGAAAAGAATTGATAAGACAATGGATTGAATCGTTGTCACCTTGTAATTAAAACTAAAACAAACTAAACCTTAAAGAATGAAAAAAATTACTTTTTTACTTTTATTTTGCTTGGCATTTCATTCGATGAATGCCCAAAATACTTGTGCTACTGCTCAGGTAATTCCTGGACCCGGATTGTATGTTGTAACTACAGTAGATGGCACTCAAGCTGCTACACCTGTTTGTACAGAGAATGGTGCAATTACAAATAATCCAAGAGCAGAGTGGTACACTTATACTCCGGCTCAAAATTATACGCTTACCATAAGCACTAATATTTCACAAAATACTCCAAGAATTGACACTCGTTTTCATGTTTACACAGGAGTATGTGGTGCTTTAGTTTGTCATGCAGGTGATGATGATTCTGGAGAAAATTATTCTTCTGAAGATTCTTTCCCAGTTTTAGCGAATACAACCTACTATATTGCATTTGACAACAGATGGACCGCAAATGGATTTACCTTTCAAGTAACAGAATCAGCTTATCAAGAACCGATAGGTCAACCTGTGACTTTCACTAATCAATCCATTTCAACAATAGATAGTCAATATAATATTGCTGTTGTTGATATGAATGGTGACTTTTTAGATGATATAGTAGGTGTAAGTTCTACTAATATTAAAGTACACAGACAAAATTCTGTAGTGCCTGGTTTTACAATTTTTAACTATCCAACTGAGGCTGCAAACAACATGCCTTCATGGAGTTTGGCTGCTGGCGATTATAATAAAGACGGGTTCAATGATTTGATGTATGGTGGTGGAAATGGAGTAACATTTATGAAATCTACAGCTAATGGAACTGGTTTTGTAAAAGAAAATTTTACACAATATGTATTTTGTCAACGTACAAATTTTGTTGATTTGAATAATGATGGTAACTTAGATGCTTTTTCTTGTCATGATGTTCAGCCTAATGTATATTTTCTTAATAATGGATCAGGACAATTAACTTTTTATCAATCAAATGTTACTCCTGGAGCTATGTTATTGGGTATTCATCCAAATGGTGGAAACTATGGTTCTATTTGGATTGATTATGATAATGATGGTGACCAAGATTTATTTATTGCTAAATGTAGAGGTGGATCTGGAACTGCAAAAATTAATGAGTTACATAGAAACAATGGCAACGGAACATTTACAGATGTTTCTTCAATAGCTGGTATGGCAGACCCAGTACAAACTTGGTCTTCTGCATGGGCAGATTTTGATAATGACGGTGACATGGATGCTTTAGTTGGAGCTAGTTCTACCGCTGATGGATCACACAAATACATGAGAAACAATGGAAATGGCACCTTTACAGATATTACAGCAGGTTCAGGTTGGGATACCAACACAAGTACTAATATTGAACACATTGCTCATGATTTTGATAACGATGGTTTTGTTGATGTAATGGGTGGAGGAAACAAAATTATGTACAATAAAGGTGATGGAACTTTTGGTCCTTCAAGTGTTGGTTTTGGAGTAGGTGCAGTAGGAGATTTAAATAATGATGGTTTCTTAGATGTTTTAAATGGTTCTACAATTAGAATGAACAATGGTAACTCTAATAAATGGATAAAATTTTATTTACAAGGAATTCAAAGTAACCGAAATGGAATTGGTGCCAGAATTGAAATTTATGGGGCATGGGGTAAACAAATTCGTGATGCCAGAAGTGGTGACGGTTTTGAATACATGAGTTCATTAAATGTTCACTTCGGAATTGGTCAAGCCACTGCAATTGATCAAGTAATTATCAGATGGCCATCCGGTATTGTGGATACAATCGTAAATCCTGACCCAAATCAAGCTATTTTGGTGGTTGAAGGTTCTACTTTAAGTGTTGGAGGAAATGATTTTACTTCATTTAGTATTTATCCTAATCCTGCAAAAGATATTGTGAACATTAAATCAGGTAATAATTTTGATGTAGTTTCAGCTGAAATTTTTGACCTTAACGGAAGAAAAGTACTAGAATCTGCTGTGGTTAATGAATCATTCTCGGTTCAGTCTTTATCAACAGGAACATACATTCTTTTAGCAAAAGACAGCGAAGGAACATTATCAACACACAAGTTGATCAAACAATAAACAACCTAACCAAACTAAATTTTGAAAAGCCCTCCATTTGTGAGGGCTTTTTTATAACTTTGAATTTCAAAAAAAATATCAAAAATGAACTACATACTTTTTGACGGACCGGTTCGTAACGCTCTTTTACCATTTACATTTACACGACCTGTGGCAGACATTCGCATCGGAATTTTAACCATTCGTGAAAAATGGGAAAAATATTTAGGTTATACCACTACAACTATCACTGAGGACTATTTATCTGAAAAATATCCTATGGTAGAAATGGAAGAAAATATCCTAATCAATTCCTCTTTTTTACCAAATGATGTGTTGGTAGAAATGATTAAAAGTTTGGAAAAAAACCAAGCGATTTTTAAAGGGGAAGAAGTAGTTGCGTTCTATACGAATGATACGCAAGAAGAAGTAGATTTTGATACCTATGAAATCATTGATTATAACGAAGACGGTTTACGCATCGAACATACATGGGATATTTTTGCCAAAAACGATGCCGCCATTCGCGAAGATTTCGATTTATTAACCGAAGGAAGAACATCACAACCGATTCCAAAAAGTGTGAATGTGATTTCGCCCGAAAATATATTTATTGAAAAAGGTGCAAAACTTGAATTTGTGACTTTAAATGCTTCAACAGGACCGATTTATATTGGATATAATGCTGAAATCATGGAAGGTTCTGTCATTCGTGGGCCTTTTGCATTATGCGAAGAAGCTCAAGTAAAATTAGCCACCAAAGTGTATGGAGCCACCACCGTTGGCCCACATTGCAGAATTGGCGGCGAAGTGAATAATTCTGTTCTCTTTGGGTATTCCAATAAAGGTCATGATGGATTTTTAGGTAATGCTGTTCTAGGAGAATGGTGCAACATTGGAGCAGATTCCAACAATTCAAATCTTAAAAACAACTACGAAGAAGTAAAATTGTGGAGTTACGAAACCGAAGGTTTTGCCAAAACAGGCTTACAGTTTTGCGGACTCATGATGGGTGATCACAGTAAATGTGGTATCAACACCATGTTTAACACCGGAACGGTTGTTGGTGTTTCGACCAATATTTTCGGTAGCGGATTTCCACGCAATTTTGTACCAAGTTTCAGTTGGGGTGGAGCAGCCGGGTTTACAACCTATATCACCAAAAAAGCGTTTGAAACTGCTCGTATTGTGATGTCTCGTCGTCATGTAGAATTTACTGAACAAGATGCTAAGATTTTAGAACATGTGTTTGAGGAGACGAAGAAATGGAGGAAGGAGTAGTTTATTTATAGTTTCTCGCAAAGACGCAGAGACGCAAAGAAAAACTTGGCGACTTTGTGTCTTTGCGAGAAATAACTTTTGTGTTCTTAGCGTAACCCTTTGCGTCCTTTTCGGTTAAATCTTCTTAACCTTTTTCAAACTCAACAAATTCAACGGATTAATTCCCAAACCTTCCACATTTTTTCGTGTAAACCTCGCCACTTTATCATAAAACAACGGAATCACCGGAGCTTCTTCAATGATGATTTGATCCATTTGTTGATACAATTCAAATCGTTTGGCATCATCGGTTTCAAGGAATGCTTTTTCATATAACGCATCAAATTTAGGATTAGAAAAATGCGTGTAATTGGGTCCGTTGGGAGCAAAGTTTTTACTGTAAAAAAGCGATAAATAATTCTCCGCATCCGGATAATCGGCAATCCAACTCGCTCTGAAAAAAGTAACTTTTCCGATTGCAATCGCTTGGCGTAATGTAGATGGTGGATTCACATCAATTTCAATATCCAAACCGATTTTCTGCCATTCGCGTTGTAAAAATTCGCCAATATCAATGTAAGTTGCATTCGTACTCAAAACGATTTTTGGTTTTTTAATTCCGGTTTCTTTGACAAATTCGGCTACCAATGCTTTGGCTTTTTCAGGTTCAAAATCATATCCTTTTTGGTTGTTAAAACTCGGCATACCGCTTGGAATGATTCCGCTGGTGGCCGGAATTCCCATATTATTTCGCAAATAGGTAATCATCTTCGCTCTGTCAAAACCATAATTTAAGGCATGACGAATGCGTTTGTCCAAAATCGTTTTATCCGAACCATCCATTCTGAAACCGAGATATTCCGTGTTGAGATAGGAACCGCTAATCAAATTTACATCTTCTTTATATTTCGGTTGCAATTCGCCTTTTTGCGTAAGAATTTCATCTTTATACGACGGATCTAAACCGGAAACAAAATCAATTTTTCCCTGTATAAATTCCAAAAAGCCACTTTGTTTATCGGGTAAAAAAGTAATGGCAACAGCTTCTAAATAAGGTAATTGCTTTCCTTTTTCATCTTTTTCAAAGTAAATAGGATTTCGTCGTAAAACCAATTTGACATTTTCTTCCCAAAATTTAAATTGAAACGGTCCGGTTCCGATGGGTTTTGTTCTGAAATCATAATTCGGACTTTCGATGATTTCTTTTGGAACAACCGACGCATATTTCATCGATAATAATCCTAAAAAAGCCGGAAATGATTTGGAGAGTTTTATTTCGAAAATCGAATCGTTTTTCGCTTCAAAATTTTCTACATTTTGCAAAATCCATCCGCCGGGCGAAGCGATTTTTTCGTCTTTCAAACGATTCAAACTGTATTCAAAATCACTTGCTTTCACAATTCGGGTGGAATCTTTCCCAAACAAATGATTCTTGTGAAAATAGACATCGTTTCGCAACATAAATTGATACGTTTTTCCATCTTCCGAAATCGTCCAACGTTTAGCAATATCGGGCTGAATGTGTAAACTATCATCCAACTGAACCAATCCGTTAAACAATTGATTACACGCCCAAATGATGTTTTGCGATTTGGAAAAAGCTGGGTCTAACGTGGCAATGTTTGCACTTTCGTTGTATCTGAAAACGAGGTTGTCATTGGTTTCCGCTTTCTTATTTCCACAGGAATTGAACACTGTAAAAAAGTAAAATAGTGATAGATAGCGAAGTAATGATTTCATTTTACCAAATATTGTGTGTAAATTTGCACTCTTTTTAATAGGGTAAATATAAGTAAAGAAACCCTTTTTCCAATTTTAGGAAATGCAGAATATGATAGCAAGCCCAAAAAAAGTCGCTTTTTACACCTTAGGTTGCAAACTGAATTTTTCAGAAACCTCTACTATTGCTCGAAATTTTCAACAAGAAGGTTTTGAACGTGTTGATTTTGAAGAAGTTGCTGATATTTATGTGATTAACACCTGTTCGGTAACTGAAAATGCGGATAAACAATTCAAACAAATTGTCAAAAAAGCATTGAAAAACAACGAGAAAGCGTTTGTGGCTGCGGTGGGATGTTATGCTCAATTGAAACCTGAAGAATTGGCCGCTGTGGATGGTGTAGATTTGGTTTTGGGTGCGACAGAAAAATTCAAAATCACCGATTATTTGAATGATTTGACCAAAAATGATTTGGGCGAAGTACATTCCTGTGAGATTGAAGAAGCTAATTTTTATGTGGGAAGCTATTCCATTGGCGACCGAACCCGAGCTTTTTTGAAAGTGCAAGACGGTTGCGATTATAAATGTACCTATTGTACGATTCCTTTGGCTCGTGGTATTTCTCGCAGTGATGAATTGCAAAATGTGTTGAAAAACGCCAAGGAAATTTCGCAACAAGGCATCAAAGAAATCGTGTTGACCGGTGTGAATATTGGCGATTATGGGAAAGGTGAATTTGGCAACAAAAAACACGAACACACTTTTTTAGAATTAGTACAAGCGTTGGATGAAGTAGAAGGCATTGAGCGTTTGCGAATTTCGTCTATCGAGCCGAATTTATTAAAAAACGAAACCATTGATTTTGTTTCCAAAAGCCGAACATTTGTACCGCATTTTCACATTCCGTTACAATCAGGGAGCAATGACATTTTGAAGAAAATGAAACGTCGTTATTTGCGTGAATTGTACGTAGATCGCGTGAATAAAATTCGCGAGGTGATGCCGGATGCGTGTATTGGCGTGGATGTAATTGTCGGTTTTCCAGGTGAAACGGATGAACATTTTTTAGAAACCTATCACTTTTTGAATGACTTGGATATTTCTTATTTGCATGTTTTTACCTATTCTGAAAGAGATAACACAGAAGCCGCTGAAATGGATGGAGTTGTGCCGATGAATGTTCGCTCCAAAAGAAGTAAGATGCTTCGTGGATTATCTGTAAAGAAAAGAAGAGCATTCTACGAAAGTCAACTAGGAACTACCCGAACCGTTTTGTTTGAAGCCGAAAATAAAGAAGGTTATATTCACGGTTTTACCGAAAACTATGTAAAAGTAAAAACCCCTTGGAATCCTGAATTGGTGAACACTTTGCACGAAATCAAATTGACAAAAATTGATGAAGATGGTTCTGTGAGGATGGAATTTGTGAGGGATGTTGTCTCTATTTAAAAATTAGAATTTTTCTTATTTTGTGTCATTTCGACGATAGGAGAAATCACATAATCTATGGCAAATTATTTTTATTAGGAATAACTAAGCACTTTAAACGTTATGAGATTCCTCCTTCGTCGGAATGACACAACTAGCAAGAGACTGCGACTATAAACTGTAAACTGAATACTACCTCTCAAAAACCGTCACTCTCCCATCAATCGTATAACTCGAAAAACTAATATTTTTAGTAATCCATTCCATTGTTTTGGGATGATAGAAGAACACATGTGAATGGTCATTTTTGTAATACCAGGTGTCAAAATTTTGAGTTTCGGAGAAAAAATCGGTCATGCAGATGAGTTTTCCACCTGGTTTTAGAAGTTGGTATAGTTTTTTAAATTCCTCAAACGGATGGTGAAAATGTTCAATCACTTCGCAACAGGTGATGTAATCGTAATGTTTTTCCAAAACTTCAGGTTGGTTGGAAAAGAAAGGGTCGTATTCTACTATGTTGTATTTTTTGTCTTTCAATAATTTCACAATCACCGAGTTGGTTCCTGCACCGAAATCTAAACCGGAGTGTTTGGGTGTGAAATCGTTCAATACAATTTTTACAATAGGCGAAGCAAATTGCTGATAGCCTTTATCGTTTACATCATTATTGTGAAATTCGTAATGCTTTTTTTCATCCGATTCAGACATATAGTTTTTAGTGTCTAAAAAGACTGAAAAACAAGTGGAACAAAAATAAAATTCACGGTGTTTGTGCGTATAAAAATGATTGGCAATATCGACACACAACGGACATTTCATGATTAAATTTTGATTCCCGGAGGAAGTAATTCTTTATACACCGGATTTTTTCTGAAAAACTGTGCCACAAGCGGGTGAGTGGGTACCACTTTGAATTTTTTTTCAGTTGCTAATGCTAAAATAGCTTTCATAAAATCTTCACTCAAAGACGCATCGGCTTCTTCACGAACTATTAATTTAGTCAAAAATAATTTTTTCTCTTGTATGGCATATTCCATTACCAAAAGACCATTTGGCGTTTGGGTTTCAAATTGTCTCAATAGTTGATTGTCTTTGATTTCCATGGTTTTCAAATTGAATAAAGTGAAAGGAATTGATTGCAAAGTTACAAAATTATCAATTAGCTTTTTTAACCAAAATGTTAATGTATTTCTTATAAATAAGTAGATATTTAACGAGCTATTTACGTTTGAATAAAACGAAAAGTGTAATTTTATGCCAATTCTGTAATAATGGAAAAAATCCCTGTTTATTTTATGCCCGGTTTGGCGGCAAGTCCAACAATTTTTGAACGCATTCATTTGCCTGAAGAGCAATTTGAGCAATTTTTTTTAGAATGGATTTTACCGATTCCAAATGAACCTATTTCAGCCTATGTTAAACGTTTGGCTGAAAATATAAAACACGAACAACCCGTTTTAATTGGTGTTTCGTTTGGAGGAGTAATTGTTCAGGAATTATCAAAGGTAATTTCGGTTCGAAAAACAATCATCATTTCGAGTGTAAAAACCAATCGTGAATTTCCTAGAAGAATGAAATTGGCTAAAACAACAAAAGCGTACAAAATTCTTCCAACCGGATTAATTCAAAATGTTGAATCGATGGCCAAGTTTTCGTTTGGTTCAACAATCACTCAACGTTTGAAATTGTATGAAAAGTACTTGAGTGTAAGAGATAAAAGCTATTTGGATTGGGCCATTGAAACTATTATTTTGTGGGATAGAACTACGGTTGATACTAATGTTATTCATATTCACGGAGATGCGGATGAAGTTTTTCCAATAAAATATATTCAAGATTGTACCGTTCTCAAAGGAGGAACACACATTATGATTTTGAATAAATTCAGGTGGTTCAACGAACATTTACCAAAAATTATACTGAATTCAAATTAATTTTTGGAAAGGTTTTTGTAGTTTTACCAATATAAAAAAAAGAGGACGATGGAACGATTTAAAAAAATTGCCTTTACTTTAGCCTTGTTAGGTTGTAGTAGTTTTTTAATTTATTCTACAGTGAATGAAACAAAACTCGTACCCAAACGAGAAGTGGCTAGTTTGCCTTCAGCTATAGATTTTGCCGGAGAAAAAACTCCGTTGCATGTGGCTGATGTGAGAGAACGATTTGATAGAGAAATGATTATCAACACGAATTTGCATTCTACTACAACGTTAATTTTGAAAAGAGCAAATCGCACGTTTCCGATAATTGAGCCAATTTTAAAGAAATATGATATTCCGGATGATTTTAAATATTTAGCAGTTATTGAAAGTGGCTTAGCCAATGTTGTTTCTCCATCCGGAGCAAGAGGTGTTTGGCAATTTATGCCCGAAACTGCCAAGGAAAAAGGGATGGAAGTAAATGATTTTGTAGATGAACGCTATCATTTAGAAAAATCAACTGAAGCGGCTTGCAAGTATTTAATAGAGGCCAAAAATAAGTTTGGAAGTTGGACATTAGCCGCCGCAGCTTATAATGGTGGAATGGGCGGAATTAATAAACAAATCACTAATCAGCAAGTGAATGATTATTATGATTTGTTATTGACAGAAGAAACGTCACGTTATGTTTTCAGGATTTTAGCGTTAAAAGAAATCATGAAAAACCCTGTAAAATACGGTTTTGATTTACCAAAAGAAAGTTTATATCATCCTATCGAAGTGAAAAAAATTACGGTAGATTCTACAATTACTGATTTGGCTTCATTTGCTAAAACACAAGGTATAAATTATAAGATTTTAAAAATTCACAATCCTTGGTTGAGAGACAAATCACTTGCCAATAAAACCAAGAAGGAATATGTTTTAGAAATTCCTGTTGAAGGATATTAATCAAATGAAAATGAGTGTTTCCACCTTACTATTTTTATTGTTGATTGGTTTATTAGCCGGTTTACTGAGCGGGATGGTTGGTATTGGTGGAGGTCTCATTATGGTTCCATTATTGTTACTATTAGGATTGTCCCAACATGAGGCTCAAGGAACCAGTTTGGCTGTTTTATCCGTTCCAGTTACTCTATTGGCTGCCATAAATTATTACAAAGAAGGTTATGTAGATTGGAAATATGCAGCTATAATTGCCATTTTCTTTGTAGTGGGAGGGTATATCGGAAGTAAATTTGCCGTACAAATTGATCAAAAAATATTGAAAAAGATATTTGGAATAGCTCTTCTATTAGTAGCGGGTAAATTACTTTTTGGAAAATAATTTAGTTGGAAATCACCATTCCGTTGAATTGATTTTGATGATTTATCAATTCGGTTATTTTTAGATTAAATACATTATAATTTTCTTCTAATGCTTTTTTCATTGGCGTTTTATACGGAATTGAAATGGAGCCTCTTTTGATATTTACCACTTGAAGATTGGAATCAATGATATAACTAGTCGGAAAACCGAGTGTTTCCTTCATGTTGCTTACTATTTCATTGTCATTTTTATAATTTTTATCGGCATAGCAAACTTCAATATTACTACTGAATTTCTTGGCAAATTTCTTCGCTTCCTTTTTCTTCCCCCAAACAATGACAATAAATTCAACGTCTTTATATTGCTTGGCAAGTTTATTTATAGCAGGTATTTCGCCTTTAGATGGAACGCACCATGAAGCATACGTAATAAGAAAAATAGGTTTTTTTACTTTACTGATTTTTAGTTTTTTACTCGAAACTCTTTTGAGTGAGTAATCATTAAATTTTGAACCAATTAATTGGTTTTGAACTAAACTATCAAATAAAAATTGGCCTTTTTCAAAGTTACCTTCTTTGTAAGCTTGATTACTTTGACTTCTGAATTTACTGAAATTGGTACGAACAGCATCAGAAAAAAGTCTGCTGTTTTCTTGACTGGAAAGCAGTTGAGGAATCAGGAAAAGGAATAATAGTACTAATAACTTTTTCATTTGATTAGTATATTAACACAGTCAAATGTATATAAAGTTATTAACATTTCCAAATTTTTTGTCAATAAAGTATTGATAACCAATAAAAAACCGCTTTACTACACATAAAACGGTTCTTTTAAATTATAGGAAAATTAAGAATTAAATCTTCTTTAATTGTTGTTTCATCATCGTAATTTGATCTTTCAACATGTTTTGTTTATCTAATTTTGACACTTCGTTGATAAGGTTAGTGGCTTCAATTTTTCTTCTGCGAGACATCGCTATTCCTGCTAAATTTAATTTTGCCACCGCTAGATCCATGTCTAACGAAAGTCCTAATTCAATTGCTTTTTTGAAATATTTTTCCGCTTGGTTTAAATTGGTTTGAGCAATCATTAAGCCATGTAAATAATTAAAATAACCTTGTTGTTTTCTAACCAACGCTCCTTCAGGGTTTTTAATTTTGTTCAACCAAACTTTTGCTCCTTCAAAATCTTGCTTTCTCAATTTGAAAAAAGCCATTAAGATGTATTCGTTTTTAAAATACAACACTACCGGAATACTGATTAGAAGAAGTAAAAAGATTCCATTTCCGATATTATTTTCGGTAAATTGCCATATAGCAGTGGCAAAAAGTAAAGCAGCAAGAACTAATTTGATATTTTTATGAAACATAATCTGTTTATTTTTTTGTGTTTGCAAAGGTAATAAAAGGAATTGAAAATATTTTTAGAAAACCACTTGCGAGAAAAAAAAGTCTTTGTATATTTGCACTCGGTTTTTAAGAAACCCAAACAAAGATATTTATACACGATTTTAAAGATACAAAACAATGAGTAAGAGAACATTTCAACCATCGAAAAGAAAAAGAAGAAATAAACACGGGTTTATGGATAGAATGGCTACTGCAAATGGTAGAAAAGTCCTTGCTCGTAGAAGAGCCAAAGGAAGACACAAATTAACTGTTTCCTGCGAACCAAGACACAAAAAATAATGATTAGTTTTTAATCAAATATAAAGGCGTTACTCTTTTCAGTAACGCCTTTTTTTTATACCTTGTCAACTGAAAAACAACTAAACTTCTATAACACAACAACATGCCTAAAGACAATTCTATTAAATCGGTTTTAATCATTGGTTCGGGACCAATTGTAATTGGACAAGCCTGTGAATTTGATTATGCTGGTTCGCAAGCCGCCCGTTCCATCAGAGAAGAAGGAATTGAAGTCATCTTAATCAATTCCAATCCGGCAACCATTATGACTGACCCGAGTATGGCCGATCATGTATATTTACTGCCATTAACTACAAAATCAATTATTGAAATTCTTAAAAAACACCCCAATATTGATGCGGTACTTCCTACCATGGGTGGACAAACGGCTTTAAATTTATGTTTAGAAGCAGATGAAAAAGGAATTTGGGCTGATTTTGGTGTACGATTAATTGGGGTGGATATTAATGCTATTAACATTACCGAAGATAGAGAACAATTCAAACAACTATTAGAAAAAATAGGAGTAGGAGCCGCTCCTGCTAAAACAGCCACTTCCTTTTTGAAAGGAAAAGAAATTGCTCAAGAATTTGGTTTTCCTCTGGTGATTCGACCATCATTCACGTTAGGAGGAACCGGAGCTGCTTTTGTACACAGAAAAGAGGATTTTGATGAATTACTAACCAGAGGTTTAGAAGCTTCGCCTATTCACGAAGTGTTGATTGATAAGGCTTTATTGGGTTGGAAAGAATATGAATTAGAGCTACTTCGCGATAAAAATGATAATGTTGTCATCATTTGTTCCATTGAAAATATGGATCCGATGGGAATTCATACCGGGGATAGTATAACCGTTGCCCCTGCGATGACCTTATCGGATACCACTTTTCAAAAAATGCGAGACATGGCTATTTTGATGATGCGAAGTATCGGAAATTTTGCAGGAGGTTGTAACGTACAATTTGCCGTTTCTCCAGATGAAAAAGAAGATATTGTGGCGATTGAAATTAATCCGAGAGTTTCACGTTCATCTGCTTTAGCTTCAAAAGCAACAGGTTATCCTATTGCGAAAATAGCTTCAAAGTTAGCTTTGGGGTATCATTTGGACGAATTGCAAAACCAAATTACCAAATCAACTTCGGCACTTTTTGAACCTACTTTGGATTATGTGATTGTTAAAATTCCACGTTGGAACTTCGATAAATTTGAAGGTGCAGACAGAACATTAGGACTCCAAATGAAATCGGTTGGTGAAGTAATGGGAATCGGACGTTCCTTTCAAGAAGCATTGCATAAAGCAACACAATCTCTAGAAATAAAACGTAACGGATTGGGAGCCGATGGAAAAGGATATAAAAACTATGAGCAAATCATTGATAAATTGACGCACGCCAGTTGGGATCGCGTTTTTGTGATTTATGATGCTATTCAAATGGGAATTCCATTGAGTCGAATTCATGAGATTACAAAAATTGATATGTGGTTTTTAAAGCAATATGAAGAATTACATTTATTGGAAAAAGAAATTTCTAATTATACAATCGATACATTACCCAAAGAATTATTGTTAGAAGCTAAACAAAAAGGGTTTGCTGATCGACAAATTGCTCATATGATTCGCTGTTTAGAAAGTCAGGTGCATAAAAAAAGAGAAGAACTTTCCATCAATCGAGTTTATAAATTGGTAGATACTTGTGCAGCTGAGTTTAAAGCACAAACACCTTATTATTATTCCACTTTTGAAGCAGAAATTGAAACACCATCTGGTGAGCGATACGTGCACAATGAAAGTGTAGTTACAGATAGAAAAAAAATAATCGTATTAGGTTCCGGACCCAATCGAATTGGGCAAGGAATTGAGTTTGATTATTCTTGTGTGCACGGGGTTTTGGCTGCAAAAGAATGTGGGTATGAAACCATTATGATCAATTGTAATCCGGAAACGGTTTCAACCGATTTTGATACGGCTGATAAATTGTATTTTGAACCTGTTTTTTGGGAACATATTTATGATATCATTCAACATGAAAAACCGGAAGGTGTTATCGTTCAATTAGGTGGACAAACTGCATTGAAATTAGCCGAAAAATTAGATCGATACGGAATTAAAATATTAGGAACCAGTTTTGATGCATTAGATTTAGCTGAAGATAGAGGACGTTTTTCTGAATTATTAGCAGAGTTAAAAATACCTTATCCAAAATTCGGAGTTGCTGAAAATGCTGACCAAGCTTCTGCTTTAGCTGATGTGTTGGATTTTCCATTGTTGGTAAGACCTTCTTATGTATTAGGGGGACAAGGAATGAAAATCGTTATCAATAAGCAAGAATTAGAAGAACATGTAATTGATTTGTTGAAGAATATTCCCGGAAATAAATTGCTTTTAGACCATTATTTAGATGGAGCGATTGAAGCAGAAGCGGATGCCATTTGCGATGGGGAGAATGTGTATATCATCGGAATCATGGAACATATTGAACCATGTGGAGTACATTCCGGTGACAGTAATGCTACTTTACCACCTTTTAACTTGGGTGAGTTTGTGATGCAACAAATAAAAGAGCATACTAAAAAAATTGCTTTGGCCTTGAAAACAGTTGGTTTAATCAATATTCAATTTGCGATAAAAGATGATATCGTTTACATCATTGAAGCCAATCCAAGAGCTTCACGTACAGTACCATTTATTGCAAAAGCGTATGGTGAACCATATGTAAATTATGCCACCAAAATTATGTTAGGAGAAAATAAAGTGACGGATTTTACGTATAATCCGCAATTAAAAGGATATGCGATTAAGCAACCGGTTTTCTCCTTTAGTAAGTTTCATGGGGTTAATAAAAAGTTAGGTCCGGAAATGAAATCAACAGGAGAAAGTATTTTGTTTATTGATGATTTAAAAGATGACCAATTTTATGAATTGTACTCCAGAAGGAAAATGTATTTAAGCAAATAAAAAAAAGAAAATCCCAAGAATAAATCACTTGGGATTTTTTTATTTTACAGTAAAATCAAGTTTTATATTGACTTTCTTTGAAACTTTCTTGCTGACAATACTTGGGATTTCAATTGCAAAATCATCTGCATTAACAGCAAAATCACTTTTAATTTCAATTCCTTTATCTGTTTTACTGATTTTAGCGGTAATTTGAATTTCTTTAGTTTTACCATGCAATTCTAAAGTGCCTTTAATGGTATAATCTTTCCCGTTTTTATCTAAATTGGTAGCGGAGAATTTTTCAATTATTCCTTTAAAAGTTGCTTTTGGGAATTTATCGCTTTCAACATAATTCTCATTATAATGTTCTTCCATTAAGGCAATTCTAAAGCGAAAAAATTTTTGTAAAGCCAAGGCTGCTATTTCTCCGGTTTTTGTATTTAAGACACAAGAAACACTTTCATTTGTTGCTTTCACTTCTTCAAAGGAAGGAACGGAGGCTTCAAATGTAATTTTACCAGTTTTGGTAATCATTTTATCTTGTGCAAAAGCTGAAACAGTTATGACAAGAAGCAATAAAGTAAGATTTTTTTTCATTTTTTATTCCATTAAGCCATCAGTGTTCCATTGAATTACTTTATTTATATCCGATTGAGATAAGCGAGGCCCACCTAAAGGCATGGCACCGGGTGTGCCTTCTGCTCTTGAAATTCTATCAATTAAATCAAGGTTTAAAACCGCATCTTTTACTAATTCGTATGTGTGTAAAGAATTAGGTGCTCCACTTGTTGGTGTAGCTCCATGACAACTAATACAGTTGTTGTCAATAATTGATTTAATGTTTTGGTTATATTTTACTTCCGTGATATTATCAAGTTCTGTTAAATCTGATAAACTATCTGAAGTACAACCATAAAAAAATACGGAACAACAAAGTCCGAACAGGAAATTTTTCTTTGTATACATTTTTGCAATTTTTTAGTAAAATTAAATAAAAGTTATTAAGATTAAAAAAAAATAAATAAATTTGTTCTTGCTATGAAAAAAAATAAGTTAAAATTCTTTTTATTACTTATCGGGGTAAGTGCTGTATTTACGGCAGTATTTCTTTATTTTTACTTATACAAAGATCACCGCAATATTGCTCAAGAAAAAGCACAATTCACTCTTTCAGTAGCGGAATTGAGCAATGCTTTTTTAGAAAATTCAGAAGAGAGTTCCCAAAAATTTGCTGATAAAACGATAGAAACCTATGGAAAAATTTCCTCTGTAGATACTAACAATAATTCTTTAATGGTGGATGAAAAGTTATTTTTTACTTTATCTAAAAGTGATTTAAAAGATTTGAGAGTAAACCAAACCATAAAGGTAAAAGGAAGATTTGTAGGTTATGATGATTTGTTAGAAGAATTAAAAATGGATCAATGTAGTATCGTAAAATAGAATGAAATTGAAAAGTAAACTAATAATATCGATCCTTTTTATTGTATGGAATGTTTCCGCACAGAAATCTATTTTTGATATTGCCCGTTCAGGTTCAGTTGATGAATTAAATCGGGCATTTCAAAATAATAAATCAAGTATTGATTCAAAAAATGAATCCGGTTATACGCCACTAATTTTAGCCTGTTACAAACGTAACAATTCAGTAGCTAAAATGTTGATTGAAAAAGGGTGTGATATAAACTATGTTAGCGAAATGGGTTCGGCCTTGATGGCTTGTTCGGTCAACGGTAATAACGAAATTGCACTTTTTCTATTGAAAAATAATTGTAATGTCAATTTAACTGATTCAAACGGAACAACAGCTTTAATGTATGCAGTTCAGTTTAGGAATATAGAATTGGTAAAAGCACTTTTAGCTGCAAGTGCTGATAAATCTAAAATAGATAAAAAAGGGAAAACTGCTTTTGAATATGCTGTTTTTTCCGGAAATAATGAAATTACTAACCTTTTAAAATAATATTTATGAAAAAAATTACTTTGCTATGTTTAACATTATTAAGTTTTGCAGGATTTGCTCAACAAAAATCTACCGGTGTTGTTAATTTAACCTCAAATATGACGGCTGCACTTTTGTTAGATAGTGGAACTTCAACCGTTACGTTGACACTTTCGGGTCCAAATGACCGATATTTTGCATTACAATTTGGTTCTTTTGATTTTGGGATGCAATCCGGAACAGATTTAGTTTATTGGAACAATACAACTTTAGTTGACGCAAAACATGGCGGTATTGGTTCTACACCAAGTATAGATCCAATTAATAACTGGACATTGGTTACAAATCAAAATAATTCTCCTGTTGCAGGGAGAAGAACATTGGTTTACACGCGTCCATTTAATACCGGAGATTCAAATGATTATACTTTTAATTTTGCGGATAACACGATTGATTTAGCATGGGCTAGAGCTAGTTCAGCTTCCTTTGTAATGTCTAATCATGGTGGTGGAAACAGAGGATTATCATTTGATGTGCCATTAACTACATTGGGTGTAGAAGATTTTTCATTAGAAGCATCAAAATTGTATCCAAATCCATCTAAAGGTGAATTTTCTATTCAAACAAAAACGTATTTAAATCAAGTTAATATTTACACTCAAACCGGAGCTTTTGTAAAAACCATTTTTACTGAAAATAATGAAGAAGTTGTTAATGTAGAAGTTAACGGACTTTCAACGGGTATTTATTTGATTGAGTTAGTAAATGATAATCAAAAGACTTGGAAAAAGGTAATTGTTAACTAGTTGTAAATAAAGTAATTAATATTCATGAAAAAAATTCTACTGTCTCTTCTATTTCCTCTTATTTCTTTTTCTCAAGATGATTTACTAAAAGATATTGAAGTTGTTGATTCTAATCAAGTAGTGACTTCTGCCTTTAAATCGTTGAAAATTGTTAATTTGGAATCTACTAAATTGGCCTCAAAAGGCGATTTTTACTTTGTAGTGGCTCACAGATTTGATTATTTTAACAATGGATTTGAAGACTTTTTTGGTTTAGACAATGCCAATACGCAACTAAAATTTCTATATGGTGTAAACGAATGGCTAACGGTTCATTTGGCGAGAAGTGGTTTCCAAAAGACGTATGATTTGGCAGCAAAATATCGTTTGGTTACTCAAAAAGAGAATGGAACTCCTTTTACCATAGTTGGATTTAATAGCATTGCAATTAATTCAGAATTAAAAGAAAAGGATTATCCAAAATTGAAATTTGAAAACCGGTTGAGCTATGTAGCTCAAGTTTTAATTTCCCGAAAATTTTCTGAAAAATTAAGTCTCCAATTGGCTCCTTCTTTCTTTCATGAAAATACGTTAAGGGATATTTTAGACACTAATAATCAGCCAATTTTACCCAATCCGCAAGATAATAGTCAATTTGCTATAGGTATAGGAGGAAGGTATAAATTAACCAGCCGATGGTCTGTAAATGCTGATTATGCTGCCCATTTGAACCGTGCATCTTCTGCTATTACAAAGAATCCACTTTCTATAGGGGTTGATTTAGAAACCGGTGGACATGTATTTCAAATGCATTTTACCAATTCAAGAGCGATGCATGAAGCAGGATTCCTTGGTCAAACAACTGGTGATTGGGGGAAAGGTGAAATTGCTTTCGGTTTTAATTTAGTAAGAGTATTTTAAAATAAAATGTCCCAAATAGTGGTTAACTTTTTGGGACATTTTCAATATGCTCTAATTTCCTTTAATTCTTTTTCAAAAGGATTTTTTCTTGTGTAAATTGATACGCATCTTCTAAAAAGTCATACATTTTTTTCCAATTTGCATTTGGCTCATAATAATTGTTGTATGATTTTGAAGTTTTTATTGTAATTACATTACCATTTTGTGTAATTGTACTAATAAATCCACCGGTTTCATTTTCTTCCTTTTTATTGAACTTTTCAAGACCGGTTGCAGTGTATCCTTGAGGTATTTCAAACTGAATCTCATGTTGAATTTGTCTAGGGAAACTCATGTAAATGTTGTTTTTTCTGTTTTTTTCCTTTTCAGTTAATTCAATTTGAGAAGTTAAAAATTTACCCAATTCAAAAATAATATTGTTACCGGCTTTTTTCAAATATTGGTCTTTTATGGTAAATGATTCTTTATAAACCATAGGTTCTTTGCTTCCAAATCTACCAGAGTTTTCTAAAGTCATCTTATACTCTTCAACATCATGACCAAATTCTTCTTTTACAGAAGAAATGAAATTTTCTTTTTGTTTTTCTTTATATTTTGCGATTAAAGCATCAAATTCTTTTTGGTATTGTTCTCTTTTCTTTTTATTTGAGACTCTTTCTAAAAGCGTTTCTGTGTTATATTTTTTGTAGTCTTCATAAACATAATCAAAGAAATAAAGTTTATTAGATTGTTCGCTTGGTTTGTAATGTCCGGAATAGCTATTTTCTCTTTCAACTGCAATTGTAGCTAAGTCTTCTCCTAATTTTACTTTGGTTATTGATTTAGAGATATTGTCATTTTTTGTACTTCCGGGAAGTTTTATTAATTCAGCATCTACAATTTTTTTGTTTTTAGATACTTGTAACAAGTAAGCCTGAGTATTTTCAAGTTGTTCATTAAATTGATCCGCCGAAGAAAAAGGAGTAAAAAACTCTAAATAAATTGGGTTTTTTGTGTTAATTCTCAATAGAATAGTTACGTTCTGCTGAATTAACAAATCAGTTATTGAACCGTTATAACGAGCTGTACCAATTAAAATGTCATAAGAAATTTTATTATCTTTCAAAAAAGCCATGAAGTAATTGATGAATTCTTCTTCTTTTTGAAAAAATATTGGATTTTGATACAAAGAAAATGGGTAGAAAATTTTTGCATCATTTACAATAAAAGCTTCAACATATTGAGTAAAAAATTTATGTCTGGTGAAATAATATACTTCTCGAATTTTTTCCTCATCTGAACTGAAACTTTTACCTTTTAAAAATTTTTCAACTGGCCCTAAATCGCCATATGGTTTAAACTTTGAATCATAATAATTAAAAACATCTTCTTTGGAAACTTTTGATTTTACTATCTTTTCTTTATCTGATAAAAAAGCATCTGCTCTTTTTTCAAATTTGCCAGAACGTGCAAAAAACACTTGAAATTTATAGCATGGTAGTTCTACTAATGGATAAAACCATCGCGGAAAATCATTCTTCTCAATGTCTTTAGCTGTAAACTCATAATGACGCTCTCCACCTTTGTTACTAGGGATTTCTTTCAATTCTGGTGCTCCGTTATAGGTTGCAAAATTCAAAAAGAAGTCGTTTTCTGTTTGAAAAATTAGTTTATAATCCATAGTTGGATAAACGCTACCTAGCGTACGTTCAACTGGTTCAAAACCCATTTCCAATTGTGAGATAAAAGGTTCTTCGGAATGAAGATAATAATCAATAATGTCGCCAATTTCTAAATTAGGAATAGCTATCATTTTTTCTTTGTCGGCATTAACGGCTTCTTTGCTAACATTGATAATTGTTTCTTTACCGTTTGGTTTTACTACTTTTATACCTAAGGTGTTTTTTCCGGCACGTCTGCTCCAACCTTTATCTGAAGAAAAACGCTCTTTGAAGGTGAACTCTGAAAATTCTTTCACTGCTGCATCATCTAATAATTTTATTCTATTTCGCAATGCAGAGGTATAATTTACTTTTGTGCCAAATTTATGATAATCATGAAATTCATATTTATAAATGACAACAGCAGATTCATTTTTCCATTTCTCTGGAATCGTGTTTGATTTAGAATGAGGATCATCCTTTCCCCAGAAAAAATCACGAATTTTCAAATCATCTTGTGCAGTTAACGTAGTTGTTATAAAAAGGAAAAGGAAAAGAATTTTTTTCATTGAATTATAATTTAGATAGTGTAATAGATGAATTGTAAAGTTCGTTTAATTTTTTTTGTGTATTGTTCCAAGATTCTTGATTGCTTTTTCTTAAAATAGCATTTTTAAAAGTAAATACTTTTTTGTAAATCAATTCTTTTCCTTTCAAATTGAACTGAATATCTATTTCAAAGTCCTCATTTTTCACATTCAAATTCTCCGGTAATTTTTCAATTGTATAACCAGATGGAAGTGTGATTGAAATTTCTGAATCATATAATGTTTTAAAATCAAATTCATAGTCTGTTTCTCTATCTTTAAAGGTAAAGCTTTTATATTCATTCATAAATTCAAAGTTTAAATAGATTTCATCATCAAATTCACTGACTCTATTGGATGATTCTAAAGCATAATCTATTGTAAGTTTTGCATCTCGATTTTTTAAATCACTTGTTTTTACTTCTTTTACAAAGTTGTTTTTATCTCTTTTTGCTAAATAATTGACAAGTGCTTCTGCTTTTTTATCGGATTCAAAGCTATTGTATATATTTAAAAACTGACTTCTACTTTCTCCATTATAGCTTCGGTTACAACTACCTTTAAGTTTATCTTTTTCTATCGTTAATTTTGCCCTAAATGTTTCTTTGTTCATTTCTGCATTACCTGTAGGAACCTTGTCAATGATATAATCTTTGCTGTTTTCAATCATAACTTCTTTACTTTGAATGCGTTCGGCATAGTTTTCAATTGAACTGAATTTTTCTGTTCCATCTAGGAATATTTTTTTGCCTTTTAAAAACACAGTACAAATCATATGATTATCAACAGATAAAGATGGAATGGAATAGTTATAAGCAATATGTTTCGTTCCTATCCAAGTTAGACGAGCATCAAAACCGGCAATTTTTAGCATTTGTTTGATTAGATTGGCCATTCCTTTACAATCACCATAACGTTTTGAAAAAACTTGATGGGAATCATCCGGTTTAAAGCCCGCAATTCCATCTTCAAAAGCGATATATCGAATGTTATCTTGTACCCAATAGTAGATGTTTTTTATTTTTTCTTCATCAGATGTTGCTTTGGCAGTTAATTCGTTTACTTTACTTTTTAACTGTTCTGTATCGTCTTTCATTTGGTCAACCAACGATTTGTACCAACCATATAAATCTGCAGTTGTTTTGAAAAGCGTACCTTTTTTTCCATTATAATCATATGATTTTGCTAAGACAAGAATATGAGGATAAAGGTATGTTCTACCGGGTGAATTTTCTTCTTTAAACACCGCCGGAATATCTTTGAAATGATAAGTATAAACGGTAGTTTTATTTTTAGTGTCTTTTGTTTGAGTTTTTTCGATTTTATGACCATTAAAATTCATTTCTTTTAACTCAATTTCTAACCAATCCGGTACATTTATCTCAATTTTTTTATCTAAAACCGGAAATTCGTCATTAAAATGAAGCGTAGTAAAATATTTAACGTCTTCAAATTTTTTGTTCATGGTATAGTTATAAGTATATCCCTGAACCGGAAAGTCTATTTGAACATGTTTTACCCTAGCATCGTTATAGAATAAATCTTTGTCTTTATAAAATTCATCTTGAACAGTGAAAAGAGCTGTTTTATCATTTCGATATTTCAATAAAAAAGTTTCAATTTTTGATGAACTATCATAAAATTCGTATTTATAAATGTCTGCTCGATGATTAATATTCATCAATACTTCCTTAACGGCTAAGTCTACAGTAACATTTGAACTAGATTTATTAAAACCAAAATGGATAGTTTCAGTGCTTTCTAGTATGGCTACATCTTGTTTGTTGTATTTACTGCGAATAGATTTTGCAAGTTCAATGTCTTTAGGAGTAGGATCAATGTTTTTTTGTCCCCAAGAAACAGATAAATTCCCCAAGAATAGGAGAATAAATAAAGTTTTTAAATGCATAAAAATTGTTTTTGCTAAGAAAGTAAAAATATTAGAAATTTACTAACTATTAAACAAAAACAATTTTGTGAGTTTAAATTTGAAAATGGAGTTACTTTTTGAAGTATTTCCATGGAACAACTAACATTCCAAAGCATTCACCATCTTCTTTACCGGTATGTTTGTGATGCATTTTGTGAGCTCTTCTTACGGCTTTTGCATAGATGTTATTTGCATTTCTAAAAAGTTTGAAACGCTGATGAATGAAAATATCATGTACTAAAAAATAAGTTAAACCATAGGCAAAAATGCCTAATCCAATAGCTAAGCCAAGAGCAAAAATTTCATATCGCCAAAGTAGAAAAAAGCTAATACTAACAACTGCATAAAATATAAAAAAAGTATCATTTCGTTCAAACCAAGAATCGTGATCTTTTTTATGATGATCAGCATGTAAATGCCACAAAAAGCCATGCATTACATACTTGTGTGTAAACCAAGCCATGAATTCCATCATGAAAAAGGTTAGAAAAAAAACGAGAAAATGAATCCAAATACTCATATTTAAATGGTTTTTAAACGGTAATTAAAATAACATTTTGCCAACAATCCTACCTTTTCATAGTCAGGTACTCTAATTCGAGTATTTTTTATGGCAACAGAAGGAGTGTTTTTTAGTTTTGACAATAATTTTTTGTAATATACATAAGCGGTATAAACACCAAATTTTGCTTCAATCGGAAGTTTACGAATTCCTTCAAAACCGGCTTCAAAATCAGCTTCAATTTCTTTAATTATAGCAAGTTTAGAAGCTTCATCCAATTGATTCAAATCGGTATTTGGAAAATAGGTTCTGTTTAATTCTTCAAAATCAGCTTTTAAATCCCTCAAAAAATTAACTTTTTGAAAGGCAGAACCCAAACGCATGGCACTGTTTCTTAAATCATTATATTTTTGATCATCGCCATTCACAAAAACTTTTAAACACATTAAGCCCACAACATCAGCCGATCCATAAATGTATTCATTATATTCATCAGTTGTTTTATATTCTTTTTTGGATAAGTCTAATTTCATACTTTTCATAAAAGCATCAATTAATTCTTTTGGAATATCATAACGGTTCACCGTATGTTGAAAAGAATTTAAAATCGGGTTCAAACTGATTTTATGCTTAAATGCATTTTCCATTTCATTTTCAAATAAAGCAAATAATTCACTTTTGTCATAGTCATGAAAGGAATCTACAATTTCATCTGCAAAGCGAACAAAACCATAAATATTGTAAATATCTTGACGGATAGAAGGAGCCAACATTTTTACAGCTGAGGAAAATGAGGTGCTGTATGTTTTAGTAACATTTTGGCTACACTCAAAAGAAACTTTGTCAAAAATAGATTTCATAAACAGTAGCTTTAGTTTGTTTTTTTTGTGATTAATTCAGATACCAACTTTCCGGAAATTAACGAGGGTGGGACACCGGGTCCCGGTACGGTTAATTGACCGGTAAAAAATAGATTCTTTACTTTTTTACTCTTTAATTTTGGTCTTAGGAAAGCAGTTTGCAATAATGTATTCGCCATTCCATAAGCATTACCTTTATATGAGTTATAATCTTTTATAAAATCATTGACACAGAAAGATTCTTTAAAGATAATATTGTTTTTGACATTTTGCTCTGTTAATTTTTCAAAACGTTCAATGATGATGTTAAAGTATTTTTCTCTAATTTCTAAAGTATCTTCAATACCTGGAGCTAAAGGAATCAAAAATATACCTGCTTCTTTATTTTTTGGAGCGGCTGAATCATCTGTTTTTGATGGAAAACTAGCATAAAAAAGAGGTTCTTTTGGCCATTCCGGTTGGTCATAAATTGACTTGGCGTGCTCATCAAACGGAACATCGAAAAACAACGTGTGATGTTCAACATTTTCTATTTTTTTATCGAAACCAACATAAAATAGGAGTGAAGAAGGTGCAAAAGTTTTCTTTTCCCAGTAAGTCTCCGAATAGGCACGGTGTTCAATATCTAATAAGGTTTCAGAATGATGATAATCTGCTCCACTTAAAACTATATCGCAGTTTTTTTCTTCACCATTTACCTTGACTCCAACTGCTTTTTTATCTTTAACTAAAATTTTATCAACATTAGCGTTCGTTTGAATCGTTACGCCTAATTCTTTAGCCAAAGATTCCATTGCAAGTATCACACTATACATTCCGTTTCTCGGATGCCAAGTACCCATTCCAAAATCAGCAAAGTTCATGAAACTATAAAAAGCCGGTGTGTCTTTAGGTTTTGCACCTAGAAATAAAACCGGAAATTCAAGCACTTGTACTAATTTCTGATTGTTGAATCTTTTTCGAACTTCTTTGCTGATGTTGGAAAAAAACTGACCAACTTTCATTGCGGTTTGCGTAGTGATAAGTTCTAAAGGAGAAACACCCGGTCTGTACACTAAATCCTTTATAGCAATGTCATAATTGCTTTGTGCTTCTGCCATGAATTTTCGCAACACTTCTCCACTTCCTTTTTCAATTTCTTCGAAAGTGTTGATGATTTCGGGTAAATTATCTGCTATAATAATAAAGTCGCGAATACCAAAATATACTTGATATGCCGGTGATAACTTTATTAATTCATAGTAGTCTGATGGTTTTTTGTCAAAATCTGCAAAAAAACGATCAAAAACATCTGGCATCCAATACCAAGTTGGGCCAATGTCAAACGTAAAACCTTCTTTTTTTAATTGTCTTGCTCTACCGCCAATCGTATTGTTTTTTTCATAAACAGTTACAGTATTACCTGCTTTTGCAAGATAACACGATGCAGCAAGAGCTGAAAATCCGGAACCGATAATTATAATTTCTTTTTTCATATTGTTTAACAAATATAGTAAAAAAGTTAAACAAAAAAAAAAAAAAATTAGGAAAAATTTAAAGATTATTTGATAAATCAAGTATCGAGTTAAATATTTTCACATTCGGATGCTGATCTTTTTTTATGAATTCTGTTAGTCGACCAACCGTCCACAATTCTGAATTAGTATCTTTTAGAATTTCTTCATGCATAGTTTTCAGATAATCATTTATATCATCTTTTGTTGGTTCAACAGTCATGTATGAAATATAAGTTACATTGTCAAAATATTTAGGAATATCTTTTAAACTGCTAATCGGAACACTTTCACCTAAATATATTGTTTTGAATCCATTTAAAGTAATCTCGTAATTCAAATACATTAAACCTAGTTCATGAATTTCGTTTTCAGGTAAATAAAGTACAAAAACTTTATCTTCTCTCGTAGGTTCATAAAGCTGAACTTTTTCGGTATTTACCAAAACCTTTTGTTTGATCATAAAACTAATAAAATGCTCATGAGCCGGACTGATAGTTTCAGATTGCCACAACAGACCAATTTCATTCATTAATGGAACAAAAATTTCGAAAAATACATCACGAAACGATTTTTCAGATAAAAGATTATTATAAGTACTGATGAAAAGTTTTTGATCAAAATTCATCATAGCCATTTTGAAGGCATTGATAGCATGATGTTTTACACTTTTTTCATTCACAATTTCTCGTACCAATAAATTTAATTTATCTGGTGATAATTTGGCTATTTTAGAAATCTTGTATCCGTGATTGTGTAATAATGTAACATTTAAAATTTTTTGGAGAGCAGCCAAATCATAAAAACGAATGTTGGTATCAGTTCTCATGGGTTCGAGAACATTATAACGTTTCTCCCATATTCTAATGGTATGAGCTTTGATACCGGTAAGGTTTTCAAAGTCTTTTATGCTAAAAACATTTTTAACGTTGTTCATTCTTTTCTTTATTTCGTTAAACAAAATTAAGTAAAAAAAAGAAGCACCACACAAAAACAATCATTTTTTTGTGATTTGGAAGAAAAAAAGTTTCAAAAAAGGGAAAATATAAGAATTTTGTGACCACGATGGGATTCGAACCCATACGCCTTGCAGCACCACCCCCTCAAGATGGCGAGTCTACCAATTTCTCCACGTGGCCTAAAAAAGTAAAGACGTTGCATGCAACGTCTCTTTTGTGACCCGACTGGGGCTCGAACCCAGGACCCCAACATTAAAAGTGTTGTGCTCTACCAACTGAGCTATCGAGTCTTTTAAAACACTTTTGACGATGTTTTAAAGCTATATTTTGTTGTTTAAAGTGACCCGACTGGGGCTCGAACCCAGGACCCCAACATTAAAAGTGTTGTGCTCTACCAACTGAGCTATCGAGTCAAATGCATTTCTTGAATGCGGGTGCAAATATACGGTCTTATTATTTATTTTTCAAAGCAAATTTGTCTTAAATTTACATTTTTGAGTTAATCTTTCTTAATGCCTTATTTTACAGTAGTTTATTAGATGAAAAAAATAGTTTTACTTGGTTATATGGGAGCTGGAAAATCTTTTTTTGGAAAAGAATTGGCCAATATTACCCAAAGAAAATTCATCGATTTAGATGAATATATTCAAAAAAGTGAAAATACTTCAATTGAAATGCTTTTTAAAACCAAAGGGGAACTATATTTTCGTAAAAAAGAACATCAGTATTTGATTGAAATTTTAAACCGTGATGAAGAAATTGTGTTAAGTTTAGGTGGTGGAACTCCATGTTACTTCAACAACATGGATTTGTTTCAAAAAGAGGATGTAATTTCAGTTTACATCAAAGCTTCTGTTGAGACGCTTTTTCAACGTTTAAAAGCTCAAAAATCACAACGTCCTTTGATTGCTGGGATTGAAGATAATGATTTAAAAGAATTTATAGCTAAACACTTATTTGATCGATCCTATTTTTATAATCAAGCAAACATAAAAATAAACGTGGATGAAAAAGAGGTAAATGAAGTAGTAAATGAATTAGTAGCATTAATTCGTTAAAAACGCCACATCATTTTCTTTTTCAAAAATTACTTCAACATGTTCTTGCGATGAGGTAGAAAGCGAAATTCCTTTAAAATCTACTTTCACGGGATATTTTTTATGGTTTCGATCTACCAAAACTGCGGTTTTAAATTTTTTTAACGGAACATTTAAAAAATGTTTTACACCATATATTAAGGTAGCACCAGAATTTAAAACATCATCCACTAAAATAACACCTTTGTTTTGATAATCTAATGGTTGTAAAGAGGTTTGAATGGGAGCAAAAACATTATCTTTTTGAATAGTAACTTCACAAAGTACAAGTTGCAAAGAAGAAATTTTTTCTATTTCCTCTGCTATTTTTTTAGCAAATTCAAAGCCGTTTTTTGAAATCCCGGCAATAATTATTTCCTGTTCATCTACAAAAGTTTCATAGATTTGGTAAGCAATTCGTTTGGTAATGTGCTTTATTTCAATTGAGTTAAGAATGATGTTTTTTCCCATGTTCATTTTTTTCAAAGATAACAAATTGCTACTTTTTGAGTCAGAAATTGTGATGATTGTTTTTTTATTTTTTTATGGCAATTAAAAAAAGTTCTTTGTTTTCTCTTGGTTTAATGGAATTATACGCTTTTTTGAGGGTTTTAATAGAAAAGTAAGGTTCAAATAATGCTTTGTACTCACTTTTTGAACCACCAAATGGAGGACCTTCCTCAGTGAGTGGAAAATCAAAAAGTAAACCTACCAATTTGCCATTTTCATGTAATAGAGCGTTCATTTTCTCAACATACTTTTTTCTCAACAATGGCGATAACGCACAAAAAAAAGTTTGTTCAATGATTAAATCGAATCTTTCATCGAAATTAAAAAAATCATTAGTAATAAAAAAAGAAGAAGAGACGGATGGATTCTTTGATTTTAAATGCTGAATTGGTTCTTCAGCAATGTCTATAACATATACATTTGTAAATCCATTTTGAATGAGATAATCAAATTCATGACCATTTCCACAACCCGGAATAAGTATTTTTATCTCTTTGTCGTGAAGTTGGTCAATATATTCTTTTATTGGAGTTGTAATGCTACCGGCATCCCAGCCGGTTTCTTTGTTTTGGTAACGTTGTTCCCAATACTTTTTATTCATTTGTTTCGGCATCAAATTCAGTAGTGTAGTTTTCTAAGTCTCTTCTGTCTTTTTTGGTTGGACGTCCTTCACCGGTTTTTCGATAGTGCTCTTTTGATAGTTTTAATAATTCTAAATGAGCAAATGCTTCGGGTGAAGTTGTATCTTGTCTGTAAATATCTACTAACTTTGCTCCAACTCTGCTTTCAGGAATGGCTAATACTTTAATAGTGTAGGATATTTGATCTTTTCGAAACGAAATTTCATCAGCTGGAAACACTTCTTTTGAAGGTTTAGCAACGTGGCCATTTACTTTTACATTGTTTTTTTTGCAAAGTTCAGTAACCATGTTTCGGGTTTTAAAATAGCGAACGCACCATAAATATTTATCAACTCTCATTTAATTCAGAAATATTCGTTAATTGTGTTACAAAAATAAATCAAAATTGTATCTTGCAGCACTATTTTTTTGAATTACTTAATGGTAATTTTTGAAAAGTAAATTGTTTATTTTATTGCAAACTATGAAAAAAATCGTATTCCTTTTAATTGTTTCTTCTTTGATGTTTATTTCTTGTAAAAAAGATGATGATGGGATTGTAACAGTACCACCAAATGATAGAAATGAACAATATCTTACCGATGGTTATGCTATTGAAGAATATCTTAAAAGCAATTACATGGTTGTAGATTCAGATATGAATGTAACCATGAATAAAATTACCAATCCTTTTACGCAAATTTCTATTTGGAATCAAACGGAATATCCTTTGCAAAGTATTATCGTTAAAAATGATGTAAGAGATACTTACAAAACTGATGGTCGCTTTGATGATCCAGTTGATTATAAGTTATACTATATAATGTTAAATGAAGGTGGAGGAGAACGACCAACTACCATTGATTCCTCTTTTGTGGATTACAGAGGGTGGAATCTAAAAAATGTTGAGTTTGATAGAACTTCAAATCCGGTTTGGACTTCTTTTCCTAGTAGTATTGAATTTATTTCAGGTTTCAGACAAATTTTACCAAAATTAAAATCTGCAGAATCTGTAGTTGAAAATGGTGATGGAACATTAACACACATTAATTTTGGAAATTGTATCGTTTTTATTCCATCAGGTTTAGGATATTTTAATTTGCCAAGAGGTACAAATCTTCCGGCATATTCTAATTTAGTTTTTCAAATTAAGTTGAAAGGTGTTCATTATAATGATCATGATAGAGACAGAATTTTATCCAAATATGAAATTTATAACGGACAAACCGATTATTTCTTGCAAGACACAGATGGTGATGGTTTTCCGGACTTTTTAGATAGTAATGATGATGGAGATAATGTTTTAACCAAAAATGAATTAAAAATTCCTAGCACTGATCCGCAACAATATTATCAATTCAATGATATTCCTGATTGTAGTGGTAATCAAACCAATACAAGTCGATTACGACGACACTTAGATCCGAGTTGTTTTCAATAACATAAAACAAAAACAAAAAAATCCCGAATTTCTCGGGATTTTTTGTTGAGGTAAAAAGGTGAAAATTGTTATTTTCTTTTTAAAACAGCTTCTGCTTTTTCAATAATAGAAGCATGATTTAATTTGTATTTTTCCATTAACTGATCAGGAGTTCCGCTTTCGCCAAAACTATCTTGAACAGCAACATATTCTTGAGGAACCGGGTTGTTTAACGATAATGTTCTTGCCACACTTTCGCCTAAACTGCCTAAAATGTTATGTTCTTCAGCTGTAATCACACAACCTGTTTTCTTAACTGATTTTAAAATTGCTTCTTCGTCTAATGGCTTAATGGTGTGAATGTTTATTACTTCGGCAGAAATACCTTTTTCTTCTAATTTTTCAGCGGCTAACAATGCTTCCCAAACCAAATGACCGGTTGCGATAATAGTAACATCAGTTCCTTCATTCAATAAAACTGCTTTTCCAATTTGAAATTCTCCATTTTCAGGAGTGAAATTTGGAACTGAAGGTCGTCCGAATCGCAGATATACCGGTCCGTGATGGTCAGCAATGGCTAACGTTGCCGCTTTTGTTTGATTGAAGTCACACGTATTAATCACTGTCATGCCCGGAAGCATTTTCATCAAACCGATATCTTCTAAAATTTGATGTGTTGCTCCATCTTCACCTAAAGTTAATCCGGCATGCGAAGCACAAATTTTTACATTTTTATCAGAATACGCCACAGATTGTCTGATTTGGTCATACACTCTTCCGGTTGAAAAGTTAGCAAATGTTCCGGTGAAAGGAATTTTTCCACCAATGGTTAAACCAGCCGCAATACCAATCATGTTGGCTTCAGCAATTCCAATTTGAAAAAATCGTTCCGGATGATTTTTTTTAAAGTCATCCATTTTTAAAGAACCAATTAAATCAGCACAAAGTGCCACAACATTTTCGTTTTTTTGACCTAATTCAGTCAATCCGGCTCCAAAACCAGAGCGGGTATCTTTATTTCCTGTGTTTGTATATTTTTTCATAGTGTTGTTCAAGAGATTAATAATCACCCAAAGTTTCAGGGTTTTGAGCCAAAGCTTTTGCCAGTTGTTCGTCATTTGGAGCTTTTCCGTGCCATGCATGTGTGTGCATCATGAAATCAACCCCATTACCCATTTCGGTGTAAAGTAATACACAAACCGGTTTTCCTTTTCCGGTTCTTGATTTGGCTTCGGTCATTCCGGCAATAATAGCTTCAATGTTATTTCCTTCTTTAATTTCAAAAACATCCCAACCAAAAGCTTCAAATTTAGCTCTTAAATCTCCCATGTGAAGCACTTCATCAGTCGAACCGTCAATTTGTTTGCCGTTTACATCAATAGTTGCAATATAGTTATCTACTTTGTAGGCTGCGGCATACATCATGGCTTCCCAATTTTGTCCTTCTTGCAATTCACCATCACCATGCAAAGAATAAACCAAATGGTTGTCATGGTTTAATTTTTTGGCTAAAGCTGCACCAATAGCAACTGACATTCCTTGTCCTAAAGAACCGGAAGCTACTCTAATTCCCGGTAAACCTTCATGCGTAGTAGGATGACCTTGTAATCTAGAATTAATCAATCGGAAAGTTGCTAATTCCGATACCGGAAAATAACCGCTTCTGGCTAAAACGCTGTAAAAAACAGGAGAAATATGACCGTTTGATAAGAAAAATAAATCTTCTCCATTTCCGTTCATGTCAAATCCTTCTTTACGCTCCATTAGCACTTGATAAAGAGCGACAAAAAATTCAGTACAACCAAGAGAACCACCAGGGTGACCTGAATTAACGGCATGAACCATGCGAAGAATATCTCTTCTCACTTGAGTTGAAAAATCGTTTAATTGTTGTGTGTTGGGTTTCATTTTTATTGTAAAAGTTAAACTGCCGCAAAGGTAAGTCAATATTTAGATTTCAACTTATAATAGAGTGTCGTTTTTTGAAAAGTTTTCAAGAAAAATTGTTAAAAAGCAACTGTTTAGCATCCATAAAAAATTCATAAAAGAAATGATTAAAATTGGAAATCCACTATCTTTGCCCCTTTGTAAAAAATATTTATGAAGTTTGATTTATTAGCCACAGATGCCAACTCTAAAGCAAGAGCAGGAAGTATCACAACGGATCATGGTGTAATAGAAACACCCATTTTTATGCCGGTAGGAACGGTTGCTTCCGTAAAAGGAGTGCATCAACGAGAGTTGAAAAATGACATTAATCCCGATATCATTTTGGGAAACACTTATCATTTATACTTACGTCCGCAAACAGATATTTTAGAAAAAGCAGGTGGTTTGCATCAATTCATGAATTGGGATAGAAATATTTTAACTGATAGTGGTGGTTATCAGGTGTATTCTCTTTCTTCCAATCGAAAAATTAAAGAAGAAGGGGTAAAATTCAAAAGCCACATTGATGGTTCGTATCATTTTTTTTCTCCTGAAAGTGTAATGGAAATTCAACGAACGATTGGAGCTGATATTATCATGGCTTTTGACGAGTGTACGCCTTATCCGTGTGATTATCGTTATGCCAAACGTTCGATGCATATGACACATCGTTGGTTGGATCGTTGTATTGCACATTTAGATAAATTGCCATTTAAGTATGGTTATGAACAGACTTTTTTCCCCATTGTTCAAGGAAGTACGTATAAAGATTTGCGAGAACAATCAGCTGAATATATCGCTAATGCTGGTGCTCAAGGTAATGCCATTGGTGGTTTATCCGTTGGTGAACCGGCAGAGGAAATGTATGCTATGACAGAAGTTGTGACCGCTATTTTGCCTCAAGATAAGCCTCGTTATCTGATGGGAGTTGGAACACCAATCAACATTCTGGAAAATATTGCTTTAGGAATAGATATGTTTGATTGTGTCATGCCAACCCGAAACGCTCGAAACGGAATGCTATTTACGGCAAATGGAACGATTAACATCAAAAATAAAAAGTGGGAAGATGATTTTTCGCCAATTGATGAAATGGGAATCACTTTTGTGGACACAGAATACACAAAAGCGTATCTTCGTCATTTGTTTGCTGCTAATGAATATTTAGGAAAACAAATTGCAACCATTCATAATCTGGGATTTTATATGTGGTTAGTTAGAGAAGCTAGAAAACATATTTTAGCCGGAGATTTCAGAGTATGGAAAGATCAAATGGTGAAACAAATGAGTCAACGGTTGTAATTTTTTATCTAAAGAATCAAAAGAATCAAAAGAATCAAAAGAATCTAACAATCCAACAATCCTTTTCGAATGAAAATTATTGACAAATACATCCTAAAACGTTACATCGTTACATTCGTAGTGATGTTGTTGATGTTTATTCCTATTGGGATTGTGATTGATGTGGCGGAAAAAATCAACAAAATTCTTGAAACAAAAGTACCGTTTTCTGCGGTAGCCATTTATTACTTAGATTTTATTGTTTATTTTGCCAATTTACTTTTTCCAATTTTTCTGTTTTTATCCGTTATATGGTTTACATCTAAATTGGCTAATAATACAGAAATTATTGCCATTTTAAGTTCCGGAATTTCATTTACTCGTTTTTTAAGGCCTTATATTATTGGTGCTACAATGGTTTCCTTGTTTGCCTTAATCATGGGCTTTTTTCTAGTCCCAAAAGCAAGTAAAGGATTTAACGATTTTCGATATACTTATTTAAAGAATAACCCAGAAGTTAGGCAAAATTCAAACGTTTTCAGGCAAATTAGCGATGATGAATTTATTTATGTAAGTAATTTTAATTCTATTTCGCAAACAGCTTTCAATTTTACCTTAGAAAAATTTGATAAAGAAAAATTGAACTATAAAATAACAGCGAATCGAATAAAATGGAATGAAAAAGACAGCACTTATACGATGTTTAATTACCAAAAAAGAACTGTTGGTTTAAATGGTGATATTCTTGAAAAAGCTGAAAAAAGAGATACTGTTTTTAATTTTGATTTAGAAGATTTAACGCCTGTAGTTTATATTGCAGAAACATTAACGTTAACAGAATTAACTAAGTTTATTGAAAAGGAAAAGGCGAGGGGAAATGGCAATATTGATACTTATTTAGTGGTTTTATATCGAAAATATAGTTTACCTGTTACAGCATTTATCCTAACAATTATAGCAGTTTCTGTATCTTCTATGAAACGTAGAGGAGGAATGGGAGTAAATCTTGCAATTGGAATTGTAATCGCATTTACATTTATCTTTTTTGATAAAATTTTCGGAACTATGGCTGAAAAGTCTAGTATTTCACCTTTTGTAGCCGTTTGGTTTCCTAACGTTGTTTTTGGTATATTAGCTTTTTATTTGCTAAGAAATGCAAAACGATAACCTAAAAAGCTACTTACAACTTCATTTTATTGTCTTCATTTGGGGGTTTACAGCCATTCTTGGTGAGTTGATTTCCATTGATGCACTGCCTTTGGTTTGGTTTAGAATGACAATGGCTGTTTTTTTTATTGCTATTTTTATCTTTTATAAAAAAATTAATGTTGTAGTCCCAAGAAAAGTGATGTTTTATTTTTTTCTTTTGGGATTGGTCATCGCTTTACATTGGCTCACATTTTTTAAAGCCATTAAAGTTTCCAATGTATCTGTTACATTAGCTTGTTTGTCAACCGGAGCTTTTTTTGCCTCTTTTTTAGAACCCATTTTACACAAAAGGAAAATCATTTGGTATGAAGTTTTTTTTGGACTCATTGTGATATTTGGCCTGTATATCATTTTTAAAGTGGAAGGAAATTTTTATTTGGGAATAATTTTAGCCCTAATTTCAGCTTTTTTATCTGCTTTATTTTCGGTTATGAATAGTAAGTTTGCCAAAATGTATAGTCCGTCTGTTATTTCATTTTATGAGCTTTTTGGTGGTGTATTATTTTTCTCGATCTACTTACTATTTACACAAAGTTTTACTGCAGATTTTTTCACATTACAACCAATGGATTGGGTTTATCTTCTGATTTTGAGTTCGATTTGTACCGCGTATGCTTTTATTGCTTCAGTTGAAGTAATGAAATTCATCAGTCCTTATACGGTAATGTTAACCATCAATTTAGAACCGATTTACGGAATCATACTAGCGATATTAATTTTTAAAGACAAAGAAAAAATGAGTCCCGAATTTTATTTTGGAGCTTTATTAATATTATTTACGGTCATCGTAAATGGTTTAATTAAATTTCGATTGAAGAATAAAAGGGATTAATTTTTTATATTTGCTGTCCAAACTTGAATAAAACCTTTTTTATATGGAATATTTAGATTTTGAATTACCAATCAAAGAATTGGAAGATCAGCTTGACAAGTGCCAAATAATTGGTGAGGAATCTAATGTTGATGTTACGGCTACGTGCAAACAAATTGAAAAGAAATTAGAAGAAACTAAGAAAAAAATATACAAGAATTTAACGGCTTGGCAACGTGTTCAACTTTCTCGTCATCCAAGCAGACCTTATACCATGGATCACATCCGAGCGTTGTGTGGCGGTACATTTTTAGAACTTTTTGGAGACAGAAGTTTTAAGGATGACAAAGCAATGGTAGGTGGTTTAGGTAAAATTGGAGGTCAGTCATTCATGATTGTTGGTCAACAAAAAGGATTCAATACCAAAACCCGTCAATTCAGGAATTTCGGAATGGCTAATCCTGAAGGATACAGAAAAGCTCTTCGTTTGATGAAAATGGCTGAAAAGTTTGGAATTCCGGTTGTAACTTTAGTAGACACTCCCGGTGCTTATCCCGGTTTAGAAGCGGAAGAAAGAGGTCAGGGAGAAGCCATTGCTCGTAATATTTTTGAAATGTTGCGTCTAAAAACACCAATCATCACAGTAATTGTTGGCGAAGGTGCTTCTGGTGGTGCATTAGGAATTGGAGTAGGCGATAGAGTATATATGTTAGAAAACACTTGGTATTCAGTAATTTCACCGGAATCATGTTCTTCCATCTTATGGAGAAGTTGGGAATATAAAGAGCAAGCAGCTGAAGCTCTTAAACTTACTTCGTATGACATGAAAAAACAAAAATTAATTGATGAAATTATTCCTGAACCATTGGGTGGAGCTCATTATGACAGAGAAATCACTTTTAAAACAGTTGAACAATATATCATCAAAGGATATAACGAATTAAAAGACTTATCAACAACTGAGTTAGTGGCTCAAAGGATGGATAAATACAGCAAAATGGGCGAGTTTAAGGAGTAATTCTTACAGTTTCAAAACCTAATCCGAAGCCTTTACACTTCGGATTTTTTTGTGTTATCAACAAAAAATAAAATGTTGTTAACACTTTGACTTCATAAGTAGATGACGTTTTTAATTAAGAGATTAGTTATTTTAGCCAAATGGAAAATTTACGAAACATTAACCCTATAAAAGTAGATAAAACTACGATAATCAATCTTGAGAAAGGCAAACTTCCTCCGCAGGCTCTTGATTTAGAAGAAGCGGTATTGGGTGCCATGATGATTGATAAAAAAGGTGTTGATGAGGTAATTGATATTCTTCAACCGGATGCTTTTTATAAAGAAGCCCACAAACATATTTTTGAAGCAATCGTGCAGTTGTTTACGGATACGCAACCAATTGATTTATTGACGGTTTCAGCACAATTAAAAAAGAATGCCAAATTAGATATAGTAGGTGGTGACTTTTATTTGATTCAGCTTACACAAAAAATATCTTCTTCTGCTCACATCGAATTTCACTCCAGAATTATTCTGCAAAAGTTTATTCAGCGTAGTTTAATCAAAATTTCCTCAGAAATTATTGAAGAATCGTATGATGAAACCACAGATGTATTTGATTTACTTGACAAAGCCGAATCTAAATTATATGAAGTAACGCAAGGAAACATTAAACGGAGTTCAGAAACCGCTCAAAGTTTAGTTATCCAAGCTAAAAAGCGAATCGAAGAAATTGCCAACAAAGAAGGATTGAGTGGAGTTGCTACCGGTTTTGAAAAATTAGACAAAGTAACTTCCGGTTGGCAACCTAGTGATTTGATTATTATTGCCGCTAGGCCCGGGATGGGGAAATGTTTAGGTAAAGGAACAAACGTGTTGATGTTTGATGGTACCTTGAAGAAAGTTGAAGATATTTGCCCGGGAGAATTACTCATGGGAGATGACTCTACCCCAAGAATGGTTAAATCGATTGCCAGAGGTAGAGAAAAAATGTATTGGATTCATCAAAATAAAGCCATTTCGTATCGCGTAAATGAAAGCCATATTTTGTCATTAAAACGAAGTAGAAACGAAGGTGGACATAAAAAGGGAGATGTGTTGAACATCACTGTTAAAGAGTATTTAACCAAATCAGAAAAATTCAAATCAAATTATAAAGGATATAAAGTTGCTGTTGATTTTTCAGAAAAACCAGTTTCTTTAGAACCCTATTATTTAGGTTTGTGGCTTGGAGATGGACATGCTTACAGTCAAAGAATTACAAATATTGATGCCGAAGTTATTGATTATTTAGAAGATTATGCCAATCGTTTAGAATCTGAATTGGTGGTGTATGAGCAAACAGATAAAACCAAAGGTTACGGTATTGTCAATAGAAACAAACACACATCTGAAGAATTTTCGACTTGTATTCAAACGGAATTACGAAAGTTGAATGTCATTCAAAATAAGCATATTCCTCATTCGTATCTCATCAATTCAAAACAAAACAGATTAGAGCTGTTAGCCGGAATTATTGATGCTGACGGTTATTATACCGCTGAATTTAATTGTTTTGAAATTGTTCAAAAAGATGAAAAATTAGCACAACAAATAAAGTTTTTATGTGATTCATTAGGATACAGAACTTCATTAAAGAAGAAAAAAACATCTATTAAATCTACTGGTTTTGAAGGAGAAGCATTCAGATTGAGAATTTTTGGAAACATTTCTGAAATTCCAACAAAAATCGAACGGAAAAAAGCAAGAGAATGGAAAGCTAAAGTAGATTGGAAAGTTACCGGAATAAAAGTAGAATTAGATTGTATTGATGATTATTATGGATTTGAAATTGATGGGAACAGATTGTTTTTACTTGAGGACATGACCGTTACGCACAATACAGCCTTCGTCCTTTCCATGGCTAGAAACATGGCTATCGACTTCCATCAGCCTGTTGCCGTTTTCTCGTTGGAGATGTCTTCCGTTCAGTTGATTACGCGTTTGATTTCCTCTGAAACAGGATTGTCCTCTGAAAAATTACGTACCGGTAAATTAGAAAAACACGAATGGGAACAATTGAGTGTAAAAGTAAAAAACCTCGAAAAAGCCCCCCTTTATATTGATGATACACCTTCCTTGTCGATTTTTGATTTACGTGCAAAAGCTCGACGTTTGTCATCACAACACGGGATCAAACTTATCATTGTCGATTATCTTCAATTGATGACTGCCGGCGGCGGTGGAAAAGGTGGCGGAAACCGTGAACAAGAAATTTCTACCATTTCCAGAAACCTCAAAGCTTTGGCTAAAGAATTGAATATTCCGGTTATTGCTTTGTCTCAGCTTTCTCGTGCGGTTGAAACACGTGGTTCCAGCAAGCGTCCATTGCTTTCTGACCTTCGTGAATCGGGAGCTATTGAGCAAGATGCCGATATCGTATCGTTTATTTATCGTCCGGAATATTACAAAATTGACGAATGGGATGATGATGAACGCTCTCCAACCGAAGGTCAAGCAGAATTTATTATCGCTAAACATAGAAATGGCGGACTTGAAAACGTTCGTTTGAAATTCATTGGAAATCTCGGTAAATTCGACAATCTTGACGACTTTTCCAGCGGATATAGTGATTTGCCTTCTCGAATGAATATGGATGACACACCGTTTATCACTAAAAACCTTCCATCTCCAAATGAAGCGTTTGGTAGCAACATGAATGCGGAAGATGACGATTCTGACGTTCCGTTTTAAAATTTAATTTTCTCACCCTATAAGTCATAGTTGATTTTTTGATGCACATATGACTTGTAGGGTAATAATTTTTATCATTTTCTTCACAAAAAATCGTTTATCTTTGGCATAACAACTTTTTTTCAACTAAAAAATTTGCCAACTTTGAAAAAGACAATTTTTTACGTATTTCTATTTTTGATCTCCTTTACGGTAAAAGCTAATTTTATTCTTTTACCGATGGATGAAAGCACCCAACAAAATCATCTCAAAGCCTATGGAATAACCTATTGGGCTTTAGAAAATGATTATAAAGCTAGTTGGTTGCTCAATTATCGAGGGGGTTCATTTTTATTGCCCGATGCTCCTGAAATCAGAAAAGAATGTCAGATTCGAGGGGTTTCTTTTGAGCTTTTGTCCAATAGTCAAGCTAATCAAATTTTGGAGGAAATCAGTAGTCCATCGCAAAACATGGAATCAGTTGTCTTGGAAAAAGCACCAAAAATTGCCGTTTATACTCCAAAAGGCAAACAGCCATGGGATGATGCCGTGACGTTGGTTTTAACCTATGCTGAAATTCCGTTTAAAGCGGTTTATGACGAAGAAGTATTAACAGACCAATTACTTTTATATGATTGGTTGCATCTTCACCATGAAGATTTTTCAGGTCAATATGGAAAATTTTTTGGAGCGTATCGAAATGCTCCTTGGTATATTGAACAAAAAAGAGATGCCGAAGCGTTGGCTGCCAAATTAGGCTATACAAAAGTGTCAGAAGCAAAATTAGCCGTTGCCAAAAAGATTCGTGATTTTGTTGTGGGTGGCGGATTTATGTTTGCCATGTGTTCGGCCACCGATAGTTTTGACATTGCTCTCTCCGCAGAAGGGGTAGATATTTGTGAACCAATGTTTGATGGTGACGAAAGCGAAGCCAATTATCAATCCAAAATTGATTATTCAAAAACATTTGCCTTCCGTGATTTTATTTTGGAGAGAAGTCCAACAGTTTATGAATTCTCTGATATCGACATGACTACTAAACGCAAAATGCCGATGGAGAAAGATTATTTCACGTTAATGGAATATTCTGCCAAATGGGACCCAATTCCCACTATGTTATGTCAAAACCATACGCAATTGGTAAAAGGTTTTATGGGACAAACTACCGCTTTTGATAGTGAATTAGTCAAATCACATGTATTAGTCATGGGCGAAAACCGCTATAATGGTGAAGCCAGATACATTCACGGCACCAAAGGAAAAGGAATGTTTACCTTTTTCGGTGGTCACGATCCTGAAGATTATCAGCATTTAGTAGGTGATGCTCCAACCGTTTTGGATTTACATCCCAATTCACCAGGTTATCGGTTAATATTAAATAACGTTTTGTTTCCGGCAGCGAAGAAGAAGAAGCAGAAGACTTAATAATTCAGAAAATAAAAAATCCAAAATTAAGATTTATTAATTTTGGATTTTTTTTGATTTAAACATATTCAAAGTTTCATTCCAAATCAACTCAAATTCTCCTCATTCTCTTTATCCAAATATTCCTGAACGATTTCAATTGCATTGGTCACCACATCACTTAAAGCGGTGATAAATGTACCTTCTTCAGCAATACTAATGGCGTGCTTAATCGCTTCAATTTCTTTGGTAATGATTTCATACGTTACAGGTCGATTCGCTTTTTGAATTCCTTCTAAAATTAAATCGATAATTTCTTGTTCGGTTCTTCCGCGTAAGTGTTTTTCCTGACGGATGATAATATGATCAAACATTCTGGCTGCAATTTCGGCACAGTCGCGAATGTCTTCATCTCTTCGATCGCCCACTCCGGCAATGATTCCGATTTTTCGAGTTGCTTCTATATTGCTCAACAAATCTTCTATAGCGGAATAACCCGCCGGATTGTGAGCAAAATCAATCATCACTTTGAACTTTTTAAATTCAAAAATATTCATTCTACCCGGTGTTTGTGCCACACTCGGAATAAAAGTTTGTAACGATAAGCTAATGTCATCCGTTTTAAAACCATATAAATAACTAGCCAAAGTAGCCGCTAAAACGTTTTGAATCATGAATTTTGCTTTTCCGCCTAAAGTCAATGGTATGTGTAACGCTTTTTCAACACGAATTTTCCAATCTCCTTTTTTGATGGTAATGAAACCATTTTCAAAAACGGCAACAATCTTTCCTTCTTTACTCAATTTTTTGACCACCGGATTTTCTTCATCCATTGCAAAATAAGCCACTTGACAACCTAAATCGTTGGCAATTTTTAAACATTGTTCGTCTTCTGCATTTAAAATTGCCCAACCTTCTTTTCTGACACTGCGAACAACTACACTTTTCACTCGTGCCAAATCGTCTAACGTATCAATGTCATTTAATCCCAAATGATCTTCCCGAATATTGGTAATAATAGCAATATCACATCGGCTAAATCCTAATCCGGCTCTTAAAATTCCTCCTCTTGCCGTTTCTAATACCGCAAATTCAACCGTTGGATCTTTTAAAATATACTCCGCACTGATAGGACCGGTAGTATCTCCTTTTTCCAACATGTGGTTTTGGATGTAAATTCCATCTGAAGTAGTAAATCCAACTCTAAAACCATTATTTTTCACAATGTGTGCTAATAATCGGGTAGTGGTCGTTTTTCCATTCGTACCCGTAACTGCAATAATTGGAATACGACTCGGTTTTCCCGGTGGATAAAGCATGTCGATAACCGGAGCAGCAACGTTTCTTGGCAAACCTTCAGATGGGGCTAAGTGCATTCTAAATCCGGGAGCGGCATTTACTTCTAAAATCACACCTCCGTTTTCTTTTAACGGTTGAGTTAAATTTTCTGCCATGATGTCGATTCCGCAAACATCTAAACCAATTACTCTGGAAATTCGTTCGGCTAAGAAAATATTTTCAGGATGCATCATATCGGTAACATCAACAGAAGTACCACCTGTACTCAAATTTGCAGTTGATTTCAAATAGACAATTTCATCTTTTTTCGGAACAGTTTCCAATGTGTAACCTAACTTATCTAATAAATCAGTCGTATCTCTGTCCACAGTAATTTCAGTTAACACATTTTCATGACCATAGCCTCTTCTTGGGTCTTGATTGGTGATGTCAATTAACGCTTGAATAGAGTGACTACCATCGCCAACCACGTGAGCCGGAACTCTTTTGGCGGCAGCAACCAATTTATTGTCAATCACCAATACTCTAAAATCAAATCCGGTGATGAACTTTTCTACTATGACTCTCCGGCTGTATTTTTTTGCATGAGCTAAACCTTCTACAGCGTCTTCCCAAGTCACTACATTGATAGAAGCACCTTTTCCATGGTTACCGTCCAATGGTTTAATCACGATAGGATAACCAATTTTTTTGATGGTGTGTTCTAAATCTTCTTCGTCCACGCAAATGGAACCACTTGCCACCGGAATAGATGCCATTTCTAACATGCGTTTGGTTTCTTCTTTGTCGCAAGCAATATCAACGGCAATGTTACTGGTTTTGCAAGTAATAGTGGCTTGAAATCGCATTTGATTTACACCATAACCCAATTGTACTAAAGAGTTGGTTCCCAATCGAATCCAAGGAATATCTCTGGCAACTGCTTCTTCTACAATACTTCCGGTAGAAGGTCCAAGACGAACACGTTCTCTGATCTCACGCATTTTTTGAATATCGGCTTCTAAATCATAATCCGTTCCGGCAATCAAAGCTTCTGCGATTCTAACGGAACTTTCAGCAGCAAAAAGGCCAACATTTTCTTCCACATAACTGAAAACAACATTGTAAATTCCTGGAGTTTTGGTTTCTCTAGTGCGTCCAAAACCGGTTTCCATTCCGGCTAAGGTTTGAATTTCAAGAGCAATATGTTCAATAACATGTCCCATCCAAGTGCCGCGTTCAATTCTTATAAAAAATCCACCACGCGTTCCTTCTGAACAACGGTGTTCAATCATGGTAGGAAACATGGCTTCAATTCGTTCTCTAAAACCTTCAATTTTATTGGTAGGAAATTGTTCCATTTCCTCTAAATCCAAACGCATTTGAATTAATTTCTTTCTTTGAACGCTCCAAATATTAGGGCCACGCAAGGCTTGTATTTTTAAAATTTTCATAAATCTTTATTGAAATTAGTTAGTTTAGTAAATCTGTAATGATTTTGTTAAAAATAATAATTTTTTATTTGGTATGAACAATAGCGTTATTATTTTTTCTGTTTTTATTTAGGAAGTCGCAATTTATGTCATCTTTAAAGTTGATTTTCAATAAAATAAAATGAATAGTTGTAGCAGTTTTGGTTAATTTATTGATTTTAATTCAAGTTAAAAGATAAGTTTAGATAGCATATTTTGTTATTTTTGCCACATGAAAAGTAAAGGAAAATTAATTATAATCGGTGGAGCGGTTGATAAAGGCAGTTTTACCGAATCCAGTTTTGATCAGGATGTTTCAAAGAATATGAACTTTTTTGAAACAGGAATTTTAAAACGAATTATAGACGAATCCAAACATAAAGAAAAATCGAGAATTGAAGTGATTACAACTGCTTCAAAAATTCCACGTGAAGTTGGCCCCGAATACGCGAAAGCCTTTCGTTATTTAAATGCCACCAATGTTGATGTTTTATATATTGAAAGAAGAGAACAAGCTTCAGAAGAGGAAGTTTTAAATCGATTAAAAGCAGCAGACATAGTCATGTTCACAGGTGGCGATCAGTTGCGATTATCTTCTATTTTAGGCGGAACAAAATTCCATGATATTTTATTGGATAAATATAGAAATGATCATTTCATTTATGCCGGAACTTCTGCTGGTGCAGCCGCAGCTTCTAACAATATGATTTATCAAGGAAGTAGTAGCGAGGCTTTATTAAAAGGAGAAGTGAAAATTACATCCGGTTTGGGTTTAATTGATGATGTGATTATTGATACTCATTTTGTTCAACGAGGCCGTATTGGTAGATTGTTTCAAGCAGTTGTTGGTAACCCAAAAGTATTGGGCATAGGTTTAGGAGAAGATACCGGATTACTTATCACAGAGGATAAAAAAATGGAAGCAATCGGTTCTGGATTAGTAATTTTGGTGGATGGTAGAGAAATTAAAGACACGAATCTAACTCAAGTTGAATTAGGTCAACCGGTTTCCATCAATCATTTGGTTACCCACGTAATGAGTATGTATGATACGTTTGACTTGGATACGTATAAAATGAAAATTCATTCTTCGCAATATGTTTAAGAAGCAGAAATAGGCAAGGTAATGGGTAAAGGGTTATTGGCAAAAGGTTATTGCGATGCCCATCACCAATTACCCTTTATCAATTACCAATTATCAAAAAAAATGAAAATAATCATCCACGGTGGCTTTTTCTCAGAATCATCCACCAACCTTGAAACCAAAATTGCCAAGCAAAACGCATTACTTCAGATAGTAAAAGATTCCTTTCAATATTTGCAATCGCATTCGGCTTTAGAAGCTGTGGTATATGCTGTTTCATTGTTAGAAGATGATGCTTTGTTCAATGCCGGCATTGGTTCGCAAATTCAAAGTGATGGTAAAATCAGAATGAGTGCCGCTTTAATGGATGGTGTTTCCATGAAAATGAGTGGAGTAATCAATATTGAGGAAGTAAAAAATCCGATTCAAGTCGCTTCGGTATTGATGAAAGAAGACGATAGAATTATTGGTGGAGAAGGAGCGACAAACTATGCTCGCAAACACGGTTTTGAGGTGTTTTCAACCGAAATTCCACAACGTAGAGCAGAATATGAAGCTAAATTGCAAGCTACCGGTTCGGGTACAGTAGGATGTGTCGCAATTGATGCCGATGGTAGAATTGCTGTTGCTACATCAACTGGTGGAAAAGGTTTTGAAATTCCGGGAAGAATTTCTGATTCAGCCACGGTTGCCGGAAATTATGCTAACGAATTTTGTGGCGTAAGTTTAACCGGAGTAGGAGAAGACATTGTCAGTGGAGCAATTGCCGCAAAAATCGTAACCCGCGTTACAGATGGAATGACGCTTGAACAAGCGTTTAACAAAACTTTTCAAGAACTGAAACCTTTTGATGGTTTTGCAGGTGCGATTGCCATTGATAATAAAGGAAATATGTTCCATCAAGATTCTCATCCAAGTATGGTATATGCCAGTTTTGATGGAGAAAATGAAGAAGTGTTTCAATAAAAAAATCCCAACCTTTCGATTGGGATTTTTATATTAAGTAAGTTGTAATCGGGTTGATAAAACGTTTATTTTACTTTATTCACAATAGCTTTAAAAGCTTCCGGATGATTCATGGCTAAATCAGCTAAAACTTTACGGTTCAATTCGATACCGTTAGCTTTTACTTTCCCGATAAATTGAGAATAACTCATTCCTTCCAATCTAGCACCGGCGTTAATACGCATGATCCATAATGAACGGAAGTTTCTTTTGTTTTGCTTTCTGTCACGGTAAGCATATTGCATTGCTTTTTCTACCGCGTTTTTAGCTACTGTCCAAACGTTTTTACGTCTACCAAAGAAACCTTTGGCTTGCTTTAATACTTTTTTTCTTCTTGCTCTTTTAGCAACTGAATTTACTGATCTTGGCATAATTTTCTTGTTTTTTTGTAGCAGGCGTCCCGAATTCAATCAAGGGCACTTATTGGCCATACTCCAAGGTTATTAAAATTGTTTTAACCTAAAGAATTAACAGATAGTACTAACGACTAATTACTAGTCACTATTTACTAATTAAATAATTCTTAATTGTTCTTTAACACTTTTCACATCAGACGCATGTACTAATGCAGAATGAGTTAAAGCTAATTTACGCTTTTTAGATTTTTTAGTCAAAATGTGACTTTTAAAAGCGTGTTTTCTCTTGATTTTACCAGAGCCAGTCACTTTGAAGCGTTTCTTAGCACTGGATTTTGTTTTCATTTTAGGCATAATTTCCCAAATTTATTTGTGATTCAACTTACTTACTATTTTTTGGTGTCTGATTATAATCTCAGTAACTAACTCAGAACCTCAGTTCCTTATTTCTTCTTCTTCGGAGCAATATACATAATCATTCTCTTTCCTTCTAGAACCGGTAAAGCTTCCACTTTTCCCAATTCTTCCAAGTCTTGTGCTAAACGCAACAAAAGAATTTGTCCTTGCTCTTTATAAATGATAGAACGTCCTTTAAAAAACACGAATGCTTTTAACTTTGAACCTTCTTTTAAGAATTTTTCTGCATTCTTTTTCTTAAATTCATAGTCGTGCTCATCGGTTTGTGGACCAAATCTAATTTCTTTTACAACAATTTGAGTTGATTTAGATTTTAGTAATTTATCACGTTTCTTTTGCTCGTAAATAAATTTACCGTAATCCATTAATTTACATACCGGTGGTTCTGCATTTGGCGAAATTTCTACCAAATCTACTTCTAATTCTTCGGCCAAGCGAAGAGCTTCAGTGATTTTGTAAACTCCCGGTTCAATGTTGTCGCCAACTAAACGAACTTCAGGCACTCGAATCAAGTTATTGATACGGTGTGCGTCTTTTTTTTCTACTCTGGGTTGAAAACCCCTGTTGTTTCTAATTGCTATGACTATTAAATTTTAAGTTAAACAATAAATGGTTTTAATGTTTTGTTTATTTCTTCTGATACAATTGAAGCAAATTCTTCAATCGTACAAGTGATGTTTCCTTTTCCTTCTTGACCGTGTCTTCTCACAGAAATCGTGCCGTTCTTTTCTTCTTCTTCTCCAACAATAATCATGAACGGTAATTTTTTCACTTCGGCATCTCGGATTTTTTTACCGATCGTCTCGTTGCGATTGTCAATTAGGCCGCGAATTTCGTGATTTTCCAGCAAACTTAAAACTTTTTTGGCATAATTTTCATATTTCTCACTCAAAGACAAGATTATAGCTTGTTCCGGCATTAACCATAATGGGAAATTTCCGGCCGTATGTTCCAGTAAAATAGCAATAAAACGCTCCATTGACCCAAACGGTGCTCTATGAATCATTACCGGGCGATGCATCTCATTATCAGAGCCTTTATAGGTCAATTCAAATCGTTCAGGTAAATTATAATCTACTTGTATGGTGCCTAATTGCCATTGTCTTCCCAAAGCATCTTTCACCATAAAATCCAATTTCGGACCATAGAATGCCGCTTCACCATATTCAATGACAGTATTCAATCCTTTGTCTCGGGCAGCATTGATGATTGCGTTTTCCGCTTTTTCCCAATTGTCATCACTACCAATGTATTTATCTCTGTTTTCTTGATCACGTAAGGAAATTTGAGCCGTAAAGTTTTCAAATCCTAAAGAACCAAAAACATATAAAACCAAATCAATTACGTTTTTAAACTCAGCATCTAATTGTTCCGGTGTACAAAAAATATGGGCATCATCTTGCGTAAATCCTCTTACACGCGTTAAACCGTGCAATTCTCCACTTTGCTCATAACGATAAACCGTTCCAAATTCCGCATAACGTTTTGGTAAATCTTTATAACTCCAAGGTCTGTTGTTATAAATTTCGCAATGATGCGGACAATTCATTGGCTTCAACAAGAATTCTTCACCTTCTGCTGGTGTATGAATCGGTTGAAAACTATCAGCACCATATTTTGCATAGTGACCCGAAGTCACATATAATTCTTTCTGACCAATATGTGGTGTAACAACTTGCTCGTAACCTGCTTTCTTTTGAGCTTTTTTCAAAAATTGCTCTAAACGATCACGCAAAGCCGCACCTTTTGGTAACCATAATGGTAAGCCTTGTCCAACACGTTGAGAAAAAGCAAATAACTCTAATTCTTTTCCTAATTTTCTGTGGTCTCTGCGTTTGGCTTCTTCTAATAACTCTAAATAATCAGTTAAGTCTTTTTGTTTAGGAAAAGAAATACCATAAACACGTGTTAACTGCTTGTTTTTTTCATCTCCACGCCAATAAGCACCCGCCACACTCATGATTTTCATGGCTTTAATCAATCCGGTGTTCGGAATATGACCACCACGACACAAATCAAAAAAGTTGGAATGATCACAAAATGTGATAGTTCCGTCTTCTAGGTTAGAAATTAATTCTGTTTTGTATTCGTTGTTTTTATAAATTTCCAATGCTTCTGATTTGGAAACCGGACGCATTTTAAACTCATGTTTTTCACGAGCAATTTCAAGTACACGATCTTCAATGGCTTTAAATTCTGCTTCTGTAATTTTTGTATCACCAAAATCTACATCATAGTAGAATCCATTGTCAATTGCCGGACCCAACGTTAACTTGATGCCGGGATATTTTTCTTCCAACACCTGAGCCATTACGTGAGAGGTGGAATGCCAAAATGCTTTCTTTCCCTCTTTGTCATTCCAAGTATATAAAATTAAAGAACCGTCGGTGGTTAAAGTGGTTGTCGTTTCAATAATAGTACCATTATAGGATGCAGAAATTACATTTCTGGCTAATCCTTCACTAATACTTTTTGCAACATCCATTGGTGAAGAATTCTTTTCAAATTCTTTCACCGAACCATCCGGTAAACTAACTTTTATCATACTTAAACTGTTATTCCTTAATTTAGGAATGCAAATATATAAGATTCACGAGTGAATGTGAAATTTAAATTATAATTTTTATCAGTTTTCACCGCGTATAACAATACTTAAACTATTGCTAATTAGTTTTAGTTTTGGTTAGATTCACATAACTTTGTATAAAAACAAATAAATGAGAGTTTTAATTACCGGAGCTACCGGATTGGTAGGGAATGAATTAATGACATTGTTAGAAAAAAATGGCATTGAAATTCACTATCTCTCTACATCAAAAAGTAAAATTATTTCCGGTACAAAAGCCAAAGGATTTTATTGGAATTTGAAAAATGCAACCATTGATGAAAGTTGTCTGGAGGGAGTTGATACAATTATTCATTTGGCGGGAGCTACCGTTTCTAAACGATGGACAGCTGCTTATAAACAAGAGATTATCGAAAGTAGAGTCTTGAGTACTCGATTGCTTTTTAATGCTGTTAAAAATCATCCGAATCAAATCAAGCAAATTGTCTCCGCTTCCGCAATTGGAATTTATCCGGATAGTTTGACAGCTTTTTATACTGAAGATGAAAAAGCAGTTGACAATAGTTTTTTAGGACAAGTTGTTTTTAAATGGGAAGAAAGTATTGATGTTTTTAAACGCTTAAACATCAAGGTTTGTAAAATTAGAATTGGTTTGGTTTTGTCTAATAAAGGTGGAGCACTTCTAGAAATGGTGAAACCCGTAAAAGTAGGTTTTGGTTCTCCATTTGGCACCGGAAAACAAATGCAATCTTGGATTCATGTTACTGATTTGGCGGCAATTTTTGCTTTTGCTTCTCAAAACCAATTGGAAGGTGTTTACAATGCCGTTGCTCCACATCCGGTTAATAATACAGAACTCACCAAATCCATTGCAAAAGCGGTCAAAAAACCACTTTTTATGCCAAACATTCCTCGATTTGCGATGCGAATGATTCTAGGCGAGATGCATGAATTATTATTTTCCAGCCAAAAAGTAAGTGCTCAAAAAATACAACAAGCCGGTTTTCAATTTCAATATTCAACAGTAGATAAAGCTCTTGAAGACTTATTAACATAAAAAAACTCCTCTTTTAGGAGGAGTTCTTATTATGTATTTTAAAAATTATTTTGTAGCAGTTACCGTAACTTTTAATTCGATTTCGTCATCTACAAATTTATCTTTTAAGTTGTCAAAAATCGATTTTGAAGCATAGTTTACACCCCAAAGTGTACGGTTAATTTTAAACGACTCGCTGCTTAGTGTCAAGTTGTTGCCATCAACAGCAATAGATGCCGGAAAAGAAACCGGTTTAGTAATTCCTTTTAAAGTTAAATTACCGTTTACAGTGGTTTTTGCGTCAACCGTTTCTACAGAAGTGATTTCAAATGTACCTTCCGGGAATTTTTTTGTATTGAAAAAATGGTCAGCGTCTTCTTCTTTCCCTAAACCTTTTAAGTGACCTTCTAAATCTTCTTTTCCGTCACCGGCTTTTAAGTCTAAAACAGTGATACTGTTCATATCGATGGTGAATTTACCGCTTTCCACTTTTCCGTTGTTCAACGAAAGTTCTCCGGCCGATAACGAAATGGTACCATTGTGTTTTCCGGCTGGTTTGGTTCCAACCCATTCAATAGATGATTTTGTAGCATCTACTTTGAAGGTGTTGGCGTCTGCCGAAGCTTCTGCTGCTGTTTCAACCGGTTCTGTTGATTCTGCTTCTTTTTTACAAGAAGTTAACGATAAAGTGGTTACAACCACCAAGCTTAAAATGATTTTTTTCATAGTTTTATGTTTAAAGTTTCAACAAAAGTAGAAAAGCTATAGGTTGCATACTCTTAAAAAAATATTAAAATGAAAGAAGTATTGCGACAAATTTTGCTGACAATTTGACATTTTTAAATAATTGGCAGTACTTTTGCAATCCAATGAAAACAAAGCAATGTTTAAAAAATTTTTTAAAAATATGAACCAAGAGCATACAGAAAATAGTGAAAAGGAAATCATTGAAAATGAGGTTTCAGTAGAGCAAAACCAAGAAAACACCGAGATTCCTCCGGTAGAAATGACCAAAGAAGAAAAATTAGAAGAAGAGTTAGCCAAAGAAAAAGATAAATTTTTACGCCTTTTTGCCGAATTTGAAAATTTCAAAAAACGAACTGCAAAAGAACGAATCGATTTATTTAAAACTGCCAATCAAGAAGTTTTACAAGCGATGTTACCTGTTTTGGATGATTTTGATCGTGCATTGGTTCAAATTTCAAAAAATGACACTACTGAAGAACAAGTATTATTAAAAGGAGTAGAGTTGATTCATGATAAATTGAAATCAACTTTAGTATCCAAAGGACTTGAACAGGTTGAAATCAAAGCAGGTGACGATTTTAATGCAGATTTTGCTGAAGCCATTACCCAAATTCCGGCTCCGTCTGACGATTTGAAAGGTAAAATTGTAGATGTAGTGGAAAAAGGATATAAGTTAGGCGATAAAATTATCCGATTTCCAAAGGTGGTAATTGGTCAGTAAAAACAAGTAGCAACTTGTTCTTACTGATAAAAAAATATAAATTTCGAATTCTAGAAAATGAAAAAAGATTATTACGAAATATTAGGCATTTCAAAAGGTGCTTCTGCTGAGGAAATCAAAAAAGCCTATCGCAAAAAGGCGATTGAATTTCACCCTGATAAGAATCCGGGCAACAAAGAAGCAGAAGAAAATTTTAAAAAAGCAGCTGAAGCCTACGAAGTATTAAGCGACCCCGATAAAAAAGCCCGTTATGACCAATATGGTCATGCTGCATTTGAAGGCAATGGCGGATTTGGCGGTGGTGGCATGAACATGGATGATATTTTCAGTCAATTTGGTGATATTTTCGGAAGTGCTTTTGGTGGAGGTTTCGGTGGATTTGGTGGCGGATTTGGCGGTGGCGGTCAACGTCGTATGAAAGGAAGTAATCTCCGCATCAAAGTGAAATTGACGTTGGAAGAAATAGCCAACGGTGTTGAAAAGAAAGTTAAAGTAAAACGTAAAATTCAAGCTCCGGGTGTATCGTATAAAACGTGTGGAACGTGTAACGGTTCCGGCCAGGTGTTGCGTGTGACAAACACTATTTTAGGTAGAATGCAAACGGCAACTACGTGTCCAACTTGTGGTGGTGCCGGACAATCCATCAGATCTAAACCAGCGAATGCCGATGCTCAAGGAATGATTTTGGAGGATGAAACCGTTTCGATTAAAATTCCGGCAGGCGTAGTAAACGACATGCAATTAAAAGTTTCCGGAAAAGGAAATGATGCACCGGGCAACGGAGTTCCGGGTGATTTGATAGTAGCGATTGAAGAAATTGAACACGAATTTTTAAAACGAGAAGGGGAAAACCTTCATTATGACTTATATATCAGTGTCGCGGAAGCCGCTTTAGGTGTTTCCAAAGAAATAGAAGCCGTGGGTGGAAAAGTTCGCATTAAATTGGAAGAAGGAATCCAATCTGGAAAAATTTTACGATTAAAAGGAAAAGGGATTCCAAGTTTAAATTCGTATGGCAATGGCGACTTGTTGGTGCATATTAATGTTTGGACACCCAAGACGTTAAACCGCGAACAGCGTCAGTTTTTTGAGAAAATGCTGACAGATGAAAACTTTATTCCGCATCCTGAAAAAACAGATAAATCTTTTTTTGAAAAAGTTAAGGATATGTTTTCATAATTTGAAAAATATTTTTACATTTGAACTTTACTAGGAAACTAGTAGATTCTTTTTCATAGCAATTTTTCCCATCCTTGTGCAAATAAGGGTGGGTTTTTTTTTGTTTTTGAATTACCACGAAGATTGAAATCCACGATGTTAGTTTAAGACATTGTAAAAGCAGTATGCATTTATTTTTTCACAATTTTAACTGTAGAATTAGAGCTGTCATTAACTTTCAAAAAGTAAACGCCATCCGTTAAATGGGAAAGATCATGAAATGTTTTTAGTGCGTTGAGGTTTGCATTCATAACCATTCTTCCCGTGATATCAATTAAATAGAAGGATTTTCCAATGTATTCATCAGGAGATTCAATCGTTATGAAATCATGTGTCGGATTCGGGTAAATTTGTATTGCTTTTTTGGGATGATTTACTTCTCCTAAAGATAAAGTAGTCACTATAACTGTTTGAGCATAAGTAGCCGTTTTTCCACATGATTCTACTGTTAATTCAATGGTAAATTCTCCCGTAGCGGTATAAGTATGCGAAGGATTTGCCTCTGTAGAAGTCGTTCCATCCCCAAAATTCCAGAGATAGGAAGTCGCATTTTCTGAGGTGTTGGTTAGCGAAAATTGTCCGTCACCCAATTCTTCAATCACAAAATTTGCCATCGGGTCATATTCACCAATTTGCCATTCTAACAATTGGTCAAAAACAATCACTTTAGCAGCCGATCGAATAGCTGTGGCTACTTCATTGGTAAGTCCGGCAGTAAAGGTAATTTGCTCAGGATTTTTTCGGAATAAAGTGGCATAAAAACTACACGCAGCCGCATAGGTTCCGGCTACAGAAGGGTGACTTCCATCTGCTGAGTACAATTCGATACTTGGATAATTTTCTCTAATGTATCGCCAAACGGCACCTACCGGAGAAAGAATCGCATCGTTTTGTTCCGCCATAAAGCGGTAGCGTTCATTCAATAAATCATCCATGCCGGTGTAGGTGCAAACCGGTGGCCAATTGGCACAATTGGACGCATCACCGTTTTTTCTTCCCCAAGTCATGTAAAAAACGGTTTCCGCACAGGGGTTTTGTTGGTTGATGAGATTATTTAACTGTTGAGCATACGGATATACTTGGTTTTGAACTTGCGAATCGGGAAAAGAAGGGAGTTGGCTTTGTTCTTGCAGGACCACAAAATCCCAAGTACCTTGAGCTATTTTGTTGAGCGAAGTAGCATTGGTGCTGTGTCCCATAAATGTGTAACCGCCCGGCGTGTAGCTGTCATATATCAAATCATCGCCGGTGGAGTTGGCGACATTGTCAATCATTTGTGGTAAATTATTGGTAGCGGTATAACTGTTTCCCAAAAATAAGGTGCGTTTCGTACTGTTTTGTCCGCACACAACGGAAAAACAACCTAAAAAACTCAACCCAACTAAGTGTAATTTTATCTTCATATTCAATGGATAATCATTTACAAGGCGGAAGGTACAAAAAAATGGGTTGAAATAATTTGTTGATTAAAAATCAATGCGAAGCAGATTATTTCTTTGCTTCTCTTCCTTTATATTTTTATTTTCAAAAACTAGAAAGTTTTGCATATTGAGGGTATCTCGATTGTTTTTGATTTCAATTTCGTAATATTCTTGACCATCAATAATTAGAGGATTTAGCCAATCAATTTCGACAAAATCAGGTTGTGACTTTTTTACCATTTCTATATCCGTTTCGATTATTATACTATCTGCCCAATCAATCGTTTCATTGTAGTAATTTTTGCAACTAACAAGTGAAAAAAGAAGGATTGTGATTATATAATGAATAGTTTTTTTCATATTCTTTTTTTTACCCCGAAGTTAGGAGACTTCGGATAGCAGGGTTATCGGGGTGACGCTCGCACTAGCTGGGACTGACCAAGCCATAGTTTATATTGTGTGTTTTGTATAGTACTATCTAATTTTCAGTTAACATTGTATCCAAATTTACGGCTTAATAAAGTTTCTTTCCACCAACTTTCTCGTTCAATTATTATTTCGCTATCAGTTGTTGATTTGAAAATATCCAAAATCGAAAATCTGAAGTTTTCTTTTATGTGGTCAAATTCCAATTTTTTAAGTTCTTTATTTCCGCCATTTCCAATTTGCACATAGGATTTCCAACGGTTTAAAATCATTTCATCTCCATAAGCAGAACCAACATACATTTTTCCATTTGAATTATCGGTGATTAAATAAACTCCTTTTTGGTTTTGCAATGCAGTTTTCCAAGTGTCTTTTGTAATTACTCGTGAAAGTTCATTCCAAGATATATTCACTTTATCATAACCAGGAAAAATATCATTATCAAAAACGTCTGGTAAAATTTGAGCAATTTCGCAATCGTTGATTACTGAAGTTGCATTTCGCACCATATTCTGAGATTTGTTGTTAAACCGTATTACTAGACGACCAAAATATTTTTCATATTCCTTTAGCGTTTCATATTCGTAACCAACTCCGTTTTGGATATTTAAATCTTTCGTTATTCTGCCGATATGAAATAAAAGCCAAAGGTTTTCATTACTTTTTATGCGAATAAATCCGACTGTTATTTGTCCATTTTTATAAGACTTTTTCTTGTCATAATTCCAATAATTTCCACCAAGAATAATGTCCATTTCGTTGTTTTTAAACATTTCAATTGGGTTCCAATTTCCTCCAAACATTAAATTAAATCTGATTTTTGTGTTATTCAGATTATCTAATTTTAAAATGTCATTTAGCTTAATTATATTCATTTTTGATTTTTTTTCTTATTGTAACAAGAGTTTTAAGCTTTATTTTTATTTATCAAAAAGGTTTTTCTAAATTACCAGCTAATGCGAGCGTCACGCTCGTACACTCTTTTTTTTAATTATCTATTTTTCAAAGATTGATTTTGATTGTGGGTACGAGCGTGACGCTTGCACTAGCTGGGAAAAAAAGAATTATTAATAAAATTGAATACGTGTGTCTTTTTTCATTATATGTATTTGTTTTAATAATTGTAATGATTCTATTTTATTTTTTCAAAATATGGTTCAAAAAAATTTAAATCTACTTCATACACAATTTTAGGTTTTAAGCCAAGTTCAACTTTCTCAAACAATTCAATAAGTTTTGTGGCATCAATTAACTCAATTGGAGGAGCACCATCTCTAGAGGCTTCTCTTTTAGCATCTTCCGAAAAAGTTCCTGTAGTTAAAATAATTCCTTTTTCAGCTCTTCCAATCATTGCATTTCTAAAATCACCAACTTGAGCTCTTGAAACTGTACCTTTGTATCTTTTGCACTGAAAAAGGACTTTAATGCTTACAAAAGGATTTAATTCTAATGTCCCATAGCCATCAATTCCTCCATCATGTGAACCTCCAGTGACTTGTACATTTTCAAATCCATGCTCACGTAATAATCTTTTACAAATATCCTCGAAACCTTTTGGTGTAACATCTTGAAGAACTTTCAGTAAATTAGGTTTTAATGTATGTTCAATATTATCTGGTTCATCTTCTTCTTGTTCTTTGATTATTTCAGATTCTGATTTTGCTTTTCTCGCTTTTTGATTTATTTCAACCCATTTTAGAAATATTTCCCTCCCTTGCTTTTCGGTTAAAGAGGTCTCAAAACCCTTAGTTGTAAGTATCCAAATTCCTTTACTTGATGCGTCTAAAAGTCCTTCCCAAACTAAATACTGTCTTGCCCATGCAACTTGGTTGTAAAATTTTGGTATTCCAGTTTTTGTGGTCTCTTCTAATATTTCGTCTGAAATATTTAGGTTTTTAGCAATTTGTGCCGTTACTTCTTTTGGTCTACCTGAACCACCAAGTTGTCTCAATGCATCGAGTAATGGGCCCATCCAATTAGGAAAAGTAGATTGTTTGTTTTTTTTTGTTATCATTTCAATATATTTGATCTAACAAAATTTAAGAATTTATGTTTCTAGTCTTGAATTTTTAATTTTTGCTAATATAATAATTCTTTAATAAGTTATTTTTAATCGTTTATTTTAATTAAATATTTTCCCCAGCACTTCACCCACGTGAGGGATTGCAGCGGAAAGCCCGGAATGTAGCCGGAGCATGCGGAGGCGAAACGAGGACTTGTAGCGGAAAGCCCGACCCCGTTGCTCACCACTCTTTTTTTTGTACTTGAGTTTCCTACAACGGGGTCACGCCCACATAAAAAAATTTACTTTATTTACGGGGTTCTATTTCGGTTTTGGCTGTTATTTCCTATATTTACCCAAACGCAAAAAAGAGTATGAGCAACATCTTAGAAGTTAGGAATGTAGTGAAAAAATATGGCGATTATACGGCCTTAAACAACGTTTCGCTTTCGGTTCCAAAGGGAAGTATTTATGGACTTTTGGGTCCGAATGGTGCCGGAAAAACGTCTTTAATTAGAATCATTAATCAAATTACCATGCCCGATAGTGGCGAAGTGTTTTTGGATGGCGAAAAATTACAACCGCATCACATTCAACATATCGGTTACTTGCCCGAAGAACGCGGTTTGTATAAATCCATGAAAGTGGGCGAACAGTGTTTGTATCTCGCTCAATTAAAAGGTTTATCGAAACAGGAAGCCAAAAAACAATTGGATTTTTGGTTTGAAAAACTCGGAATTCAAGGTTGGTGGAACAAGAAAATTGAAGAACTTTCCAAAGGAATGGCACAAAAAGTGCAGTTTGTGGTCACGGTTTTGCACAAACCCAAATTGCTGATTTTTGATGAGCCGTTTTCAGGGTTTGATCCGGTGAATGCGAACATCATTAAAGACGAAATTCTGGAGTTGAAAAAGCAAGGTTCTACCATTATTTTTTCGACGCATCGAATGGAAAGTGTGGAAGAATTGTGTGACCATATCGCCCTGATTCACAAATCCAATAAATTGATTGAAGGCAAATTGACCGATGTGAAACGCGAGTTTAGAACACACCATTTTGAAGTGGGCATTTTAACAGCCAACGTTGAGGGATTAATGTATGATTTGACACAAAATTTCACGGTGAATCCGGCTGATTTTAAATCGCTCAATGACGATTTGAAATTAGAAATCGGTTTAGGTACTGCCAACCCGAATGAATTGTTGAGTATATTAACGCAACGCGGACAAGTGACGCATTTTGTGGAGAAAATTCCAACGGCCAATGAAATTTTTATTAAAACAGTAAGTCAAAACTAATGAGTATTTTAAGCTTAATAATCAAGAGAGAATTTATTGCCAAGGTTCGCAATAAATCGTTTATAGTGATGACGTTTTTGAGTCCGCTATTGTTTGTGGGAATCGCTGTTTTTGTTGGGTTTTTGGCTTCGATGAAAGCCGATTTAAAACGCATTGCCATTCACGATGAAGGCGGCAATTTTGTGAAAGAATTTGTCAACGACGAAGAATATGCCTACTATGATTTGTCTAAAATCGATTTGCAATTGGTGAAAGACAGTGTACTGGGTGAAAGTTATGAAGGATTGATTTACATCCCGAAAACGGATAGTTTATCGACGGTGCAAAATCAAGTGCAGTTTATTTCGAATGATAGTCCGTCGATGGATTATATTTTGGATGTAGAAGATATCATTGCTAATAAAATTACCGACTACAATTATGAAAAATTAGCCATTGATACCGCACGTATTAATTTAGCGAAAGCGGATGTGAGTATTGTGTTGAAAAAAGCATCGGGCGAGGAAACCGTAAAAGGGTTGAATGAAATCAAATTGTTTTTAGGAGGGATTTTCGGTTATTTAATCATGATGTTTATTGTGATTTACGGCAATTTCGTCATGCGAAGTGTGATTGAAGAAAAAACAAATCGAATCATTGAAATTATTATTTCCTCCGTAAAACCGTTTCAATTGATGATGGGTAAAATCATTGGAAATTCGTTGGCGGGAATTTTACAATTCTTAATTTGGACAGTGTTGGGATTGATTTTATTTTTCATTTTTTCTACCGTTTTTGGCATGCAAATGGGAGCAGGTTCTGCGGTTTCAGCTGAGGCGGTTGCACAAGCTAACCCGAGTGGTTTTGTTGAAAAATTGCCATTATATATCAATGAGTTTAAACAATTGCCTTTGTTTACGTTGTTGTTTTCTTTTGTGATTTATTTTATTGGCGGATTCTTTTTGTACAGTTCCTTTTATGCCGCTATTGGTGCCGCAGTGGACAATGAAACGGATTCACAACAGTTTTTGTTACCGATTATTTTGCCTTTGATTTTAGGTGTTTACATTGGATTTTTTACGGTGTTAAATGATCCGCACGGAACGGTTGCAACGGTGTTTTCAATTTTTCCGCTTACGTCACCGATTGTAATGTTGATGCGAATCCCGTTTGGTGTACCGTGGTGGCAATTGGTTTTGTCGATGATTTCCTTGTATGCTACCTTCTTTTTAGTGGTTTGGTTTGCCGCCAAAATTTACCGTGTCGGAATTTTGATGTATGGAAAAAAACCAACATGGAAAGAATTGTATAAATGGATGAAGTATTAAAATAACGGATGAATTTAAGTATTGAAAATATTTTATTAATTGGTTCAATTCTGCTGTTAATCAGTATTATTGCTGGAAAAACATCCTATAAGTTTGGGGTTCCAACATTAGTATTGTTCTTGGCTATTGGAATGTTAGCCGGTTCTGAAGGGCCAGGAGGTATTCATTTCGATGATCCGAAGTTGGCACAATTTATCGGGATTGTATCCTTGAATTTTATCTTGTTTTCAGGAGGTTTAGATACGAGTTGGAGTTCTATCAAGCCCATTTTATGGCAAGGAATTGCTTTATCTACTATTGGTGTTTTTATCACAGCAATTTCTGTAGGTGTTTTTGTTTATTATGTTACTGATTTTACCATTTATGAATCGTTATTATTGGGTTCAATTGTTTCCTCAACTGATGCCGCTGCCGTATTTTCCATACTAAGGTCGAAGAGTTTGGCATTGAAATCTAATTTACGTCCAACACTTGAGTTGGAAAGCGGTAGTAATGATCCCATGGCATATGTCTTAACGATTGCTTTCTTGGGATTAGTGGTCAATCAGGAGCAAGATCAAAATGTTTGGTCAATTGTTCCGTTGTTTTTACAACAAATGATTATTGGTGCGGGTGCCGGTTTACTTTTTGGAAAGTTGAGTAAATACATCATTAACCAAATCAAATTAGATTTTGAAGGATTGTATCCGGTTTTGGTGATTGCTTTAATGTTTATCACTTTTTCTGCCACCGATTTTGTTGGCGGAAACGGTTTTTTAGCCATTTATTTATGTGCAGTTTATTTGGGAAATCAAGACATCATTCACAAAAGAACCATCCTGAAAATGTTTGATGGATTGGCTTGGTTAATGCAAATTGTATTATTCCTGACGTTAGGCTTATTGGTTTTTCCGTCACATATCGTTCCGGTAATTGGAATTGGCTTGTTGATTTCTGCTTTTATGATTTTGGTAGCCAGACCTATTAGTGTGTTTTTAAGTTTGATTCCATTTAAACTCAAAAACAGAAAAAAACTATATGTTTCCTGGGTAGGTTTGAGAGGTGCGGTCCCAATTGTGTTTGCCACTTATCCGTTACTTGCTGGAATTGAAAAAGCAGATATGATATTCAATATCGTATTTTTTATAACGTTGACTTCTATTCTTATTCAAGGCACAACCTTGACTGTAATTGCTAATTGGCTTCATGTTTCTTTACCGGAAAAAGTAAAATTAAAAGGCCCATTAGAAATCTTTTTTGACGAAAATCCAAAGTCTCATATTGGTGAAATAAACATCGTTGAGTCTGATTATGGTGTCGGGAAGAAAATAGTTAATCTAGGTTTCCCAAAAAATGCTTTGGTAACGATGATTAAGCGAAATGAAAAATACATCACACCAAGCGGTTCCACAATTTTAGAATCCGGAGATAAATTAATTGTACTTTCCGATAAAAAAGAAAGTATTGACATCATTACAGAAAGTCTAAAGCGTAACGAAATTCCCCTCAAAAAGCGATTTATTATTTTTGTTGAAACAACTGAATTAAGTCATTTATTGATTCAAAATGCATTAACAATTGCTCAAAACCAAGACGTTAAATTTTGTTTAGTTCATCAATCCAGTAATTTTCTGCCAACTATTATTGATAGCTCTGAGCGTAAAATTGCAGTTAGAAAAGCCAGAAGTGAAGCTTTGTTAAAGTTAAAAGAAATTGCCAAAGAAGATTTTGAATCAATTGAAGTTGATTTTTTTGTTTCCGAAGAAAAAATTATAAAAATGTATGAAGAGCTGAAAAATTCAGTTTATGATGATTATGTATTTGTGGGATTAAAAGGAACAAATTATATCAAAAAACATTTGATTGGAAGCATAGCAACTCAAATTACAGATAATATTAATGCAACAACATTTGCCATTCCTTATCATAAATCTACGGTTGAGATAGATGAATTTTATGTTGGGATTAATAACCCACAAAGTTTTAATTTTGATGCCTTGAATAGAACCATTGCATTTTTTCCAAAATTAGAAAAAGTCATCGTTTTTACCATTTCAAATAATAAAGAAAATGAACTTTTTTCAAGAGATATTTTAGAAAAAATTCATCATCAAAAAGAAATTGAATTTGAAGTTATTTACAGAGTTGTAGAAAGCAAAGAAGCTTTGAAGGATATGATCGAATGTTCAGAAACCAGCATGAATAAAATGTTGGTAATTCAAAAAGGAGCAAGAAATATTTCTGACAAAATGTTTAGAAACTTTTTCACCAATGAATTTGTTTATGAAGGAAAATTTGCCATGATTATTTTACCGCATAACGAAATAACAATATTAGATTAAATTAATACAATATGCCCAAAATATTAATCATAGAAGACGAAGCAGCCATCCGAAGAGTATTAACTAAAATTCTTTCGGAGGAAAGCGATACGTATCAAGTTGAAGAAGCGGAAGATGGACTTTCCGGAGTAGAAAAAATTAAAAATGAAGACTACGATTTAGTGCTTTGTGACATCAAAATGCCTAAAATGGATGGGGTAGAAGTGTTGGAAGCGGTAAAAAAAGTAAAACCCGAAATTCCGATGGTGATGATTTCCGGTCATGGCGATTTGGAAACGGCTGTCAATACCATGCGATTGGGAGCCTTTGATTACATCTCAAAACCACCCGATTTGAATCGATTGTTGAATACGGTACGCAATGCGTTAGACCGAAAACAATTGGTGGTTGAAAATAAAATTCTCAAAAAGAAAGTCAGCAAAAATTATGAAATGATTGGTCAATCGGAACCGATTAACCATATCAAAGAAATGATTGAAAAAGTGGCTCCTACAGAAGCTCGAGTGCTTATAACCGGACCCAACGGTACTGGAAAAGAGTTGGTAGCTCATCAATTACACGAAAAAAGCGAACGTTCGGCTTTTCCGATTATTGAAGTAAATTGTGCCGCTATTCCATCAGAATTAATTGAAAGTGAATTGTTTGGTCATGTAAAAGGAGCCTTTACATCAGCGGTAAAAGACCGTGCCGGAAAATTTGAAGCGGCTGATGGCGGAACGATTTTTTTGGATGAAATTGGTGACATGAGTTTGGCTGCACAAGCGAAAGTATTGCGTGCTTTACAAGAAAATTTGGTACAACGAGTTGGAGCGGATAAGGACATCAAAGTGAATGTTCGTGTGATTGCAGCTACCAATAAAGACTTGAAAAAAGAAATTGCCGAAGGACGTTTTCGCGAAGATTTGTATCATCGTTTGGCGGTGATTTTGATAAAAGTGCCGGCTTTGAATGATAGACGAGATGATATTCCGCTGTTAATTGAGCATTTTGCTAACAAAATAGCTGAAGAACAAGGCAATGTAGCCAAACAATTTTCTATTGCTGCAATTAAATTATTACAAGAATACGATTGGACCGGAAATATTCGCGAACTTCGCAACGTGGTAGAACGCTTGATTATTCTTGGCGGAAATGAAATTTCAGAGAATGATGTGAAGCTTTTTGCGAGTAAATAGAAAGAGTGATTAGTGAATAGTAATTAGTGATAAGCCACTAATTACTATTCACTAATCACTAATCACTAAAATAAAATATGCAACTAAAAAAAATAAACCCATACCTTCAAAAAGCCTTAATAGAAAATGGTTTAACGGAGGCCAATGAAATACAATCGGAAACCTTTTCTACTTTGAAGAGTGGAGCAGATGCGGTAATCCAATCACCAAACGGAAGCGGAAAATCAACAACTATAGTTTTGAATGTTATTCAGCGACTGGAAAAACCGGTTGGTGAAAGCACACGAGCATTGATTATTGTGGAAACCAAAGAAAAAGTGATGGAAGTGGTTGAACTATTTCAAAAGCTAGGAAATTATAACGATTTGCGAGTGATTGGTGCACATGAAAAAGGCGATATTGATTACGATAAAAACCAAATTTCCCTAGGAATGGATGTGTTGATTGGCACGCCAACCAAAATTAACGATATGTTTTCATCAGCAGGTTTCAATATGAATACCATTAAAATGTTTGTCGTAGATGATGCTGACGTTTTGTTTCGAAACCGAATGGATGCCATTATTCTAAGACTTTCCTTAAGTGTTGAAAAAACGCAACGTCTTTTCTTTTGTTCTACCATAACCGAACGCGTAGAAATTTTGGCGGATAAAATCATGATAGAACCTGTTTTCTTCGAAGCAGAGTAAACCCTTTACCAATTACCTTTAACCCTAAACCTTATTTAAAATGGGCATGATGAAAATATTCTCCGGAAGTGAAATAATGGCTTCCGTATTAAAAGAAAAAATAGAAGAAGTTGGAGTAGAAGTACTTCAAAAAGACAATATCCAATCGGCACGATTAGGTGGTTTTGGCAACTTGGATTTGGCGGTGGAATTGTTTGTTGATGAACGATATTATGCTGAAGTAGCTCCGGTGATAGAGCAATTTAGGATGAGTATTTAGTAGTACTTTAGACCTGAAAGGTTTTCAAAACCTGTCAGGTTTAAAAATTAAATATTTTACTTAAATACCTTTAAGTAATAAGCCAAAACCGAAATAAACACCCCAAATACCCCAATAAATCCAAACGAATGCCGCAAACTGGTTAATTCTGCAATATGTCCAATAACCGGTGGTCCGAGTAAAAATCCAACAAAACTTATACCGGTAACTATCGTTAAGGCTTCTCCTGTTGGGATGGTTGTACTTCTTCCGGTTGTACTATAAATGATTGGAATTACATTGGAAACACCAAAACCTACCAGCATAAATGCTAACATAGAAGGAATCAATAAGGGAAATGCAACGGCCGTATACAATCCGGTTGAGATAGTAATTCCGCTTACAATCAATATATTTCTGGCTCCAAATTTTCGTACCAAAATGTCACTTAAAAATCTACCAGAAGCCATAGTAATCATAAAAGAAGTATAGCCCAAAATAACAAGTGCTCCCGGTGCTTTGACGATATCTTTGAAGTAAACACCGCTCCAATCAAACATAATCCCTTCGCTGGCCATACAACAAAAACCAATTATACCTAACCAAATTAGATTTTTATCCGGCATTTTAAACGTCAACTTGGGTCCCGAGATTTCTTTTGTAACCGATTTTACTTTTACCAATTGACGATAATTAACCAGAATTAATAATCCTACCAAAAGAAAAATTAGTATAAAGTGCTGATGAGGTGTAAGTTCAAGTGCCATCATGCCTAAACCAATTAGAGCTCCACAAAATCCTGCCAAACTCCAAGAACCGTGAAAAGAACCCATGATCGGTTTTTTGAATATTTGTTCGGTGTAAACCCCTTGTGTATTCATTGAAATGTTGCAAAATTGACTACCAATTCCAAATAAAAACAAAGCCAGAGCCAATTGCCAAGCTTGTGAAACCAAGCCAATATTGGTTAAACAAAAGGCATAAAAAGGCAAGGATATAAGTAAAACTTTCCGACTTCCGAAACGCGTAACCACTTTTCCTGAAAACGGCATTGCAAAAAGTTGTCCGATTGGAAGAGCAAAAAGCAAAGTTCCCAATTCGCCTTCGCTTAGTTGTAATGTAGCTTTAATATCCGGAATTCTGCTGGCCCATGAAGCAAAACAAAATCCCATTCCAAAATAAAAGAAACTCATGGCTAAACGAATTCTATTCAAATACGATTGTTTCGCTTTGCGATAGGTTTTTTTGTGTTTTTGTTTCGGGATAATTTTTCCAAGAAAGCTGTAATCAAGTAAAGGCATGAAAGTTTGGAATGGTTCTGACCACAAAATTAAATAAAAATAAAGTGTTAGCTTTTGATTTTGAACGGATTTGCGAATGAATTGTTTATTATTCAATAATTGTAAATACATTTTATCAATTTCCAAAATAATTGTCTTATGAATTATCATTTTCAAATCAGATGATTACACAATTCGATTATCTTTGCACCTTTAAAAATTGAAATATTCATTATATCTAATAATCGATTCCGATAATTATCGGAACGAAAAATCCAACCATCTAAAATGATTACAGTAAACGATATCTCCGTTCAGTTTGGCGGAACTACTTTGTTCAGCGATGTTTCTTTTGCTATCAATGAAAATGATAAGATTGCCTTAATGGGTAAAAACGGAGCCGGAAAATCTACGCTTTTAAAAATTATTGCTGGAGCTAATAAACCTTCTACCGGGAATATATCGGCACCTAAAGAAGCCGTAATTGCTTATTTGCCACAACATTTGTTAACCAAAGATGATGCAACCGTAATGGAAGAAGCCTCAAAAGCATTTGCTGAGGTTTTTGATATGAAAGCTGAAATTGATCAAATTAATGAGCAACTAACCATTAGAACTGATTATGAAAGTGACGATTACATGAAATTAATCGAACGCGTTTCAGAATTGAGTGAGAAATTTTATTCTATTGAAGAAGTCAATTATGAAGCTGAGGTTGAAAAAGTGTTGAAAGGTTTAGGTTTTGAAAGAGAAGATTTTACTCGACCTACTTCTGAATTTTCTGGAGGGTGGCGAATGCGAATTGAATTGGCAAAAATATTATTGAAAAAGCCGGATTTGATTTTATTGGATGAGCCTACCAATCATATGGATATTGAAAGTATTCAATGGTTGGAGGAGTTTTTGATAAATTCGGCTAAGGCGGTAATTGTGATTTCACACGATAGAGCTTTTGTGGATAATATTACTAATCGAACTATTGAAGTGACTATGGGTCGTATTTACGATTACAAAGCTAAATATACTCATTACCTTGAATTGCGAAAAGACAGACGAATTCATCAGCAAAAAGCTTACGATGAACAACAAAAAATGATTGCAGAAAACATGGAATTTATTGAACGATTCAAAGGAACCTATTCCAAAACATTACAAGTGCAATCACGTGTAAAGATGTTGGAAAAATTGGTTCCGGTAGAAATTGACGAAATAGACAATTCGGCCTTGCGTTTGAAATTTCCGCCTTCTGTACGATCTGGGCAATATCCGGTTGTAGTGAAAGATTTACATAAAAGTTATGGCGATAAAGTCATTTTCAAAGATGCCAATATTGTCATTGAAAGAGGGGAGAAGGTCGCTTTTGTGGGTAAAAATGGAGAAGGAAAATCAACCATGATTAAAGCCATCATGAAAGAAATCGAAATCAACGGTGGAAGTGTTGAAATTGGGCATAATGCTCAAATTGGCTATTTTGCTCAAAATCAAGCCTCGTTGTTGGATGAGAATATGACTATTTTTGAAACGATAGATACCATTGCAGTGGGAGATATTCGTACGCAAATCAAAAATATTTTAGGAGCTTTCATGTTCCAAGGCGATGATATTACCAAAAAAGTGAAAGTGCTATCCGGTGGAGAAAAAACTCGATTGGCCATGATTAAGTTGTTATTGGAACCGGTTAATTTATTGATATTGGATGAGCCTTCCAATCATTTAGATATGAAAACTAAGGACATTATTAAGGAGGCTTTGAGAGATTTTGACGGTACATTAATATTGGTTTCTCACGACCGAGATTTTTTGGATGGATTGGCTACCAAAGTATTTGAATTTGGAAACAAACGTGTAAAAGAGCATTTTGAAGATATAAAAGGATTCTTAGCCATGAAAAAAATGGAAAATCTTCGTGAGATTGAAAAATAAGCAAAGTTTTTTAATTTAGGCGTAACCCGGTGGGTCGGGCTGTACGTTACAAGTCCTCGTCTGCTAGTTGGTTTTTGTCGGGTTGTGCTCGGCTTCCGTTGGTCGCCGGCACAACCCGCAAAAACACAAACTAGCATCCTGCGGGCTTTTCACTTCCATCCCTTACGCAAATCGGTAATATGATTTATAAAAAAACATCCCACTATTTCTAGCGGGATGTTTTCGGTTTTAACACCTTTATATAATTAACAAGTATTTACAGGTCTGTAATGATGAATTGACTTCTTCTGTTTAATTGATGTTCAGCTTCAGTACATTCTACACCATCCGCACATTTATTAATCAATTGAGTTTCACCATAACCTTTAGCCGTTAAGCGTTCTGGAGCGATACCGTTTTTAATCAACCAATCACGAGTAGATTTTGCTCTACGATCCGATAATTGTTCATTATAACGGTGAGAAGCTCTACAATCAGTATGTGAACGAATATCAACTTTCATGGTTGGATATTGCATCATTACATCTAAGATTTTAGCAATATCAATTGCAGCATCCGGACGAATGTTCCATTTGTCTAAATCAAAGTAAATCAAATTGATTCCAAAAATATCAGCTAAATCTCCACCAATTGGAATTTTCTTCACAGAAGTTTCTAACTCAATTGGAAGTTCAGTAGAACCACTTTCTTTTCCAATAATAACCGGAACTTCTTTGGTGTTATAGGATTCTCTTTCTGCTCTAACATAATGTTTTTTCTCACATTCCACTTCGCCAAAATCATAACGACCATCAGGTCCGGACATAATTTCTTTTAACTTATTGAATTTTTCATCAAATAAAGTCAGTTTTGTGTTTGGTAAGATTTCACCTGTTTCAGCATCAGTAACTATACCTACAAGAACTTGCTCACAATTAAATTCTATTTCTTTTGTTTCTAAGAATTTATAGATATCATCATTTCCGACTCCATTCGGACGATTAGAAGTTAAGAAACCTCTTTTATTTGCTTTATTAATGATTAAGGCAAAATCATCAAACGGACTATTGGCTGGTTCACCAACGTTGTGTACTTGTTTGTAGGAACCGTCTTTTTCTAATTTAGAAATAAAAATATCCAATCCTCCTAAACCTGGGTGACCATCTGAAGCAAAGTATAATTCATTATCACTCGTCACAAATGGGAAAGTTTCTCTTCCTTCTGTGTTTAATTCAGTTAAATTTACGGGAGTTCCATAAGAGTCATCACCTAAAATATCCACTTTAAAAATGTCTGATAAACCTTTAGTTCCGGGCATATCTGATGCAAAGAATAATGTTTTTTCGTCAGCACTTAATGTTGGATGTGCAACTTGATAGCTATCACTGTTAAAAGGTAATTCTTTGATATTTGTCCATTTATCATCCACTAAAGTAGCTTTGTAAATTTTCAGTAAAGTCACTTTATTGGCATCTTTACCTTTTTTACCATCTAAGAAGTTGTTACGCGTAAAATATACCGTTTTTCCATCTTTTGTAAAAGCCGGAGTGGACTCATGGAATTTAGAATTCAGTTTCTTACCATAACGATCGGTATTTGATAAGGCACCTTCCTGATTCAAATCAGCGGAATAGAAATTCGAGAAATATTGATCAGTCCACGAGTGTTTTCTTTTAGAAAAATTACCGGTGTCTCTAGTAGAAGTAAAAACTACTTTATCAAGATAAAACGCAGGTCCATAATCAGAATATTGAGAGTTAACTCCAGCATCTTCTAATTTATAGCGACCTGAATTTTTCTTAATGATTTCTCTATAATCTTTTTTCTCTTTTGCTAAAAGACCTCGTAAATCATTGCCGCTTTTTTGGTTGAATTTTGCCATCATTTCATCCGCTTTGGTATAATTACCAACTGATTTTAATGATTGTGCATAACGGAAATAATATTCGGCTTCAACTTCTTCGGTCATGGCAAAAAGTTCACCATACCATTTTTCAGCTTTTACTAATTCGGCATTGTAATAATATCCGTTAGCAATTTTTTGAAGCATTTCAGGATTTTTGAATCCTTTTTCGGCTATTCGCTCATAGGTTTTGATTGCCTCTATATAAGCGAATTTGTCATAGTTTTTATCTCCTTTTTTAACACCGGCTTTCTGAGCAGAAGCATTAAAAGTGAGTAAACTAAACAGTGTAATGTATAAAAAATTTATTTTCATGACGTAATGCTTTATTAGAAGAATCTAGGTGAAACAATTTTGTTGTGACGTTTGAATAATTCAAATCTAAGGAAAATTTCGTGCGATCCTGAATTATAATTTCTTAAACGTGTCGTCTCTAAGTCATAGCCATATCCTATGAAGACACTATCAGATACTTGGAATCCGGCCATACCACTTACAGCAGCATCCCATCTCCAAGCCGCTCCTAACACAAATTTTTCATTGATTAAGAAGTTACCAGAAACATCAATTTGCAGAGGTGCACCTTCTGTAGCTTTAGTCATTAAAGCTGGTTTAAATTTTACATTATAGCTTAAATCAAAAACATGACCGGCAATAAAATAAAAGTTCATTCTTTCGGCATTCACTGAAACCGAGTTGTCATTGTAACGGGTGGTTTCAAAAAAGTTAGGTACAGATAATCCAAAATAAGTTTTATCAGAATGAAAATATACTCCTGCACCAAAATTTGGAGTTAGGGTGTTACTAAAATTCTGTAATTGAGGATCTGCAGTTTGATTTGGGTCAATATTTAATTTATTGATATCTAAATTAAATATATTTAAAGTACCCTTAACTCCAAAAGAAAGTTTGAAAGTTTCTGATGTAGGCACTGTATAGGAAACATCAGCTGAAATAGTATTTTCATTTGTTGGACCAATTCTGTCGTTTACAAATGAAACTCCTAAACCTAATTTACTCTCATTAATTGGAGTATTAACAGAAACAGCGTTCGTTACGGGAGCTCCATCTAATCCTACCCATTGTGTTCTATGTAGGCCGAAAATACTCATGGCTCCTCTCGATCCAGCGTAAGCCGGATTGACATTGATTGTGTTATACATATATTGCGTATACTGAGCATCTTGCTGAGCAATTCCTGCAAAACCTGTTAACAGTAAAGCGAAAAATAAAAATTTTGTTCTCATTTAGTTTCTTTTTTAGAAACCTGAGGGATTTTACTCCCTCAGGAGTTTAATTTTATCTTGTTAGGTACAAATATCCTGATTTATTTACAACATCACCTGTGATTGTTGTATATTGAATGATATAGAAATAGGTTCCTGTTGGTAATTCAGCAGACTTATTAACGGTCGCTCTACCTTCTGAAACTCCACGGAATGCTTTTGAACTATTATCATAGTTCTGAACATCATACACTAACACGCCCCAACGGTTATAGATTTCAACTGAATTGCTTGGATAACATTCAGTATTTTCAATGTTTTCAATATTGAAAAATTCATTAAAGCCATCTCCATTTGGAGACATAGCATTATAGATATTTACTGCACTACATGGTAATACATCACAATCGTCATCAACTTCAACTGTTACTTCCATAGTTTTTAAACAATCACCATCTAGGAATTCATATTTGAAGATATAATTACCAACAGCTACTTGGAATGGATTAAAGATAGACGAAACTGAATCACCATTTTGATTAACCCAACTACCCCCAGTTACTCCCGCAACAGAGTTAAGATCAACTAAAACTGTTACATCATCTTCATTATTACAAGCAACATAACGATTAAATCTAGTTACAGAATCGGTAATTGATAAGGTTACTGCTGTTCTTGTAGAACTAACACAACTTCCTACAACGGCTTCTGCAAAGTAAGTCACAGATCCAATTTCACTTAAGGAAGGATCAGTAACAACATTACCATTAATATCATACCAAACTACTGTTACACCATCCGGTACACTTACAGAAGCTGTAATTGTTTGAATTGGATTCAATGAACACTCATCAATATTACCAGATGATATTGGTGCATCTATAACTGACGGTTGATTATCAATCACTACACTCAATGAAGTCATTGAAGGACAACCATTTTCGAATGCTACTACGGTGTATGTTCCACTTGGAGCTGTAATGTTAGCACCATTGATATTTACTCCATTAGATGGTGTAACTTCGTAAACATAATTTGAGTTATAGTTCGAAATCGTAAAGCTTCCATTAGCATCATTACATGTTGGTTGTACCAAATTCACAAGAATTGGTGCCTCGTTTTGCTCTCCAAATACATCCCATGAACAAGTAGTTGTATTAAAAGATGCTGACTCATAACAAGCTAGAGTTGGTTCAGTTGGAATTTCACCAGTTACCTCCCACGCACAAGTTGTTGT
>NZ_AUDM01000009.1 GCF_000425465.1 Flavobacterium filum DSM 17961 | reverse complement strand
CTATATTTGCTCAAGGACGTGAAGCGGCTACTGTTGCGACTAACACAGATGTATTGGTTAATCATGGTTCGCCAGATGCTCCAACTGTGGATGTAGTTGAAACTTCTGTACCTGCGGGAACCATTGTGAATGATTTATCGTATCCAAATTTTGCCGGTTATTTAGAATTACCCACTTTAGACTTTACACTTGATGTGCGTGATGCAACCGGAACAGTAACTGTAGCTTCTTATCAAGCTCCTTTACAAACCTTAGGAACAGCCGGTCAAGCTATTACGGTTGTAGCAAGTGGATTCTTAGATCCTTCTCAAAACAGTGATGGTCCTGCTTTTGGATTATGGGTAGCTACTGCAGCCGGTGGGGATTTGATTCCGCTACCATTGGTTGAAACACCAACTGCACGTTTACAAGTGATTCACAATTCACCGGATTTAGCGGCTACAACAGTTGACGTATATGTAAACGGTGAAATATTATTAGATGACTTTGCTTTTAGAACGGCTACTCCATTTGTGGATGTACCTGCCGGTGTGGCGTTGAGTATAGATGTGGCTCCAGGTAACAGTACTTCTGTTGCTGAGAGTTTATATAATTTGACTACTACTTTAGCTGAGGGTGAAACCTATATTGCTATTGCTAATGGTATTGTATCGCCAACAGGCTATTCAACTGCTCCTAACTTTGCACTTTCTGTATTTGCTCAAGGACGTGAAGCGGCTACTGTAGCTACTAACACTGATGTATTGGTTAATCATGGTTCGCCAGATGCTCCAACTGTAGATGTGGTTGAAACTTCTGTACCAGCCGGAACGATTGTGAATGATTTATCGTATCCAAATTTTGCCGGTTATTTAGAATTGCCAACCTTAGACTTTACACTTGATGTGCGTGATGCAACCGGAACGGTTACTGTAGCTTCTTATCAAGCTCCTTTACAAACGTTAGGTACAGCCGGTCAAGCTATTACGGTTGTAGCAAGTGGATTCTTAGATCCTTCTCAAAACAGTGCTGGTCCTGCATTTGGATTATGGGTAGCTTTTGCAGATGGTGGAAATTTAATTCCTCTACCTCAGATACCATTGAGTGTGCGTGATATTGATATGTCATTAATTCGTTTGTATCCTAATCCTGCAACGGAAATGATACAATTGAGTTTACCTACCGTTTATGAAAAATTTGAAGCAACTATTTTTGACTTAAGCGGAAGAAAAATTAAAGTAATAAATTCCCCAAATACTATTGATATTAGAGATTTAAACAGTGGCATGTATATTATAAAAGCTTCTGTTGATAACGTACCATTTGAACAGAAATTTATTAAAAATTAATTGTTCACCCCTTCCCCTTTCCTCTTATGGAAAAGTAGGCTGTCAGCAATGACGGCCTATTTTTTTATGAATAAGTTTAAAAATTTTAACTATTCTGTTAAACTGAAAAAGCGTCCTCCCGAAGGAGCACGCCTTTAAACAAACAAACTAAACTTCCAAAAAATCTTTTATGCCGGGATATCCACTTTTAAGCTTGCAATTGCAGTATCTGCTTTTACGTGAGCTGCATTTGCTCGACCACTTGGGTCTTGGTTTTCTTGCCATTTCGGAATCCATTTACGAACGGTTTGAGCCGCTGCGGTTTGCGGGAAATGTTTATGAAAAATGCTTCTGTAAAAGAAAGCTTCTTTTGTAGCCGGTGTATTATATGGGAATAACTCGGCTGCTTTTTCAAATTCTTCATCGGTTACTTGTGAAGCACAATATTCAATTAACGTATCAATCCAATTATAGCCTACTCCATCAGAGAATTGTTCTTTTTGACGCCACAACACTTCCTCCGGCAAATACGGATGTTCTGGAGTATCAAAAGCTTTTCTCAAAATATATTTTTCCACTCCTTGATAGGTTTGTGGCATTTTTTCTTCCGGTTTTATTTTGATGGCTAACTCTAAGAAAGCCTTATCTAAAAACGGAACTCTAGCTTCTAAACCGTGTGCCATCGTAGATTTATCTGCTCTCAACAAATCTGCAGTAAATAGCTTTTGTACTCTTTCAATGGTTTCTTTTTGAAAATCCATTACGGAAGGAGCGTTTCTAAAGTATAGGTAGCCTCCAAAAATTTCGTCGGCTCCTTCTCCTGAAAGCACAACTTTGATTCCTCTTTCCGTAATGGCTTTGGATAAGAAATACATGGGGGTACTGGCTCTAACCGACGTTACATCATACGTTTCCAAGTGCCATATTAATTTATCCAAAATTTCAATTCCTTGTTCTATTGTAAAATGAATTTCGTGATGTTCCGTTCCTAAAAAATCCGCTACTTTTTTTGCTGCTTTTGCATCAGGTGCATCTGCATCTAAACCAATCGAAAACGAGTGTAATGGTTTGCCCAAATCTTTCATGTATCTGGCTGCTATAGATGAAGTTAACGATGAATCCAATCCTCCAGAAAGTAATACGCCAATTGGCACATCACTCATTAAACGTTTACGTACGCTTTCTGATAGTGTTTCACGAATGGCTTTTAAGTCTAATTCTTCAAAGGCTAAAGTCTCATCTTCCCATTTTGGTTGGTAGTATTTTACAAAACCCGTATCAGGTGTGTAATAATGGCCGGGAGGAAAAGTAGAAAACGTTTTACATTGATCGGCAATCGCTTTCATTTCAGAGGCAAAATACATTCTCCCTCTTTCGTCAATACCATAATACAATGGTTTTACGCCTAGTGGATCTCTACCGGCAATGTAATCATCTCCATCAATTACCACAAAGGCAAACATACCATCTAAATAATTGCAAAAATCATATCCGAATTTTTCATACAGATGGACGATTACTTCAGAATCAGAGGTAGTTCTAAAGGAATGATCCATCAAAATTCCGTTTCTCAATTCTTTATGGTTATAAATTTCACCGTTATGTACCATCCAAGCCGTTGAAGTTCCTTGAATAGGTTGTTTTCCGGTATGCAAATCAATGATTGATAAACGTTCATGAGCCAAATAATGCCCTTTTTCTGTTACATGCACATCCCGTTCATCCGGTCCGCGATGAGACATTCTTTGTGATAATTCCTGAACGGCTGCTTCGTCTTTTCCTTTTCCGATTATGGCTAATATTCCACACATATTATTTTTGCTTTTAATTATAATAATTTTGATGAAGCAAAAATCGAATATATGTTTTAATTATTAAATAAAACAATAAATATTGATTACAAATTTATATTAAAAATAATAATTTAATAATTATTTATAACTTTAATAAAAATAAAAAAGCTACCAACTAGAAAATTAAAACCCACTACTCTACTGAAATCACTTCGTAATGAGTTGCATTAAAGGAAAATTGATCGCCTTTTTGCTTGTTAAGTAAGATTTGAGCCAATGGAGCTTGAGGAGAAATGGCCCAAATTGAAAAACCATCTATTTCCGTTTTTGGCAAGCTAACGGAAAGTAACACATAGAAATCATTGAGTTTTACTAAACTTCCAATTCCGATTTTAGTTGTTTTCTTGTCAAATGAAATACTTTCGAACGTGGATTTAAGTTCTATATATTCTTTTACTTTATTGGATAATTTTTCTTGTTCCAATTGCATCATCGAAAGTGCTGTTTCGTGTTTGTCACCTGCTGAACCTTTTGCGTCATTTTGAGCATCTAAAGTTAAATCTGCAATCATTTGACGAAGGGAGTCGATTTTATGTTGGAGAAAAATGGAATAGTGATGAGTAATTTTTTGTTTCATTTTATGGAGGAGCTGAGGTGCTGAGGGGCTGAGGTTCTAAGGGACTGAGGTTCTAAGGGACAAAGGTTAAAGTGCTATGGTTGAAAAAAGTCCGCAAGGGTAACTACTTTGCGGACTTAGTAAAAATCTTTGTGTGCTTGGTGGTTACGAAAAAATTAAAAATCAAACTTGTAATTGGCTCCTAACACCACTTGAATTTGTTGAGCAGGGAAATTCATCCAACGCTCATAGGCTTGATTGAATAAATTGTTCCCTTTTAAGAATAAAGTCAATCGTTCATTGAATTTGTAGCCCACATTGGCATTCATATCTAAATAACTATCCAACGTAATTGTTCTAACCTCTGAAAAGATTGGATTATTAATATCTGTGATAATCGTTTTTCTATCTTTTCTTTCTCCAACAAAAAACATATTCATTCCACCAAACCATTTTTCAGTAATTGTAAAATCAACATTTGCACCTAACTCAATTGCAGGAAGGTTCAAAGCATCGTCTGAAAGTTTTGGTGAAAAGCTACTAAACTTTCCATTTATACCCGCTGAAATATTTTTAGATAAATCTGCTTTTACTTCTCCAAAAAAGCTCAATGTTTTTAAATCATCATAATATACTGAAAAAGAATTTCCTAATTCATACGGCTCAATTTCATCAAGCTGATTAGGATCTATTGGTTCAAGAAATGAAAGTCCTGTAAAAAAAGCTCTATCATTTTCATTAACATACGAACCTCTTACATTATAACTGATATTTCCGGCTAATTTTCCTTTTAAACCGGCAAAAATATCAAACTGTTTACTGGTTGGGGCAATTACTAAATTCGGAGCTAAAAATGGGTTTTCATTGGTAAAATCGCGATAGGTATTTTGTTGTAAATTTCCATCTGCTCCTGCATAAAATATCATTAAATCACCCACTAATTTATAAGAAGCGGTTATGTTTGGATAGATAAAAAACTTGCTGTTACTGTTTTCTAAATCGGCACTGTAAAACAAAGACAAGCCTAAATCAAATGCCCAATCATCACTGTTTAATTTTACAGATGGATTTAATCCGAAATTAGTAAATCCGTATTTCATTCCAGCAAAATTAAAATAATCGCTTTCAAAACTTCCTGAAACATAATCAACGATAACGTTTGTATTAACCGTAGTTTCCATCACATCTATTGCAAAAGAGGGTTTCATATAAAATCGGTTTTCGGCTGAATCAAAATTATCCCAAAAGCGATTGAATTTTACTTCTGCTTTTCTGAAAAAGCTGTCTTCAAAGCCTATTTTACCGGCAAGGTAAAAATTGTGGTACGTATGTGATGGATCAATTTTACTGTAAAACAATTCGTCTTGTTGAAAGAAATCTTGGTTTATACCATACCAATTGTAAACTTGATGTTGATAACCTAAATCAGCATTCCAATTGAAATCTCTCATCTGACTTCCATAAGTGAGGTCTAATGATGTATTGTAAAATTTATCATCCAACACCACCTCTTTAATTCCCCCTTGAGAAGAATGATGACGCAACATTCCGCCCACATAATCTGATTTGCTCAATTGTTCGGTTACAAACAATTCACCGATTATACGACCATAATTTCCGAATCCTAAAGTAGCATAATTGGAAAACAATTTTTCTTTTTTAGGTTTATCCACACCGGCTGCTTTCCCTTTTGCGGGAGTAAACGTAGATGCCACCGGAAAGGAAAAAATAGTATAGTTAATTTCTTCCTTTTTTAAACTTTCTTCATCATCGGTTACGGGCGTTTCTTTTACCTTAAAGGCATCAGAAATAGATGCTGAATACGGTTTTACCACATTTACTACTTCGGTTCCGATATTTTCATCTTTCTTCTGTGCCATTACGATTGAATAGGCAAACAAAATGAATAATATGGCTAATTTATATTGATGTAACTTGTTCATATCTGTATCGGTTTAATTTTGAATAGATGAATTGCGTTTTGATTCTTCTCCCTTGATTTTAGCTAATTCTGTTTGAGCTTCTTCTACCACATCTTTATATTCTTTAAAGTTTTCAATAACACTTTCTAAAATATATGTCGCTTGAAAACTATCTTTTAATGCATAGAAATTTTTGGCCATTAAGGTTAGCCCTTTAGCACTAAAATATTTGTAACCCGAATAGTCTTTAGCTAACTTTTGAACAACAGTATTCGAAGCATCATATTTCCCTTCTTTATTTTTGAAATAAGCATCATAGTACAAAGCTTCTGCCGCTAATTCTCCTTTTGCCATGCTTTGTAATTTTGCATAGGCAGCTTTTGCTTTTACTTCATCATTTGTTTTGATGGCAGAACGAGCAATAATAATTTGAGCATCACTTTTAATTCGGTCGTCCACTTTTGGATTAGCCAATACTTTTTCGGCATATAAAACAGCATTGCTGTAATCCTGTTGCTCGTAATAGGCTTTCATTAAGTTGGATTGAGCAAACGTGATATTTTGAGGAAAATCTGCTTCTGTTTCTAATCGTTTCAGGACCGGAATTGCTTTTGCGTACTCTTTCTTTTTCAAATATATTTCACACAAACGAGCTAAACTTTGCTCAGTATATTCGTTTTTAGATTGAGCTATTACCATTTCATAATGTGGAATAGAATTGGTTTCCAAACCATCTGCAAAATACAATTGAGCTAGGTAAAAATTCGCTTTTAAAGCATGAACCCCTTTTGGAAAGCGTGTTACATAATTACTAAATCCGGTAATTGCTCCTTTTGGATTGTTTTGTAAATATTGCTTTTCAGCGGATTCATAAGTGGTATTGTCTAATTCTACATCGGACACTTCAACATAGTTCAATGTTTTCACCCAATCAGCATACTCGTTTACATTGCCGGTATCCACATAGATTTGACGAGCGGTAGCTACAGCTTCTAATGCTTCCGGAGTGCCGGGAAAATCTGCTGCTACTTTTTTGAATTTTGAAATGGCCAACTGCGATTTGTTGTCGTTATAATAAATCAACCCTTGACGAAGGATAGATTTTGCCGTAAACGAACCATTTTTGTATTCACTAATCAACTGGTCATAGGTTTTGATGGCTAAATCAGTTTTGTTTTCGTTGGTGTAGGTATTTCCTAGTTCAAACAACACATCGTCACGGTATTGTGATTTTGGAAAATTCTTTAAAAAAGTAGTCAAATCTTCAATTTTTTTATCGGCACGGTTTACAAAACCATAACTTAACGCTTTTTGATAGGCTGCATAATCGGCATCAATTCCTTTCATTTCAATGGCTTTGTTGTAAGCTTCCATTGCCGGCCAATATTTTGCTGAAACAAAATAACTGTCACCCATTCTTAAATAACTGTCGTTTAATCGCACTTTGTCTTGTTTATTGGCATCAATGTGCTGTTGAAAATGGGTAGCGGCTTGCTCATATTCTTTTAATTTAAAATGAGCATAACCGGTATTGTAATGAATGTTCTTAAATTCCGGTGTATCTTTTGCTTCCGCAAAATTCAAAAACTGTTTAAAAGTTAAACTTGCGTCTTTGAAATTGTCAGTAGTATATTCAATTTCACCTTTCCAAAAAGTAGCTCTGGCGGCAAATTTTTGGTCAAGAGGTTCAGCCAATGATTTCTTAAACATTTTTTGAGCTTCTACTAAATCGCCGTCGTTGTACAATTCAAGGCCGCGATAAAACGTAACTTTTTGATAGATTTTTTTGTTAGTATAACTTTTGTTTTTTTCAATTAAATCCAATGCTCCTTTGTAATTTTTTGATGTAATGAAAGAGTTAATCAGTAAATTTTCAATTTCTAATTTGTTTGGATTGTTGGGATATTTTTCTAAGAAAGCCGATAAAACTCCCGGAATAGTTTGATAGGAATTACCTATTTCATAACTCAATTTAGCATAATTCAAATAAGCATCTTCTTGGATTTTAAGGTCAAAATCCATTTCAGAAGCATTTTTAAACGCATTCAAGGCTTGTTGTTTTTTATCGGTTTTTAAGTAACTTTCTCCTAAGTGATAATAGGCATTTTGGGCAACGCTGTCGTTACCGCTAATAATTTTATTGAATTGATTGATGGCATTTTCATAATCCCCTTGTTTATAATACGAATAACCAAAAAGGTAGAAATCGGTATTGCTCCACTTCCCTTTTTTGCCTTTGTATTCTTTTAGATAAGGAATAGCTTTATCGTATTGTTTTAAGTTGAAATAACTCTCGCCAATAATTTTGTTCAATTCTGATTTTTCCATTGCATCACTTTTTGCCATGGCAGCTTGACCTAAATCAATGGCTTTTTGAAAATTACCCAACTTAAAATTCATGTCGGCTTGGTAATACGACATTTTTTCTTTGTATTTCTGTTCGCCTTCTACCTGATCAAAATACTCGTTGGCAACTTTGTAATCGTCTTTTTCATAGGACATGTATCCCAAATAATATTTGGCTTGAGCACCAAACTCTTTAGAATTAACAACTTTATTGAAATAACTTGTTGCTTCTTTTTTCTTGCCTCCACTAAAATTAGCATATCCTTTCTGAAAATTGAAACGTTCTCTTTCGCCCTGTGTTAAATTACTTTCATCTACTTTTTCAAACCATTGTAGGGCTTGCGGATATTTTCCTTCGTCAAAATAATAATGAGCCACTTCTATGAAGGCTTGATTGTGTTTAGAACTGGTTGGATAATCGGTTACAAATTGTTCCATCAACAAATCAGCATTGGATTGATTCAAACGAATGGCACAATTGGCCACATAATACGCACAATCCGATTGTATTTCAGATGAAGGATTTTCATCAGCTACTTTTTTGAAAATGATTTGTGCGGAGAGGTATTGTTTTTCCTGATATAATTCTAACGCACGATTGTATTCTTTTAAATCATGAGTGTAAATTTCTGTTTTTTGAGCCCTCATTTGAAGTCCAAAAAACAAACCAAAGACTAAAAATAACCAATTTCGTTTTTGCATGGGTTTTACAATTTAATTATTTACAAATTTATAGTTTGCTTAAGGTAGTAACGAAGTAAGGTTTGCGTTTATTATGAACAAGGTTGTAAACATTTTTTGTGTTCCTGAAATTTAACGCTAAACGTTTAACGGTAAATTGTGGTCAAAAAATGTGCCTTTTTCTACCTCTTTTCTTTTTTTGAAAAAATGTTTAAAAAATTAAATTTTGAAAACCTTACATTAGTTATTACTTTTACGGTTTAAATCTATATCCATGTCAACATCCATTGCTTCCTTATCCAACGTTACTATTTATCAAGACCAAAATATGGTGTTGAAAAACATTTCAATTGAAGTAAATCAAGGTGATTTTATTTACATTATTGGAAAAACAGGAACGGGAAAAAGTAGTTTTATGAAAGTTTTATATGCAGATATTAAACTTACTGATGGAGAAGGAATGATTGCCGGATATGATTTAAAAAAACTAAAAGAGAAAGATATTCCCTATTTAAGAAGAAAAATTGGCGTTGTATTTCAAGACTTTAAATTGTTGCCCGACAGAAGTGTTTTTGACAATTTAGAATTTGTTTTAAAAGCAACAGGATGGAACGATAAAGCTGAAATGAAAAACAAAATTGATGAAGTACTTGAAAAAGTGGGTATGAAATCAATGTTGCACAAAATGCCCCACCAGCTTTCAGGAGGTGAACAACAGCGTGTAGCTATTGCAAGAGCATTATTAAATGATCCTGAGGTAATCTTAGCCGATGAACCCACCGGAAACCTTGACCCACAAACCAGTGTGGAAGTAATGGAAGTACTTCGAAAAATCAATCAAAACGGTAAAACCATTATCATGGCGACACATGATTATGCGTTGATTATGAAATTCCCTTCTAAAACCTTGAAATGTGAAGACAGCACTATTTTTGAGGTGGTACAAAGAACGGTTTAGTTTTTAGATAATTGGCTATTAATATTAATGTAAATGGATAAGTAATCAAATGAAAACGGTCACCTTGATCACTTGATATTCCAGAAATACCAATGATATAGAGCACTAAAATGGCTGTGAAAAGTAACATAACATCTTTTCGACCTACTTTTAAAAGAGTCCATAAACTGATTAAAATTCCCAATAAGGTCATGCATCTGTTTTGGTACTTAGAAATCCAATATAAAACGATTTGATTTCGTTCAAAGTTTTCTTTTTGTTTCGCATTATGATAGGCATTGATTACCATATTTCCTGATGCCGTATTCCATAAAAAATTATGAAAATAGGCTTTTAATAAATTAACTTTATTGTTTAATATTTGTTCTTTAATGTCTTGATTAGCAATTTGTTTTTGCTCATGAGCCTTTTTTGTGAATAGAAGTTCTGCTCTTGGATTACCAATCTGTTCATATACAATTCCGTTACGATAACAATCAGCTTTCGAAAAAAGATAATTATGAAAGGTAACACTATCAATGTAACTTATTGTAAAATCTCCAAATTGATATTTTAATCCGGCAGCTTGCACAAAACAAAGAGTTATTGAACCATAAAGCACAAGCATGATTTTTTGTTTATAATTTTGGTAAACAATTCGCAAAAAATACACTAACATTAGTATAGCAAAAAACTTACTTGCCGGTTTAATCAACATGCTTAAAACGATAATTGATAAAGCAACAATTAAATAAGTAACTTTCTTTTTTTGCTGGTATTTTTGAAGAAAATAAACTCCCAAAAGCAGGAAAAAAAGAAAAGGAGTTTCTGCCAATAAATGGAAGTTGAACAGTGCATTGCTAATGAAAAAAATAAAAACTAGTGAAATTAAAAATGCTATTTGTAAGGAAACATATTTTTTTACAATTTCAAATAGAATGTGTATTGTTGCTAACCATAATACGATATTGATGTAGATAGCAATTGTATATAAATCAAAAGCGGTTGCCCCAAAAAGCAATGGAAATCCGTAAATAGCAGCCATTAACATGGGTCGATAACAATGCCCGCGAAAATGGTGATACAAATTAGTAGCAGAAACATTATAATCACCCGCATCCGGAAAAATAATTGTTTGGGCATCAATCGATAGCCAATGAATTAAAAGTAATAACCATCCTAATCCAATGGCAAGCAAACCTAAATGATAGAAATACTTTTTTACAAAAAGTTGCATAATTATACTGTAAATACGTTCTGATTTAGCATAAAAAAGCTAAATTGCCCAAGTAAAATAAAAACCAAAAATAGGCATTATTTTGATTTATATAGAAGAAAACAACGTTCCAAAAAAGTTATCTATCATTATTCCGGCTTTCAATGAAGGAAGAACAATTTCACTTTTGTTGGATAAAGTGAGAGTTGTTGAACTTCCTGAAAAGATGGTAAAAGAGATGATTGTAGTGAACGATGCTTCTTCTGATGATACTGAACAACAAATCATCAACTATCAAAAGCAATTTCCAGATTGTCCTCTTCTCTACTTTAAACATCCAAAAAACAGTGGAAAAGGTGCCGCCATTCACACTGGAATTTCTAATGCAACGGGAGATTATATTATTGTTCAAGATGCCGATTTAGAATATGACCCTAGAGAATTTGCTATTCTATTAAAACCTGTTTTAGACGGTTTTGCCGATGTAGTGTATGGCTCTCGATTTATGGGCGGTAAACCGCATCGCATTTTATTTTTTTGGCATACCATTGGTAATCGATTTTTGACTTTTTTATCGAATATGTTCAGCAATTTGAACTTAACTGACATGGAAACCTGTTATAAATTATTTGACGCTAGGATGTTAAAATCGTTGACATTAAAAGAAAAACGATTTGGTTTTGAACCCGAAGTCACTCAAAAGATTGCACGTATCAAAAGGATTCGCATATATGAAGTGGGTATTTCCTATTATGGTCGAACGTATGAAGAAGGTAAAAAAATCAACTGGAAAGATGGTTTCAGAGCGATTTGGTGTATTCTTAAATATGGGATGTTAAAACGTTAATATGATATCTATTTTAATTCCGACATATAATTATTCAATTCTTGCACTTATAAAAAAAGTGCACCATCAATGCTTAGAGGCACAAATTCCTTTTGAAATTATTTGTTTAGATGACCATTCTGACAATCAATACCATATTGAAAATCAAGCAATTTCAACATTATCCAACTGTATTTATAATGTTAATCAATCCAATATTGGACGGACAGGAACGCGACAACGATTGGCCGAACAAGCAAAATATGACTGGTTATTATTTTTAGATGCCGATGTAATACCTGTTTCTTCTGTTTTTATTCAGCATTATATTAATGTTATTCAACCAAATACTGTTGTTTTTGGTGGCTATCGATATGAAAAAAAACAACCGGAATCATCAAAAATATTACGATATAAATACGGTAAAGAAAGAGAAGAAAAATCAGCAGAATTTAGATCTAAAAAGCCATATCAATATGTTTTTTCAGGTAATATGATGATTCAAAAAAAGATGTTTTTAGAGTTAAATTATGATGAAAAAGAGAAATTCTATGGCATGGACATTTACTTTTCCTATCAACTATTTTCAAGAAAAATTCCAATTCATCATATTGATAATGCTATTTTCCATCTTGGATTAGAAAATAATGAGATTTTTTTCGAAAAATCGCTACAAAGTGTTATTTCCAGAAAGCGATTTTTATCAGACAAAATAGACATTGAACAGTTGAATCCATTGCTATCCCATTATAAAAAAATAAAAAAATACAGATTAATTCTAGTAACAAAAATAATTTTCAACATTTTTGAACAATTTTTAAAAAGAAACATATTGAGTAAAAACCCGAATCTATTCTATTTTGATTTATATCGTTTAGGTTATATTTGCTCAGTTAAATAAATAAATGCAACCTTTTTATTCCATCATCATTCCGCTTTATAACAAAGAAAAAGCGATTGAAAAAACCTTAAAAAGTGTTTTTCAACAATCGTTTACGGATTATGAAGTACTTGTTATCAATGATGGTTCAACTGATAAAAGTGAAGAAAAAGTAAAACGTTTTTCTGATGAACGATTACGCTTAATTTCTACAGAAAACAGAGGCGTTTCACAAGCAAGAAATTTAGGAATTAGTGAATCAAAAGGAAAGTTAGTTGCTTTTTTGGATGCAGATGATTATTGGTTTCCGAATCATTTACAATCCGTATTTCAATTATACCAAAATTTTCCTGAAGCCGGATTATTAGCCACTAATTACCAATTTTATTATTCGGATAAAAAAATCATTCAACCTGTTTTTGATGACATTCCGACTGAAAATTGGAGAGGAATAGTAAAAGATTTTTTTAAATCAAGTATGACCTATCGATTGGCCTGGACTAGTGCGGTAGCTGTCCCAAAAGTTATTTTTGATAAAATTGGTAATTTTGATGAAACAATTACCCTTGGTGCAGGAGAAGACACTGATTTATGGATTCGAATAGCTATAGATTTTCCGGTGGCTTTTTCTACTGAAATTTCTGCCCGGTATAATATGACGGCTCAAAACAAAATAAGTTTCAGTGCTACCACCAAACGAAACTTTACCCGTTTAGATAAGTTTTATCAGCAAGAAAAAGTAAATCCTTCCCTTAAGAAATTTTTAGATTTGTACCGGGTTGTTTATGCCTTAAAACATAAACTAGCAGGTGATGAAAAAAACTTTGCTTTTTATTATTCCGCCATTGCGATGGAAAACTGCCCTATGAAAAGTAGAATATTGTTGAAGTTGCCCACTTTTATATTGAAAAGACTTTTCGTATTTGGACGTTTATTGAACTCCAACAAAATGTATTTCAATTTTTACACCCGCTTATTCAAGTCTTGATTTTTTGTAAACACCAAAAATACTATCGGCATCACCTACTCTTTCAATAAACTCTTCTTCCTTTTTAATTAAATAAGCAAGTAATTGATTTGTCTCTTCGTCATTATTTAAAAAATTATGAGCGATTCCTTTCAAAAGGATATGTAAAATATTCCAACCCATATTTTTTTCTTCCAAGACTTTAAAATTGGCTTGCAAAGCTTTTTTTAAATGAGCAGAATCAGGAGCTTCAGAAGGATCGACCAATAACATCCGAATTAATCCCGGGCGATATACTTTACGTTTAACGGATTTGCCATCGATGCGTGTTTTATATTTTTTGGGGAGTTCTTTTAGCAATTCGTTCGCAAAATCAAGTTGCTCTTTTTTCCATTGCAAGCGATTTGGGCCACAAAATTCATTCGCTACTAAAATTCCTTCTGTTTTTAATAGAGGGAAAATTTCTTTTTTTAAAAACCCATTGATGTCATTGAAATGATGTAAACTCGAATCGAATAAAATAACGTCAAATGATTCCTTTTCAACAATCATTTGGTGAAAATCACCGGCTACATACTCAATATTCAGGTTGTTTTCTAATGCAGTTTGTGTGGCTCTTTCAATTCTTTCGTTAGAAATATCTACCCCGATTACTTTTGAAAATAGTCCGGAAACGGCAAATTTGCGTTCGTGTCTTCCTTCTCCACAACCAATGGATAATAGGGATAAATTGGTTTTGTTATGCAAATATTTTTGAATAACGTATGATTCATAACTCACTTCCGGATTGCCTGAAATTAAGTTATTCCAATACTGTTGTAATGCCGGAATAATCCAAAAATCGGAGGAAGATTGGTACTGATTCCACTTTGCTGAAACCCGTTTGTTTTTAGTTAAATTGAAAAGAGAAGCCAATTGCAGAAATCCTTTTTGTTTCACTTTATAGTAAACATCAAGGAAGTCTCCCACAGAAACTAAAGAGGTTTCATTTTCCATTTCGGTTATTTTGAATTGCAAAAATCATTAAAATCCCGAATGTAATCTTTCTCTTCAAATACATCAGAAGCCACTACTAAACATACTGAACCCGAAGAAAAGTTTTTTAATTCCCGCCATATGCCTTCGTTAATCAATAAACCTTCAAACGGTTTATTTAATGTAACTGTTTTTTCTGTTTTTCCGTCATTTAAAATAACATCAAAACTGCCGCTTAAAGCAATTAAAAATTGTTGCAATTTTATATGAGCATGTCCACCTCGTTCTGCTCCAGCAGGAACATCATAAAGATAGTAAACCCTCTTAATTTCAAAAGGAACTACTTCTTTTTCAATCACCGATAAATTTCCTCTCGGGTCTTCAATTTTTGGAATTGGAATGCGTTTAATGTTCATCTTTAGGTTAAGTTAAAATTGTTTTCCAATCTTTTATAAACTGTTCAAAGGAATGCAAATCTTTTTGATTTTGAGCATTTTTTTTACAGTTTGAATATAATTCTTTATACGAAATCATTCGCTCCATAACAATTTTCAGGGCATCAAAATTTTGATTTTCAACCAACAAACCATTTTCATTGGGTTTAATTATTTCATTTGGTCCGGAGGCACAATCAAATGAAATAACTGGAGTTTCGCATGCTAAAGATTCAGTTAAAACCGTTGGATAACCTTCATTCTTACTACACAAAACCAAAAAATGTGCTTTTTTCATAAACGGATATGGATTCGATTGAAATCCGTAAAAATGAATTTTTTCTTTCAATTGTAATCGCTCAACTAAATGTTCAAATTGAGGACGTAAAACTCCATCTCCCAAAAAAACCAAATGATAAGCCGATGTAGCCAAATCAGATTGTGCATAAGTTTCAATTAATTTATCAAATTGTTTGATGTTGTCCTCATCCATTCTTCCAGCTGCCAAGATAAAAGGAAAATTTAACAAAATTGGTTTTTCAGCCAATTGTTGAATAGCGGCATAATCAATTGGATTGTAAATGGTTGTAACGTTTGAAAAACCATACAAATCGATTATTTTCTTTTCAATGGTTTTTGAAATTGCTATAATTTTAAATGCTTTTTGATAGATTAATTTACTAATCCATTTGCTTTTAGGGAAGTAAAAATCCAATTCATAACTATGAACGGTTGGAATGTACGGACAAGTAAAAACGAATTTAGTCAATAATAACTCCATAATAGGTTTCGTTCTACTTCTAAAATCAATAAGATAATCCAATTGTTCTGTTTGGATAAATTTTCGTAAGACCAAAAACCTTTTCAAACGATTGAACATTCCATTTTTAAAAGGACTTAAATGCATTACTTTTCCACGATAATCAAATTCAATTTCCGGATTAACCAGGATATGATGCACCTCATAACCCGCATTTTCAAACGCGATGGAATATAAAGCTTGCATTTTGTTTGCTCCGCCATGGGCCAAACAAGTTCCTAACAATCCAATTTTTATTTTCTTATCTTGCAATCGTTTTTGTTTAAATTCATACAAATATAACTGATTCATGCGAATCTTATTACTCGGAGAATATAGCCGCTTGCATAATTCCTTAAAAGAAGGACTTCTGGCTCTTGGTCATGAGGTTACTTTAGTGAGCGATGGCGATGATTTTAAAAAATATCCGAATGATTTATCCTATGATGCAAAATGGAGTAAATCGAAACTTTTGTTCTATCCGAGAAGAGCTTTGCACAAATTCTTTAAGATTGATATTGCTTCTATTGAACGGGGTATTCGGTTTTATTTTTTGTTGCCCAAACTCAAACATTTTGATGTGGTACAACTCATAAACGAAGCTTCCATTAATACATTAGCTTCTTTTGAAATATATCTTTTACGAAAGTTGATGACGCAAAACAAAAAACTTTTTTTGTTATCATCGGGAGCCGATGCCGTTTGTGTTCAACATATGCTCGATAAAAAATTTAAACATTCGTTATTAACTCCTTATTTAGAAAATCCAAAAGTCAGTCAGGAATATCCGTATATATTGCGATATGTTTCAAAAAATCATTTACGCTTGCATCGTTTTTTGTATGACAATATAGTTGGAGTCATAGCAACTGATTTTGATTATGCTATTCCGTTACAAGGAAAAAAGCAGTTTTTAGGATTAATTCCCAATCCAATTAATGTCTCTAAAATTGATTTTATTCCCACTGAAATAAAGGACAAGATTGTTATTTTCTTGGGCATCAATCGGCATAATTATGTCAAAAAAGGAATTGTTTATTTTGAGCAAGCTTTAGCTCAAATTCATCAAAAATATGGTGAGCGAGTGGAAATCATTAGTACAGAAAATATTCCGTATCAAGAATACATTCAGCTCTACGATAAAGCTCACATTCTTTTAGACCAAGTGTTTGCTCAAGATCAAGGGTATAATGCATTGGAAGCTATGGCCAAAGGAAAAGTAGTATTTACCGGTGCAGATGAAACCTTTAGTACCCATTATCAACTTACGAGTCTAGTAGCAATTCATGCCAATCCGGATGTGGATGAACTAGTTGCCCAACTTTCTTATCTAATCGAAAATCCGGAAGAAATTATCACAATAGGTAAAAATGCAAGAGATTTTATTGAAAAAGAGCATGATTATGTTAGGATTGCTGAACGGTATTTAGAGGTTTGGAATAAATAAAGAGGGCTTTTCAGCCCTCTTCAAAAACTTAACCTATTTTTTTATAAATTTTATTGATTCATTAATTTCAGATGAAATTACTTTTACAAAATAGACTCCACTATTTAAATTATTCAGTTTAAAATTAATTTCAGTTTCTTTTGAATTTAAACTAAATACTAATTTACCAAATACATCAAAGATATTAACTTCAATTTCTTCTAATATTTTTTCGTTAAAAACTAATTTAAAATCTCCTTCATTAGGATTTGGATAAAGAGTTAAACCAATACTCTTTTCATAAGCAAGCTCTTTGCTTTCATTTTCAGAAAATCTTCCACTTACATTCTCATTATATGGCACATTACATTCATCATATAGTTGATCAATTGTCAAATTAACAAAGCCATCATTAGTTGTAGGAAAATAATCTCCACTTTCTATTACAATACTATCTTTAGCTGAAAAATCTATTGTTGCATTATTTGTAACATAATTGTTTACTAATACAATATTATAGGGATTAGTTTTTAAAACGAAATTCCATCTATCAATTATTCTATCACTAATTTCAACGATACCATTAACAATTTTCATGTCTTTAGCCATCTTAACGGCTTTATAAGTATCTAGTACACCTGCTCCAATTAAACCATTGTATGGCATATTCAAGGCTAATGTATCATTTTTAAAAGTTGTTAATTTCAAAATACTTTCTATTTCATTTGGAAATAAACAAGGATTTACTGAAAACATTAATGCGACAGTACCTGATACAATAGGAGCAGAATAAGAAGTTCCTCCACCATAAGAGTAAACATTTGGATTATTGCTACTTGCTGTCAAAATGTTTCTACCAGGAGCACTTAAGTCCACATTAACATTATAGGTTGCGTAATAAGGTGGGTCAGTTCTTAAAAAAATATTTTTCCAAAAATTTTGATCAAAATTTTGATTGCCAATTTCATATTGATGACCTACATTTGTAACCGATATGACATTATTGAATGAAGCCGGGAAATGATTATATTGTGGCCCAGAAGGACATGAAAAGGATCCATTTCCTGCTGCAGCCACAAGCACAACATTATAGTCTTCCCAGACCTCATCTATCAGAACATTTTCATATATTACTGGATTCACTTGACATGAACCCCAACTCATATTTATTACTCTAGCTCCACTTTGTGCCAATGGAATTAATTGCCCATAACCAGAGCCACATTTTAGATAAGATTTATATCCAACTGATGCCATTCCTATATTATTGTTAGTATTTGCTCCTGCAATAAGAGCTACTTGGGTTCCATGACCTACTGAATTTGGATTAGGATTAAAGTTATTAATATTTTCACTTAAACCAACGAGGTCCTCTTGATAAGTATTAACGTTTTCTGCAATACCAATAATAACACCGTCTCCAGTTGTTAAATCCCATGCAAGATCAGCATTTATAAAAAGTAGTTCTGGTTGCCCATTACCTCCATCAAAATAGTCATCATTAGGTAAAATTAACGGAAAAACTTCTGGAACTTTTACTAAATTATATAAACTTGAATAATCTCTATTTAAAATTTCGAAAAGACCTTCTTCACATTCAATAATGTAAGTTCTTAGTAATAATTCTCTCTTTGTTCCAGGAAAAGCTAGACTAAAATCCTTAATTAAGAAACTAGAAAAAACTGTTTCAAGAGCTGGATCAGATACAACTAATTTAACATTATGATTTACAACAATCTTTTTAGGTAAAAATTGCAAATTTTTTACTTCAAAATAGTACTTCTCAATTATAGGCTCTGGTTTACCCTTTTGGGAATAACCAAAACAACAACTAAGAAATAAATAGAATATATATATTTTTTTCATAATTATTCTTTTTGTTTAAGTGCCTTTACCTCTTTATTTAACTCTATTACATATAAAGTTAATTCTTCTATCTTTTGAAGTAATAATTTATTCATTTCTCCAAGATCAATACCTCTTTCTTCAACTTCACATGCAGAAGGTATATCTAATAAATGCCCATTTTCTTTTATATGATTTTCAACTTCTTCTAAAGTTGGTAAATTATAGTCTTTTTCAAAAACATAATCTGCCCAATCTGTATAAACTTTAACTCTATGTGCTCTAATTGCCCCATTAACTGACAATCTATACAAATCCAAATCATCTATGAAACTGTTAGTACCAATACCAATATAAGAATCAGCTTTAGGCAATATTAAAGTTGTTTTATTGTTGCCATCATCTGTCAAATGAAATGAAGGAGATTGTGTTTTATCAAAAACCAGTAGTTGAGAACTTCCTCCAGTTTGAGCAATAACCCTAAACCTTCCAAAGTCATTTCTATCTTCAATTCCGAAATAAACAGTTGATAATGCATCAAAATTTGATTGTGGAAAATCAAAAAATTTGATATTTCTAAACTTTGTAGAACTACCTACTAAGGAGCCAATGTTTAGAACTATAGATTGCTCATTCCTTTGGTCAATACTTGAAAATGAAGTACCATTTGGAAGTCCTCCTCTTGATTCAATAATACCTGTAGGATTTGAGATACCAACACCTAATTTACCTGAAACAAAAGCATTACCGTTTACGAGGAGCTTGTTTGTTCCAAAAGTTGGTGCTGTTGTATAACCAATCCCAACAGAAGCATTTCTGAAGATATTAGTATTAACAGTAGCAGTTGATGGACTCCATTCTTGTGCAAAGATTAATGTCGAATAACAAAGAGTCAGATAAAAAAATATTTTTTTCATAATTATAAAGATATTTAAGTTAATTCTTTAAAATTATCTAAAAAAAATCTTAAATACGTTAATTTAATGTTAATTTTGTAGTGTTATTTTTATATTTTTTTCTAATAACTATCAGCAATAAAATAAAATAACCAAAATAAGTAATTGCATGTGCCAATACTGATCCTTTCGCTTTAAAATAACTAATCATAAAATATCCTGTTAAAATCAATAAAGAATAAGAAAAAATTTCCGTGACAAAAAAAGCTAACGTTTGTCTTTTAGCTAAAAAATTTAATGCTAAAATCCAAGAACAAACTTTAAAAAAATCGCCTAGCAATTGCCATAAAAACAATCCTGAAACAGGTTGAAATTCGTTTGTAAATAGTATCGAAATAATAAAATTTCTACAAAAATATAGTAAAACAATACCAACAAAAAAAAGAGGTACAATTGTTTTGAAATAATTTCTAAAAATAGTTTTGGTTTCTACCTCGCTTGAAATAGCCAATTGTGGCAAAAAGTACATACTCATTAAAGACGAAACAAATAGCATATAATAAGTTGATATTCTCGTTATTGATTCCCAATAACCTGCCTCCTCCAATCCCGCTGTATCAATCAAATGGTTTCGTAAAAAAATATATATCATCGGACCTGCAATTGCCGAAAAAAGTGCCATTGCCGAATAAGAACATAAATTCTTTAAAATCAACTTATCAAAAGATTTTAATGTTATAAATTGAAACAACTTAATTTCTTTACAGACAAAAAAAGTCGCAACAAAAAAGTTGGCTGTTGGGGCTAAAACCATCGCTAATAATGCTCCTAAAATGTTATAATTGAGTACTAAAAACAAAGAGAACACAAAACCAATTATGTTTCCAATTATAGAGATGTAAACTACTTTTTTATATTTTTCTAATCCGTTGATTAAAGAAGTGAAGAAAAGTGAAAACCCATAGAATGGTAAACTAAAAATAATGGCTTTGAAGATTATTTCAAAATCATTTTCAGAACTAAATAAATAGGAGGTAATTGCCTCTTTAAAAACAAACAGTCCTATTCCAAAAAGCAACATAGATGTCAAAATGGTTATGGTAACTGTAGAAATTAACTTCTTAAATTGCTGGGTATCCCCTTTAAATTGTGCTGTATATTTAACTATGCCATTCTGAAAACCAAGCGTAGCAAAGCTTTCTAATGAGGTTTGAAAATTACGCAAATTTCCAACCAATGCCATTCCGGTCGGACCAACATAGATTGCTAAAACTTTTGAAATGACTAGTCCGAATCCAATTCGTAAAAAAATAGCAAAACTGTTCAATGAAGATATTTTGAACCAAGCAGCACCGACTATATTTTTTAAAAATTTCAATTAATATCGATTAATTACTTGAATAATATATTTCACTTCTGCTTCCGTCAAAACCGGACTCATCGGTAGGCTCAAGACCTCACGATGGATTTTTTCGGTAATTGGGAAAGATAACGCATTAAATGCTGCCAAAGCTTTTTGTTGATGTGGCGGTATGGGGTAATGAATCAAGGTTTGTATTCCGTTTTCATTTAAATACTCCTGTAATTCATTTCTATTTTCCGTACGAATGACAAATAAATGAAAAACATGATTAGCTGAACCATCGTAAAAAGGTAATACAATTTTATTGTTTTTAATTTCGGATAAATAACGATTGGCAATTTGTCTTCGTTTTTGATTATCCAATGCTAAATCCGGTAATTTAGCATTCAAAAAAGCCGCTTGTAATTCATCCAAACGAGAATTTATCCCAATACAATCATTCACATATTTTTGCACTGAACCATAATTTCGCATGGCACGTATGATTTTATTCAAATCATCATCATTTGTCACAACAGCTCCGCCATCACCTAAACAACCTAAATTTTTGGAAGGATAAAAGCTGTAGGCTTTCGCGTTACCGACTCCCAACTCCCAACTCCCAACTCCCAACTCAGCTCCATGCGACTGTGCAGCATCTTCAACAATCAATAAATTGTGTTGCTTTGCAATCGCCTCAATTTTATCCATTTCTGCCAATTGTCCGTATAAATGAACCACCAAAATAGCTTTGGTTTTGGAAGTGATTTTTTCGGCGATTAAGTCCGGATTCAAGTTATAGGTTTCCAACTTTGGTTCAACTAAAACGGGAACTAAATCAGCTTGTAAAATGGCTAGTATACTGGCAATATACGTGTTTGCCGGCACAATCACTTCATCGCCTTTTTGCAATTTTCCTAATTCGATATAGGCTTTAAAAATCAACACTAACGCATCTAAACCATTTCCAACTCCGATACAATACTTTGACTGACAAAAGGATGCAAAATTTTCTTCAAACACGTTGACTTCTTCACCTAAAATATACCAACCACGTTGCAGAAACTGTTCCATTTTTTCATGGAAAGCAGTTTCATAACGCTGGTTTATTTTGTGTAAATCATAGAATTTTATCATCGTATCACTTGCTCTAATTTGGGATAATTTTTTGTTTCCACTTCATAAAAATCTTGCATCAAAATATGAGCTCCAAAACTCTCTTTCCAATAGGAAAGTCCGCCGTTTACCTTCATTCCTTGTTCTTCATTGGAAATACCAAAGTCAAAAAACTTTTTGTTTTTGAAAACTTCAGTAATCAAATGATGGTGCAAAAAATCCAATGTTCCTAATTCATTTTTTAAATTGTTGGCAGAAATATATTGCGAATGAGCTACATTTTTACTTTCAAAAATTGTGGTTCCACCCACTAATTCATCTTCTTTATACACATTAAATTGCCTGATATGTTGAGGAAATTTACTTTTTAAATACAGAATTTCAATCAAAGAATGAACCGGTTTTGTTTGGTGTTTAATACTTAAATTCGGTATCAATATGGTATTCCAAAAGGAAGTGAAATCATTTTCTTCTTTCACAATTAAATGATTCTTTTTTCCTCTTTTTACTCCATCTAATCGATCTTTTGATAGCGTAATCGGAAGAGAATAATCAATTACCGCCAAGGTATCTTTTCGAATGGTTTTGGCGTCTGCTAAAAATAATGCATAACAGAACTCATCAGAAAATCCATTACAATAAATAAGAGGTATTTCTTTTGTATTCAGTTTTTTAAACCCTTCTAATTCAAGTTTTTCAAGAATATTTTTGAGCACAAAAATAACCTTTTCTAACCTCATGTTATCCTTAATAATCAATCCTCCATACGTTAATCCTTGGTGAGAAAAAAGCGTATCTCCTACTCTATTGGCCGGTAAAACGGCCACCCATTTTTTTTCGTCTTCAATTATCAATGAATAATCTTCAAAACGATCTTGATGGTATTCCATAAAATCACGATGAAACAAAAAAGTAGCATTCTTGGCTTTGCTTACAAAGTCGTTCCAATTTTGTTTATCTGAAGAAGTATATTTTCTAACCGAAAATTGTTTCACAGTACTTAATTCCTATATATTCATATCAAAATTGGTTTAAAAATACTATCTTTAAATCCAATTTTTTTAATTGTTTCCTATAATGAAACGAAAATACAACTATTTTCTGTTATCATGGTTAATATTTTTTGGCTTTGGCTCGCTCAAAGCTCAGAACATTTCTTTATTCGAACAATTTAATGGTCGTTATGATTTTACATTCGTTGGAAATACACTTAATCCTGCTGAAAATTCGTTTCAATTTAATCCGGATATTTTAACCGAATCATCAGCTGAACTTGACCTAGATACAGATGTTACACTTCTCAAAGCTTATTTGTACTGGGCCGGTTCCGGTGACGGCGATTTTGAAGTAGAATTAAACGGTCAACTCATTTCAGCACAACGAAATTTTGGACTTACCCGAACCTTCAATGGCGTAGATTTTACATATTTCAGTGCATTTTCCGATATTACCTCATTTATACAAACCAATGGAAACGGTACTTATATTTTGTCAGGTTTAGATAATGTGAGCTACTTACCTTTACATTTTCAAAGAAGAACCAACTTTGCCGGTTGGGCCATCATTTTGGTTTATTACCATCCGGATTTACCCCTTAATCAAATCAATATATATGATGGTTTACAAGGTGTACCACAAGAGTTATCAATCACTTTAAGTAGTTTGAATGTTATTGACAATCAAGATGCAAAAATTGGTTTTTTAGCGTGGGAAGGAGATGTGAATATCGCAGTAAATGAAACATTACGCATCAATGGTACAGTTTTAAGCAATCCACCTTTGAATCCGGCAGATAATGCTTTTAACGGCACAAATTCCGTTACCGGAAATACGGAACTTTTCAACATGGATTTAGATATTTATGACATTCAAAACAATATTCAACCCGGTGATCAATCAGCTGAGATTTCGTTGACTTCCGGACAGGATTTTGTGATGATAAATGCTGTGATAACAAAACTAAACAGTCAAGTTCCGGATGCTGTTATTGCTATTACAGACACTAACCTTAACTGTGATAGTAAATTGATTTCGGTTGATTTTACGGTTACCAATTTGGAAACAGCAACCAATCCGCTTCCGTCCAATACGCCAATTGCTATATATGCAAATAATATTTTAATTGCTCAAACCCAAACACAAAATAGTCTCGGAATTGGAGAAAGTGAAACTTTTACACTTACAGTTGAATTACCCATCGAAATTCCAAACGAATTTGAATTAAAATTGGTAGTTGATGACAATGGTTTAGGCATCAGTACAGTAAATGAAATTAACGAATTGAATAATTCAGATTCCATCACAATCAATTTACTTGTTTCAAATGAATATCCTGATTTATCTCCTTTACTTTCCTGCAACAAAGGATTTCTAGTGGGTCAATTTGATTTAATTGAATTTACCGCTCAACCTTTCTTTACAGCTTTTGAAAGTTATTCATTTCATGAAACAGAAGAAGACGCACAAAACGGTTTGAATCCAATTTTTATAAGTGGTGCTTATGAAGTAACCACTCCTAAAACCTTGTTCGTTCGATTAAATGAGTCACCTTGTCCGGCCCTTACTAAAGTGGAGTTATTAACTAAAAATTGCCCTCCAATAGTCTATAATTTTATTTCTGCCAATGAAGATGGTTGGAATGATTTTTTCTTTATCAAAGGATTACGCAATATTTTTCTCGATTTCAAAATTGAAATTTATAACCGTTGGGGAAAATTAATTTGGACCGGCAATCAACAAACAAATGATTGGAAAGGCGAAGTCACAAAACCTATTCAATGGAATGGAACAATTGTTCCCGATGGAACCTATTTTTATGTCATTCATTTAAACGACCCTAACTATCCGACTCCTCTTCAAGGATACTTATATATTACTCGCTAGTCTTTACATACCCTAACGTTGGTAAATACCATTTCCATTTTACGGCTAACAATCGAATAACAATCATAACGATGGAAGTAATCAAATACAAGACATCATTATTCAATTGAAAATGTTTGAGAGCAAAAAATACAACCCCGCCAATAATACAAATCGTGGCATAAATCTCTCTTCTAAAAATAATAGGAATTTCGTTGCACAAAATATCGCGAATCACACCTCCAAAACAAGCAGTCATTGTACCAAGGGCAATACAAATTATTGGATGTAAACCGGTTTCTATTCCTTTTTCTAGCCCAATCAGTGTAAAAACGCCTAAACCTATCGTATCAAATAAAAATAGAGAAGTCCTTAATTTGTCTAGTTTTTTTCGAAAAACTAAAGCAATAAAAAATCCTAACGTAATCATATATACATAGGTCAAGTCTTGCATCCAACCTACCGGAGTTCTACCAATTAATATATCGCGTAAGGTTCCTCCACCAACGGCAGTAACAAAAGCAATGATATACACCCCAAAAGGATCTAATTTTTTATGAAAACCGGTCAAAACACCAGAAATAGCAAAGGCCATTGTACCAATGATGTCTAGCAAATGAAACATAATGTTACTTTTTTATACAGTTGCAAAGATACTTTTAATGTGGTAGCTTATTACAGTTGTTCTGCTAATCCACACAAAATCTTAGTTTAAAAGTGTACATTTGCCAAAATTATCCTTTTTATGTCAACTTTTCTGGATTTTGATTTGCCTAAATCATTGCAAAAAGCAATTGATGAATTAGGTTTTACTAACCCTACTCCTATTCAAATTAAATCGATGCCGGTTATTTTATCCGGTCGCGATATGATGGGAATTGCCCAAACCGGAACCGGAAAAACCTTTGCCTACTTATTACCGATTTTAAAACATTGGAAATTTCAAAATACGCACACACCACGGGTTTTAATTTTAGTTCCAACCCGTGAATTAGTCGTTCAAGTGGCCGAAGAAGTTGTAAAATTGACACAATTTATGTCCGTTAGAACGTTAGGAGTTTATGGTGGTGTAAACATCAACACTCAAAAAACAGCCGTATATCAAGGTGTTGACATTTTGGTGGGAACTCCGGGACGTGTGATGGATTTGGCTTTGGATAACGTAGTTCGCTTTGATGAAATTCAGAAATTAGTGATTGATGAATTTGATGAAATGCTGAATTTAGGTTTCCGTTTTCAAGTGACTTCTATCCTATCGATGTTGAAAGCAAAAAGACAAAACATCCTTTTCTCGGCCACAATGACCGATGAAGTAGATGATATGTTGGATGAATATTTTGATTTTCCGGTTGAAGTTTCATTAGCTCCATCGGGAACTCCTTTGGAAAAAATTACGCAAATTGGCTACAAAGTGCCAAATTTTCTAACCAAATTAAATTTACTGAAAGAATTATTGCACTCCGATGAAAGTATGTCGCGATTGCTGATTTTTATCAACAATAAAAAAACCGCCGATTTAGTTTCGGTTGCTTTGGAAGAAGAATTTCCGGATCAGTTTGGTTTAATTCACTCGAATAAATCACAAAATTATCGTTTGAACACGATGGCTTCTTTTCAAGCTGGAGAAATTCGTGGAATTGTAACAACAGATGTGATGGCTCGTGGATTGGATATTTCAGACATCACACACGTTGTGAACATGGAGTTTCCTGAAGTTCCTGAGCAATACATTCACCGAATTGGACGAACCGGACGTGCCGATAAAACGGGAGTTGCCGTAAGTTTTGTGAGTCCGAGAGAAGAAGAAATTCAAATTGAAGCCGAAATTTTGATGGAAAAGGAAATTGAATTTTTACCACTTCCCAACATCGAAATTGAAGAAAAAGTACTTGAATTTGAAAAAGAAAAAAAGAAAATGAAAATGCTTTTAAAACGTCCAAAGAAAGAAGGCGGTGAAGCATTTCATGAGAAAAAAGATAAAAATAAAAAAGTCAATTTAGGTGGTCCCGGAAAAAGAACGCCGAGAAAAACCGAATCGAGAAACCGTGGTGTAGAACGTAAACGAGACGAAAAAAGGAAGAAAAAATAAATTTTTTTTAATTAAATCTTTCGCTTTTGCTTAACACTTTTGATTTGTATCGTTAAAATATAAAAGTTATCTTTGACAAACTTTCAATTAATGCAGTTTAAACATCCCGAAATTCTGTATTTCCTTTTTTTATTGGTCATTCCAATTTTGGTGCATTTATTCCAACTCAGACGATTCAAAAAGGAATATTTTACCAATGTAAAATTTCTGAAAGAACTCTCCATACAAACCAGAAAAAGCTCGCAATTAAAAAAATGGTTGTTGCTCACAACACGTTTGTTATTGCTAACCGCTTTGATTATTGCCTTTGCTCAACCTTTTTTTAAAGCCAAAGACAGCAAAGGAATTACCAATGAATTATACCTTGTTCTAGACAATTCATTCAGCATGCAAGCCAAAGGAAAACAAGGCGAATTATTGAAAAGAGCTGTTCAGGAATTACTTGAAAAAACGCCGGAAAATAGAACATTTTCACTCCTTACCAATGATGATGTCTATTGGAATACGGATATTAAATCGATTCAAAAAGAATTGATGAATTTGGAATACAGTGCCACTTCTTTTCAGTTAGATCAACAAATCACAAAAATAAAATCGAGAAAAACACCTTTTAATAAAGATGTTGTGGTGATAACAGATGCTGTAAATCTGCAAGCAAACCAATTAAAACCGATTGATGAAACGATTCATCCAATTTTCATAATACCCAAATCGGAAAAAAAAAATAATGTGGCGATTGATAGTGTTTTTCTTCATCAAACCTTAAATAATTTTTATGAAATTGGTGTGAAACTAAAATCATTTGGAAAATTTGAGCAGGAAATTCCGGTGGCTATTTACAACCAAAAACAATTGATTGCTAAAACACAAGTTAAACTGGATCAAACAGAAAAAGAATTGTTTTTCACCATTCCAAAAGCTGATTTCAATGGTTTTGTTTCAATAGATGAACCTGGTTTGCGTTATGATAATGAATACTTTTTTAGTATTTCTAAACCTGAAAAAGCGAAAGTTCTGGCTATTGGTAATGCAGATAAAAATCAATTTCTGACTAAAATTTATACGGAAAACGAATTTGTTTTTACACAGTTTGAATTAAAAACATTGGATTATAATTTGTTAGAAAAACAGGATGCCATTATTTTAAATGAAATAAAAGAAATTCCACAAGCTCTTCAAACCACATTAAAAGCATTTTATGAAAAAGGTGGTAATGTGATTTTTATTCCATCCGAAGAAAACAAAGTAGAAAACATCAATAAATTGCTCGTGAATTTTGGTTCATTTTCAATGAGTGAATACCAAAAAAAGGAAAAACAAATCACTTCTATTTCGTTTGCTCATCCTTTGTATGATGGAGTTTTTGAGAAAAAAGCTGATAATTTTCAATATCCAAACACCAAAGGAAGTTTTGATGTGAAAAGTACGTATCCATCAGTTTTAACATACGAAGATCAGCTTCCGTTTTTAACGGCAGTTTCCAATTCGTTGGCTACCTTTTATGTTTTTTCTGCTCCGATTAATAAAGAAAATTCAAACTTTAAAAACTCGCCATTAATTGTTCCTACCTTTTATAACATGGCTTTTCAAAGTGCAAAATCAGGAATAAATGCGTTGACAGTTGGAGCAACTTCACCCATTACGATTGATCAACTTTTATCTAAAGACGAAATTATTTCAGTGGTTTCTTCAGATGAAAAAAGTGAAAAATTTATTCCGCAACAGCAAATTTTAAATAATAAAGTGAAATTGACTTTTTCTGAAAGTCCAACACAAGCGGGAAATTTCAATGCGTTAAAAGATAATTCAATCATAAAAAATATAAGTTTTAATTATCCTCGAACCGAAAGTGATTTGCGTTTGGATAATTCAAATTTAGTAGAATCTTACGAAAACGGTTCTTCTATTGAAGCTGTTTTTGATGCTTTGCAAACTAATCGAACGGATAACACAATTTGGAAATGGTTTGTAATTCTTGCGTTATTATTTGTGGTACTGGAACTACTCATTCAAAAATTGGTAAAATGAATTTAATCATCCGAAATGCAACCATCATCGACCCAAACGGTGAGCATCACAACCAAAAAACCGACCTGAAAATTGTGGGTAAAACCATTGAAAAAATGGGTTCAAACTTACCTTCAGAAAAAGATGTTGAAGAAATTAGTTTAGAAAATCTTCATGTTTCCAAAGGATGGTTTGATAGTTCTGTTTCGCTTGGTGAACCCGGTTTTGAAGACCGAGAAACCATTGCCAACGGATTAACTGTTGCTGCCAAAAGTGGATTCACAGCAATTGCTTTGCAACCCAATTCTTTTCCGGTGATTGATAATCAGTCGCAAGTGCGATTTGTGAAAGAAAAGTCAAGAGATAATGCCGTGAATTTATTTCCGATTGGAGCGTTGACCAAAGGTTCTGAAGGAAATGATTTAGCCGAATTATTTGATATGAAAAATTCCGGAGCAATTGCTTTTGGCGATTATGGTAAAAATGTTTCTAATGCAAATTTGCTCAAAATCGGCTTACAATATGTACAAGATTTTGATGGAATGGTGATTGCTTTTTCGCAAGATGAAAAGATAAAAGGAAACGGTGTGGTGCATGAAGGAATTGTTTCTACTCGATTAGGTTTAAAAGGAATTCCAACTTTGGCAGAAGAATTATCCGTTGCCAGAAACTTATTTTTACTGGAATATACGGGTGGAAAATTGCACATTCCAACAATTTCAACTGCAAAATCAGTGGAATTAATCCGAGAAGCAAAAGCCAAAGGTTTAAACGTTTCATGTAGTGTGGCAGTTCATCATTTGGTATTGACCGATGAAAAGTTAGAAGGTTTTGATACTCGCGTAAAAGTGAGTCCACCTCTGCGTGATGAAAACACCAGAAGAGCATTGATTCAAGGTGTTTTAGATGGAACAATTGATTTGATTACTTCCGATCATAATCCGATTGATATTGAACACAAAAAAATGGAATTTGATTTAGCCAAAAACGGAACAATTGGTTTAGAGAGTGCTTTTGGAGCTTTATTAAATGTGCTTCCTTTGGAAGTTGTCATTTCAAAATTAACCAATGGGAAGGCAACTTTTGGCATTGAAAATTCAGGAATAAAAGAAGGTTCAATTGCAGATTTAACTTTCTTCAATCCAAACACTGAATGGACTTTTGGAAAAGAAAATATCCTTTCAAAATCTAAAAACTCCGCATTTCTTGGAGAAAAAATGATTGGAAAAGTATATGGAATTTATAATAACGGAAAATTAGTTTTAGAAAATGGAACAAAATAAAAATGCTGCAATTGTAGCCTATTTAACGATTATTGGTGCGGTAATTGCCATCTTTATGAACAATGAAAACAAAAGTGCTTTTGCCAGTTTTCATATCAGACAAGCATTAGGAATCTTTTTGACATTCTTTCTGTTAGGCTATCCAATAGGCTACTTTGACAGTTGGATGATTTCCTCAGCCTTTTATATCTTCTTTTTTATCCTTTGGATTTACGGATTTATGGGAGCCTTGAACAACGAAGAAAAAAAAGTTCCGTTATTAGGAGATTTCTATCAAAATATATTTAAAAGCCTATAATTATGTCGTTACACTATTTAATTCGTGAGCCAAAAATAATTCAAGAAAAAAATCCGTTGTTGCTATTGTTGCATGGTTATGGCAGTAATGAGGAAGATTTGTTTTCGTTTGCTTCTGAACTTCCTGAAGAATATTTTGTGGTTTCTGCCCAAGCTCCTTATCCATTGATGTACGGAAGTTATGCTTGGTATGCCATTAATTTTGATGCAGATGACACCAAGTTTTCCGATATCAATCAAGGTAAACAATCCAGAGATTTGATTGTGAATTTTATTGATGAATTAACGAATAAATATCCAATTGACCCAAAAAAAGTAACATTAATTGGATTTAGCCAAGGAGCCATTTTGAGTTATGCTATTGGTCTCTCCTACCCTGAAAAAGTATCGAAAATTGTAGCCATGAGCGGTTATTTGAATACAGAAATGGCAAAAGAGAATTTTGAACAAAACAACTTTTCTAACCTGAAAATTTTTGCTTCACACGGAACGGTTGATCAAGTAATTCCGGTTGATTGGGCTAGAAAAACAAGTCCTGCTTTAGAAAAATTAGGAGTTAAATTTGTGTATAAAGAATATCCGGTTGGACACGGAGTTGCACCACAAAATTTTTATGATTTTAGAAATTGGTTAGAAGAAAATAAGTAGTTTATTCTTCAATTTTATCACTACCGGTCACTTTTGGACCAATTTCACCATCACCGGAAAATAAAATTTCATCACCTTTCTTAAGTTGAAATCCTTTCCAAGGTATGAGTTGCCATTCATTAAACACCCATGGTTGACCTTCTGTTTGACGAACCAAAATAATTGATTTTTCTTGACTTGGTAAATAAAGTTCAGCTTCATTACCGCCATTTTCACCAAAAATTAAATACGCATTTTTGGTTTCATCTTCATTATTCAAATTCGATTGTGGATATAAAGTGATGGTAGATTCATACAATTTTATACATTCTTTGTTCAAAGTTGACCAAACATAACCGGCACTTGCCAAACATCCATCTTTATCTTTGTCAGCATTTTCAATCGTGTCCAATAAAGTTTGTTTCACAGTCAACTCTTCTTCTTGTTCAAAATCTAGTTTTTTACAAGAAATAAAAGTGAAAATAACACAAAAAATAAACAAACATTTATGCATGACAAAGTTAATTTGAACCCAAATATACAAAAAACTTTATTTTGTATATAAAGTAGATTTTATAATATTAAACGTTATACTTTCATCTTTTTCGATGAAATACTGCAATAAAACTTCTCCCCATAATTCGCCATTACTAAAATCAGCAATAATCCAACGGTGATTAATGACTTGAATTTTATTGATGATAAATTTTTTATCATTCATGATACCATATTCTACCAATGGGTTGCCATTCGGATCATTATTCTTCTCCATGATTTCATTTTCAATTTTGGAAATCAATTTTTCAATGGAATAATTTTCAAGATGGTTTTGAGCATTGTCATTTCCACGTAAGGTAAAATAAGAGGTTTCAACCATTTTATTATTGAAATGCAAAACGGTATCATTAAGTTTCGTTTTCAACTTTTCAACACGTTCTGTTTCGAATTTTACTTTTTTAGCATAGTAAGAATAGGTAAATAAAGCCATTAGTAATGACAGAATAAATAAATAAAGGAACAGATTTTTTTTCATAAGATTAAAGCGTAATTTCTAAATTATCGTAAGCTAAATAAACGTTTTTGGGTAATTTTTGTTGTACTTCGTCATGAAAACCTAACAAATGACTAATATGCGTTAGATATGCTTTTTTAGGCTGAACCAAAGCAATAAAAGCCAATGCTTCTTCCAAATTAAAATGAGTAGCATGTGGCTCTTCACGTAAAGCATTCACCACCAAAACCGAAAGATTTTTCAATTTATCGATTTCTTCATTCGCAATTGTTTTTACATCTGTCAAATATGCAAAATCTCCAATTCGATAACCAAAAACCTGTAAATTACCATGATTGACTTCAATAGGGATAATGGTATTTTTTTGAATGGAAAACGATTCATTATTCTTCACCACATTTGATACTACACTCGGAGCACCGGGATATTTATTTTCCGTTTCAAAAATGTAATCAAATCTGCGGGATAAATTATCTAAAACACGCTGATGAGCATAAATGGGAATATCCCCTTGCTTGAAGAAAAAAGGGCGTATATCATCTAATCCGGCGGTGTGATCGGCATGTTCATGAGTAAATATAATGGCGTCAAGTTGCTGACAACCACTCGTAAGCATCTGTTGTCGGAAGTCGGGTCCACAATCAATCACAACCGAAAATTGCTCATCGTGAACCCAAACGGCAACCCTTAACCGTTTGTCTTTTGGATTATTACTTTTACAAACGGAATGTTGACTCCCAATGACGGGAATACCTTGTGACGTTCCGGTTCCTAAAAAATAAACTTTCAAGCGTTAAATTTTCACAAAAATAGCATTATTTATCTTTTAAAAAGGTATGATTTTTGTTAACTTTGCATGGTATATACTATTATGGAAAGATTAGCCATGGAAATTAAACTTAAAGGTGATCGTGCGATTGAGCAGATACCTTCTATTAAAGATAAAGCACTTCGCATTAATCTCAATGAAAATATTTATGGAACATTTGCCGAAATTGGTGCCGGACAAGAAACAGTTCGTCATTTTTTTAGGTCTGGTGGTTCCTCCGGTACCATTGCAAAAGCAATGTCTGCCTATGATAAAGATTTTAGTGATGCTATTTATGGTATTGAAAATGACGGTAGATATGTAACGGAAAGTCGTCTGAAAAAAATGCTTGAACATGAAGTTGATTTAATTGAAAAACGTCTTGATCGTGTTAAGCATCCTAATAAGATGTTTTTTAGTTATGCTAATACAGTGGCCACTATTGATTTTGCAAAACAATTCAAAGGTCATGGTTGGGTTGGAATCAAATACCAAATTGAACCGGATGAAGACTATAATGAAATCATTCTGCATATTCGTTTCAAAGAAAATGATGCTCGTTTGCAACAAGAAACGTTAGGTATTTTAGGGGTAAACCTGATATATGGTGCATTTTATAAATACAATGACCCAAAAAAATTATTGCGTTATTTGTATGACCATCTTGACAAAGACCAATTAGAGATTGATACCATTAACTTTTCAGGTCCGCGTTTTGCCAATGTAGATAACCGTTTGATGAGTTTACAATTGGTAAAAAATGGTATGACTGATGCCGTAATGTTTGGACCGGATGGGAATAATATTTTACCTGCTTCTATTCTTTACAAAAAAAATATTTTAGCCTTAAGAGGAAGTTTCAGACCGGTAACTCGAGTGAACATGGACATGTATGAGAAATCCTTGGAAATGTTCTTAAGCGAAAGTAAAGTGGAAGCCGATAAAACATTGGTTATTTTTGAAATCACACTTTCTAACTTACGTTCTGAAGGAGAAATTGACGAACGTGACTTTATGGACAGAGCTGAATTACTTTGTTCACTTGGTCAATATGTAATGATTTCCAACTTCCAAGAATACTATCGTGTGGTGGAATATTTCTCAAATTACACCAAAGCCCGTATGGGATTAGCCATGGGAGTAAATAATCTAGTAGATATTTTTGACGAAAAATATTACCGTCATTTAAGTGGCGGAATTTTAGAAGCGTTTGGAAAACTATTCTACCGTGATTTAAAAGTATTTTTATACCCAATGAAAGGGGAAAATGGAGAAGTTATTGATTCTGAAAACCTTAAAGTTCACCCTCGAATGAAAGAATTATATAAATTCTTTAAGTTCAATGGAAAAGTAGTTGACATTGAAGGTTTTAATCCAAATAACTTAGAAATCTATTCCCGTCATGTATTAAAAATGATTTCAAAAGGAACTCCCGGATGGGAAGATATGTTGCCAAAAGGAGTAGCCGAAATCATCAAAAAAGATAACTTATTCGGATATGACCCTCTAAAAAATGTGATACCTGAAAAAACAACATAAATAAAATGTCGCCAAATAGGCGACATTTTTTATAATATTTGTTTAGCGTGAGCTTTTGTTTTTACATCGGTTATCACTTTTTCAATGATTCCGTTTTCATCAATAACAAAGGTAGTTCTATGAATACCATCATACTCTTTACCCATAAACTTTTTTGGTCCCCAAACACCGAAAGCTTGAATAACTGCTTTGTCTTCATCCGCTAGTAGGGGAAAAGGAAAGTCAAACTTGTTTTTAAAATTGGATTGAGCTTTAGGATTGTCGGCACTTACACCTAAAAGAGCATAATTACCTGCTTGAAATTGGGCATAATTATCCCGTAAATCACACGCTTCTGCCGTACATCCCGGTGTGTTGGCTTTAGGATAAAAGAAAACTACTAATTTTTTTCCTTTGTAATCCGATAATGAGTGTACATTTCCATCTTGGTCTTTTCCTGAAAAATTGGGGGCTTTGTCCCCTGGTTCTAATTTAGTCATTTTAAATGATTATTGGATTGTTAGATTGTTCGATTTATGGATATTTAAATTGTTCGATTATTATTTTAAATTTACCATCATAAAAATACAAAAATGACTAAAAAAGAACGTGCGACATTTGTTATAAATACGTTAAATGAATTATATCCGTCCATTCCTATTCCGTTAGATCACAAAGATCCATATACTTTGTTAATTGCGGTGCTACTTTCTGCTCAATGCACGGATGTTCGGGTGAATCAAATTACGCCACTTTTGTTTGCTAAGGCCGATAATCCGTATGATATGGTGAAATTGAGTGTGGAAGAAATTAAGGAAATTATTCGTCCGTGTGGACTTTCGCCTATGAAATCGAGGGGAATTTATGGTTTGTCTGAAATTTTGATTGATAAGCACAATGGCGAAGTTCCGCAAAGTTTTGAGGCGTTGGAAGAACTTCCTGCGGTTGGGCATAAAACGGCGAGTGTGGTGATGAGTCAGGCGTTTGGTGTTCCGGCTTTTCCGGTGGATACGCATATTCACCGATTGATGTATCGCTGGAATTTATCGGATGGGAAAAATGTGGTGCAAACCGAAAAAGATGCGAAAGCGATTTTTCCGAGAGAATTGTGGAACGATTTGCATCTTCAGATTATTTGGTACGGACGAGAATATTCGCCGGCACGTGGCTGGAATTTGGAGAAAGATGTGATTACGAGAACGATTGGACGGAAGTCGGTTTTGAAAGAGCTTGAGAAAGTACGAAAGTTATAGGTTTTCTAATTTTTTCATTAAATCGTCTTTGCGTCTAACAGAAACCTCAACCACTGAGTTATCTAGTAAATGAACATATCCGCCTTTACCTTTGTCGTAACTTTTCATGTAGTCTAGGTTAATGAGGTGAGAATTGTGTATTCTGCAAAAGTTAAACGGTGATAACAATTGTTCAAATTCTTTTAATGTTTTTGAAACTAAAATTGGTTTTGCTTTGTTGAGAAATAAAGTTGTGTAATTAATATCACTTTCACAGCGAATTATGTCGCTGATAGATATCAAAAGTGTTTCTGTTTGAGTATGAATTGTAATTTTTTTATTCTGGCGTTTTAAATGAGAAAAATTTTCTAATAATTCATGATAATTTTCAGAAGAACCACTTTTGTCGTTTTTTTTATTTTTCCATTTTTCTACAGCAGCGATTAAATCATCCGGATCTACAGGTTTAAGTAAATATTCAAAAGCACTAAATTTGATTGCTTTTAAAGCATAATGTTCAAATGCGGTAGTAAAAATGACTTCAAAATTTATACTTCCTAATTTTTCCAATAAATCAAAACCGGTAGCAGTATTAATTTGAATGTCTAAAAAAAGTATATCGGGGTGTACTTTTTGCAAAAAAACATAAGCTTCTTCGATAGAATTAAAAACTCTTAAAACCAAAATATCAGGTAAATAATCTTCAAAAAGTTTTTGAAGTCGATCTTGACAATGTTTTTCATCATCAACAATTACAACATTTATCATATTAATCGGGTTTAATTTCTAATGGCAGTTTTACTTCTACTTTTGTTCCTTTGTCTAAATCAATTAAATTAACTTGAGCATTAGTGTTTTTAATATTGTTCAGAATGGCGAGTCTTTCTTTTGTAATGCTCATTCCATACGATTTATAATTTGACTTTTCTTTTGTTTTTCTGCCGATTCCATCATCTTCAATAATACAATTAAGCATCTTATTTTCTTCTGCAATTTCAATGATTATTTTTCCTTCACCATTTTTTTCTGCCAAACCATGCCAAATACTATTTTCTACAAATGGCTGAAGAATTAACGGAGGAATATAAGTTTCACGAATATTAATTTTAGGGTCAATTTTAAATTCATACGAAAATTTATGGTTCAATCGCATGGCTTCTAATTGCATATACATTTCTAACATTTTCAATTCTTCTTCTACTGTAATTTCTTTTTCTTCAGAATTTTCTAAAATACCACGCATGAGTTTAGCAAATTTAGCTAAATAATAATCCGCTGATTTACTGTCGTTTTTTTGGATATAATCACTAATCGAGTTAAGCGAATTAAAAATAAAATGAGGGTTCATTTGCAAGCGTAAAGCCTTCAATTCGGTATCACTGATTTGAGCTTTAAATAAAATTTCTTTTTGTTTTTCTTTAAAAACTTGTCTTTTTCTAAAACCAATAAAGAGAAATATACCTGTCAATAGAACCACACTACTTGTTCCTATAGTTGCATACTTAATAATTTTCTGTCGGTTGATTTCAGCTTCATTTAAAATACGCTCCTTATCCATTTGATAAGCATGCTCTTTTGTTAATAATTCTTCTTTCTTTTCAAAATCAGTTAAGCTGTCTTTTAATTTTACAAATTCTTTAAATTCTTTTAGTGATAAGTTTGTATTGCCTTGCTTTTCATAGATTTTAGCCACTATTTCTCTTGCATACATTTCAGTTTCTTTATCTTGATTTTCTAAAGCATAATTTAAAATGGGTAACATATATGATAGAGAAATCGTATACTTTTCTGTTGGGTTAATATTCTCTTTTTTCAACAATTCATCCGGGGCTTCCAAAATAGCTTCTACAAAGTACATTTTTGAAACATACTCAGAATCTACATCTTGAATTGAGATGTAATAATCCATAGCTTCTTTTAATTGGGGAAGTGAAATATCAAATTTCTTTTGAGCATTATGAATAATTGCAATATTTGTTAGTAAATTATATTTATACCAATCTACCTTAATCTCTGTTGCAATTTGGAGTCCTTTTTGATAGAGTAACAGTGCTCCTACTAAATCGTTATTTTGATCTTTTGCCGCACCATAATTTGTATAAACATTAATTATTCCTTGTTTATAATTTATAGCAGAATATATTTTAATTGCCTTTTCATAATATTCATATGCTTTAACATGTTGGCTGTTCCGCTTATAAACTAAAGCAATATTTTCATAAGCCGTGCCAATTAATTTATCGTCCTTGCATTTCTCAGCAATTTTTAAAGATTTAAAATAATATTCTAATGCCTTTTGATATTCATTTAATCTAAAATAACACACCCCTATTGTATTAAGTACATTAATACAGTTGGGTTCCATTTTAAGTTCAGTAAAAATTCTGTAACCTCTTTTCTCTAATTCAATTGCTTCTAACTCTCTATTATGTGTTGAATAAATTATAGCCAAATTATGCAATGAAAACGCTTGTAACTCTTTATCTTGAATTTCCTCAGCAAATTTTAATGCCTTTTTATAGGATTCTATTGCTTCATCTGATTTTCTAATTTCATATAAATTTAAACCTTTAATCAAATTTACTTTTGCTAAATACTTCTTATCTTTCAGCTTAATCGCTATTACGTTGGCACTATCTGCATATTTAACTCCTACTTCTGGGTCTTCAAAAGCACTACTTTTTGAAACAATTAAGTATAACTTTAAACGTGTTTCATCCACCTTTTTATACTTTTTTAATTCTTGCAAAGCCGAATCTTTTTGAGTTAATTGTCCAAAAACCGGGAAACTAAAAATCCAAATGAAAAAACATAAAAATTTGCTCATAAATTAACTAATGTTTAAATATCAAATATAATTAATAAAAATTAACAAAATATAACAAATAATCAATAAACTACTACAAATAATAATTAGTTGTTTTTCAGTTTCATTATTAATGATAAAATTGTTGTAATAATCCTTGAAAAATTGAAATTAATTAATCAAAATACTTATCATGTAATTTTCCACTTATTGGGAATATTACTTTTTTTATTTCCGTTTTTCTCCATTTCAAATGTCTATTCAGGCTCAACAATAACAATAAATGGGTTTGAAATGATTTCAGGAACAGTTAAACTTTTTTCAACAGAAATAAAACCTGTAAAAATTAAAGCTGAACCAATTTTATGGATTAATCTAATTTTATTATTAATAGGTATTCTTGTTAATTCCTTGAGTAGAATATCATTTCAAACATTAAATTTTTTCAATTCAGTTTTAGGAATTGTATGTCTTATCATTCTTAAACATAAACTTGAGTTTCAATATTCAATTCTATCAAACGAATGGACAACTATTGAATGTAAGTTTTCATTTTGGCTTCTACTAATAGATTGTTGCATCATTTGTTTATTATCCTTAACAAAAAAGCCAACCGAAAAAAATAAAAATGATTCAAAGCCATCCATCCATATCAACATTTATACACAAACGGAACGAATAATAAATAAAGAGTAACAATTAATCATTAGCTATTTTACCAATAAAATTTAAGAAATAAGTTTGATTAAAATATTAAGAAATGAAAAAAACGATACTTATTTACATTTTACTAATTGCAATGTTAAGCTGCAAAAATGTATCTGAAAAGAAAGAGACGAAAACAAGTGATTCTGAAAAAGCAATTGAATTTTATGATTTATTAAGAGAGTTAATCCCTAATGAATCACAAAAAGAAGCTATAGTAAATTGGGATTTACAAACAGAAATGATTGAATGGTCGTTTCCTTCACCAACATTTGATGGTGTAATTTATTCAAATTCTGCAGAAACCACTGTTAGCTTAAACGATTCAAAAAATCCGGTTAACTGTTTCCTATTTTTTAACGGTAGAACAATAGATGGATATGATGAAATTCAAATTACGGTAAATGAACCAGAAAATTATAAACTGGAAAATATACTTGTTAATACTTCACTAACCTCAATTAAATTATTAAAAGAGGAAAAAGAAGGGTTTCCATATTATGAATATGAATTGAGACTTCCCAATAAAAAACCGATTTGGCTAATCATTATGCGTGATTTAGAGGGACAAATCAACATGTATGAAGAAAATGAATCAACTATAACAATAGTTTGCTTATTCAACAAAATTGAATATGAAAGAAGAACCGAAGACTAAATAATAAAATATCAACTAAAACAAAACATTATGAAAACATTAAAAGTTATTTTTCTGCTAATTATTTCTTTATCAAGCTTTGAATCAGCAATGGCTCAAAAGAAAGAAAAAAACAAAAACAAAATTACGTTTGAAGATATTAAAGCTATTTGTCCTAAAACACCGGTAAACAAAAGAGTTAGATTATCTGTTTCTTCTTTTAAATCTGCTACGTCTAGTGCTTCTGCAAAATTTGGTGATGAACTATCACATATGTTAACCAATGCATTACAAAATGTGAATTGTTATAACGTATTACTAAGTCAAAAAGACATTGAAGAATTAACCAATGAAATAGAATTTGCTCAATCAGGAAATGTAAAACAAGGAAAAGGACCAAAAACTGGACAAATGCAAGGTGCTCAAGTGATTGTAATGGGTAAAATTACAGAATATGCCGATGGAGGTCAAAATGTTAATTTAGCTGGTTTAAAATTTGGAGGGAATAAAGCTAAAATTGGATTTATTATTCAACTCATAAATGCTGAAACAAGAGAAATTATTGATTCAAAATCAATCAATGTTGAGGGAAGTGCAGGTGGCTTTTCTGGGTTTAGCGTATTGGGAACTGGTGTGGTTGGTTCACAAACAGTAGCCAATGGAAACAAAGCTGTAGCTGATGCCATGGAAAAAGGAATAATTGAAGCTGTACAATTTATATCGCTTGCAAAAGATGATTTGCCGTTTCCTGAAGCTCAAAATTCTGGTCCAAAAGTATTTTCAAAAGCCAATTGTGGATTATTGAATAAACCTTATGTACCAAAAATCATGGTTATTCTTCCTGAATTTCATATTACTCAACGTATTCCAGATCCTGCTGCTGAAACTGAAATAAATCGTAAACTAATTGAAGCTGGTTTTCCTGTTGTTGATCCTGCCATGTTTGCAACAAAAGAAAATGAAGTTGCTTTTATCAATGCCGCAAAAAATCCAATGGCAGCTATTTCTATGGGAAAAGAATTTGGAGCAGATATTGTGATTTATGGTGAAGCCTTTAGCCAACGAACTGGAACACAAGGAAAACAAGTTACTTGCCGTGCTAGAGTTGAAGTTAAAGCCGTTCGTACAGACGATTCTACTATTGTTGCCGCTCATGGTTTAGAAGCAGGAGCTTTGGATAATGCAGAATTTGTAGCAGCCAAATCAGCCCTAAGAAGTGCCGGAGAATTAGTGGTTGACTATCTGTTAGAACAATTTTGCTCAAAAGACCTTGAATTCGAGAAACCAAAAGGTAAAAAGAAATAAAAACAATTTGACTTAAATAACTTAAAAAAAGATTATTATGTATTGTAGAAATTGTTCAAACGAAGTACACGAAAAAGCAATAGCTTGTCCAAAATGTGGGGTTAACCCTCATTCTGAAAAAAATTATTGTTTCGGTTGTGGTACTTCAACAAAAGAAAATCAAGTAATGTGCATTGAGTGTGGTGTTTCATTTGCACAACAGTCGCAAATTGGAAATGACAATGGAAAAACCGTTGCCTTAATTGCTCATTTTTTCTGGATTGGATGGATTATAGCCCTCGTTTTACACAACCAAAACAAAACTGAATTTGGATCATTTTATCTACGCCAAACCCTTGGCTTGAATTTGATTGTCTTATTAACTTTTTTCATACCATTCTTAAATATCTTGATTGGTATGACTGTATTTATTTTTTGGATAATTAGTTTAATCAGAAGTTTAAATAATGCCACAAATCCTGTACTTCTTTTAGGCTCATCTTTCCAAAATTGGTTTAAAACAATATAATTAAAAAATATCAATAATGAAAAACAAAAACTTATTTAAGACTTTAGTAGTATTTAGTTTACTGCTGATATTCTCGACAATGAATGCAAAAGTTTGGCGGGTGAATAATAATGCTACTTACAATCAATGGTCAGGCGAACAGGTTTTTTCAAATTTGCAGACTGCTATAAGCAGTAATCTAGTTTTAGATGGTGATATACTATATTTAGAAGCATCGGGAATAAGTTATGGAACGGCAACAATTACGAACAAAGCGTTGACTATAATTGGTACAGGATATTTTTTAGATGATAACCCGCAGCTTCAAAACAACCACACAACAGCTAAAATTAACCAGTTAACATTTGGAGCAGGTTCGAGCGGTTCTTCGATTTACGGGATAGAATTTGTTAATGCAGATAGAGATATATTCTTTTCAGTCAATACCTTATCCAATATTACCATAAGCCGATGTAAATTTCATAATGGCATTGATATAGATGGAGGAAGTAATTATAGTAATATATTAATTTCTAAAAACTATTTTGGCTCTAATTTTACTGTAGATACAACTTCAGGAGGAACAACTTCTAATCTGACTATTACCAATAATTATTTTGGAGGTAATATTACATTAAGAAGTACCACAGTCGCTACGATTTCTCATAATGTCATTCGTGGTATAGTAATTATTTATGGTAATCCTTTCTACAATAATATTTTGTTGATGACTTCAGCATCTATAACACAAAACAATAATTCTTCTGACAATGTTTATAACAATATTTTCAGAATTACGCAACCTGCTTGGCTCAACAATGCAGGAAATAACACTTTTGGCGTAACCGAAGCGTATCTTTTTAACAACGTTAACGATACTGATGAAAAAAAATATATTTTAAAAGCACAAGGACTTTGCCCTGAATGTTATCAGGGGTATCCGTCAAATGTACAAATAGGCATGTATGGCGGAAACGACACATATATATTGAGCGGTATTCCTGCAATACCTGCCATATACACCTTGAACGCTTCTGCAAATGCACCGCAAAACGGTACATTAAACGTTACGATTAGCACTAGAAGTAATAATTAAAAAATAAAAAACATGAAAAAATTATATACTTTTTTACTGTTTTGTCTAGCATTTACTTCTTTCTCACAAAATATCACTCAAATGGAATATTTTTTTGATAATGATCCGGGGTTTGGAAATGCAACATCAATTTTAGGTTTTAACAATCAATCAGATGTTATTAACTTCAGTTTTACGATTCCAAATACATTTACAAATGGAATTCATACTGTTGGTTACCGAACCAAAGATGCTTTAAACAGATGGAGTCATACCAATTTTAGCACATTTTATGTACTTGAAAATAATGTTTTATATGATATTGTTGAATTAGAGTATTTTTGGGACGAAGATGCTGGCTTTAGTAATAATACAGTAGTGGCTGTTTCTAATCCAGCGAATAATCTATTTAACTATCCGTTTGATGTAAACGTGCCTGCAAACCTATCAATTGGAGATCATAAACTTTTCATTCGTTCAAAAGATAGTAATGGAACCTTTAGTCACACAAACTATGTTAATGTTGTAGTTGAACCAACTGTAGGTTTATCAGAAATTGAAAAATTAGGAATACAACTTTATCCAAACCCTGTAAACGATTTTCTTACTATAAAATTAATGGATAATGAACCTTTTCGTTTACTAATCTATGACTTAAATGGTAAATTAATCACCGATAAAGTTATTAATTCCACAACTCAAATAAATTTAAGTTTTTTAAATGCAGGAATTTATAACGCTCTCATTTGGAAGGAAGTAAATAAAATACAAAATTTTAAAATAGTAAAACAATAGTAACCTATTAAATACAAAAAAAACATCCCGACGTTAATCGGGATGTTCCTTTTAATTAGCGATGGTCTCAAAACTCATGTTTCCTACCTTCATCATGCTTAAAGCCTTGGAGTAACTGAGCAAAAACTGAATGGTTTCTTTTTTAGGTAACATTTTTGGAGCCGCTAATTTTTTACTAGTGTAAAGTTTTGCCATAGAAATATGTGTTTGTTTATATCTATAACGAAACTTTTACGCTAATAGTATTAACTACTCAAAATAATTTGATTTTTTTCAATTACTTTTCTAAGATTTAATATTGCATAACGCATTCTTCCTAATGCTGTATTGATACTTACTCCTGTTATATCGGCAATTTCTTTGAAGCTCAAATCTTGATACATACGCATCACCAGTACTTCTTTTTGATCTGCCGGTAGTTCATCCAAAATACGTAACAAATCTGCCTCTACTTGTTCAGTGATAATTCTACCTTCAATATTCATAGAAGTATCTGACATATACGAAAAAACGGAATACTCTTCTGTTTCTCTTTGCATTGGCATTTTTTTGTTTTTTCTGAAATGATCTACAATTAAATTGTGTGCAATTCGCATTACCCATGGCAAAAACTTACCTTCTTCATTGTATGAATTGGATTTTAAGGTTTTAATAACCTTGATGAATGTGTCTTGAAATACATCGTCGGTTATGTCTCTATCCTGGACCTTAGAATAGATAAAACCATAAATTTTAGATTGATGTCTTTCAATAAGAATAGCCAAAGCCTGCTCATCACCAGCAATGTAATTCTTAACCAATAAAGCGTCGGGAAGTTGATTAACAGTAGCCATAGTTATACCTTTTTAATTCGTGTTTTGAACGGTTAATTTTAAAAAAGTATTGTTTTGTCGATAGGCTAAATGTTAATTAAAAATTAAATATGAACCAAATGTAACACAATTTTAAACTAATAAGCAAATTTTAATTGAAATTTTAACATCTTAAATACAATAAATGTGGAAAACCTCATTAAAATAATTTTTTTTTATCAAATCAGCCTTCGGTTTAAATAAAATATTGGTATTAAAATATTTTCAAAAATCTTAACGTATGTTCATGAAAAATTGAAATTACCTGACTTTTAATTCAACCATCAAATCACTATCTTTGCAGTTCTTTCAATTTTGTTATGACTCCAGAAGAATTTTCGCAACTTGAACCTAAACATAACATCCTTATCAAAGGTGCTCAATTACACAATCTTAAAAACATTGATGTAGCCATTCCCAGAAATAAACTGGTAGTTATAACCGGTCTTTCCGGTTCCGGAAAATCGAGTTTAGCATTTGATACTTTATATGCAGAAGGACAAAGACGTTATGTAGAAAGTTTATCTTCATATGCTCGTCAATTCTTAGGTCGTTTAGACAAACCAAAAGTAGAATACATCAAAGGGATTGCTCCTGCTGTTGCTATTGAACAAAAAGTAAATACCACAAATGCTCGTTCAACTGTTGGTACATCTACGGAAATTTATGATTACCTCAAATTATTATACGCACGTATTGGAAAAACATTTTCTCCAGTTTCCGGTATTGAAGTAAAAAAACATACTGTTTCCGATGTGGTGAATACGGTACTTTCTTTTATACCAGAAAGTAAGTGGATGCTCTTATCTCCTATTCATTTGGAAGAAGGGAGAGCATTGGAGGATAAATTAAAAGTCTTGTTACAACAAGGTTTTATCCGCATCTTGGTAAACAATGAAGTTGTCCGTTTAGATGAAATTGAACAACACGCATTAGACGATCAAAACATTATGCTGATTATAGACCGAATTGTAGTAAAAACGGATGAAGAATTTCAAAACCGTTTAGCCGATGCGGTGCAAACAGCCTTTTATGAAGGTAAAGGTACCTGTTTTTTACAAGAAGTGGGAACAGCCAATCGACTGACCTTTAGTAACAATTTTGAATTGGACGGAATACAGTTCTTAGAACCCAATATTCACTTGTTCAGTTTTAACAATCCTTATGGTGCATGCCCTACTTGCGAAGGATATGGCAACGTAATTGGTATTGATGAAGATTTGGTTATTCCTAATACCGCTTTATCCATTTATGAAAATGCAATTTATCCGTGGAGAGGAGATAGCATGAGTTGGTACCGTGATCAATTGGTCAACCATGCCTACAAATTTGACTTTCCTATTCACAAACCTTACTTTGAATTGAGTGAAGATCAAAAACAATTAGTGTGGGACGGAAACAAATACTTCACCGGTTTACATGCTTTTTTTCAAGAATTGGAAGAAAAAAATTATAAAATTCAAAATCGTGTGATGCTTTCGCGTTACCGTGGGAAAACAAAATGCCAAACTTGTAAAGGAAAACGACTTCGTCCAGAAACGAATTATATTACTGTTGGTGGCAAAACCATATCAGAATTAGTTGATATACCGGTGAAGCATTTGATTACTTTTTTTGCTAGTTTATCCCTTTCAGAATATGATCAAAAAGTTGCCAAACGTTTACTGATAGAAATCAGTAATCGTCTTCGGTTTCTGGATGAAGTAGGATTAAGTTATTTAACTTTAAACCGAAATTCGGCAACTCTTTCGGGTGGTGAATCACAACGAATTAACCTTGCTACTTCATTAGGAAGTAGTTTAGTAGGTTCCATGTATATTTTAGACGAACCTAGTATTGGATTGCATCCTAAAGATACCGAGCGTTTAATTGGAGTGCTAAAAAACTTACGTGATTTAGGCAATACCGTTATTGTGGTGGAACACGACGAAGACATTATGAAAGCGGCCAACCGTATCATTGATATTGGTCCGGAAGCCGGAACTAATGGCGGTAACTTAGTAGCCGAGGGAGACTTTTCTACCCTATTAAAATCGGATTCCCTTACCGCAAAATACTTGAATGGTGAATTGGAAATATCTGTTCCTAAACAAAGACGTAAATTCAAAAATCATATCGAAATTAGAGGAGCTCGTGAAAATAACCTTAAAAATATCGATGTTGTTTTTCCATTAGATTGTTTAACCGTAGTTACCGGCGTTTCAGGTAGCGGTAAAAGTACATTGGTTAAAAAAATACTTTATCCATCTGTTCAAAAAAAATTAGAAGGTGTTAGCGATAAAGCCGGACAATTCTCAGAGTTAAAAGGAAATTTCTCTCACATCAAAAACATTGAATACATCGACCAAAACCCAATTGGCAGAAGCTCACGTTCCAATCCGGTAACGTATATCAAAGCTTATGATGACATACGGGATTTGTTTACCAAACAAAAAGCATCAAAAATAAGAGGGTATCAACCAAAACATTTTTCTTTTAATGTAGAAGGCGGAAGATGTGAAACCTGCAAAGGTGATGGTGAAGTAACTATTGAAATGCAATTCATGGCCGATGTACATTTAGAATGTGAAACCTGTAACGGCAAACGCTTTAAAAAGGAAATATTAGAAGTTTATTTTGAAGGCAAAAACGTGGATGATGTCTTAAAAATGACTATTGATGATGCAATTGCTTTTTTTGAACTACACCAACAAACTAAAATCATTCAAAAATTAAAACCTTTAAAAGAAGTAGGTTTAGGCTATGTACAATTAGGACAGTCGTCTTCTACCCTCTCCGGAGGAGAAGCTCAACGTATTAAATTAGCTTCTTTTTTGGTTAAAGGAACAACAAAAGACAAAGTCTTATTCATTTTTGACGAACCAACAACCGGACTTCATTTTCATGACATCAAAAAACTGTTGACCTCTTTTGAAGCCTTAATTGAAAAAGGGCATTCCATTGTGGTTATTGAGCACAACCTCGACCTAATTAAATGTGCTGATTACATTATCGATATCGGTCCTGAAGGCGGCGAAAACGGTGGACAACTTTTAGCATTTGGTACTCCGGAAGAAGTGGCAAAACATCCAAAATCCATCACAGGAAAATATTTGAAGGAAAAGTTGAAGTAGTATTCTGTTGACGGTTGACGGTTGTCGGTTATTGGTTGACGGTTATTGGTTGACGGTTAACGGTTGACGATTTTAAGTTTATGTTTTTTACATTGTATTTCTTCAACTGTAATTCGTTATTCGTTAATACATCAATTAATGATTTATCATTTAATATTTCTTACTGAATTTTAATATAAAATTCCGATTAATTATCTTTTTTTTTCGGACTTAACCTTCTACTCCCTACTCCTAACCCCTTCTAAACTCTTAAACTCTTAAACCTTTAAACAACTAAAAAACAATACGTTAAAAATCATTAACAACTCATTCACAACATTATTTTCTGTTTTGGCACGGCAATTGGAATATGCTAATCAACTACCGAAACGAGTTCGGGGATAACAATTAAAATGAATGTATCATGAAAACAATTACCTATTTAGTAGCCTTTACTTTCACAGTAGGAAGTTTAGGAATGACGGCTCAAAACCGAGTGATGGAAACAGAACGAGGCATAACAGTAAATCATACGATACAAGCAGAGCCAATCGTATTTATGGAACGAGGAATTGAATTTTTCGTGTTCTTAAATGGAGACTTTGATTTTAATACCCGTCCAAACGATAGCCATGGTGGCATCTTCTACCGCAGAGGAGGTACAAGAGGTACCACAGCAGTAGCAGTAAACTACGGCGTTCGAATCGAACATGATAGTTTTGGTAGAGTTAGACGTGTGGGGAACACCTTTATCAACTATGATTCTAGAAACCGTGTGAGTAGAATTGGTAGCATCTTTATGAACTACAATCGTTTTGGTCTTAGTCGCATTGGAGGAATGGAAATAGTTTATAACCGAAGAGGAATGATAGTTGATACAATAGGTCATGTAAATGGTTGGAGAGGAAACAATGGTTATGCACAAACCACGTATTATGGTAGTTCAACCTACTATAGTAACGATTACAATAACGGATATGCTTACAATGTGAACGACTATTATTACTATAAAGCTGATGGAACAAAAGCATTAATTGAAGATAAAAAAGAAAAATAAATTTGAGTTAAGTTAGAAAGTTTGGTTAAGTTTGGTTGATGAAAGTCCTGTGAAATAAGTAGCAGGGCTTTTTTTATATTGCAATTAAACAAGATTGGCAATTAGTCAATTAACCTTTTTCAAAATATTTTTTAAAACAGCATTAATATCTTCAGAAATAGCCAAACGATAATTCAAAAACCAATACCAAATAGAAAGCAGTATAGATTTCAAAAGGATATTCACAATCGGATGAAAGGGAAAATTCCAAAAATAAAACACAACAAATGTTAATATTATAAGTAGTAATGAAGTTATCGTTTTTTGGGTAAAAGGAAACAACTTCATTTTAAAAACGACAAACATTAATTTAGCTAAGCTATACAATCCTATTGAAATGAGTGTAGCAATTGCAGCACCTTCAATTCCAAAAGAAGGAATAAAAACCATGTTTAAGCTCACGGTCACAACAACCAAACACAATCCAAGAAAAAGTACAGTTCGATAGTATTTGGAATTGAAAATTATAGAATTGTTGTTTCCCAACATCAAATCAAAAAACTTAGAAAAAGAAATTAAAAAAACCACTGAAATTCCACCACTATATTTTTCGGGCAATAATGCATAGACTTGATGAATGTTCGTGAGAATACCCAACATAATAAAACCGCCAACAACTTGTAGCGTAATAGCTGTTTTTTTATATAACTCATTTAACTCATCGTGTTTTTTGTGAGCCATTAAATCAGTTGTAATAGGATGAGTGATTTGATGCATTGCTCGCATCGGTACAGATATGGTCAACGCAATAAAAATTGCCACAGAATAATAAGCTGCTTCTTTGATCGGAATGTATTGACCAATCATGAATTTATCAATATCCAGTAATAGAACTGCAATTCCTGATGAAAAAATAATGAAGGCGGAATACACCAAAACTTCCTTCTTATCTTTTGGAAATAGTAAATGAAATTCCGGTTTCCGAACTTTGAAAGCAACGAAAGCCATGACAACCATCATCAAAAAATAAATGAATACCAAACTATATACAAATTGTATTGTGGTTATCCAATTCAGATGAACTGCCAATAAAAAAACGGTGATAAAAATTCGCAAAAGTACTTCTTTTACAAAATTGCCAAAAACCGATTTCAAATGTACTTTTACCCAAGCATAAAAAATCTCGAAGTAGCCCATGAATAATCCAATTACCGGAATCATCCACACATAATCAAAAATAATTGGATTTTCTTGCGATAAAAGTTCAGCTGTCTCGTTGTAAAACAAAGCTAAACCAATAAAAATTGGAACTACTAAAAGTAGTGGTAAAACCAACATCAAGTTTAAAAACCTCGATTTTTCAACTTCTGTGTCGTGTTCAGCATAAAATCTAACCAATGTATTTTGAATGCCAAAAGCCATCAACGGCATCATGATGTTGGCAGAAGAGAGTAAAAAAGCTGTTAACCCATAATAGTCCTCTCCCAGAAAATGGGTGTACATAAATAACGTATTTATCGCACCAATAGCAAACCCCACAAAGGTGATGAGAGTGTTTTTGATGGATTGATTTACGACGATGCCCATTTCTAGTGAATAGTGATTAGTAATTAGTGATTAGTAAGACAAGTTTTTACTAATTTTTCAGTTAGAGTTTTTCTACTGTATTGCTGTAAACCTACCGGATGAACTTTTAATTCATTTTGTTTGAACGACTGATAGTGAGTAAAAATTATTTCTTTTAATTCTACTTTATCCTCATAGGTAAAAAATGAACCGGTGTTGGTTTCTTTGATTATGGTTTCAAAATCAGAACCCTTTGGACCAATTGCAATTACTGGTCGATCGGAAACCATGTATTCAAATAATTTTCCGGGTATGATGCAACGCGTAGTAGTATCATCAATTTCAATTAAGAGTAATACTTGTGAAGCACGTTGGTGTTGAATGGCTTCTTGATGCGAAACATAGCCTAAATTGAGTACGTAATTCGATAATGTAAACTCTTGAATGGTATCTAGAATTTCCTGACTTACTTTTCCAATCAATTTTAATTGAAAATCATTAGCAAAATCAGTATTTTCATTGATTATTTCTTTCAAGACCTTCCACAAAATTCTTGGATTTCTATCGGAAAGAAATGAGCCAATGTGTGCTAAGGTAAACTTGGCATCCAAAGGTGTTTTTTCAACATTTTCAACATCATAACCGTTGGTAATCACCTCAATTGGCTTGGAAGTTAGATACGCAAATTCCGATTTAGTTGTTGGACTGGTAACTAAGATTTTATCGGCAGTTTGCAATACTTTTTTTTCTAAAACTTTATGCTTACGTTCCGCCTTTTCTGTGAGCATTAACTCTTTGTGGTAACCGATGGTTGTCCAAGGATCTCTAAAATCAGCTATCCAATTGATGCTTAATACCTTTTTCAATTGCAGACCGATAAGGTGTAAACTATGTGGAGGTCCGGTTGTAATGATAGTGTCAATTTGATGTTTTTGCAGGTAATCTTTCAAGAAAGAGACGGAAGGTTTTACCCATAAAACTCTTGCATCCGGTATGAAAAAATTCCCTCTAATCCAAAGCAACAGTTTGGCAATGATGGATTGTTTTTTCTTACTTGGGATAATTCCTGAGCTAATCTTTTTGGTAGTATTGTTAGAAAAAAATGCCGCCCAACGATAAGGTTCTTTTATTTTTTGTTTGATGATGATGACATTTTCCGAAACATCCTTTGTCAATTTTTCATCTACTATCGGATAAGTTGGATTTTCAGGAATGTAAACATGTGGCTCATACCCAAAATCAGGTAAATATTTGACAAACTTCAACCAACGCTGCACCCCAGGTCCGCCTGCCGGTGGCCAGTAATACGAAACAATGAGGACTTTTTTAGTTTTGGATTGCAAAATGAAAAGTATTCTTTTTTATTCAATTTAATTTATTCTTCATTTAACTTATTTAGCTCTTCAATATCAAGTTGGTCTTTTGGACGGTTGGATGCCTTTTTTGCTAAAATTAAACTATCATAATCAATGAATTTAACTTCTACTCCACCCAAAAGAACAATTGTTGCTTCATCATATAATTCTTGAAAAGATTTATCTTCCAATCCTTTTATAGCAGTCATAATATCCAAACGCAAACCAAAATTTAAAGAAAAATCCGTCCAACCTGGAATAAAAACCATTGTTTCTATGGCTTCAAAATCTCCTATTCCAATATCTATAAATGCTTTTCTAAGATTTTTTCTATTATCTAGTGTATCGTCTATAAGAATGTCTAAATCTCCGGTATTTCTACTATAACCATAAATATTAACAGCAAACCCACCTATTGTGATATACCGAACTTTATGTTCTTTAAAATATTTCCATATCACAAAAATCTGTTCTATCATTTTTTAGGATATATTTTAGGTGCATTTTTCAAAGTATATGAAAGCTCAATAATGGCAAAAAGTCGCTCCAATCGCTCAACATAAGTTAACGACTTTATTTCAGCAATTCGTTTTGCTTCTTTTTCGTTAGGATGGCCGTGATGTAAAATTTCTTTTTTCATTTCACAAATTTTCAATCAAATATAAATTAAAAAACCTGCATAACTATTGATCGTTCCTATTCTTTCTTTCAAAATATATTCCACCTAACAACAATAACAACATTCCAACTGAACTAAATAAAGCAATTGAACTTCCGGTTTTCACCACTTCAGGCTCAAATTTAAATTCAATTGTGTGCTTTCCTGCCGGAATTTCTAACGCTCTCAACACATAATTCACACGTATCATTTCGGCTTCTTTTCCGTCAATCGTTACTTTCCAACCTTTAGGATAGTAGATTTCTGAAAAAACTGCTAAGCCTTTATTTGTATTTTGAGAAGTGTATTTTAAATAATTTGGTTTGTATTCATCTAATTTAATTGTCGCCAAACTGTCTTTTACATAACTGGATTGAATAACACCTTTAAACATAGTAGGTTTTACCCAAACGGCTTCCTCTTTTGAGTTCAAACTGTCTAAAGCTTTCATTTCTTCATCCGCATTTTGAACTAATTTAAGCTTGCTCACAAACCAAGCATTTCCATTAGCTTCAGGGTTTTGTAAAGGAATGGGTTGACCTTCTTCTGTGGTTTGAATAACATATTTCACATTCAACATGTTCAATACCTGAATGTTATTATTGGCAATTTGATAATCATACAGTTGTTGCATCCGTTGTGGTTTAACGGCACTATAACCACCAATTGCTTTGTGAAAGTAAGAAGTACGAGCTCCTGCCATTCCTTGTGATGGTTCAAAAACCCTGAAATGAATGTCTTTATCTTCTTTAATTCGCTGGTCGGCTGCACTGGCTTGAATAGGTTCCATCACTTCACGTGCATTCACAAAATCATCAGCATTTACATAACTTTTATCAATGAAAAACAAATCAAAAACCATTACCAATCCCACTAAAAGAACGGTATTGGTTTGTACTAATTTTTCTTTCAAACTCAACCATAACAATCCAACAACAACAGCAATGAATCCGATTGAACGAAGCAAATCAGCTGTAAACATCGATTTTCGGTCTTCAATTAATGCCTCAACAAATGGTTGCCCAATTTCTCGATACGCTTGACGATAATAGTCATCATTTCCACCGGCAAAATTGAACATTCCTTGTCCGATGAATAATAATGCCAGAACTCCTATTGCAATTGCGGCAGATTTCCATAAAGCTTTCCATTGTTCCTCTTTTTCGGTTTTAAAAAAGGAATATAATCCCATGATGGCTAATGCCGGAATACACAATTCCAAAATCACTTGAATAGAAGAAACCGCTCTAAATTTGTTGTACAACGGCACATAGTCAATAAAAAAGTCGGTCAATAAAGGGAAATTTTTTCCCCAAGACAACAATAGCGAAACAATTGCTCCAGTTAAAAGTGCATATTTAAGTTTTCGCTTTTCGGTAAACATTCCCAACACAAACAAAAAGAAAACAACAGCACCAATATAGGCCGGTGCTGCTACAATAGGTTGGTCACCCCAATACGTTGGAGCATTATTGGCATAGTCTAACGCATCGGCTTCAGGAGCACCTAATTGAATAAAAAGTTCATACATTGCACTTTCTTTTCCCAATTTTTCTGCATTACCACCACCAAAAATTCTAGGTGCTATAAGGTTGAAACTTTCCGCAATTCCATAACTATATTCCGTAATGTATTCATACGACATACCGGATTTACCTTCTACTTTTTCTCCATTTGGTCCAAAAGTTAATTCATTGGCTCCTCTTGTACTAAACTCCGTATATTCAGCGGTTGCTAATAAATTAGTGGCATTTGAACCCAAAGCCAATAATCCTGCCACTACAAAAACACCAATCGTTTTACCAATAGCAGAGAAGTCTTTTTCTTTAATAAATAAATAAAAATAATAGGCAGAAATAATCAATAACAGCAGCAACAAATAATAGGTCATTTGAAAGTGATTGGCTTGAATTTCCAGAGCTGCGGCAACCATTGTAAGCAATCCACCAACAATATATCGCTTTTGAAAAACCAATAAAACGCCTGCAACAACCATTGGCATATAAGCAATGGCATGAGCTTTTGCATTGTGTCCAACACCTAAAATAATAATCAGATAAGTAGAAAATCCAAAGGCTAAAGCACCAAAAAATGCTTTAAGCGGATCAATTTTTAAGGCACATAATAAAATATAAAACCCTAAGAAATAGAGAAATAAATAGTCCGCAGGTCGAGGAAGAAAACGCAAAACACTATCAAGCGATTTCACATAATTATGCGGATATTTTGCACCCAATTGATACGTTGGCATTCCACCAAATGCGGAGTTTGTCCAATATGGTTCTTCTCCGGATTGATTTCTGAAATCATTTTGTTCTTTGGCCATTCCGGTATATTGTACAATATCGGATTGGCTGATTTGTTTACCTTGTAAAACCGGATAAAAGTAAAACAATGAAACCGCTACAAATCCGATAATAACATATAAATGAGGTAAAAAACGTTTAAAATTGTTCATGGTTAGGTTGTTCAATATTTAGTTTACTTCTTCATAATCAATATATTCTCCCACTTTATTTTTTTCTGTCATTTTCGCTTTGGGTGGAGCTTGATTAGCAGCTTGTTGCTGTTGTTGAAATTCCATTTGTTGTTGAAAAGTTTTTTCGGCTTTTTGAACCATTTTCCGTAACAAAATAGGCATAAGAATTCGGCTTATAATCTTAAAAGCATAATAAATTCCAATGATAATTAGAATGGTTCTTATAAATCCGGGGATAGAAGCGGTTTGCATACAACATAATTTTGGGTAAAAATAAGAAATACCCGCTTTAAATTTAGTCGATGTATCATAAATAAATAATAAAAAGTCTTATTTTTGGTTTCTAAACTTATTAAACTTCAATTCTTGATGAAAAATATTCGTTTTCCATTCGCAACAATTCTTACCTTGGTATTTGCTTCCGGTTATTCGCAACATACGGATATGATAAATTCCAATCGTCCCGGTATGTCGATGTCGGCTTTCTCTGTCGGTAAAACTGTTTTTCAAGTAGAAGGAGGGTTATATGGCTATCGAGAAAATCATGACCTAGCTCGTTATAATTCTAATGGAATGGGAATGGAATTAGATTTTAGATACGGTGTATTGTTTGAACAATTAGAAGTAATTGCTAATTTCAAATACCAATATGATAAATATTATTCACCTTTGGTAGAACAAACCAGAAGTGGTTTGCGTTCAACCTTAATTGGAGCAAAGTATTTGATATATGATCCCTATAAAAACTATGAAGAGAAACCTAATTTATATAGCTGGAAAGCCAATCATAAATTTAAATGGAGACAATTGATTCCCGCTGTTTCAGGTTATGCCGGTATAAACGTTGGCTTTGCAAATGATGATTATGCCTTTCCAAATGAGCCGGTAATCAGTCCGAAAATCATGATTATTGGTCAAAATCAAATTGGTAGTCGTTATGTATTAGTAACTAATATTTTTTATGACAAAATCACTTCCGATTATAATACATTGGGATATGTAGTTACTTTAACCAGAGGTTTCAATGAAAAATGGTCAGGATTTATTGAAAACCAAGGATTTAAAGGTGATTATTATTCTGATGGTATATTTAGAATTGGAGCTGCTTATTTGTTGCAAGATAATCTTCAAATTGATGCATCAATCAGTAAAAATATAAAAGATACGCCAAGCTTGTTTTATGGTGGTGCCGGAATTTCGTGGCGTTTTGATAAAAAATACCAACCGGTTAAAATAGAGAAAGAGGAAGACGGTGGAAAACGAGTGGATAAAAAGAAAAAAGACAAAAAAGCCAAAGAAGAGAAAAAACGTTTAGATAAAGTAGATGGATAGTACAATTAATGTTGTTGAAGCGAAAACAAAAAAACAGCTTCTTGAATATGTGAAATTTCCATTTTCACTTTACAAAAATCACCCCTATTGGGTTCCTCCTTTGATTAATGACGAATTAGAAACGTTTGACCAAACAAAAAATCCGGCATTTGATCAAGCTGAAGCTTATTTCTTTCTAGCTTATCGCAATAATAAAATTGTAGGTCGAATTGCTGCAATTGTAAATTGGCAAGAAATCAAGGTACAACAAAAACCCAAAGTGCGTTTTGGTTGGTGGGATGTTGTTGATGATATCAACGTGACCAAAGCCTTGTTGGAGAAAGTGTATGAATTAGGTAAAAAACATCATTTGAGTTATGTTGAAGGTCCAATGGGTTTTTCAAACTTGGATAAAGTTGGTGTACTTACAGAAGGTTACGACCGTTTAGGATCAATGATTACATGGTATAATTATCCTTACTATAAAGACCATTTAGAACAATTGGGTTATGTAAAAGAAAAAGAATATTTTGAAAGTTTATTTTCCTTTTCAGATGTACATCCTGATAGTTTTTCTAAGATTAGTCATTTGATAGAACAACGTTACGGACTTCGAATTGAAACATTTACAAAAACAAAAGACATTATTCCGTATGTGGATGAAATGTTTAATTTATTCAATACTAGTTATGAAAAGCTGGCATCATTCGTAGCCGTTTCGGAACGTCAAAAAGAGTATTTTAAGAAAAAATACATTCCTTTTGTAAATCCGGAATATATATTATTTATTTTAGACAAAGAAAACAAAATGGTTGCTTTCAGTATTGTAATGCCAGGTTTTTCAGAAGCTTTAAAAAAGGCTAATGGTAGATTATTTCCCTTTGGATTCTATCATTTACTGCAAGCAAAAAAACATAGTAAAGAAGTATTGTTTTATTTGATTGGAATTGAACCCGAATACCAAAACAAAGGTGTAACCGCTATAATTTTTAGAGAATACTACAATGTTTTCAAAGAAAAAGGAATAACATTGTGTAATCGAACACCTGAATTGGAAGAAAACAATGCGATTCACAATTTATGGAAAAACTTCAATTCAACCGTTGACCGAAGACGAAGAACGTATCGAATTGAATTAGAAAACGTATAAAAAAAACAGCCGATTCAAAAAAAGAATCGGCTGAATTATTATATTGTAAATCTGAATTATGACACGTCAACAGTGGTAGCTTCCGCAATCTTTTTATACGTTCCATTTACCAATTTTTCACGAATAGCTTCGAATGCTGAAAGTGTTTCATTGATATCTTCTAAAGTATGAGAAGCAGTTGGAATCATTCTCAACAAAATAATTCCTTTTGGAATTACCGGATATACAACTATAGAAAGGAAAATTCCATAGTTTTCACGTAAATCATTCACCATTACCATTGCTTCAGGAATAGAACCTTCCAAATAAACCGGTGTCACACAAGTGTTAGTGTCACCAATATTGAAACCTCTACTTTTCAAACCATTTTGAAGTGCATTCACATTTTCCCACAACTTATCTTTTAATTCAGGATGATTTCTCAATAATTCTAAACGTTTCAAAGCACCAACCGTTTGAATCATTGGCAATGCTTTTGCAAACATTTGTGAGCGTAAGTTGTATTTTAAATAATCAATAATATCTTTGTCAGCAGCAATAAAAGCTCCAATACTTGCCATTGATTTAGCAAAAGTGGAGAAATAAATATCAATTCCGTCTTGACAACCTTGCTCCTCACCTGCTCCGGCACCAGTTTTTCCTAACGTACCAAAACCATGTGCATCATCTACCAACAAACGGAAATTGTATTTTTCTTTCATGGCAACAATTTCTTTTAATTTACCTTGTTGACCACGCATCCCGAAAACACCTTCTGTGATGAATAAAATTCCTCCCCCGGTTTCCTCAGCCATTTTGGTTGCACGTTGAAGATTTTTCTCCATACTTTCCAAATCATTATGACGATAGGTGAAGCGTTTTCCCATGTGAAGACGAACGCCATCAATGATACACGCATGAGCATCAACATCATACACAATTATATCATTTTTTGTTACCAATGCATCGATGGTGGACATGATACCTTGATAACCAAAATTCAATAAATAGGCAGCTTCTTTCATTACGAAAGCCGCCAATTCTCTTTCTAATTGTTCGTGCACATCTGTATGACCACTCATCATACGAGCACCCATTGGATAAGCCGCACCATATTGCACTGCCGCATCTGCATCAGCTTTTCTAACTTCCGGATGATTAGCCAAACCTAAATAATCATTGATACTCCAATTGAGTATTTGCTTTCCGTGAAATTGCATTCTTGGTCCTAATTCACCTTCCAATTTAGGAAATACATAATATCCTTCTGCTTGAGAAGCCCATTTTCCTAGCGGTCCTTTATTGTTTTGGATTCTTTCGAATAAATCTTTTACCATGATTTTGTGTGTTAAAAAAACGTGACAAAAGTAATGATTTCTTTACGTTCTACATAATAAATTTAAGAAGAAATCGGATTTTGCTTTTATACGAAATGAAAAATAAAATTAGTTGTTTTTTAATTATCTTTGATAGCGTTTAATTCTGATAATAATGAGCAAGCACGACAAAGAAGATTTAAAACTAGCCGTTTTAATTGATGCAGATAATGTTCCGTATAGCAATGTGAAAGGAATGATGGAAGAAATTGCCAAATACGGTACACCCACCACCAAAAGGATTTATGCCGATTGGACTAAACCAAATGCAGGTGGATGGAAAGCAGTTTTGTTGGAGCACGCCATAACGCCCATTCAACAATACAGTTATACGACCGGGAAAAATTCATCTGATTCTGCTTTAATAATTGATGCAATGGACTTGTTGTATAGTGATAAACTGGATGGGTTTTGCATTGTATCCAGCGATAGTGATTTTACCCGATTAGCCATTAGATTGAGAGAATCCGGAATGAAAGTGATAGGGATTGGTGAACAAAAAACTCCAAAATCCTTTATTAGTGCTTGTGACAGATTTATTTTTATTGAGGTTTTAGAAGGAGCCAAGAAAAAGAAAAACATTGCATCTACAACGGAATCAACCGACAAAAAGAAAGAAGACAAGCAATTCCTTAAAATTGATGTGGAAACAATTGACATTATAGAATCGAGTATAGAAGATTTAGCTGATGATGAAGGTTGGGCCTTTTTAGGTGATGTTGGAAATCTAATAGTGAAGAAAAAACCGGAATTTGATCCACGAAATTTTGGATTTTCAAAACTTACTCCATTGATGAAATCGCTTACCAAAATAATTGAAATTCACGAACGCGATTCCGACAAAAAAGGAATTAAACATGTTTATGTGAAACTGAAATAAAAATTAATAAATTGACTTTTTTTTGTTATGTATTAAATTTAATCGTAAATTTTTTTATTATCAAAAATTCTTTACACAACTAGTTCAAAGATATTTTTAAACAACGCTTCTTTGTCCACCGGTTTGGTCATGTATTTGTTCATACCGATTTCCATTACCCGTTCTTTTGTGGTTTCCATCACATCTGCTGTTAATGCAATTATCGGAATATTTTTGTTCTTTTCACCTGCATCACCTTTTCGAATGGCAATAGTTGCTTCATAGCCATCCATCACAGGCATTTGCAAATCCATTAAAATAATATCAAAGGATTTTTCTTGTAGTATTGTAATTCCTTCTAAACCATTATTAGCAAAAACAACTTCAGTATTCAACCATTTTTTGGTAATCATTTTAATCACCATTTGATTCATTGCGTTATCTTCTACCACCAAGATTTTCTTACCATTCAAATCAAAATCAATCATTTCAGGTTGTGAAACAATTTTCTTTTCCACTGCCACAACCGTGTAAGGAAGTGTAATTCTGCAAACGGTACCTTGATCTAAAATACTTTGCATTTCTACTTTTCCTTCATGTAAATCAGCAAGATTTTTAACGATATATAATCCCAAACCTAAACCACCAAACTTTCGTTTGTTGTTGATATTTTCTTGTGTAAACGATTCAAAAATAGAATTCATTTTTTCTTTTGGAATACCTGTTCCGGTATCGGCTATACTAAAAAACAATTCAACTTTTCCGTTTTTGAGTGGCTTACATTCTACTTTAAATGTTACAAAACCGTGTGTTGTAAACTTTAAGGCATTACTCAACACATTGTTTAGCATTTGAGATAAACGCATTTTATCGCCTAAAATCATTTCCGGTAGTTCATCTGAAATATCAATATTAAATCCAAGTCCTTTATTTTTGGCACGATAGGCCATATTTTTAACCAAATGCTCTATCATTTGTTTTGGATTAAATTCCTCACTATCCAATTTCAACTCTCCCTTTTCAATTTTAGAAAAATCCAAAATATCATTGATGGAACTCAACAAACTATAGGATGAATCTTTAATCAAATTGCTGTTTTTTTGAATAGCATCATCTGCTGTATCTTTCGAAATTTCTTTCGATAAATTTAAAATAGCATTTAAGGGAGTACGTAATTCATGACTGATATTCGATAAAAAATAAGACTTCATTTCGTTCATTTCTTCTGACTTTTGAAGTGCATCCTGTTGAAATTCTTCTCGCTCATCACGCATTTTTCTAATCAAGTTAGCCATCGAAAGCGAAAGAAAAATCACTTCCATTCCGGTGCCTAATTTAGAACCGTTTTCTGTAGTGAAATTTACAGGCAATACACCAAAATTCTTCAAAATGAACATGATAAATCCGATAATCAAAAACAAAATACCAAAAACGAAAAAACGATCTATTTTTTTAGTTTTGTTATAAATTACAACAACCGAAGCGATGATTAATATCAATAAGATCAATCCGAGAGCATTGGCCAAAGGATAGGATATTTCTAAAGCTTTTGGTGAAACTATTAAGGAAAGTAATAAAGCAAAATCAAGTATAAAAATGATGTAAAAAGCTCCATTTATAAATTCACTATATTTTTTGATCTGAAGAAAAACTTGTGCATATCTACCTAAAAAGAAGTTGGCTAAACATGCTGATAAAATTACCGCATTCAAACATAACCATCCTGAATTTGGCGTAATTAATTGATAAAAATATCCATCTAACGAAAATTGTAAAGCTCCAATAAATACCACATATAAACTGTAATACAGGAAACTTCTTTCTTTCATAGCAAAAAAGAAGAACATATAAATGATAGCCGCAATCAACAAAATGCCATAAAAAATTCCAAAAATAACTTGTTCAAAAGACATTGTTTGCATCAAGTTATCCATTGAACGAAGCATAATTCCGGCATTAATTACTTCACCATCACTTTTTAAATGTAAATAATAGGTTTGCAATTCATTAGGTGGTAATTCTATTTTGAATAAAATTTTTCTGTTTTGAATACTTCTTTCCTTGAAAGGGATTGCATCACCACTAACCTGTTTGTTTATTTTTTGTTCCTGATCAATGGTATAAAAAGTTGCATAATCTACAATTGGTCGACAAGCTTCCAAATAAAATGTTTGTATCTTGGAGGTTTCATTTTTAATTTGAAAGGTTAACCAATAATGATTACTTGTAAAACCTAAATCTGTGTTCTCGATGGGCAATATTTCAAAAACAATTTTACCGTCCTTTAAAATTTGATGTAAAGAACGGTCTTCTTGCTCTAAATTGGCGATTTTGGCATAAGGGTGTAATGAAATTTCATCAATTTTTTGATTGTCATTGATAACAAACTGTGACCATAATGGATTATAGAATACTAACAGCAATAGGAATAAAACACAGCTTCTAACAAACGATGGGGCTTCGTTTTTTTGTTTCATTTTGTATTTTGTTTTGGTTTTGGTTCTTTACTTACGTAAAAAATTAAATTATGGTTTTATTATTTTTAATATTTTTTTACCATGATATTTAACTATACGAAAAGCAATAATAAACAAAATTGTAAAGTATAAAAAAACTTTAACTTTTGTAGAAGTAAGAATCAACAATAAACTGATAATTAATCAATTATAAATACTGATATAAACAGAAACAAAATGAGCAATTGTTCCGAAAAGAACAAATAAATGCCAGATGGAATGATAATACATTTTATGGTCTTTCACATAAAAATACACCCCAATGGTATAGCTTAAACCTCCCAAAATAATCCAAAGAAAAACTGAAAATGGAATGGTTTCAAGTAGTGGTTTAATAACAAAAACAATCATCCATCCCAATGCTAAATAAAGCACTGTAGATAAAAATTTAAATTTTTTAGTAAAGAAAATTTTAAAAATAGTACCCAACAACACAATAGACCACATAACACTTAAAAAAAGTATTGCTGTTTCCGTTTCTAAATATTTAACCATCAGTGGAGAATAGGTTCCGGCGATTAAAAAATAGATACTAATGTGGTCACAGACTTGAAGTATGTTTTTTGTTTTATCATCTTTTGAAATGTGATACAATGTTGAAAAAGTATAAACCAACAACATACCTATTCCAAATGCAACAAGAGATACAAACAAACTAAATTGCTGATTATCAAAAGCATCTGTCAACAAAAAAGGAAGTGCTATGAAACAAAACAGTATGCCAATTCCGTGTGAAATGGCATTTACAATTTCTTCATTTCGAGTTTGTTCACGATTCTTCATTTTAGTAAATTAATTAAGTAAACAAAAAATACAATCAAAGTTGCAAAATGCTCACACAAAATTAAAAATTAAATAGTTGAAAAAGTTATCTTTATACACAAAAATGAGTTAAATATGGCTTTATCTATTGTATTCGCTTCCAATAATTTACATAAAATAAATGAAATACAACAATTAATTCCTTCTGAATTAAAATTACTTAGTTTAGATTCTATTGGCTGTTATGAAGAAATACCTGAAACTGCTTTGACTATTGAAGGTAATGCCATTTTAAAAGCCAATTATGTTACTGAAAAATATGGTCACTTCTGTTTTGCTGATGATACCGGATTAGAAGTTGAAGCCCTTAATGGCGAACCCGGCGTTTATTCCGCTCGTTATGCAGGTGAGCAAAAAAATGCAAACGATAACATGCAAAAGTTGTTGAAAAATCTTGAACATTCAACCAATCGAAACGCACAGTTTAAAACAATTATCTGTTTGAATATCAATGGTGAACAACATTTATTTGAAGGAATCGTAAAAGGAAAAATTGGTTTTGAACCAAAAGGAAATCAAGGTTTTGGATATGATCCAATCTTTATTCCGGATGGTTATACTACTACTTTTGCTGAAATGAGTAGGGAAGAAAAATCAAAAATCAGTCACCGTGGACTTGCTGTTGAAAAGCTAGTACGTTTTTTAACATCAATGTAGATGCTTTACACAGGAAAAGCCAATAAATTCGCACTATACGGAAAAGCAAATTCTTCAATCTTGTGATGTGTATCCAACCAAGTTGATTCATCTTCTTTTTTAAGTACAATCGGCATTCGCTTTTTGTGATTATGTACAAAACGCATCGTCTCATTGGCTTCCGTTGTCAGAATAGTAAATGAATTTTTAGGCTCTCCATCGGCAGGATTTCGCCAAAAACTATATAAACCCGCCATGGCAAAAAGCTCCTCTTCGCCATAAATAATGTATTTCTGTTTTGATTTTCCTTTTTCATCCAACCATCGCCATTCATAAAAAGCAGTGGCAATCACTAAACAACGTTGATGAATGATGTTTGAAAAACTAGGCTTTTCAGTAACCGTTTCCATTCTTGCATTAATTGTTTGTTGCTGAATAGATACATCTTTTGCCCAATGCGGAATCAATCCCCATTGAAAATTAGTTACAATTTCCGTTGGGTTCGTATTTAAGATAATAGGCGAACATTTATGTTCAAAGGCATTGATAACATCGGCTTGCAAAAAAGATTCGGGCTTTTGGACAATCGCTTTAAAACGTTTTTCCACTTTTGGTATCGCATCTTTTTGTTGCATGTAAAAGCACATAGCCTTTTTATATTATTTCTAATAAGAATTGAAATTTACGATTAACACCTGACAGGTTTTCAAAAAAAACCTGTCAGGTGTAACTTTCTTAAACAAATCTATAATTTATAAATAAAACTCTCTCCCGGTTGAATCTCAATTGAAAATTTCCCTACGCCATTTTTGATGATTAATTCCGTTGCATTTTTTAAATACAATTGGTCTTTCATTTTATAACTACCATCTTTCAGATTCATTTTTTTCACTACTCCGGCCGGCAAAATAACTTGACATTTCACAGCCGTATTTTGATTAAAATTGGTCACGATAATCAATTTTTCATTTTCACTCCAACGCACATACGAATATAACCCGAAATCATACCCTAAACCGGCTTCTAAATTGGCATCGTGAATTTGTTCGTAATCACCCATCAACGCACTACTTTTCAACGTAAAATTCAATAATCGTTTGTAAAAATCACGTAATTCTTTTTCTTCTTTAGATAGTTGTCCGCCATCAAATTTTCCGCCATTCATCCAACGTTGGTGATGTGGAACGCCTACATAATCAAAAATTGATGTACGTGATTGTTTCCCAAAACCGGCATCAATTGCACCTGGTTCACCTACTTCCTGACCAAAATAAATCATCGTTGGTGAAGAACTAATAGTAGCTGAAACCACCATCAACGGCATTCCTTTTTTCGGATCACCAGCAAATTGCGGACTCGCTAAACGTTGTTCGTCATGGTTATCTAAAAAGTGAAGCATGTGGTGTTCAATATCTTTTAAATCTTCTTGAATACCCGAAATATGCTTAGGTAAACCTCGTCCTTGCACAATATTTTTGAGTGTATCATACATTTGTACTTTGTCATACAAATAATCCATTTTTCCTAAATGAATGTAATTTCTATATTCCGCAGGATTATACACTTCAGCCAACAAAAAAGCATTTGGATTTTTCATTTTGATAGAGGAATTCATATAACTCCAAAATTCTACCGGCACCATCTCAGCCATGTCATAGCGAAAACCATCTACGCCTTTGTCTATCCAATAATGCGTGATGTCTTTGAATTTTTTCCAGGAATCCGGAACGTCTTTTCCTTTCCAAAAAGCAGCATGAGCTTTATAATCTTTTTTGTCATATCCTTCCGGTAAGGTTGGAAAATCCTTTGTACCGTCCGGTTTTACACCATAATTGATTTTTACTGTTTCATACCAATCATTGATATCCGGTTTAGCTAATCGTGAACCATTTCCGGTCCATTTTGCCGGAATTTCTTCAAATTTTCCATCAGCTAATGCATTTTTTTCACCACCAAGTGGTTTATAATTGGCATCGGTTGGCACTTCAAATTTAGAATTGGGAATGTAATAAAAGTTGTTATTTCGTTTGTATTCCACAGACTTATCATCATCCGCTCCAAAATCTTTCACCCCATTCGGATTGGTTTTTCCTTCATAACGACGAGCAATGTGATTGGGCACAATGTCAATGACAACCTTCAATCCATTTTTGTGTGTGCGTTCAATCAACGCTTCAAATTCTTCCAATCTTTTTGCAGGGTCAACCGCCAAATCAGGGTTTACGTTGTAATAATCTTTTACGGCATAAGGCGAACCGGCACGACCTTTTACCACATCCGGGTCATCATTGGAAATTCCGTATTTGGTATAATCACGAACTACGGCATGATGCGGAACACCTGTATACCAAATGTGCGTTACGCCTAACTCTTTGATTTCTTGAAGTGCTTTATCTGTAAAATCATTGAACTTCCCTACTCCGTTTTCTTCGATGGTTCCCCACGGTTTATTGGTAGTATTCATATTACCAAACAAACGTGTAAACACTTGATATACCACTATTTTATTTTCTCTATTCGATTCATTAACGGTTTCCGATTGACCTTTCATATTTTTTTGTTCGCAGGATAAAGTTGAAAATAAGACGATAGAACTTAATACAACTGATGACTTTTTAAACATAATTCATTTTTTTGAGGTTGAAAGGTACAAAATGAATTGATAATTTTCTTAACTTTTTGACATAAAAAAACACCGAAAAATATTTTCTAACGGTGTTTCAAGAAGTATAGATATTTTTTACTGATTCCCCAAAATAATCGGCATTCCGTCTTTACCGGAACCAATGACAATAACTTTGCAAATATTTAATTTACATTATTAATTATGCAGATTTAGTATATTTGGGAAAATACTATATTTATGAGACTAGCAGCAGTTTTAATTAAAAATCATTTTTTATTTGATGAACCACAAATAATAAATTTTGGTGGTGAATACATTTATGATTATAAATTTGAAAATATTGAAAATGATAATTTTATTTTAATAAAAACAAAAAATAAAGATTTTATAGCTGATTTTTTTGGAAAGAAAATTGAATTATTAACTGCAATAGTTGGAGAAAATGGTTCTGGTAAATCAAGTTTATTAAATGAATTTTCTTCAGAATCTCAAAACTTAGGAAATAATTACAATTACCAAATTAATAAAATTAACACAATCTTTATATATGAAAAAGATGAAAATAATATTTTAACAACCAAAATTTATTATAATAACGATGAAAAGAAATATGATGAATTTCAAAAATTTAAAAGACCCACAGAATCATTAAGACAGTCAACTATATTATACAATATTTACGACAAAAACTTTGATTCAATTTATATAGATTTTAAAGAATTTAAAAGAGGTAATCAGTATGCAACTTACTTTTACAGTTACAATTCTCTAGAACTTAACTATAAAGCTAACAATAATATTGAAATTTCAGGTTTAGCAGATTTAATGGATGAAATCATTTTCTTTTCTAATGAAGAATTAATTGAAAATTTGAATCAAATTTATTCAGATATAACCTTTTACAAAAGTATTAATTTAAAAGCTAATCAATATGGTTTTAATTTGAAGAGCCTTGAATCATTCATTAATTCAAACTATAAAAAACAATTTAAAACAGAAGATGAACTTTTTAGTTATATCGAAAAAGAATCTTCAAAAGATGGTGTTTTTTTCTTCTTTAATCATTTATATAAAATATATTTAAAAGAAAATGAAAATAGTGCTTCTTTTGATATTGATGGTAAAATTTTTGTTACAGGGCTAAATGAAAATTATAAACTATTTGAAATATATTATCATTTAATAGCTAGATTGTTCTTTTATAATTTAAAAAATTTAAATTTTTATGATTTGCTTTGTAATAGATATAAAGATGATATAACAGTTGAAAATTTAAATAACAAAGTAAGATTTTTAAGGCTTATAGAAGTGATTATAAATTTCATAAAAAAATCGAATCTAGAATTAACTCAAATAGATATAAATTTTTACGATTCTCTTTTAAATTTTATAACAGTTTTGCCCGAAGATTTAAAACTAAATTTAAAAAAAGAAAACATTGAAAAAAACAGTACTCTGATTAAGAACTATATGAATATAGTTAATACCGTTAGCTTATTCTGTATAATTGACAACACAGAAAAATACGATTTCTTTAATAGATATTTTATTAATTTCCTTCCTGATTTTAGAATTTCACAAGGGGAAAAATTTTTAATTAAGCTTTTTTCTAAATTATATGCTAATAAATTTTATTCAAGCAGAATGTCTGTTGACAATTATCTTTTATTAGATGAGCCAGATATTGGATTTCACCCAGAATGGAAAAAAAAATATATTAATGCAATGTTGAAATGTCTACCGTTAATTTTAGATATTAAAGATGAAAAAAAATTACAAATAATATTTACTACACATGAGCCATTAACATTATCAGATATTCCAAATAACAATGTTGTCTATTTAAAAAAAGATAAAAAAAGCGGGAAAACAAAAATTTTAAAAGACTCAGAAAGACCGCAAAAATCATTTGGTGCAAACATTACAGATTTATTGGCAGATAGTTTTTTTATAGAAGATGGATTAATTGGCGATTTTGCAAAAAGTAAGATAAGTGATGTAATTGAATTTTTAAATAAAAGAGACTCAAAAATAGAAACTAAGGAAGAAGCCAAACAAGTCATTGAGATAATTGACGAACCTTTGATGAAAAATAAATTATTAGAAATGTATTTTAATCGTTTTCCAGAAGAATACGATATAGAAAAAGAAAAAGACCAAATCCGAAAAAGAGCTATTGAATTAGGATTAATCCCAGAATAAATATGATAAAAATAACTCCAACTTCAGAAGCAGTTAAATTTCATAACGAAAAGGTTAACGAAATCTTTGATAAATTAATTTCTGATGGTTACATTCTAAGAAATAAAAAACAAAAAAAAATATGTAAAGATTTTATTAACTTTCTAATAAAATACAAAGATGAGTTGATTAATGCGTTACCAAATCGATTACTTGAAATTCATGAAGAATTTGAAATGAAAAATTTTTCAAAACATCAAATAGTATTAATAAGAAGTTTTTTTATCCAAACGGGTTATGGTAAATTTCAAAATAAAGAATTTTTAAATTTTCTTGGTATTGACACTTGTGTTTACTGTAATCGAAATTATACTTTATATTTTGGAGAAAATAATGCCAGAGCTGAATTAGATCATTGGTTTCCAAAATCTGAATTTCCAATATTAGCATTATCTTTCTATAATTTAATTCCAAGCTGTCATTCTTGCAATCACATTAAACTTAATAATTCGCCAATTGGTGGATGGAAAAATGCTTTAAACGTTATAAATCATCCATATTTGGATAAAAATGATTTTAAATTTAGTTATTACTATAATTCATTTTCCGATTTTAATCTAAACATAAACGTTAAGATGAATTCAAAATCTAATGAAACTTTAAAATTTAATAAAATAAATGAAATTTATTCAGCACATTCTAATAAAGAACTGAATGATTTATTAAGTTTAAGATATAAATATTCAGATAACTATATTGATATTTTAGTAAACAAAACATTTATAGGCACTCCTTTTTCAAAAGAAGAAATATACCGAATGATTTTTGGGATCGAGATTCATCCTGAAGATTATCACAAAAGACCATTTAGTAAATTTAAACATGATATAATAGAGGAATTAAAACAAACTAAAAAATATTAATTTACTGATTCCCCAAAATTATCGGCATTCCGTCTTTACCTGAACCGATAACAATTACTTTTGAATTGGTTGACTTTGAAAGTTCTAAAGTCGCTTGAATTCCTTTTTCCTGTAGAATTTTATCGGTTAAAGAAGCACTTAAAATTTGGTTGGCACGGGCTTTACCTTCAGCTTCAATACGTTGACGTTCGGCTTCTTTTTGAGCTTTTTCTAAACGGAATTCATATTCTAAACTTTCTTGTTCTTGTTTAAGCTTAGTTTCAATCGCAGTTTTAATGGTGGATGGTAACGTAACATCACGCACTAATACTTCATTTAATTGAACATATTGATTGGCTAAAATCTTTTTCGTTTCAGTAAAAATTTCGTCTTGAATGGCATCTCTTTTGGTAGAATACAATTGTTCAGGTGTATATCTTCCTACCACACTCCTGGCAGCAGAACGAATAGCAGGACGAATCACTCTTTCGATGTAATTTTCGCCTTTTTCTTGATGTAATTTTCCGGTATTTTCATATTGGGGATGAAACCAGGCAGTAGCATCCAATTTGATTTCCAAACCATTGGAAGACAAAACTTGCATTTGTTCAGACAATTCTTGTTGACGTACTTCGTAAATAAACACTTTATTCCATGGAGCTACCAAATGAAATCCTTCACCAAGTGGCGGTTCATCTGTAACCACACCTCCTCCAAACGTTTTGTATAAAACTCCGGCTTCACCAGAACCAATAGTTACAGTAGATTTTGCGATAAAAATGATAAGAAAGATAACGCCAATAATCATCGGAATTAACTTAAAATTGAATGGTTTATTCATAAAAAAGTATTTTGGTTTACTTTTTATACGCAGAAAAAGAAAGAAAGTTACAATAGAACGTTCAATTAATGATCGTCGTCTTCATGTTTCATTTCTTGCATTTCATTGGTTTGAGTTGTCATATTTTCGCGAATTTCTGTATGGCGAATTTCACCACCGGAAGTACCCACAAATTTAGAAAATACCACTCCAGCAACGGCTAATAAAAGTACCAAATAAGAAACCAAACTTGCCTTTGCATGTTTTTTGGTATTGGTTACCAATCCTGCAATGGATAGTAATCCTAAAGCATACAATACTTTCATGTACTTTTCAGCCAATTCTTCGTGCTCATGAATAATGTCGTGTGATATGCCTAATTCTTCCACAATTTCCTCGGCTCCTTCGCCGGTCATCATGGTGGCTTTAGCCATGATCATGCAAAAAATAAACATCATATAAGCCGTGTTGATGAGAATGGTTTGCTTTTTCAAGATTCCGTAAAGTAAGATAGCTGTTCCGAAAAATAATCCGATAATGGGGAAATGGTTAAAAACCATGTGTAAATGAGCTTGATTCATGAGATAAAAATTAATTGGTTAGTTCATAGACTCCTTTTGTTAGTATTTTTGCATTTTGATTAACGTTTTGATTGAGTTTAATTTCTGTAAAACTTTCAGTTACTTCACCAATTTCACTCAACGTTTTTTTAAATACAAAACGGTCTTGTTTTTGTTGTCCTAAAAGTACAAAATATTTATTGTCTTCTTTAATAATAGCATCTTTTGGTACACTCCATCCTTTTTTTGTAGAAGTAATAACTTTAGCTTCTACAAACATACCTGAAAGAAATTTTTCTTTTAGTTCTTTTTGCAAAGTTCCGTAAACTGAAATGCTTCTATCTTCATTTTCAATAGATTTACCTACTGTTTGAACATTAGAATAAAATTGTTCTTTACTGGCTTGCGGAATGGTAAAAAGAATTTTTTGACCCTGCTTGATGGATAAAATATCACTTTCAAAAATAATCAGGTTTAGCATTAAATGTTCGGTATTTACTACTTCCATCATTACGTCTGAAGGTGACATAAACATGCCAACATTGGCATTCATTTTTGTGACATCGCCGCTAATTGGTGAAGTTAATGTAATGATTGATGTAAATTTTCCATTCTCTACATTATTCGGATTAATGTTCAATAAAAGCAATTTTTCTCTTAATCCTTGGTACATTCCTTTCGCTTGACGGTAATCACTTTCTGCTTTTAAATAATTTTTTTGAGAAGTAATTTTTTCTTCGAATAATGTTTTTTGACGTTCGTATTCTGATTTTAGATACTTGATTTGCTCTGCCACTTCTACATAATCTTTTTGCAAATCCAAGTATTCTGTATTTTCAAGCGTAATTAGAGCTTGTCCTTTGGTTACTTTATCCCCAATTAACAATGAGGTTGATTTTACATAGCCCCCAATAAACGGAGAAATTTTGGCTTTGTATTGTGGCGGTACATCAATTTTTCCTGTGGCTTGAACTACCACATCAAAATCTTGTTCTATCGGAGAACTAATTTCCATTTTACTGGCTTCAAATTGTTGTTGAGTAACGGTAATTAATCCGTTATCACTTACCTTCTCTTCTTTTTCTTTTTGTTTACAAGAAAGTAAAAATGTTGCTATTGCAAACAGTATAACTATATTTTTCATTTTATTGATAATTGATGTATTGAATATCGAGTTGTGTTTGATTGAATTGATTCACAGCCGATAGATAATCGACCTGGATAGAAGTGGCGTTTTCTAAACTAATGATGTATTGAAAGAAATCAATTTCACCCTGTTGATAACTTAAATTGGCTACTTTTATAATTTCTTCTGCTACTTTTTTGCCAAATTGATTATAATAGTCAATGGCTTGAAAATGTTGCTCCAATTCATTTTTTTTCTGAATGATATGTGATTCAAGTCTAATCGCTTCGTTTTGCTTTTGCTGCTCCCAAACTTGTGTTTCCAACTTTGCTACTTTGGATTTAGCCAGATTTCCGTTGCATAAAATTGGAACAGCAATACCCACTTGAAAACCATACAAGGATTGTGACAAACCGGTATTTCTTCCCTGAAAGTATTCCAAGTTCAAATCGGGTAACCAATTTTGCTTTTGTAATTTTTCATTGGTTTGGTATTTTTTGGAAACACTTTGCCAATAATCCTGATAAAGTCCTTGACTTTTGGATTGTTGAAAGTCAATTAATGGCACAATTGTAGTCGATTGAATAACTATTTTTTCATCCGTTTGAACCAACGATTGTAAAATTTCAAGTTGTACTTTTTTTTCTTTTTCCAACTGAGAAAGCTTAGTTCTTATTTGTCTAAACTTAGCCTCTGCGGTAATCTTTTCTAAATAATTGGTTTCACCCAATTCAAAACGACGATGACTGGCTTTTGAAAAATTTTGGTACAAACTATCCAAATAACGATACAGTTTCTCTTGATGTTGAATATATACAATCTGATGATATACTTTAGAAATATTGTTTTGCAATTCATTTTTCTGCAATTCAAATGATGCTTTTTGAATTTCGGATTCTGATTGCAATACCTTTTTTTGAGCTCCATAAACAGTTGGAAATGCAAACGATTGTTGCACACCAAAAACCTTTAAAGGTAAATTATTTAACGCTAAGTTATTCTGATCATAACCATAATAAAGCGTGGTTTTATCAAAATTATAAGCCGTTTGAATGGCAGCATTTGCTTTATCAATTTGCAATTTTCCTGCTTTTATTGCCGAGTTATTTTGCAACGCTTTTGCCATTATCGAGTCTAATTCAGATGGATTGTTCTGAGCAAATCCAACACTAGTTACAAGTAAAAATATTAAGCAATACGTTCCACTAACATGCTTTTTGAACTTAGGTTTTTTAAATTCTTTTTCGTCAAATATTTTAAATAATAATGGTAGAACGATCATGGTTAATAAAGTGGCCGTAAACAAACCACCAATCACAACCGTTGCTAAGGGTCGTTGTATTTCTGCACCGGCACCGGAAGAAATAGCCATTGGCAAAAATCCTAAAGCAGCAGCGGTAGCGGTTAATAATACGGGACGTAATCGATCGGTTGTTCCTTTTAGAATTAATTCATTCATATCTTTCATACCGCTGTGTTTTAGTTCTTTAAAATGTTCGATTAACACAATTCCATTGAGTACTGCAATTCCGAAAAGAGCAATAAATCCAACTCCGGCAGAAATACTAAACGGTAAATCACGCATCCATAAAAATAAAACGCCACCAACAGCCGATAATGGAATAGCAGAATACACCATCAATGCTTCTTTAATGGAACCAAAAGCAAAGTGCAACAACACAAAAATTAAAAACAAGGCAATTGGAACGGCAATTAACAATCTGGCTTTGGCACTTTCTAAATTTTCAAATTGACCACCATAAGTGATTCGGTAACCCGGTGGTAACGTGACTTTAGACTCAATTTGCTTTTTCACATCATCTACCACACTTTGCAAATCTCTGTTTCTGACATTGATTCCCACTACAATTCGACGATTAGTATTGTCCCGTGAAATTTTTGCCGGTCCTTCAGTGTAAGTAATATTAGCCAATTCACGTAACGGAATTTGGTCGCCGTTGGGAGTAGAAACAAATAAATTTTGGATATCTTCAATATCCGTTCTGTTTTGTTTTTCTAATCGAATGACCAAATCAAATCGTTTTTCTCCCTCAAAAACATTTCCAACTGTTTTTCCGGCGAATCCTAAAGCAATCATATCATTTAAATCGGCAATATTCAGTCCGTATCGGGCTATTTTTGTTCGGTCGTATTCCACAAACATTTGAGGCAAACCTTCCGTTTTTTCAATGATGATGTCTGATGCTCCTTCTACATTTTTAATTGCTTTTTCAATTTCATGAGCTTTTTTGGCCAAAACTTCCAAATCTTCACCAAAAATTTTAATGGCCACATCAGAACGTGAACCGGAAATTAATTCGTTGAATCGCATTTCGATAGGTTGTGTAAATTCAATTTCCATGTTTGGGATTTTTGCTTCCAAAGCCGCTTTTATTTTATCGGCCAATTCATCTTTTGAAGTTGCAGAAACCCATTCCGATTTTGGTTTCAATTTTACAATAATATCGCTTTCCTCCATACTCATTGGGTCGGTTGGCACTTCTGCTGCCCCTATTCTACTCACTACTTGAGCAACTTCGGGAAAATTATTTAAAATAATAGACTCAATTTTAGTAGTTGTTTCGATAGTTTTTGAAAGAGATGTTCCGGTTTTTAAAACAGGTTGAATAACAAAATCACCTTCATCAAGTTGTGGAATAAACTCTCCACCCATGGTAGAAAATAAAACGATGGCAAAAAACAATAAACTTACTGCTCCTACCAATACTTTTTTGGCATTTGCTAATGACCATTTCATCACCGGTAAATACCAATTATTCAATTGACTTATTAAACGATTGGAAATTGAATTTGGATTTTCTTCTTTCGGTTTTAAAAACAAAGAAGCAGCCACCGGAACATAGGTAAAACAAAGCAACATGGCACCCAATAAAGCAAAACTAAATGTCATGGCCATGGGTTTAAACATTTTACCTTCGACTCCGGAAAGGGATAAAATGGGTATAAAAACGATAAGGATGATTAACTGACCAAACACAGCTGAATTCATCATTTTGGAAGCACTTTTATAGGTAATTTGATCAATTTCCATCTGACGTTCTTCTTTTGCTAAACCTACTATATGTTTGGATTTATGAGCAATTTGAAAGGCAATGAACTCAACGATGATAACCGCTCCGTCAATAATGATTCCGAAATCGATTGCACCTAAACTCATTAAATTAGCATCGATTCCGAAAATATTCATAAACGAAATCGCAAACAACAAACAAAGTGGAATGACAGAGGCCACAACCAATCCAGAACGCCAATTTCCTAACAATACAACCACCACAAAAATGACGATTAAACATCCTAAAATTAAATTTTCAGCAACGGTGAAAGTTGTTTTTCCAACTAATTCACTTCTTTCTAAAAACCCGTTGATGTAAATACCTTCGGGGAGTGTTTTTTCGATTTCAGTTACGCGAAGTTTCACATCTTCAATAACTTGTTTGGAATTGGCTCCTTTGAGCATCATCACTTGACCTAGTACTTTTTCACCTTCTCCATTACCGGTAATGGCTCCAAAACGATTGGCATGACCAAATTGAACTTTGGCGATATTTTTTATGTAAATCGGATTTCCGTTTACATTTTTAATCACGATATTTTCAATATCTTCAAGTTTTGTTACTCGACCTTCACCTCGAATAAAGTAACTTTGATTGGTTTTTTCTATATAGGAACCACCGGCAATACTGTTGTTTTTTTCTAAAGCGGTAATAACATCTGACACAACAACATTCATCGCTTTGAGGCTAGAAGTGTTGATAGCCAATTCGTATTGTTTCAAATAGCCGCCCCAAGTATTGATTTCAACTACACCTTTTATTCCGGATAGCTTTCTTTTTACGACCCAATCTTGAATGGTACGCAAATCGGTAATCGAAAAACGGTCCTTAAATTCAGGTTTGACCTCCAACGTGTATTGATACACTTCACCTAAACCGGTTGTAATAGGCCCCATTTCAGGTGTTCCAAAACCTTGTGGGATTTTTTCAGAAGCGGTTTTTATTTTTTCGGCAATCAATTGACGGGGTAAATAGGTGCCTATTTCATCTTCAAAGACAATGGTTACGACAGATAAACCAAATTTAGAAATGGAACGAATTTCGGTCACGCCGGGTAAATTGGCCATTTCTAATTCTACAGGATAGGTAATATATTGTTCAATATCTTGTGTGGAAAGATTTCTTGAAGTCGTAATAACTTGTACTTGATTGTTGGTGACATCCGGCACGGCTCCTATTGATATTTGAAAAACGGAGTACAATCCGAATCCTAAAATACCCAATGTAAACAGGAGAACAATTAGTTTATTTTTTAAACTAAAAGCAATTATTTTTTCTAACATTTTTTGATATAATTAAACTAAATAAATAGTACTTATTTGATAAACAAATAAATACACAAAAACACTTTTGTTAATTTGTGAAAAATGTTATGCTATTTTTGGCGGAAGCCAAATCGAAGAAGTTAAATTCGATTTAAAAGTAGAATGGTAATGAAAGATTTTTTTTCTAGTGTTGAAAAAGGAAATCGTTTCAAATTGGTTGTTTTCCATCATCGCAAAATAAATGATTGATGAGGTGTTTTCTAGGGTTTTAAAGGGTAAGTCATGGTGTTCTTCATGACTGTGCTCAGCATTTTTGGAATAATGTAATTTTATAAAATCAATAAACGAAATGAAAGCATTCTTGGTTTCGTTTTTATGTTCGTTGTAATGTTCAATTAAATATGGAAGTTTTAGCAATTGCCCTATTGATGTGTTGGCACACATAAAAATCGATATTAAAAATATGGCAATTAATTTATTCATTATCAATAAGTAATGATTCATATACTAAACAAAGATAGGCAATTAAAATGAGGTTTGGCTTAAGAACTACTTAAGTTTAGTGATGGGAAGAAATAGGCTAAATTGAGTTTTTTCGTTTAATTTACTCTCAACGGAAATTTCAAAATTTAATACATCACAAAGTCTTTTTACAATGGATAAACCTAAACCAGTTCCTTTAATTTCAGGGTGATTGGAAACATCAGAACGATAAAACGAATTAAAAATTTTATTCAAGTCTTGTTCAGAAATTCCGATTCCATTATCGGAGATTATTAAAGTAATTTCGTTGGTGGATTTTTTTAATTCAACTTCTATAGTACCGTTTATATGGTTATATTTTATCGAATTAGAAATCAAATTTTCTATAATTATTGACAAAAGGTAGTTATCCGATTCTACATAAAAATCAGCATCAAAATGAGTGATGACGCTTATTTTTTTGGCTTCTATTTTATCAGAATATCGAGATAAAGTATCTAAAACCAAAGCATTCAAATACACACTTTCTTTTTTACTGTTGCTTTTTTGATTTTCAAATCGAGCCAATAAAAGCAACTGGTCTACCATTTTATTCAATCGATCTACTTCGTTAATACAAAAGCGAATTTTGTCTTTGTATTCCTCTTCATTTCGGGGTTTGCGAATGAGTACTTCCATCGTGCCTTTAATGACTGCCAAAGGTGTTCTTAATTCATGCGAAGCATCGGAAGTGAACTGTTTTTCACGATCAACAGCATTTTCAATCCGATTTAAAAGATTGTTGATATTTTCGGATAAAATATACAATTCATCTTTATTTTGAGGTAAAGGAATTCGGCTCTTTAAATTGTCTTTGGTAATTTGATTGGAGGTTTCAATTATTGTTTGGACAGGTTTAATACTTCTTCCGGCAAAAAATCGAGCAATCAAAAACAATAAAAAAAGAATTAAAGGAAAAGTAATTAAAAGAATGTTTTTTAATATCAATACAATCTCAAAATCCTCCAACGACATGGCAACTACCAGAAATCCAACTACTTTGTTAGAATTGAGAATGGGAGTTTGAATTTGCCTGATGGGAATGGAATTTAATTCAGAATTGACAAATACATCATTTTTTGATGAGTCAAACAACTTTAAATCAGACTCTTTAAGATTGGGAGATTTATCGATGGTTTCGCCATTGGTATCATAAAATTGCACAAAAACCGGATTCACACTTATTGAATTATGCTCTCTGGCTCTCCATTGGTCCACTTGAATGAGATAGGTATCATTAGAATCGGTAGTTACATCATCCAAATGTTTCATCAATTCGTCATACACTTCTTCGTTAATATGATTGTTAACGCTCAATTTTACAACTTGAAAAATGGCAATAAAAACCAGGGCAATAAAAATAGAACTACTCACAATGTAGTTAAAAGCGATTCTGTTTTTAAAAGAAAAATTAAAATACTTAATCATTTGCGATGTAGCCTACTCCCCTAATAGTTTTGATTAGTTCTTGATCTTTGGTTAGGTTTAATTTCTTACGAATAGCATTCATAAAAACATCAATCACACCGGTATCGTATTCAAAATGAATATCCCAAACGTCTTCAATGATGCTCGTTCGGGTGCAAACAGTACCCTTATTTTTAATTAGATAGGCTAATAATTCAAACTCTCTCTGTGTCAAATTTACTTCATTTTTATCTACAAACACTTGAAAAGTATTTTTATCCAAAACTATATTGCCCAACGTTAAGACTTTATTTTCGTCTTTATTTCTAAAATGAATTTTAATGCGTTCCAATAATTCTTCAAATGAAAAAGGCTTTTTAATGTAATCATTGGCACCGGCTTTGAGTCCTTCAATGGTTTCTTGAATAGTATCTTTCGCGGTTAAAAAAAGAATGGGCGTTTGCGTATCTTTCTTTCTAAAAGCTTTACAAACCTCTAAACCGGAAAGTTTGGGCAACATCCAATCTAAAAGAATTAAATCCGGTTGTTCAGTAAGAGCTTTTTGTAAACCCTCTTCTCCATTTGAAGCTAAAGAAATTACGTAATTTTCTTCCTCCAATCCTTGTTTTAAGAAAGAGGCGATTCCGGATTCATCTTCTATGATTAAAATGTTCATTTCTAGATTTTTACTTTTCCACTAACACTTTTTGAGAGGCATAAAACTTATTGTCAAATATAAGGGTAAGTATAAACGATTGGGTCATTTTTTGAGGTAATATAAATTCCATTTTATTTTTACCGGAATTAAAATCAGTTATTTCACCTTCGCTGATAATTTTTCCATCGAATGAAGTAATAAAATACGTCAATTCTGCAATATATGGAACCGAAAATTCCATATCTATTTTTTTGCCTTTAATCGGATTGGGTGCAATTGTAAACGATACCGGATTCTTACTATCCGTTACCGGAATAGACATCGATTGTTCTCTAATCAATTTTACTTCATAAACCGTTGGATTGGCAGAAGTAGTATTCGTTTGATTGGCCGAAAACGGATTTAAAGAAGAGCTTGAAATTCCTCCAACCAAATGACCTATTACAAATTCATCTTCTGCAATATCATCCAATTTTATCACTTCATTTGAAAAATGAGGTAAACTCAAATTCGGAATAAATTCAGCTCCGGCACCATTTAACAAAGGCATTTCGTTGGGAAATTTATATTCTGTTAAATTACCATTTGCTTCTCGTGTTACTCGACTAATGGTTTTGACAAATGGAACCAAATTATCTTGTACTAAAGTTGTTCCGTTGTAATAATATTGACTCATTCCGCCAAAGAATAGATTATGCATCGTATTGGATGTTGCTTCAAATAATCCTACTTTACCACAGTGGTAATTGCTTAAATATTGATTGAAAGACGTTTGCGGAATATGTCCGGATGCCTTCACATCTACAGGGTACAAAAAGGGTAAATCTTGATTAATTTGAAAAACACCTGAAGAAATAGTATAACCTAATTCTCCATCCGGAAAAACCTGAGGCACTAAATTATAATCTCTTCGATGCAAATGAATGGGGTCTGTTATTTGTTCCACTACACTAAAACTCAATTGAGTTTCTGAATTATCAATCGTAAATTTTCTAATTTGATTGGTGTAGGTCTGTGTGAATGTTGGATTACCCATTGGGTTGTATCGACCATCAAAACGATGACCCCCAACTAAGTAAAAAGTAGTATCAATTTTTCCCAATTGTCCTCCCGTTACAGCGAAAAAAGAATTGCTAATTTGCTTAAAAAAAGAAGAAATCGGTAAATTATTTTGAATCGCATTCATCAATCCCGGAACATCAATTGCGGTTAATTTATCAAATGTGATATGATCATTGGCCGAGGCCGAAAAAGCATAACCGCCTATAATGTAAAGCGTATCACCATCTTGATAAAAATTCATATTGGTGGACTGTAGCTGCTCTTTAATTCCGGTTGGTAAAGAGGATAATGAAACTGACCAACTTTGTTGAGTTGTTCTATCTACAACATAAATTGAGGAATTATTGTTGGAAGCCGGAAATGCATTGAAAGGCTGACGTGCATGTAAACCGTCTAATCGTCCACCAATAATTAACCATTTTCCTTGACTTTGTCCAAAGGCAAAAGAATGCAAACCTGGAAGTCCGCTTATGGTAATTGGATTTATTTGAACCGTATAATCAAATTCACTTTGTGAAAAAGAAAACTGAGCAAAAAATAAAAGTAAAAATGTGCTAAAAATTGTTTTCATGGGTTAGGTTTTCCACAAAGTTAATTCCAAAAAACGAGCTGTTTTGCTACTAAAGTTACACAACTATTGCATGACAAATTTAATTCCAAACGACACGATATCAGCTTCCAATCCATCACTTCTGGAGTAATGATTGTATCGGAAATCTAAGTTTTTTATACCGAATTTCCAAATTTTAGCGGCTGTAAAAATATCGGTATAACTTACTCCCATTCCGTATTGATGAGCATCAAAAGAAGATAAATCATAGTCTGACGTATAATATTTCTCAGTAGATAGATGCTGTTCGTACGGAGCAAAATATTTTGAGGCTTGTTGCGTGTAAAAACGATACATCGGAATTAAGGTAAATCGGTCGGTAATTTTATATGGCAATTCTAAACTAGCCGTATGCGAATTAATGCCCCAATTATCAGTATAAAAACGATAATAGGTTCGTAACACCAACTTTTCATTCACATAATAATTCAAACGAGCTCCGATGGGTAATTTAAATCGGCTATCGGGCAATCGCTCAATGTCATCGGCCAATTGAAATTCGTTGATAAAAGCATTGTCAACATCGGCAAAATAAACCCGTTGATACGGTGTAGAGAGCAATCCTTGCTGTTGCAAAACATCAGCAAAAATTGAAATTTGTGTCTTTTTATTCAGTACTTGCGAAAAACTGAAAGACAAAGCAAAGGAATTTCTGTTTTTGTCTTGATGAAAAATAAATTTAGTTGGAGCATAACTAGTATTACCAATAATCGTAAAATTATCGAATATTCCCCCATTCAAATTATTACCGTTATCGGCAAAATCTTGTAACTCCTTTGGATAAATGGGTTTCCAAGTATCTAAATACACATTAGCGGCGATACCTAATTCTGTATTTTTATTGTTGAATAATTTAGTTAAACCTCCACCAAAACCAATCGAAGAATAATCATACTCCACCGAACCGGAAACATGGGCATTCCAGATGGTATTGCGATCATCTGAACTATGGCTATAATTTATCACTAAGGTAGTTAACACATCTTGAGCCGAAGCACCTGAACTCGCTTGCCACGGACTAGGCGTATTACTATCAAAAGGATTGATATTTCCTGAAGAAGCAGAAGAATAAGCCGAAATTCCCATATCTACCGTTAAAACATCGTCGTCGTTTAAAGGAACTGCCACTACAATGGTTGGCGTAATATCAGTAAGTTCTTCCATCCCTTTTCCACCGGCTACTGCTGAATGAATCCCGTCTTGTTTGTAATAACTCATCAAGAAATCAACTTCTATAGATTCTAAGACACGTTTTTTGTAACTCACTTGTGTAGAATCATTCACTTGAGCAAATCCAAATGATGTGATGAATAACAAAATGAATACATTATAATTTTTCATAAAATGTTTTTTTTTGAACACAGATTTAAGAAATTGAAAAAATTTTAAAAATGACTTAAGACTCTCAATCCAGTATTCTCAAAACCTTTTAAACTTTTAAATTCTTAAACTTTTAAACTCTTAAACCCTTAAACTTTTAAACTTTTAAGCCTATAAACTAATTACACCCACACCCACCACCGGTTTTACCACCATTGGCTCCGGCTGCTGCTTCGCGATAGACTTGAAAATTGGTTTCAAAACGTTCAGAGGGTCGTGCGGCCAATTTCATGTCTGGGTCATTTATTTTTTCTTTTTCGTATTCTTTTACTGAATTGCAGGATTGAAGAATGATAAGAAGTAAGGTTAAAATTGTTATTTTTTTCATTACGCTATTTTTAGAACACAGATTTATAAAATTTTATAAAATCGAAATTTACTTATCAAATTTTTTCATATCGATATTTTTAGAAGTATGCACCACACCCTTATCATCTACAATAATACATTCAATTCCTTTGAGTTGGTTGATTAAGTCGAGTCCGACGTCAACACCCAACACAAAAACTCCGGTAGCGAGTGCATCGGCTACTTCTGTGGTTTTGGCAAAAACCGATACACTCACAATGCCCGTAGCAGGATAACCTGTTCTTGGATCTATAATATGCGAATAGCGTTTTCCATTGAAAGTAACATACTTTTCATAACTTCCGGAAGTTTCAACAGCACTGTCTTCTAATGGAAAAGTGGCAAATACTTTATTTTTATTAATGGGATTTACAATAGCTACCGTCCAAGGTTTACCATCGGGCTGTTTTCCCCAAGCGAAAATGTCGCCTGAAACATTGACAATTCCAGATTTGCATCCACTTTCAATTAATAAAACTTTAATTTTATCGGCAATATAACCTTGTCCAATTCCACCCAAACCGAGTTTCATTCCTTTATTTTTCAGAAAAATAGTCGATTCTTTTTCGTTTAAAATGATGTTTTGGTATCCCACTTTCGCAACCGAATTTTTGATGGCTTCTTCAGTTGGCATTTCTTTCATGCTACCGTCAAACTTCCAAATTTTATCCATCGAAGCATACGAAATATCAAAAGCTCCATTGGTTAATTTTGAAATTTTAATAGCTCTATCAATTAATTGAAATACTTCTTGATCCACTTTTACAGGAGTGATACCAGCACTTTGATTCACTTTTGAGATTTGTGTATTGGGTATCCAATCAGAAATTAAATGCTCAATTCGTTTTACTTCCTCAATAGCTTTTTGAATAAAATAATTTCCTTCAACCGAATCTTTGGCTACAACAGTCATCTCAAACGGACTGCCCAACATATTTGTTTTTTGGGTATAAACCATCTGTGCCGACAAAACAGTTGAAAAAAAGAATGATAATATGAAAAATAGTAACCTCATTATTTTTCAGCTGAATGAATTAAGGCAATATAATCAGAAGGAGAAATATTTTTAAATCCGAACATACCCAATACTTTTCCCGATGGAGTAAGTAAAACTACAAGAGGGAAACTCCCTTCTTTATTATATTTTTCAGCTAATTTTTTGTTTTGTTCAGTCAATTCCGTAGGAAGTTGATTCGCTTTTTTCTTTGGAAAATCCGCTTTGTAGGTAATCCAATTGTTTTGAGATTCCGTCTGAAATTCTTGCGACATCCAGATATTTTTCTCCAATTTCATACAAGGTGCACACCAATCAGAACCGGAAAAAACCAACACAATATTTTTATTTTCTTTTTGATCTAAAACTTTGGCTTCTTCAAAATTAGTTTGCCAATTTTGAGCTATTAAAAGCGAATTTACTAGCAGTAAAACGAAAAGAAGATTTTTTTTCATCCGTCAAATTTTATGTAAAAATAACGGAATTACGTTTACTTTATTGAATGTAAATTTGTTATTAAGTAAATCTTAAGTTAAAGCAATCCATTGTATTTTCGAATAAACCACTCCGAAGCCAAAGCCAACACAATGATGATTAATAACCAAAACCAATCAATTATCGGTGTCTTTTTTACAATTTCTTTCTGAATAGGTTTGTAATTTTCATTAGTCAAAAGCGATTGAATTAATTCTTCCACTTGATTGGCTAAATAGGTTTTCCCATTCGTGTGGCTGGCCAATTGGTTTAATTTAGCATAATCAGGATTCACAAATTGTTTTTCAATATCAAAATCTAAGACTTCAAAAAAACCGGAATAAGACGTTTTTGAATTGTTTTCAGTAACCGTAAACGAATAATTCCCGGCAGAAAGTCCGTCTAAATTTACTTTATACGAATTGGTTGATTTTAGTAAATCATACGATTTGGTTTGATTGGTTGCTTTGTTTTTTACCGTGATGGATAAACGGGCATTGTCATCAAACTCATAATTTTTGTTGAAATATTGAGCATTGATTTCAATAGCATCGCCGAAATTATAGAAGTTTTCGTGGGTTACCACCAATGATTTTCGAGCATTGTTGGAAGATAAAAACTGAATGGTTTTATCAATAAACACATCAAATTTTTCAAAGCTTTGTTGATCGATATGGCTTTGCAAACGCCATTTCCAGATGTTTTCTCCCAATAAAAAAGCAGTACGTTTTCCTTGATTTTCAGTATAAGCCAGCAAAGGTGATTCTAGTTCAACATTTCTGATTCTGGCTCCAATTAATTTATCATATTTTGTTTTTGACGTAATGGTACCAAACGGATTTTGCAGTGGCGGAAAATTCTCAAATCCAATATTATCAATGGCAAAGAGATTAAATTCAGGTGAAAAACTGGCCAAATAATCTTCGAGTTGTGAAGACATTTTAAAATCAAAAGTAGATTGATGTTGATTTAAAAAATTAAAATCGGTTTTCAATCCGGTAATTATCCACGTATTCAAATTTGCCAAACTATTTTTTTCAAAAACCGATTTAAATTCAGCCGTTGGTTGATACAAAATCAAAACATTAAAATCTTGTAGTGAATTGATTTGATTGGGTTTAACAATCGTAACTTTACGTTGTTGATTGGACTCAATTGCTCGTTTTAACGCTCCAATATCCGGATGATTAATGGAGGAAACAATAGCAACTTCTGTCTTTTGGTCGATGATTTCAACCGCAAAATTCTTGGAATTGTTGTAGGTGTTTTTTTCCTGTTCAGAAGAGGAAATTGTCGCTTTAAAAACTTGCACTCCTACTTTTTCAGCCGGAAGTAAAACAGTTATCATTTGTGATTTTTGACTGTTTGAAAAACTCACATTTTGTTTACTCAAAACCGAATTGCCTTGTGAAATAGAAAAAGTAGCATTCAAACTTTTATTTCCGGAATAATTGACAAACACTTCCACCGGAAATTTATTCTTTAAAAAAGCGTATTTGTTAACGTTGAGTTGACTGATTTTTAAATCTAGAACTGCTGTCGTATCGCCCAAAACAATAGGGTAAACCGCTTTATTTTCGTCAAAAGAATAAATATAATCGCTTCCTTGGGTTTGGTTACCGTCCGTTACAATCACGGTGGGATGATTTACGCTTTTGTGAATACTTTTTAAACCCTTTCCTACTCCATCAATTCGAGTTTGCGTTCCTTTGAAATCGTATGATTCAGAAGATTCCAATTCATTTGAAAATTGATAGGATTGCACATCAAATTTATCTTTTAAATCGGCATTGGATGTCAGTTTTTTATACACTTCTAAAGCGGATTCATTTGACTTTAATTCAACTATTGAAGAAGAATTATCCACCACAATCGGCAATGGTATTTTAACCGTTTCAAATGATTTTTGGGTAAGAATGGGATTAATTAATAAAACTAACAATCCGAAAATGGCGATGAAACGCAAAAAAGCCATGAACCAATTGATTTTTGAATGGGTTTTGACTTTGTAGAAATACTGAAAAAATGATACACCTCCGGCCAGTAGTACTGAAAGTAAGAGTAAAAGGACGGTTGAGGAAGTCATTTTTTTAGTTTAAGAGTTTAAAGGTTTAAAAGTTTAAAAGGGATTGAGGTTAAAAATTACTGCTCCAATTTTTTAATTTGTGATTTGTATAAACCATCAATTAACATGTTAACTTCTGCTATTTTTTCTCTTAAACTTAAATAATCATTTTCATTTATATATTCAAAATCGTTAGATAAAATGACTTGATTTAATAATTCTAAAGATGAACTATAGGCAATTTCAGAAAATCTGGCTTTTTCTTTTAAAGATTGTCTTCCGGAACCTTCTGCTAAATTAGATGCGATGGAAATGGAACAACGTCTCATTTGACTCGTTAAACCGAAAATTTCTTCTTTCGGAAATTGTTTTGTTGTTCTGTAAATTAAAAGAGCTAATTCTCTTCCTTTTTGCCAAGCAATCAACTTTTCAAAACTGAATGTTCTCATAAGCACTCCCTTTTAAACTTTTAAACTTCTAAACTTCTAAACTCTAAGTTAACATTCCCCCATCCACATTCATTACTTGTCCGGTTACGTAAGCACTCAAGTCTGAAGCTAGGAAAAGACAAGCATTGGCCACATCCTCCGGTGTTCCGCCTCGTTTTAGTGGGATAGAATCTCTCCAACCTTGTACCACTTCTTCATTTAATTTTCCGGTCATTTCGGTTTCGATAAAACCTGGTGCGATGGCGTTGCAACGGATGTTACGCGAACCTAATTCTAACGCAATTGACTTGGTAAATCCAATCATTCCCGCTTTTGAAGCAGCATAGTTCGCTTGTCCGGCATTTCCTTTTACACCCACAACCGAACTCATATTAACGATGGAACCTTTGCGGTTTTTCAACATTACTTTTTGCACCGCTTTGGTCATGTTGAAAACCGATTTTAAGTTAATTTCGATGACTTTATCAAAATCTTCTTCTGACATTCTCATTAAAAGGTTGTCTTTCGTGATTCCGGCGTTGTTAATTAAAATATCGATGGTACCGAATTCTGCGATCACATCATCAGCTAATTTTTGAGCTTCATTGAAATCGGCTGCGTTTGATTTGTATCCTTTGGCTTTAATTCCTAAAGCGTTTAATTCATTTTCTAAAACCAAAGCCGATTCGGCTGATGAACTATACGTAAATGCCACATTAGCTCCGTGTTGAGCAAAAACTTTAGCGATTCCGCTACCAATTCCACGACTGGCACCGGTGATGATGGCTACTTTTCCTTCTAATAATTTCATATTTATTGTAAATTAGATTCGTTTGATTGAGCATCAAAGATAGGAATATTTTAAGGTTTTAAAAATATTGAATTGGTTTTAAACCTTTTTTAAGAAATTACGTCTTATTGAAACTAAACCTAACCAAATGAAAAAAACAATCTTTTTATTTCTGCTCTCAACTCTTCTTTTTTCTTGTTCTGATGAAGATAAAAAATATGAAGAAATTATTGATCCCTTTCAACAAGTAAAAGCCACTTTTGGTGACAATATTGATCTTGAAAATTTGGCAAATTATGCCAATCAACCTTTACCGAATTACATCACTCGATTCAATGGTCAAAGTAATCCCATTACGGATAAAGGAGCTACTTTAGGCCGAATCTTATTTTACGATAAAAATCTTTCGTCCAACAATACGATTTCATGTGCAAGTTGCCATCAACAAGCCAATGGGTTTAGTGATGTTGCAGTTGCCAGTCAAGGAGTAAACGGAACAACCGGAAGACACTCCATGCGATTAATCAATGCTCGATTTGGAGCAGAAGCAAAGTTTTTTTGGGACGAAAGAGCATCTAATTTGGAAATTCAAACAACAATGCCTATTAAAGACCATGGAGAAATGGGGTTTAGTGGAACAAATGGAGACGAACCCTTTTCAGCTTTGCTAACCAAATTAAGTAACATTGGTTACTACAAAGAATTATTCAAGTTTGTCTATGGTTCTGAAGAAGTGACAGAGGTAAAAATCCAGAATGCTTTGGCACAATTCATCAGAAGTATTCAGTCTTTTGACAGTAAATATGATGCCGGACGAGCATTGGCTCCAAACGATGGTGCTCCATTTCAAAATTTTACTGCACAAGAAAATCAGGGAAAAAACTTATTTTTAGCTCCTCCAACCTTTGATGCGAACAGCGTAAGAACCGGAGGAGGTTTAGGCTGTCAAGGATGCCATCGAGCACCTGAGTTTGATATCGACCCGAATGCATTAAGCAATGGCATCGGTGGTTCCATCAATGGAGGTGCGGATTTTACCAATTTTAGAGCTCCTTCCCTACGTAATATTGCAAAGCCTGACGGAACACCAAACGGACCAATGATGCATACCGGAGTGATCACTACATTACAAGCTTCAATTGGTCATTATGGAAATTTAGTGAATGCCGCAAACAATAATCCGAATTTAGACCCAAGATTGAAACCCAATGGAATTGGTCAACAATTGAATTTGAACGCACAGGAAGTGAATGCCGTAATTGCCTTCTTAAAAACATTATCGGGAACGGATGTGTATACGAATCCGAAATGGAGTAATCCTTTTGAATAAAAAAATCCCGCTAAAAGCGGGATTTTTTATTTTATAGTTTTTTATCCTAAAACCTCTTTTACTTTCTTACCAATCTCAGCCGGAGAATCTACCACGTGAATACCGTTTTCTCTCATGATTCTTTTCTTGGCTTCAGCTGTGTCATCGGCACCACCTACGATAGCACCGGCGTGACCCATGGTTCTTCCTTTTGGAGCGGTTTCACCAGCGATAAAACCAACAACTGGTTTGCGGTTTCCGTCAGCTTTAATCCATTTGGCTGCATCCGCTTCCAACTGACCTCCGATTTCACCAATCATCACGATACAATGTGTTTCCGGGTCATTCATCAATAATTCAACTGCTTCTTTGGTTGTGGTTCCGATGATTGGGTCACCACCAATTCCGATAGCCGTTGTAATTCCTAAACCTTGTTTTACAACTTGGTCTGCCGCCTCATATGTTAACGTTCCCGATTTAGAAACGATACCTACATTTCCTTTTTTGAAAACAAAGCCAGGCATGATACCTACTTTCGCTTCTTCCTGTGTAATTACACCAGGACAGTTTGGACCGATTAATCGACAGTTTTTAGTTTTAATATAAGCGTATGCTTTAATCATATCTGCCACAGGAATTCCTTCCGTAATCGTAATAATTACTTTTATTCCTGCATCAGCAGCTTCCATGATAGCATCAGCAGCAAAAGCGGGTGGTACAAAAATAATGGTTGTATCGGCTCCGGCTTGTTCAACAGCATCTTTCACTGTATTAAAAACGGGGCGATCTAAATGTGTTGTTCCTCCTTTACCGGGAGTTACACCACCTACTACATTTGTACCATATTCAATCATTTGAGAAGCGTGAAAAGTTCCTTCGCTTCCGGTAAATCCTTGAACAATTATTTTTGAATTTTTATTAACTAAAACGCTCATGATTGTGTTTGTTTGTGTTTAATTTTTCGAGTTACAAAAGTAATTCTTTATGAAAAGATTGTTTACTTTTTTTACTTTTATTTTTAATTATTTTGCTAATTTACTATACAATTCTATTTAAGGCAATTGACTCATTTGATACCCTTTATACAATTTTCCGTCTTGAATTTCCCAAATCACAAAGAAATACGCCAATCGATTGATATGATTTGGATTTTCAATCGTTGTTCCAAAATGTGTGTAATGCACTGAAACTAAATTATCTTCTGCAATAATTTGATGAATTTGAACTACAAAAGCCTCGTAGCCAATTTTTAATTCATCGGCCAATTGCAATAATTCTTCCTTGTTTTTCTTTAGAAAACCTTTACTACTGTTCCATTCCAAAATAACATCGGGATGCAGAAATTCTGCTAACGTTGTACTATTATACAACGCATCAGAATCATAAAAAGATTGGACTAATTCTTTAGGAGTCATTTATTTAAGTTTTTCAATAATTTCAGGAATTTTTTTAATGTTGGCCAATTGTTTCAATTTTTCTCTAGATTCTTCAATTGGTGTACCAAAATAGGTTTTACCTCCTTCAATAGATTTTGTTACTCCGGTTTGGCCCATCACTACAGCTTTTGTTCCGATAGTAATACCGCTCGTAGTTCCAACTTGACCCCACAATGTAACTTCATCTTCAATTACAACGCAACCTGCAATACCGGTTTGTGCTGCAATCAAACATTTTTTACCAATTACTGTATCATGACCCACGTGCACTTGGTTGTCGATTTTTGTACCGGCACCAATGGTTGTATCGCCTGTTACGCCTCTATCAATCGTACACAAAGCTCCAATTCCAACATTATCTTCAATCACTACACGACCTCCGGAAAGCAATTGATCAAAACCATCCGGTCTTTTCTTATAATAAAAAGCATCGGCACCTAGAATAGTTCCAGCCTGAATGACAACGTTATCGCCAATCACACAATGGTCATAAATGGAAACATTGGCATGAATCAAACAATTTTTACCGATTTTTACATGATTACCAACAAAGCAATTTGGTTGAATTACAGTTCCTTCTCCAATTTGAGCCGAAGTTGCTATGGATACATTTGAAAACGTAAACGGTCTAAAGTGATTCGTCAATTTATTAAAATCACGAAATGGGTCATCTGAAATCAATAATGCCTTTCCGTCCGGACAATCCACTTGTTTGTTAATTAAAACAATAGTTGCAGCCGATTGAAGAGCTTTATCGTAATATTTCGGATGGTCAACAAATACAATATCTCCAGGTTCCACAACATGAATTTCATTCATACCCAAAACAGGAAAATTATCCTCTCCCACAAATTCACAGTTGATGATTTGAGCGATTTCTTTGAGCGAATGCGTTTTTGTAAATTTCATAAAACTTGAAATTTGTTATTGAAATTGATATTGTTTTTTGTAATTGATATTGCTTTTTGAAATTGATATTGACTATTCTTTCACACGCTCCATGTATGCACCCGAAGCAGTATCAATTTTAATTTTATCACCTTCATTGATGAATAAAGGAACGTTTACACTCGCTCCAGTTTCCACTTTTGCCGGTTTAGTAGCATTAGTAGCAGTATTTCCTTTTACACCGGGTTCTGTGTAGGTTACTTCTAAAATAATAGAAGCCGGCATATCAACAGACAAAGGTAAATCGGTTTCAGTATTGATTTGTACCATTACATTGGTTCCTTCTTTTAATAAATCCGGTGCATCTAACACATCTTTATTCAATGTAATTTGCTCAAAACTTTCTGTATTCATAAAGTAAAACTCTGTTCCTTCTGCATATAAAAATTGAAAAGTATGCGTTTCTACACGAACTACATCAATTTTGTGACCGGCAGAAAACGTATTATCTAATACTTTTCCGTTCGTCAAACTTTTTAATTTTGTACGCACAAACGCAGGACCTTTTCCCGGTTTTACGTGAAGAAATTCAATAATTTTGTAAATATCGTGGTTGTGTTTAATACATAATCCGTTTCTAATATCTGCAGTACTTGCCATTCTAATTTATTTTAATTTTTAATTTATTTACTTTTTAATAACCTATTACCCATCACCTATCACCCATCACCTCTCTAATAAACTCCCGAATATCCTTTCATTACACCACGTGATGAGTTTCTGATAAACTGAAGAATTTCGTCACGTTCCGGTGAAGCTGCCATTTCTGCTTCAATGATGCTTACTGCTTGTGATGTATTATAATTTTTTTGATAAAGAATTCTATAAATTTCTTGAATTTCACGGATTTTTTCAGTAGTAAATCCTCTTCTTCTCAATCCAACAGAATTTATACCCACATACGAAAGTGGCTCTTTTGCGGCTTTTGTATAAGGAGGAACATCTTTTCGAACCAGTGATCCTCCGGAAATCATTGCATGGTCACCAATATTGATAAATTGATGCACCGCGGCTAATCCGCCAATGATTGCAAAACTACCTACTGTAACATGACCGGCTAACGCCACTCCATTCACAATTATGGCATTATCACCAATATGACAATCGTGAGCCACGTGAGCAGTTGCCATAATCAAACAATTTTTACCAATTGTTGTTTGTCCGGAAGCTATTGTTCCTCTATTGATGGTCACACATTCTCTAATTGTGGTATTATCACCAATAATGGCTAAGGATTCTTCGCCACCAAATTTTAAATCTTGCGGCACAGCAGAAATAACTGCACCCGGGAAAATGTTACAATTTTTACCAATTCTTGCTCCTTCCATAATGGTTACGTTGGAACCAATCCAGGTTCCTTCGCCAATAACTACATTATTATGAATGGTGGTAAACGGGTCAATTACCACATTTCTGGCAATTTTTGCTCCCGGATGTACGTATGCTAACGGTTGATTCATACTTTTCTTTTTTAGTTCTTTTTAGCAATTTGTGCCATTAATTCAGCTTCTGCAACTAATTTTCCATTGGCATACGCATTGGCTTGCATGTGACAAATTCCTCTTCTGATAGGAGAAATCAAATCACACTTAAATATTAATGTATCGCCGGGTAACACTTTGTGTTTGAACTTTACATTATCTATTTTCATAAAATACGTTAAATAATTTTCTGGATCCGGAACTGTGCTTAATACCAAAATTCCTCCGGTTTGAGCCATAGCTTCCACAATCAAAACACCCGGCATTACAGGTGCATCCGGAAAGTGACCAACGAAAAATGGCTCATTCATAGTTACGTTTTTTAAACCAACCACATGCTGATCTGATAATTCAAAAATTTTATCAACCAACAAAAAAGGTGGTCGATGTGGCAACATAGCCATTATTTTATGAATATCCATCAAAGGTTCTTGATTCAAATCATAGGTTGGCACTTGATTACGTTGTTCAATTTTGATGATTTTGGATAATTTTTTTGCAAATTGTGTATTCACAAAATGTCCGGGTTTATTGGCAATCACTTTTCCTTGAATTCGAGTTCCGATCAAAGCCAAATCACCAACCACATCTAGTAATTTATGGCGAGCTGCTTCATTTGGATAATGCAACGTCAAATTATCTAAAATTCCGTTTGGTTTAACGGAGATATTATCTTTCCCAAAAGCAACACGAAGATTGTTCATGGTTTCAGGAGAAATCTCTTTGTCCACATATACAATCGCATTATTCAAATCGCCACCTTTTATCAAACCATTATTCAGTAAAGATTCTAATTCGTGTAAAAAGCTAAAAGTTCTTGCATCAGCAATTTCACTTTTAAAATCATGAATAGTTTTTAGTGTTGCATTTTGTGTGCCCAATACTTTTGTACCAAAATCAACCATTGTGGTAACTTGATACGTTTCACAAGGCATAACCAAAATTTCACTTCCTGTGGCTTCGTCTGTATAAGAAATAACTTCTTTAACTACATACACTTTTCGTTCAGCCTCTTGTTCAACAATTTCCGCCTTTTCAATTGCTTCCACAAAAAATTTAGATGATCCATCCATAATTGGCGGTTCAGAAGCATTTAATTCAATAATCAAATTATCCAAATCACAACCAATACAAGCTGCTAACACATGTTCGGAAGTTTGAATTTTTACTGCATTTTTTTCAAGATTTGTACCACGTTGCGTATTCACCACATATTGAGCATCTGCTTCAATTATTGGATGACCTTCTAAATCTACGCGTACAAAAGTAAAACCATTATTAACCGGTGCCGGTTTAAAAGTCATTGTTACTTCCTGACCAGTGTGTAAACCTACTCCGGTTAAGGTAATTTCATTTTTAATGGTTTTTTGCTTTACCAATTGTGACATTATTCTTTTGTTATTGATTTTTTAATTTCATATATTTCGTTTACAATTTTTGGTAAGTTCTTAAAATGAACATACGATTTACTGTAATCGCCGTAATTGAAGGATGGAGAACCTTGAACCGTTTCGCCATCTTTTAGATTTTTACCGATACCGGATTGAGCTTGAACACGAACACCATCACCAAGTGTTAAATGCCCGGCAATCCCTACTTGTCCGCCAATGATACAATTCTTACCGATTTTGGTTGAACCGGCAATTCCGGTTTGTGCGGCTATTACGGTATTTTCACCAATTTCAACATTGTGTGCGACCTGAATTTGGTTATCTAATTTCACTCCTTTACGAATGATGGTTGAACCTAACGTAGCTCTATCAATGGTTGAACACGCTCCAATTTCTACATTATCTTCAATAATTACATTGCCAATTTGTGGAACTTTGTTATACGTACCATCTTCATTTGGAGCAAATCCAAAACCATCAGAACCAATAATGGTTCCGGAATGTATTGTACAGTTGTTGCCAATCTCAGTTTCAGAATAAACTCTTGCTCCCGCAAAAAAAACACAATTATCACCAATCAATACATTATCACCAATAAAACTATTGGGATAAATCTTCACATTATTGCCAATTTTTACATTTTTACCAATATAACAAAAACTACCCAAATACAATCCTTCTCCATACGAAACACCTTCAGAAACAACTGAAGGTTGCTCAATTCCGGATTTCATCAATTTGACTTGATTGTAATATTCCAATAGTTTTGAAAAGGATTTATAAGCATCATCCACTTTAATCAGCGTTGCCGATACTTCAAATTCCGGCTCAAAAGATTTATTTACAATTGCAATAGATGCTTTAGTAGAATAAATAAAATTGAGGTATTTTGGATTGGCTAAAAAAGTAAGAGAACCTTCAGAACCTTCTTCAATTTTAGACAATTTGAAGACTTCAATATTGGGATTTCCAACTACTTCGCCTTCTAATATGGATGCTATTTGTATTGCAGTAAATTTCATTCCGACAAAAATATAAAAAAGTACCTAAAATTTGTTAAATTCTTTCAGTACTTTTGGATAACAAATATAATACTTTGTTACCGGTTTTGAGAATGCTCTCGAATTTAATTGATCCGAAGACAAAACAACTTCTTCAACTGTTCTGTCTTTCTTCACTATTTTAATAGGCTGAGCTTCTTTATTGTAACCCAACGTTTTTACTTTTCCTTTAAACACAAAATAATCTGATTCTGAAATGCTTACAGGATAAATTTCAATTAGTTTTTCTTTAAAAAAGTCAAGTTTTTCTTTGCTGAATTTTTCTTTGTCCAACGAAATTTTTAACAAATCGCGATGAATAATCATTTTGCTTAATGAACTCAAGATAAAATCATCATGAAATTGCCAACTTTTCAAAGCACTCATAATGTCAAAATCATCCAATTGCGAAAATTTCATCACCACATCATCATTGAAATCTTCCAATTCTATTTTATGACTCAAAAAAAAGTGCAACGGCTGAGAAGCTTCCAATTTGATCCCTTTTTGCGTCAATTCTTTGGCTCTTTTTAATACTTTGGTCAAGATTAATTCTGCAACCAAACTCGTTTTATGTAAATAAGCTTGCCAATACATTAATCGTCTGGCCATCAAAAACTTTTCAACCGAATAAATTGCTTTTTCTTCCACCACCAATTCATCTTTTTCAACTTGAAGCATTTGAATTAATCGGTCAGAATTAATGTTTCCTTCTGCCACACCGGAATAAAAACTATCCCGTTTTAAATAATCCAATCGATCCATATCGAGCTGACTCGAAATCAATTGCAACATGAATTTTCGATGGTATTCTCCTTTAAAAATCTGAATGGCCAACGTTAATTTACCTTCAAAAAAATCATTTAAACGATTCATCATCAATAAGGAAATTTCTTCATGATGCACATTTTCAACAATACTTTGCTCTAAAGCATGCGAAAAAGGACCGTGACCCACATCATGTAACAAAATGGCAACATATAAAGCTGTTTCTTCTTCTTTGCTAATGATAACCCCTTTATACCGTAAAACTTCAACTGCTTTTTGCATGAGATGCATTGCTCCTAACGCATGATGAAAACGAGTATGATGAGCACCCGGATACACCAAATAAGACAATCCCATTTGTGAAATTCTTCGTAAACGTTGAAAATATGGATGCTGAATTAAATCAAAAACCAATTCATCGGGAATGGAAATAAAACCATAAATAGGGTCGTTGAAAATTTTTAATTTATTGGTGTAACTCACAACTTTTTAATTGGGCAACAAATATACTGATTTTTAAAATGGAAATAATCACTGATTTTTTACAATAACTTTAATACTTCTTACGTTCGATAATTGTTAAATTGCACGAAATTCACATTTCTAAATAATTTAAAATACAACCTACAAAATATTTAAAAAACTTCACAGATGACAAAAATAAAAATCCTTTGGGTAGACGATGAAATTGATTTATTAAAGCCACATATTCTTTTTTTAGAAAACAAAAATTACGATGTAACCACGTGTAACAACGGTAGAGATGCCATTGATGTTTTTGAAGAAAATCAATTTGATATTGTCTTTTTGGATGAAAATATGCCCGGTATGAGTGGTTTGGAAACCCTTTCTGAAATGAAAGAAAAAAAATCTTCCATTCCGGTCATTATGATTACCAAAAGTGAAGAAGAACATATCATGGAGGAAGCCATCGGTTCTAAAATTGCCGATTACCTTATAAAACCCGTAAACCCAAATCAGATTTTATTGGCGTTGAAAAAAAACCTCGACCATTCGCGTTTGGTTACAGAGAAAACCACATTGGATTACCAAAAAGAGTTCCGAAAAATTGCAATGGATTTAGCAATGGTTAATTCATACGACGATTGGGTAGAATTATATAAAAAATTATTGTTCTGGGAAATTGAATTGGAAAACATTGAAGACCAAGGCTTAATTTCCATACTTGAATCGCAAAAAACGGAAGCCAACAGCCAATTTGGAAAATTCATTGAGAAAAACTACGAAAAATGGTTTGAAGACAAAACAGACAAACCGGTTTTATCACATAAATTATTCAGAGAATATGTGGTACCTGAAATCGTAAAAAAAGATAAACCCATTTTGTTTGTTGTGATAGACAATTTGCGTTACGACCAATGGAAAGCGTTTGAAAACGTAGTCAACAACCATTACAAACCCGAAAAAGAAATGGCATATTTTGCGATGTTACCCACTGCAACACAATATGCCAGAAATGCCATTTTTTCAGGATTAACACCTTTAGAAATGGAAAAACAATTCCCGCAATACTGGAAAAATGATGTTGAAGAAGGTGGAAAAAACCTTTATGAAGGTGAGTTTTTAGAAGCTCAATTAAATCGTTTAGGTCTAAAAATTAAGAGCGAATACTACAAAATCACCAACTTCAAAGACGGTAAAAAGTTAGTAGAAAATTTCAAAGGATTAAAAAACAACGACTTAACTACCGTTGTCTATAATTTTGTGGACATGCTTTCTCATGCCAAAACAGAAATGGAAGTGGTAAAAGAACTCGCCTCTAATGACAAAGCCTACCGTTCCTTAACCTTAAGTTGGTTTAAAAATTCTCCCCTGTTAGAAATGATTCAACTTGGGCAACAAATGGGTTTCAAATTGATTATCACAACCGATCACGGAACCATCAACGTAAAAAATCCATCTAAAGTAATTGGTGATAAAAACACCAGTCTCAACCTTCGTTATAAAACCGGACGTAGTTTGACCTATGAAGAGAAAGATGTGTATGCCGTAAAAGACCCAAAAAAAATAGGTTTACCCGCAATCAACATGAGTAGCTCTTTTATTTTTGCAAAAAATGATTTGTTTTTGGCGTATGTGAACAATTACAATCATTATGTGAGTTATTACCGAAATACTTACCAACATGGCGGAATTTCATTGGAAGAAATGATTGTGCCGTTTTTGGTGTTGAGTCCTAGGTAGTGGAGGTTGTCTGTTGTCGGTTGTCAGTTGTCGGTTTTCTGTTGTCGGTTTTCGGTTTTCGGTTGATTAAGGCTAATTTAGAAGATTTGAATCTGCTTTATCTATTATAGTGAAGCTATCAAAATCTGTGAAAATCAATTCAATTCGTCCCGATAATCATCGGGGTCTGTGTGCTATTACCTAACCCATCTCAAAAAAAGTGGATAACTTAAGACGATAAAATTTACTAAGTTTGCCACTCAATTTAATTTTGTGTTCCACTAAACGTGAAAAACTAAAATGCAATACCAATTTCAACTCCACGAAATAGACAAAATCGCTCAAGAAATTCTCCACCAACATCCGGAAAAAGTGATTCTTTTTAACGGACAAATGGGTGCCGGAAAAACCACTTTTATTAAAGCATTATCCAAAGCTCTTGGCGTACAAAACGCAACCTCCAGCCCAACATTTTCATTGGTAAATGAATACGAAATCCCAAGTGGATTGGTCTATCATTTTGATGTATATCGACTTAAAAATGAAACCGAAGCCCTAGATTTTGGTATAGATGATTATTTGTATTCCGGTCATTGGTGTTTTATTGAATGGGCAGAAAAAATTCCAAACCTCATTCCTGAAAAACATAGTGTGATTACGATTGAAATTTTAGAAAATGGAAATAGAATATTAACTTTAATGTAATTATTTTCAACCTCCTTAATGAATCTTAATGCCTTAATGGTTTAAAAAAAATCTCAAAAAATAAATGTTTAAACTATTCCACTTTCTATTTCCAAAATAATTCCTAACTTAGACACTAATTTTTTTAGCATCGTTTATGCCGCTTACTCCTTTTTCAAAACAACAATTACTTCCTCAGGAAGAAAAATTGGAAGTCGCACGACACAAAAGTGAATTGTACATTGGAATTCCAAAAGAAACTTCCTATCAGGAACGCAGGATTTGTTTGACACCGGATGCCGTCAATTCATTAGTATCACACGGTCATCGCGTGTTAATTGAATCTGGAGCCGGAGAAAGTGCGAGTTATTCCGACAAAGAATACAGTGATGCCGGGGCAGAAATTACCCAAGATCCGAAAAAAGTATTCGGTTGTCCCATGATTTTGAAAGTAGAACCGCCTACTTCTGCAGAAATTGAAATCATCAATCCCAATACAATTATCATTTCGGCGATTCAGCTGAAAACGAGAAAAAAAGAATATTTTGAAAAATTAGCCAAGAAAAAAATTACTGCCTTTGCGTTTGAATTCATTAAAGACGATGATGGCTCCTACCCTGCCGTAAAATCACTCAGCGAAATTGCAGGAACCGCTTCCATCTTAATCGCTGCCGAATTGATGATTAACAACCAATTTGGAAAAGGCTTACTTTTTGGCAACATCACCGGCGTTGCTCCTACTGATGTCGTAATTATTGGTGCAGGAACCGTTGGCGAATTTGCCGCAAAAACCGCACTTGGTTTGGGAGCTAACGTCAAAGTGTTTGACAACTCCATTACTAAATTGCGTCGTTTACAAAACAATTTAAAACATCCGATTTTTACTTCTACCATTCAACCAAAAGGTTTGCTAAAAGCCTTACGCCGTTGTGATGTAGCGATTGGGGCCATGCGTGGACAAAACCGCACGCCTGTGGTGGTGACCGAAACCATGGTGGAACACATGAAAAAAGGAGCCGTAATTGTCGATGTGAGTATTGATACCGGCGGTTGTTTTGAAACCTCTGAAATCACTACGCACGAAAAACCTACGTTCATCAAAAACAACGTGATACATTATTGTGTGCCGAATATTCCGTCGCGGTATTCCAAAACGGCTTCGCTTTCCATTAGTAATATTTTGACCCCATATTTGATTCAAATTGCGGAAGACGGCGGTGTGGAAAGTGCCATTCGTTGTAACCGTGGCTTGAAAAACGGACTCTACTTTTACCATGGTATTCTAACCAACAAAGCGATTGGCGATTGGTTTGATTTACCCAACAGCGACATTAATTTGATTGTATTTTAAGGAATTTGTCCGTATTTTTGTGGCTTAATTTAGTATCATGAAATTCTATCAACGGCTTGCTTTTTTTCTATTTGGTTTATTGATTGGCGTCATTTTTTTGGTGTACTTTTTGGGTGCAAAAGCTGAATCCAGAGGGGTTTCATTTTGTTATTTGCCCAATTGCCGTGTGTTGAAAGACATTCGTACCAAGCCCTTTCACTATTCCGAAAAAGCATCGCTCGTATTGGCTGAAACATGGATTGACACCATCGATATCAAAAATACGCTGACCCACGGCGAAGTAGATTTCAGTCAAAGTAATGTAAAAGTGGGCAATGCCAAACGCTACCGTATCGAAGGAAAAACCATAAAACAAGAGCCGATTGTGCTTTCAATTCTCAACTATCCTGATAAAGCGGAATTGGAATCGATTGAAAAAAGATAATATGGCTTGCATCATTCGTCCTGTTGTTGCTGATGATTTTGACCAAGTCTATGATTTCATCAACGCCCTTGAAAACCATATTTTTCCAAAAGAGAAGCAACTTGCTATTTTTTTGGAAAATCTTGCTCATCCCAAACATATTTTTCTATTAGCTGAAATCAATCATCAACCCGTTGGATTCTTGAGTTGTCATGTGCAAAATTTGATTCATCACGGTGGTTTGGTAGGCGAAATTCAGGAAATGTTTGTGGATGAAAAATATAGAAGTCAGCAAATTGGTAAACAACTGCTCGATGCATTAAAAACCCTCGCTAAACAAAATAATTTGCTACAAATAGAAGTCACTTCCGGCTTTAAACGTGTACAAGCCCATGCTTTTTATGAGCGAGAAGGCTTTCCGCATACGCACAAGAAATTTGTGTGGAAGGTGGAAGAATAGTTTTGTGTTTTTTAGGAGCTTATCCCGCTTTTCGTTGTAAGGTTTTCTATTAAATTTTTACATTAATAATGGCTAAAAATTGTACTTATTTTTCAATATGAAAATCTTTAAATGAATTTGATTAATTACAAAATAATAAAAATGAATGGTTTATTTAAAAAATAATAATCATCTATAATATTTATCAAGATAAACATAATTGTTAACTATTCTAAAAAATTAACTAAAAATATAAACTTAAAAAATACCTAAATTGATTTTAAGAATGATTTAATTTTGAAAAAAGGACTGTTAAAGATATCTGTATTAATTTATCAAAAAATCTATTGTTTTTTTATAAAAAAGTTATTAATTCCAGCTAAAATGATTACATTTACAAGTTGATTCATTCAAAACAATAAAATATAAGTTATAAATTTTTATTATTAACGGTGAAAAGTTTTATATATATGAGAAAAATTATCTTTTTATTTTTTTTGACAGCTATACAATTAAATGCACAAATTAATTTTAGTAATGAAAATATATTAATTGATGGCACACACCATTCCTCTGATGTAACTTCAATAGTAACATCAGATTTAGATAATGATGGTTTTAAAGAGGTTATTGTTGGTTCTAGTAATAGTAATTCAATAATATTTTATAAAAATATTAATGGAGACATTCAATATTATCAAAGACAGATAATTTATGAAAATACTCAAGCAAATTTTAGTTCTAATTATGAAATTACTTGCTCTGATTTAGATAGCGATGGATTAAATGATATTATTGTAGTCAGTGGATTTGAAGATAAATTATTTTGGTTTAAAAATTTAGGTAATTTTAATTTTAGTCTATCAATAATAATTAATTCAACTATTGATAATCCCAGATCTATAGTTTCTTTAGATATAGACAATGATGGAGATAATGATATCATAGTAGGTTCTTTTAACCATAAGAATGTTAGCATATTCAGAAATAATGGTGATGGAAATTTTTCAAATCAAGAAATTATTTATACCGTATCCTCTGGAATTAATAGACTGGTATTAAAGGATTTAGACAATAATGGTTTTTTAGATATCATAAGTGGACAAAATGATGGTGGTATATTTTGGGTAAAGAATATTAATGGTTCAAATTTCAGTACACCAAACTATATTACAGGATCTGCTGATAACGGTACAGGTTTTGACTTTATTGATATTAATAATGATTCATATTTCGATATAATTTTTTCCTCGAGTTATCAAGATAATATTAAATATGTATTAAATTTAAATGGTAATATATTTTCTACAAATTCTATAATTATTGATAATAATATAAGTGATCCATTTCAAGTTAAAGCAGTTGATTTTGATTACGACGGATTACTAGATGTTGTTATATCAACATATACTAATGATAAAATAGGCTGGTATAAAAATAATAATGGCATATTTTCTAGTCTACTTCTAATTACAAATAATATTTTTAATCCAAAGGAATTTGTAGTAGAAGATATTAATAATGATGATATTTATGAAATTATAAGTTCATCATACGAATTAAATAACTCTTCAAGACAGAAACTATCAATTTTTAAAAAAAATGATGTAGGAATTTTTAAAGAAAATATAATCAATTTCTACTTTAGTAATGGAAGGACAGCAAAAATTGCTGATTTGAATAATGATGGAATGAATGATGTAATTTCGGCTTTAGGTTCAGTAGTTTGGAATAAAAATTTAGGAAATAATGTCTTTTCATCACAGAAATTAATTAGTTCAAATATTATGACATTAAGTGTTCATGATTTAGAAATAAGTGATATTAATAATGATAATTTTTTAGATGTTATTTGTGTCAATAATTTTGGTTTAGAAGTATATAAAAATAATGGAGATGAAACTTTTGATTTAGTTTTAAGTTTACCATTAACAATTGTGGCTGGAGATATTGAAGTAGTTGATATTAATAATGATGGTAATAAAGATATTATATTATCTTATCATTATATAAATACTAATTTAATTAAATTGGTTAATAGTGGAAATTTTAATTTTCAACCTTTGGAAAATATTCTATCCCCACTTTCTGGAAATAGTTTATACAAAATCAAATGTGGAGACCTTGACAATGATGGACATATAGACATAGTCATTATCTCTAATGAATATTCTAGAATTAATTGGTTAAAAAATGATGGTATTGGAAATTTTAACAATTATTTGATCCAAAATTCAATTTCATTAAATAATATTGATTTAGCTGATATTGATAATGATAATGATTTAGATATTATATCATCAAGTTATTCTGGTAATCAAAATATTTCATTAATTAAAAATAATGGAAATGGAACTTTTCTACCTCCAATAAATATAGACAATGAATTAATAAAATCTTTAAGTATATCAGATATAAATAACGATGGATATTTAGATATCGTTGGGTTCTCTACCAATCTATCTCTACAAAATGAAAAAATTTTCTATTTTCTAGGAAACGGTTCAACTTTTGACAACAAAATTATTATTGAAACACTAGTAGGAGATTTAGCATATTACCAGAATTTAAGTTTTGGAGATTTAAATAACGACAATAAAATTGATTTTGTTACTGCAAGTTACACAACAAAAAAAACAATCAAATTTTACATTAATAATACAACACTTTCAGTTTTAGATAACAATATTAAGAACAATATTTTTGCATTTTCACCAAACCCTAGTAATGATATAATAAATTGGTCAGATCAAATGAGAGTTAAAAGAATTATGATTTTTGATTTATTAGGGAAGGAAGTATATAACAAATTAGTAGTAAATAATTACATTAGAATTAATGAAATTCCTAAGGGAATTTATATAATAAAAGCTATTTCTGAAAATGAAAATTATATTTCTAAATTGATTATTAATTAATTTTTTGTAGACTCCCCATTTTTAGTACAGTTCTAAATTATAAAATTTATTCCACATAAACATGTTTTTGATATTGTTCATGGGTTGAATGAAGCGTAGCGGAATGAAACCCATGAACAATAGACTGTTCTCTATATTTTACAGGACTTAATCCTCCTAATGATTCATGTGGTCTATAAAGATTATAATCATTTATCCATTGGTCTGTAAGTTCTCTTACTTCATCTAAGGAATCAAATAAATAAGCATCTAAAACACCGTTGCGATAGGTTTTATTAAATCGCTCTATTAGTGCATTTTGGGTTGGCTTTCCTGGCTGAATATATTTGAACTCAATTTGGTGCATTTCACTCCATTCTTGGGCTAATTTTGCAATAAATTCCGGACCATTATCCATTCTTATTTTTTGTGGTTTCCCATATTTGTTAATCAATCGATTCAAAACCCAAATCACTCTACTGCTCTTTAAGCTATAATCAATTTCAATGTGAAGTATTTCCCAGTTAAAGTCATCCATCACATTAAAAGATCTAAACTTACTACCATTACTCAATGCATCGCTCATAAAATCAATACTCCAAGTATGGGTGTAATTAGTTGGTATAACAATAGCTTCTTTTACTCTGGCTGGTAATCTTTTCTTTACCTTTCTACGTAAAGGTAGTCCCATCTGTTTGTAAACGCGATGGAGCCGTTTATGATTGACTTTTTCTCCCTTGTTGCGAAGTCTATAATAACTCTTCCAAAATCCTTCCCGTGGATGAGCTTCACTCAAAGAGGTTAAGTGCTCTATTAAAGTTAAATCATTTTTCTTTGATTGATACTTTAATGAGCTCCTGCTGGTTCTTAAAAGACGGCACGCCTTGCTGATGCCTTGAGGATAACGTAAAATTAAATCCTTAACGATTACTCTTTTGCGACAAGGCTTTAAAGCTTTTTTTCAATGATGTATTTTGCCATATCTAACTCTAAGGCCAAATCCGCATACATGCGTTTTAACTTCGTGTTCTCTTCCTCTAATTGCTTAATGCGTTTGAGTTCACTGGCTTCCATACCACCATAGCGTTGACGCCATTTATAAAAGGTTGCTTTGCTAACTCCATACTCCCGTGATAGAGTCTCTGCATCTTTGCCAAGTTCAAATTCTTTTAAAATCTAGGCAATTTGGGTCGGAATGAATTTACTCTTATTCATATTGACAGTTTAAAATTAATACTTTTTTTTCTACTTTTAAACTGTACTATTTTTGGGGGAGCTTAAATCTTAACTGAAAAAATTTAACTAAAAAAAATAATAAAACAATATAACAAGGGAATATTTAATATTCAAATGTATTAAATAATTAAAAAAACTAAAAACAGTAACAAACTTTTTAATGTTGTTTTTAGTTTTTTTCTAATAATCAATATCGAATATTTAGAACTAGACAATTTATGTCCAAAAAAAACAACCCAAGTCAGCAAGACTTTTCATAAATAATCTTTCTACCTCGAATAATTCGGAGCTTCTTTTGTAATCGTTACATTGTGTGGGTGGCTTTCCCCTATTCCACTGGCTGTAATTCGCACGAATCTTCCTGTTTCTTGTAAAGTCGGAATATCTTTTGCTCCGCAATAACCCATTCCGGCACGAAGTCCACCAATAAACTGCTGCATACTTTCGTTTAATTCTCCTTTGTACGGTACGCGACCCACAATGCCTTCTGGTACTAATTTCTTCACATCGTCTTCTACATCTTGAAAATATCGGTCTTTTGACCCTTCCTGCATCGCTTCCACCGAACCCATTCCACGATACGATTTGAATTTTCTTCCTTCAAAAATAATGGTTTCTCCCGGCGATTCTTTGGTTCCGGCTAATAATGAACCCAACATTACACAATCTGCACCGGCAGCAATCGCTTTTGGAATATCACCCGTATACCGAATTCCGCCATCGGCAATCACGGGAACGCCGCTGCCTTTTATCGCTGCTGCCACTTCCAACACCGCAGAAAACTGTGGAAATCCAACACCGGCCACCACTCGCGTCGTACAAATAGAACCCGGTCCGATACCCACTTTAACCGCATCTGCACCGTTTTCAACCAAATATTTGGCGGCTTCCGGAGTAGCAATGTTACCCACCACCACATCCAAATCCGGGAATTTCGCTTTCACTTGTTTTAAAACCGTCACAACACCTTGTGTATGTCCGTGAGCCGTATCGATAATTACCGCATCTACACCGGCATTTACCAAAGCAGTAGCACGTTCCAACGCATCTGCCGTTACACCAAGTGCAGCTGCTACTCGCAAACGACCAAATTTATCTTTGTTCGCAATCGGTTTTTGATTCAGCTTCGTAATATCTCGAAACGTAATCAAACCTATTAGCTTGAATTGGTTATCGACTACCGGTAATTTTTCAATTTTATTTTGCTGCAAAATGCCTTCTGCTTCTTGCAAGGTAGTTCCTTCGGCAGCAGTAACCAGATGTTCAGACGTCATCACTTCCAAAATCGAACGCGAATTAATTTTTTCAAAACGCAAATCACGATTGGTCACAATCCCTTTCAAAATGCCATTTTCATCCACCACGGGAATACCGCCAATACTAAACTCACGCATAGCCGATTTAGCATCGCCAACCGTTGCTGTCAAAGGTAACGTTACCGGATCGAGTATCATTCCGGCTTCAGCACGTTTTACTTTTCTGACTTTAGTGGCTTGTTGTTCAATGGTCATGTTTTTGTGCAAAACGCCTATTCCGCCTTCTTGAGCCATCGCAATCGCCATGGAGCTCTCGGTAACCGTATCCATCGCAGCCGAAGCAATAGGAACATTTAGCGTAATATTTCTTGAAAATTTAGATTGAATACTGACCTCTCGGGGCAAAACTTCAGAATAGTTGGGAATCAGCAGAACATCATCGTAGGTCAATCCTTCACCGATGATTTTAGTGGTGTGTGCGTTCATGTTGCAATTTGTAGTTAAATTGCGTGCAAATATACGAAAAAACACGAATGATTTATTCTTCTACCCTACTAAATTTAGATGGACGATCGTTTCGTACCAAAAAGTAGGAAACAATGCAATAATAGGTAGCCAATTGAAAAAAGACATTAATGTAATGAAACATTTCAATCGGTTCAATAAAATGGTAAAATGCGTAAAAAACATCCGAAATTACAATGCTTAAGGCCATGATTGAAAAATACAACGCTTGTTTTGATGCTTCTGAGAAAAAGTTGTACAAGGCAATTTCGGTCAACAACAACAGGGAAAGTCCATAAATTACGAACATCCCATAACTGATTATTCCGTTGGGTTCAATCAAATCGATGATGGAATACAAAACATACACCAAAGCACCTATTCCAATAATGATTTGAAATAGAGAAATCCATGAAAATTGCTGAGGAATTCTGTCTTTTATACCATAAAAAATTAAAATCACATAGCATATAAAGAAACAAACCAAGGCATAATAAATGGGGATATTATCATTAATCAACAACATCATATCGCCCACAAAACAGGCAATAAGTGAAATGATCAACCAATTATTCACCCTCCTGAAACGGTACTGTAAATAGTAAAACATTATGGAAGGAACCACCATCGGTTTTACATAAAATTCCAGTTCTTCCCATTTAAAAATAACGGATAACAGTACAATTATACTGGAGGCAAAATATAAAAAAATGGAAGGCTTCACGTTATTCATGCCCCAAATGTAGAAAAATTTTTCATTCGTTTATTGTTTAGTAGCTTTTCCGTCTTTCCGCTACAATTTTGTTTGTTCCGGTTTGTTTTTCTACAAAAATCGGGAGAGCTTCCGTTGGTCGCTTCCCCATTTTAAGAAAAACTAAACCGCAACGGCACAAAGATTTTTGCTGCAATACGGGCTAGGGAATTGTGCTGTTAAGGAATTATTCCTCAGATATTTCTATTTACAAAGAAGAAATATGATTTAATTTTTCAAATTTATTTTTAAATTATTCTAACTGTCAAATTATTTCCAAAATTGGGTCGTCTCAGTAAATACAAACTCGTGAACATCTTTAATAAACCATTCTTTAAAACCTTTATCTTCAACACCTTCTAAAAATCTTTTATATAAAGGTTGAATAGTTAAATATTTTGGAGAGTTTAAAAACTTATATGCACCTATATAATATTTTTCTATATATTTTTCTATATATTTTGGGGTAAATTTATAAGGTTTAATTTTATGCTCAATTATTTCTTCAATAGAAATATCTTCTCCATAAATTCTATTTAAATCTAATTCTTCCCTTAAACGCATCATAATAAATTTTTATTAAATGTTTTTACTTTTTCTATAAATTTTCCAGACTAAAATTTACTTTTAAAATATTGAGCTAATTGTTAATCGTCTATAAAAAAACCTCCTGAGTAATAACTGTAATTTTTAATTAATTGGCTTTTTTTTCTTAGTAAAAAGAATGATTTTAGTATAGTGTTGCTGTACAATTACTATTTTTTAGCATCCACATCTGCCAAAAAGCCCTGACACGTAAATTTTATCAACAATTATACCTCCTGATAAGTATAATCCTTCTTCAGATTCTATGTTTTCTTTTTTTAATTTAATAAGAGCTTCGTGTTGAGAATTTGTATATTTATAATATACTTCAGAATCAACTTCATCTTTACCATCAAAAAATAATCTTTCGGTTTTGTCATTTATTAATAATTCAATATTTGAGTCTTTTTCTCCCAAAAATGTTCCAAAAAATACATTTTTATCTCCTGCATAAAAATCCTCTTTAGTACTTGCAAAATAACATCCACAACCATCATAATGATTGTATATTTCAGAATTGGAGTCAAATGTTTTTATTAAAATACTTTTTGCAAAATCTTCGCCACTAATTTTTGATTCTATTTGTAACGGTTGAGCATATTCAATTTCTTCAACTTCTTTTTCAACAATTACATTCTCGATTTTGTCCTCTTTTTCTTCAGCTTTTTTTGGTTCTGTAAAACAAGATATAAATAAGAAACTTGATATTACAATTAATCGCTTTTTCATTATGTTAATTTAATTTTAAAGTTTGTGAAAAATAGAGAAATAATAAATAAACCTAAGGAAATATATATTCCAAATTTGTAATCTTTTATTGCTGCTTGTGTATAGTAATAACTTTTAGTGGAATACTTATTGAAATCCGTGTCTGAATAATGTAAATCATATAAATCAAAACCATTTCCATTAGTTTCTATTCTTTTGCCGAAATATGAGTCAAAATTAATTCGTAAAATTTTTGTCGAGTATGGAACTTCAACCACCGCTTTTATTCTACCATCACTACTGTATTCAGTTGGTGCATCAGGAAGATAACTAAAATTTCCAAAGTGCTCTAATCCGTATAAAATGACGAAACCTAAAATTAATGATAAAAATAAATTTCTAATATGTACTTTTTTGATTTCGATTGTTTTACTCATTGCTTATATTTTTAATGCAATTTATATAATATATTTGTGTTTTAAAATTTTAATTATGTGTGAATTTATTATTTTACGTTCTGATTTTGACTTTTCTATTTCTCCTCATAAAGAAAATATTGAACTTGCTACACTTAATATTATTGAGTTCAACAAGAACTTCGTTGATAATAAAGTAATCATAAAATACAATCCTTCTTCAGAAAAGTTTGAAACTATAGATGATAAATATTCTTCTAATTTTATAGTTTCTGAAATTAACCATTTTTTATATTGGCAAAATTTATTTGATAAAGAATCTCATATTGATACTTATTTAAAAAGTATTAATAATAGAATATTTGGTGAAATAAGAACATTAAGTAATAGTTATGTTGGTAAAGTAACAAAAAACGATATTGACTATTTTAACGATAGAAAAGGAGAAGTTTTTGAATCACTTTTTAATTTTTATCCTGTTGGTTTATTAAGTTATAAAAATGAGAAATACATAGAACAAGAAATAAATAGAATGTGTAGAGAAATGGAACTATTTACACCAAAAGTATCTTTGTAATCCATAGTTAGTCCAAGATGTTAAAGTTACGTCTTTTCTACTTTATCATAACCACCAACGTTTTATAGCTTTGCTAGGTAAGGAACTCGATAAGCCAATTGTTTATATTTTTGTATGCCACAAGTAAAAACTGTTGATTCTGTTATGCTGAAGCTCTGCATATTGCAAAACCGCTGTTAGCAAATCGGCTTTTTGCTAAATTAGTTAATTTTTCTTACTTTTGATTTTCACAGTTAAATATTTTATTATGACTTATCAAGAAGCTTTAGAATTTAAAGAAACTGTCACTGGGCACACTACGATGATTGGCAACAATGAGCACGTATTTTTAGTAGTACCTTCTAACAAAGAAGATTTTGTAAAATATACTGTTGATTACTTCACTAAGTACAAGGAAAAAACTTTTTTTGATGATACAGCTAAAGAGTATTCAACTGATAACAATTACAGTGTAACCAATTTTATGATGATGCGAGATTAATGTTGTTCATAAAAATAATACAACCTAATTCCTCCTCACATCTTCTCCTTAAGCATTATATTTTGTATTAAGTTGTTACGTTTTTAAGGTGTAATAGGTAATCCTCTTACTAATAATTTCACTTTATTACTTTGTTTAGTAACATTAGAAACAGTTTAATTTGCGTATTTTTTCAACGCTTCTACTAAGCTGTTTACTAACTACTAAATAGCAACCAATTCATACAACATTATTAATTTATTTACAAATTAATAAAATTTTCCTTAAAAATTTAATAAATCTAACTTTCAATTACCTTAATTATTAATCATCCCCAAAAAATCATCTTCGCTAATAATCGGAATTTTCAATTGATTCGCTTTTTCTAATTTGGCTGGTCCCATATTCGCACCGGCAACTACATAATCGGTTTTAGCTGAAATGGAACTTCCTACTTTTCCGCCGTTGTCTTCGATGGCTTTCTTTAAATCATCACGCGAAAATTTTTCAAAAACTCCTGATACCACAAAGGTTTTTCCCTCCAAAATGGCACTCACCACCGTAGATTTCGATTCGTCAATAGCCATTTGTACACCGGCCGTTTTCAATCGGTCAATCGTGTCGCAATTGTCCTGGTTTTCAAAAAACTCAATAACACTTTGAGCAATTTTATCTCCAATTTCATCCACCAAAATCAAATCCATTATACTGGCGGTGGCAATGGCATCAATATTTTTGTAATGTTTGGCTAATTTTTTAGCAACGGTTTCACCTACATACCGAATACCTAACGCATATAAAACCCGTTCAAACGGAACTTCTTTGGATTTTTCAATTCCGTTAATCAAATTCTCCGCACTTTTTTGAGCCATTCGCTCCAACGGAAGAATTTGTTCGATTTTTAAATCATATAAATCGGCATAATTTTTCACTAAACCATTTTGATAAAGCAATGCCACCGTTTCACCGCCCAATCCTTCAATATCCATCGCTTTTCTAGTGATGTAATGCTGAATACGTCCAATAATCTGCGGCGGACAACCATAAAAATTCGGACAATAATGATTGGCTTCGCCTTCTTTGCGTTCCAACTTCGTTTGACATTCAGGACAATGCGTGATGTAGTACGTAGGTTCAGTTTCATTGCCACGCTCGGCAACCGCAACAATTTTGGGGATAATTTCACCCCCTTTTTCTACAAAAACTTTATCACCAATGCGAATGTCTAATTTTTCAATTTGGTCGGCATTGTGCAACGAAGCTCTTTTCACAATCGTTCCGGCTAATTGTACCGGTTCTAAATTCGCCACCGGGGTAATCGCACCTGTTCTACCCACTTGATAGGAAATGGAATTTAGTCGTGTAGAAACTTGCTCCGACTTAAATTTATAGGCCATAGCCCAGCGAGGCGATTTAGCCGTATAACCCAACTCGTCTTGGTATTGCAAACTATTGACTTTAATCACCACTCCATCGGTTTCATAGGGTAAATCGTGACGGTGAACATCCCAATAGGCAATATAATCCAATACTTCCTGCATGTTTTTGGCCAGTTTGGATTGCGAAGGAACTTTAAATCCCCAGTCCCGTGCGGCTTGTAAGCCTTCAAATTGTGTTTGAAACGGCAAATTATTCCCCACAATAAAATACAACAAACATTCTAATGGACGTCTAGCTACTTCAGTACTATCTTGCAATTTTAAACTTCCCGAAGCGGTATTTCTGGGGTTAGAATAAGGTGTTTCGCCTATTTCAATCAATTCCTGATTCATTTTTTCAAATCCGGCAAAAGGCAAAATGATTTCGCCTCGAATATCGAACTTCGGTGGATAATTTCCTTTTAATTGCAAAGGAATCGAACGAATGGTTTTGATGTTATTGGTCACTTCATCGCCTTGAAATCCATCGCCTCGTGTGACCGCTTTTGTCAATTTTCCTTCTTCATAGGTGATGCTGATAGAAGCACCATCGTATTTTAATTCGCAGGTATAGTCCAAATCAACATTCCCTAAAATCTTTTGGATACGAACTTCCCAATCCATCAAATCTTCCGTAGAATAAGAATTATCCAACGAATACATCCGATGTTCGTGTACCACCGTATTGAAATTTTTGGTGATGCTCCCACCTACGCGTTGCGTTGGCGAATTTTCATCAAAAAACTCAGGATGTTGGTTTTCCAAATCTTGCAATTCTTTCAATAACTGATCAAATTCAAAATCAGAAATGGTGGGTTTATCCAACACATAATAGTTGTGGTTGTGTTGGTTAAGAGTTTCACGAAGGGATTGAATTTTGTTTTGGACGTTCATTTTTTATAGGTGCTAAGGTTCTAAGTGGCTAAGGTACTGAGGTACTGAGGTTACTTTGCGTTTACGATGTTATCAATTTGTTGGTACAATTGTCCGTCGCTTAAAATTGCTCCTTGTTGGATGATGTCAAAAATGGCGGCATTTCGTTCGCCTTGGTATTCTTTTCGTCCCACATGAATGTCAATGGCATCGGTAAATAAATTATTGACCATCCATTCCAATCCTTTGGAAGTCATAAAATCAACTTCGGGTTCCAAGGTTTTCAACACAATCGATTTTACTTCGGTTTCCAAAAAATGGAATAGAAAAATATGATTTTTTGAAAAATGCTCTACATATTTCGTTTGTGCCAAAACACCTTCCCAAATCAAATCCGAAAACACATCGAGTTCTTGTTCGGCTACTTCGGGTTTATTCATTTTTAATTCATCCCATTCTTTTTTATCAATGGATTGAGTGGCTAAAAAATTAGCGAATTCTTGGTGGAGGGCTTCGAATTGTTCTTTGGTTAAACGGGTATATTTCATCTTTAAGGTTCTAAGGTGCTGTGGTACTAAGGTACTAAGGGTTTTTTCTATATCGTATTATTAATTTTTCTTTATTTAAGAGTTTCCTCCTTTCGGAATGACAAGATTGGGTAAATACTTTGTTTTGAAAACTAAGTGCCCAAAACCTTTTAAACTTTTAAACACTTAAACTTTTAAACTTTATCCAATGACATCCAGTTTCGCAAAACGCAGCAACAACTTCTTAATTCCACCCACTTCAAATTTGATTTCAGCTTTTTTGTCGGCTCCAACGCCTTCTAAGTTGAGGACTTCACCTTTTCCAAAACGTTCGTGCATCACAATATTTCCGGGAATTAATTTGGAATCAAACAAGTTATTTCCACTGGGTGCATTTCCAGAAACCGGTTTTAATTTTCGGACAGTGGATGTCGGTTCTTCACCATATCGTTTAGGTGGCGTTCCGTTTGTAGGTTTCGCTAATCGTAATTTTGATTTATCAATATCACCAAAAATGTCGGTGTCAATCATCGGTTTGTATCGATAACCTGTTTCAACCGGACTCACAAATTCCAGATATCGGTCGTCAATTTCTTCAATAAAACGCGAAGGTTCACTATCCATTAATTTCCCCCAACGGTAACGGGATTGTGCGTAAGTTAAATACGCTTGATGTTCCGCACGTGTCAAAGCAACATAAAACAAACGGCGTTCTTCTTCCAATTCGCTTCGGGTGTTCAAACTCATCGCACTTGGAAATAAATCTTCTTCCATTCCCACGATAAAAACCGTTGGAAATTCTAATCCTTTCGCTAGGTGAATGGTCATTAATGCCACACGGTCGTCGTCGCCGGTGTCCTTGTCTAAATCGGTTGCTAAAGCTACATCTTCTAAAAATTCTGATAAGGCACCACGTGCACCGTCTATTTCTTTTTGCCCTTCAATAAAGTCTTTGATACCATTGAGTAATTCTTCAATATTTTCAATGCGTTGAATGCCTTCCTGTGTGCCGTCTTTTTTCAATTCCTGAATCAATCCGGTTTTTTTCGTCACATGTTCAGCCAAATAAAATGCATCCTGATTTTCGTTGATGACCTGAAAACTTTTAATCATCATCACAAAATCTTCCAATTTTTGCTTGGTTCCGGAGTTGAGTTTGAGGTCAATCTTATCAATATTTTCCATCACTTCAAAGATGGAACGTTTGTAATGATTTGCCGCCACTGTTAATTTTTCAATGGTGGAATCCCCGATTCCACGTGCGGGATAATTGATGACCCGAACCAATGCTTCTTCGTCTTTTGGGTTGATAATCAAACGTAAATAACTCAACACATCTTTGATTTCTTTACGTTGGTAAAACGATAATCCACCGTAAATTCGGTACGGAATGTCACGTTTTCGCAAGGCATCTTCCATAGCACGGGATTGAGCATTGGTGCGATACAAAATAGCGAATTCCCCATTTTTCATTTGGTTTCGCATCTTTTCTTCAAAGATGGTGGAAGCCACAAAACGTCCTTCTTCTCCATCGGTAATGCTGCGATTGACTTTTATTTTAGGTCCGTCTTGGTTGTGTGTCCAAACCACTTTGTCGAGTTTGGTTTTATTTTTATCGATGATGGAATTGGCTGCTTCTACAATGTTTTTGGTGGAACGGTAATTTTGTTCCAGTCGAAACGTTTGCACATCGGCATAATCTTTTTGAAAATTCAAAATGTTATTGATGTTGGCACCCCGAAACGCATAAATACTTTGAGCATCATCTCCCACCACACAAATGTTTTGAAAACGATCTGACAACGCCCGAACAATCAAATACTGCGAATGGTTGGTATCTTGGTACTCATCCACCAAAATATAGCGAAAACGGTCTTGGTATTTGGCCAACACTTCCGGGAAACGGCTCAATAATTCATTGGTTTTAAGTAATAAATCGTCAAAATCCATCACTCCAGATTTGAAACAACGTTCAACATAGTTGTGATAAATTTCACCCAAACGTGGTTTTTTACTCATAGCATCCGCCTCTTGCAATTCAGGATTGTTGAAATAGGCTTTAACGGTGATTAGCGAGTTTTTATAGGAGGAAATTCTACCCAACACTTGCTTTGGTTTGTAAATATCTTTGTCGAGTTGCATTTCTTTGATGATGGCACCAATCAACCGCACACTGTCTTGCGTATCATAAATGGTAAAATTACTCGGATAGCCCAATTTATCCGCTTCAATGCGAAGAATTTTAGCAAAAACGGAGTGAAACGTACCCATCCAAAGGTTTTTGGCTTCGTTGTTTCCCACAATATCCGCAATACGTTTTTTCATTTCACGAGCGGCTTTATTGGTAAATGTGAGCGATAAAATGTTAAACGCATCTACACCCAAACTCATCAAATAAGCAATTCGCATCGTTAACACTCGTGTTTTTCCGGAGCCGGCACCGGCAATGACAATCATAGGGCCGTCTTTTTGGAGAACCGGTGCACGTTGGGCATCGTTGAGTTGATTGATATATTCTTGTATCATATAAATTTCTGTTCGTAGTTAAACCTGACAGGTATTTTGAAACCTGTCAGGTTCAAAGTCCAAAAATAAGTTTACTTCTGATTTATTACAATTAAAATTGTTACGATTTATCAACTAATTTTTGATTGCAAGACAAGTAAATCTGATTGGTTAGTAAACCTGACAGGTTTTTTTTGAAACCTGTCAGGTTTACAGTAATTCCTAAAAAATATTATTACGATTTATCAACTAAAATTCTATTTTTGCACTAAACGTTCTAGCCCCGATTGAAGTGGAAAACATTTTTTGGCAACTTCTATTTTTTCTTGGTAAAAAAAGCGACTGGAAGGAGCTCTTTTTTTGCCTTTAGAAAAAAAGATGTTGTGGAAAAATTTTGGAACGTAAAGCGGGAAAAAGCTCCTAAAAAAAATAATAAAACTATGGAAACCAACAAAATAATTGAACTTTTAGCGTATACTTTACCTGCCTTAATTACAGGAGGTGTAGCGTTTTATTTTTTTCAAACGCACACCAAAAACGAAGAAAACAGACGTCGGTTTTTATTGATGAAAGAAACCAAAAAAGAAGCTTTACCCTTGCGTTTGCAAGCCTATGAACGCATGGTTTTGTTTTTGGAACGTGTGAATCCTTCTAAATTATTGATTCGTGTGGCTCCGTTTTCTGATGATAAAAACGATTATGAAAATTTCTTAATCAATCAAATCGAACAAGAATTTGAGCACAATTTGACGCAACAAATTTACTTGACGGAAGACTGTTGGACCGTGATTACAACGGCCAAAAACACGATTATTCAAAATATTCGCAAAACGGCAATGAGCGATAAAATCGAATCATCACACAAACTTCGGGAAACAATTTTAAGCGATTTATTAGACAAACAATCGCCGAGTTTAGTGGCCATTAGTTATCTGAAATCGGAGGTGATTTCGATGATGGGTTAGTTTTCTAGCAACCTTCTCAATTGAATTTGCTCCGCCGCATTTAAACTCGGTAAAAGTTCCTGAAAGTATTTTTTGTGTCGTTCCGTTTTGAGCAATTCTCTTATTTGATTGCGTGCGAATAACGTAAATTGCCATTTGTGGTGTGTAATAGCATTCACCAAATTACGTAAAATATTTTGATCATTCGGATTGAGAAACAACAAATTGGTTAAGGCATTTTGACGAATGGAACTCTCATATTTTGAAGAACTGTAATCCAACAATTCATCGTAAAAATTGACTTTGTTGGTGTTTTCGTAATTTTCAGTCATCAAAGCTAAGGTCAGCCAAAGTATTCGCAAATTTTTATCGTTAAATCCGACCCACTCTTTGGATTGATTTAAATATGTAGTTTGTTTTTCGGGGAACAATCGCCACAAAGTACCAAGAGCAATTTCTTGGGTGATATACGATTCGTCGTTTAAAAGTGTTTCATAATTCGCTTGAAAAGCGATTGGAATTTCCACCATGATTCGGGCAATGGCCTGGCGTACTTTTAGATTTTTGGTATTCATGGCCAATTGCAAAAGCGGTTCTTTTTCTTCAAAAGGTACTTCTGCCAATTGAAACACAACTTCTTCCTTGAGCGGATAAAAAGTTTCTGTTTTTAAAATGTTTTCAAAAAGTATTTTCTTCTCCGCAAAAGGTTGGTTTTGTAAGTCAACCAATTCCAAATACGACTTCATGAATGCATTTTTTCGAAGTAACATAAGAGCTTGATTGACTTCAAAACCGGGATTTTGCAACCAAATACGTTTAAAATTTTCGGTATCAAAAGTAGAAACGGCTTTGACTTCATTTAAAAAATCATCCGTATTGACGTTTTTAAAACGGTATTTTTTCAAATACGTTGTCACTGCTTTTTGAAAGTTTTCCGGACCAATTTGTTCACGAAGAAAATGCAACGCCCATGCTCCTTTTTGGTAAAATGTGAGTGAACTCGCTTTTTCATTCAGCAACGGAATCGTATCAGATTTGGAAGCTTTTTGCAAACGCTCAGCCATTTCATACAATTCCCAGTTAAAATGGTCGTCGCCAAAAAGTTCTTTTTCGGCTAACAAAGCATAATAGGTAGCAAAACCTTCCTGCAACCAATGGTGTTTGCCGGATTGTGCCGTAATAAGATTACCAAACCATTGGTGAGCCAATTCATGAGCATTGACATTGATATACGTTTTGTCGTTGAAACCGATTTTATCGACTACAAAATCTTGAGCAAAAATAGTCGAAGTCGTATTCTCCATTCCGGAATACAAAAAATCCCGAACGGGCACTTGACGATAAATTTCCCAAGGGTACTTCACCCCTATTTCCCGTTCAAAAAAATCGAAAATTTGTGTGGTGTATTTATAAGTGGTTTCAATTTTATCGGCATCTTTTTCATCTAAATAAATTTCTAACGGTGTGCCGGATTTGGTTTTGGTGGCTTGTTTAGTAAATTTTCCAATGGCCATCATCACCAAATATGACGACATGGGTTGTGTCATTTGATAATGCCACGTTTTGCCATTGTTATTGCTATTGATATTGTCATTTTTTAATTTTCCATTAGAAAGAACTTCAAATGAAGAATCAAATTGAATTGATAAATTGAAGATGAGTTTTTCATTGACATCATCAAAACTAGGCAACCAATGACTGGTATATTTGCCTTGCCCTTGCGTCCATATTTGGAGATTTTCGGCTTCGCCAATAAAATAAAGTGTTTGTTTGGGAGAAGCTTTGTAGGTGAATGTCAGTTTGTTTTTCCCTTTTTTAAATCCTTCAAAAAGTTGCAATGCTTTACCTTAATTTTTAAAATTCACAGCTTTTCCATTGATTTTTACATTGGAAAACTCCATTTTGATGGCATCGATAGCGATAGTATCAATTGACGCTAAAACCTGAAATTCATATTTCACTTCTCCGGAAATGGATTTTTCAATAGAATTAGGTGCTACGATTGCATGCACCGTTTTGAAATCCACTTTTTGGAATTGTTGAGCGAAGGAAAAGGAAAAAAAGAAAAGGAAAATATATCGCATTAGCTTTTGTAGAAAATAAATAGAATTTGATAAATTTACAAAAAATGAAAAATATGAAAACAAAATCAATTAAATTAATTTCTCTTTTTTTGTTTTTTGTTTATGGGTCAATTTTTGGATGCATTAACGGAGAAACTAAAGTTCTAAAAAATGGTGTTTTTATTTATGAAGATCACGAAGGTAGTATTCCGTTTGGACATAAATTCAATACGTTCAATTTTGAAAAAGTAAAAACTGAACTTGATAGTTTGTATAAAAAAACAAATGATTTAGACTATCTTTCTGATATTGGTTATGTATTAATCATTGAAGGAAAATATTTAGAAGCTTTGAAATTATATTTAGAAATTGAAAAAAAATCTCCCAATCGATATTCTACGGCATCTAATATTGGAACAATCTATGAGCTTTTGGGGGATAATAAAAATGCCTATTTTTGGATTGAAAAAGGAATTCAAATAAATCCTTCTTCTCATAATGGTTCAGAGTGGTTACACCTTAAAATATTAGAAGCAAAAATCAAAGCGGAAAAAAATCTTAATAGTAATTTCTTTTTTTCTACTTCTTTTGGAACATTTAACAATCCACAAACAGAATTGAGTGATGCAAAAATTGAAAAATTAATAAGTGATATATACTATCAATTGAATGAGAGAATAACTTTTATAAAAGGAAATGATATCATTATAGCAACCCTACTTTTTGATTTAGGAAATTTATGTTTAATTGAAAGAAAATATTATGAAGCTCTTCAGATTTTGAAAATGGCTAAAGAATACGGTTTAGAATCCGAACTTTTGAATCGTCGTATTGCTTACACAGAAGGTATTTATACATCTTGTAAAGATGAAGCAAGATTTAACACAACTAGAACCCATTATAGTAATATTTATAATGTTGAGAAAACTATTTTACTGATTTTATCTATAATAGGTTTCTGTGTTTTAATTTATTATTTATTTAATAAATATAGAACTAAAAATAATTGAAATAATTGAACGACATCCTACAAACACCAATCGAATACCTCAAAGGCGTGGGTCCGAGTCGTGGCGAAATGCTTCGAAAGGAACTCAACATCCACCGCTATGGTGATTTATTGACGTTGTTTCCCAACAGGTATATCGATCGAACGCGGTATTACAAAATCAACGAATTGCAAGCCGGCAATACCGAAGTGCAAATTATAGGCAAAATCATTCACCTTAAAACCATCGAACAAAGTAAAGGCAGAGGTCGCTTGGTTGCCACCTTTGTAGATGAAACCGGCGAAATGGAATTGGTATGGTTTCAAGGTCAAAAATGGATTCGTGAAAGTTTAAAACTTAACACTCCGTATGTGGCGTTTGGAAAAGTCACATCCTTTTCCAGTCAGTTTAACATGGCTCATCCCGAATTGGAATTGCTTGAAGAACACAAACAAAGTCTGCGTTCGGCCATGCAACCGGTGTATCCTTCAACGGAAAAACTGACACAAAAGGGCATTTCCAATCGAACCATCAACAAAATGATGCAACAATTATTTGTGGAAACGCAAGCTCGTTTTACAGAATCATTACCGCCCAATTTGTTGGAGGAATTGAAGTTGATTCCCAAAAATGCAGCGTTGTTCAATATTCATTTTCCGAAAAGTCAGGAGTTGTTAGCCAAAGCTCAATTCCGATTAAAATTTGAAGAATTGTTTTTTATTCAACTCCAACTCATCACCAAAAATCTCATTCGAAAGCACAAAATCAAAGGACATCCTTTTGAAAAAGTGGGTGAACATTTTAATACCTTTTATCAACATCATTTACCGTTTGAATTGACCAATGCTCAAAAAAGAGTGATTAAAGAAATTCGAAATGACTTAGGCAGTAAAGCCCAAATGAATCGTTTGTTGCAAGGTGATGTAGGTTCCGGCAAAACCATTGTGGCGTTATTGTGCATGCTCATGGCACTAGATAACGGTTTCCAAAGTTGTTTGATGGCTCCAACGGAAATTTTGGCTACGCAACATTTTAACGGTTTATCGGAATTGGCTAAAGAATTGAATATCAACATCAAATTACTAACCGGTTCAACTAAAACTTCCGAACGAAAAATCATTCATGAAGCTTTGGAAAAAGGAGAATTGCATATTTTAATCGGTACCCATGCTTTGTTGGAAGACAAAGTACAATTTCACAATTTAGGCTTGGCGATTATTGACGAACAACATCGATTTGGTGTGGAACAACGTTCTAAATTATGGAAGAAGAATGACATTCCGCCACATGTTTTGGTCATGACGGCGACCCCAATTCCGAGAACATTGGCGATGAGTATGTATGGCGATTTGGATATTTCGGTAATTGACGAATTGCCACCGGGCAGAAAACCCATTCAAACCGTGCATCGATATGACTCGAATCGGTTGAAAGTGTGGAAATTTTTGAAAGACGAAATTGCGAAAGGGCGACAAATTTATATTGTTTATCCCTTAATCAACGAAAGTGAAAAAATGGATTACAAAGATTTGATGGACGGTTACGAAAGTATTTCCAGAGATTTTCCGTTGCCGCAGTACAGCGTTTCCATTGTTCATGGACAGATGAAACCGGCAGAAAAAGACGAAGAAATGCGACGTTTTGCAGCCGGAAAAACTAATATAATGGTAGCGACTACGGTGATTGAAGTGGGTGTGAATGTACCGAACGCAAGTGTGATGGTTATTGAAAGTGCAGAACGATTCGGCTTATCACAATTGCACCAACTAAGAGGACGAGTGGGTCGCGGTGCCGAGCAAAGCTATTGTATTTTGATGACCGGTCACAAACTAAGTAACGATTCAAAAATCCGACTGGAAACCATGTGTAAAACCAATGACGGATTTGAAATTGCCGAAGTCGATTTAAAACTTCGCGGTCCGGGTGATATTATGGGAACGCAACAAAGCGGCGTGTTGAATTTACAAATCGCCGATTTGGTTCGCGACCGTGATATTTTACAATTAGCCCGACATGAAGCGATAAAACTGTTGAAAAAAGACCCAGCCATGACTTTGCCGGAACACCAAACCTTGCGAATGATATTTATGGAAATGAGCAAAAGGAAGAATATTTGGAATTATATAAGTTAGGTAATGGGTAATGGGTAATTGGTGATGGGTGAAAGGTTGTGGGTTAGTGAGGATGAAAATTAAAATTCACAGTCAAAAATTAAAATTTCTTCTTTACATTTACCTTTCAAAACAATCACCCAATACCTTTAACCCATTACCCTAAAAAATGGTTCAATACAACCCAAAAGACTGGATTACTTTTATTTTCAGATTTCACAAATCCGATACGTTTCGGAAATTGATTCCGATGATGATTTTCATTGGTTCATATACGTATGGCGTGGGTTATTTGGAAATTGTGCATTGGAAATTATCAGAAAAAAGTTATTTGAGCAACATTAATATTATGCATAGCATGTTGGGATTTGTGATTTCGTTGCTCTTAGTGTTCAGAACCAATACCGCTTATGATCGTTGGTGGGAAGGAAGAAAATTATGGGGAGCATTAGTCAACAATAGCCGAAATTTAGCCATCAAAATCAGTTCGATGTTGCATGACGAATCAGATAGACAATATTTTCGTAAAATGATTCCCGGATTTGCTTCCATATTGAATAAACATTTGAGTAATGAAGATACCGGAAAACAATTATATGACTTTGTTGATTTGGAAATTGACCATCACAAACACAAACCCAATCAAATTGCAAAAATGCTTTTTCAAAAAGTCAATGATTTATATCTGCAAAAAAAAATAACAGGTGATCAATTAATTGTACTCAATGAAGAATTAAAATCCTTTGCAGATATTTGTGGAGCGTGTGAACGCATCAAAAACACACCTATTCCCTATTCTTACAGTGCATTCATTAAAAAATTCATCTTTTTTTATGTGATGACCTTGCCGTTTGGTTATGTATTTAGTTTAGGCTATTATTCTATTCCGGTAGTTATTTTTATTTTTTATGTATTAGCGAGTTTAGAGCTCATCGCAGAAGAAATTGAAGATCCGTTTGGTAATGATGCGAATGATCTTCCCACCCAAAAAATCGCTTCCAACATCAAAAAACACGTAGAAGAAATCCTTTAAAATCATTTAATTAGACACAAAAGAGTCAAATAATCGAGTATTTGCGTTATTAAACGATTTATTTTTTTCACACACAAAACATCAATTAGCTTAGCTCAGAATTTAAAATTTGCCCAAGTTTTAAATTCTTTGCAACCCAAGTCTAACCGACAAACTAACCGTGATGAAAAAAATTACATTTGTAGTTTTTATAGCGTTGTTATCCCTGAGATGTAGTAAGGATGACGCTTCTCTTTCTGAGGAGAACATAGCTATAATTCAAGTTAATCCGTTAAAAAATTTAAATAACGGATTAGTTAAATATCCTTTAATCAATTCAAAAGCTGAACAAGTTGGCGAAATTGAAGTCTATCATGATGCTACTTCAATTTATGTTGATTGTCAATTGAATCCTTCCAAAAAAATTAAAAAAGCCGGATTGTATTTAGGTAATTATCAACAAATACCGCAAATAAAACAACTTTCAAATAGGCAACCATTTAGTCAATTACATGAATTTGAAACCGCAATTTCAAGTTCTTTTTTCACCTTTAGTCAAGCAGTACTAAATTTTGATCAAAATGGATGTATTTATATCTATACGCTTTTTGAAATTGAAGATACTGAAACGGAAATGACAGAAGTAGCATATATTACCACTCAACTTTTGCCGGGAGATACCAAAAAACATCATTTTTTGTATTGTGTGAAATAAAATAAAAAACAAAAAAACATATAGGTTACATCTTAAAAATGTGACCTTTTTTTATGGTTAAAATTATGCAAAAAGTATTTCATTACTTATCTTTGCGAGCTTTAAACACCGAATAAAAATGCGTATTTCCTATAACTGGCTGAAACAATTTATCAAATTAGATTTACCTTCCGAAGAAACTGCGGCTTTACTAACCGATTTAGGGTTAGAAGTTGAAATTGTAGAAAAATTTCAATCTGTAAAAGGCGGATTGGAAGGAATCATTGTTGGTGAAGTTAAAACCTGTGTCCAACATCCTGATGCTGACCGATTAAAAGTTACAACCGTTGATTTAGGCGATGGAAATCCTGTTCAAATTGTGTGCGGAGCTCCGAATGTTGGCGTGGGACAAAAAGTGCCGGTTGCTACAATTGGAACCCTTTTATTTGACAAAGAAGGAAACGAATTTCAAATTAAGAAAGGAAAAATTCGCGGACAAGATAGCCACGGAATGATTTGTGCTGAAGATGAATTAGGCTTGGGCGACAATCATGATGGCATTATGATTTTAGATACTACTATCAAAATTGGAACGCCTTTAGCAAAAGTCTTAAATGTTGAAAATGATGAAGTTTTTGAAATTGGTCTAACACCCAACCGTGCTGATGCCATGTCTCACATGGGAGTTGCCCGTGATTTGAGAGCCGGATTGGTGCAGAGAAATATGCAACCGGAATTAATTACACCTTCGGTAACCAGTTTTAGAGTAGATAAACGCACTTTGAAGATTGATGCAGAAGTGAAAGATGCAAAATTAGCACCACGTTATTGCGGAATAACTATTTCAGGAATTAATGTGAAACCATCTCCAGATTGGTTACAAAATAGACTAAAAGCCATCGGACTAACTCCAAAAAACAATATTGTTGATGCTACCAATTACGTTTTACATGAATTAGGTCAACCGTTACATGCTTTTGATGCATCAAAAATTCACGGAAAAATTATTGTAAAAACAGTTGCGGCCGGAACAAAATTCAAAACACTAGATGATGTAGAACGTATTCTTCATGAAGAAGATTTAATGATTTGTGATGAAAAAGGTCCGCTTTGTATAGCCGGTGTTTTTGGCGGAAAAGAATCCGGAGTTTCTGAAAACACTACGAATATCTTTTTAGAGAGTGCATATTTTAATCCGGTTTCTATTCGTAAAACGGCAAAAAGACATGGATTAAGTACCGATGCTTCATTCCGTTTTGAAAGAGGAATCGATCCAACCATTACTGAATATGCTCTAAAAAGAGCAGCTATTTTAATCAAAGAAATTGCAGGAGGTGAAATTACTTCTGATTTGATTGATATTTATCCTAAAAAAATTGAAGATTTTACCGTTTTATTGAACTTTAATAAAGTTAATAAATTGATCGGTCAAGAAATTCCAAAAGAAACCATCAAAAAGATTTTGGTTTCTTTAGATATTAAAGTGAACAGTGTTTCCGATGCCGGTTTAGGATTAATTATTCCGGCTTACCGCGTAGATGTACAACGTGAAATTGATGTAATTGAAGAAATTCTTCGCGTATATGGATACAACAACGTTCAGTTTTCAAAAAAATTAAACGCAACTGTTTCCAATTCTTCCCGAACAGAAGATTATAAAGTTCAAAATAGTATTGCCGCTCAATTGAATTCGTTAGGATTCCATGAAATGATGGCGAATTCCTTAACCTCACCGGATTATGTAAAATTATCGGAAAAGTTAAAAGAAGAATTTAACGTAATGATGTTAAATCCGTTGAGCAATGATTTATCAGCCATGCGTCAATCCTTATTGTTTTCTGGTCTTGAAGCGGTTTCTTATAACATCAATCGCAGAAATGCAGATTTAAAATTATTTGAATTTGGAAAAAGTTATCACAAAATGCCGTCCGGTTATGAAGAAAACAAGCATTTATCCTTGTTTGTGAGCGGAAATCGTCAGGCAGAAAATTGGACAACACCTCAAAAAGCTAGTGATTTCTTTTTATTTAAAGGTTATGTTCAATCGATTCTTACTCGACTTTCATTGACCAAAACGCAAACTATTCCGGTAACGAACGATGTATTTAATGAAGGAATTGCGTTGGCAATTGGAAATGATGTTTTGGTTGAAATGGGTACCGTTAAAAAATCCATCTTAAAATATTTCGATATCAAACAGGAGGTTTTTTATGCTGATTTTAACTGGAATTTGATTTTAAAATTAATTTCTATTAAAATTAAGTACCAAGATATTCCAAAATATCCTGAGGTTAGAAGAGATTTATCCTTATTATTGGATAAAAATATTTCTTTTGATCAATTATATGCCATTGCACGTTCTTCAGAAAAAAATCTATTAAAAGAAATTCAGTTGTTTGATGTTTATGAAGGAAAGAATCTTCCAGATGGTAAAAAATCGTATGCATTGAGTTTTATTATTCAAGATACGACCAAAACGCTGACTGACGAACAAATTGATAAAATTATGAGTAAGCTACAGCAACATTTTGAAAAAGAAGTTGGAGCTGTATTGAGATAAATTAAAAAAGACCACAATTTTGAAATCGTGGTCTTTTTTTTTGTCAAAATTCGAATGTAAAATTTATGATTTTGGAGTAACCACAGCATCAACAACGTGAATCACACCGTTTGATTGATTTACATCTGAAATGGTTACTTTTGATTTTCCACCGTTTTCATCGGAAAGAATCACATCTTTTCCTTTTAGCATAGCCGTTAATTTTCCACCGCTTACTGTTTTAAATTCCGCTTTACCATTTCCGGCTTTAATTGCTGCAACTATATCCGCTGCACTAAACTTTCCGGGCAAAACATGATAGGTTAAAATCGTTTGTAAAGTTTTAATGTTTTCCGGTTTTAGCAAGGTCTCAACTGTTCCTTTTGGCAATTTCTCAAACGCTGCATTGGTTGGAGCAAAAACAGTAAATGGCCCTTTACTTTGTAATGTTTCTACTAAACCGGCGGCTTTTACCGCTGCTACCAAAGTAGTATGGTCTTTGGAATTGACGGCATTTTCAACAATGTTTTTGCTGGGATACATCGGAGCTCCACCAACCTGAACCGTTTTTTCTTTGCTTTGTGCAAAAGTTACTACACTAAACAGTAAGACAAAAGTCATTACTACACTTGTTACATTTCTTTTCGTTTTCATATTATTTTTTTTAAAGTTATATGAATGGAATTACGAGGAAAAGTTCAGAAGAGTTTTGGAAGAAAAAAATTTAACAATTATTTATCATTTGAATAGAATCAAAAAAGTGATTAGTTTTTTTGACAATTGTATATATTTCAATACTTTAGATATAATTGAAATGATTGCTTGTTCACAACTTAATCCATTTAAAAATGCTTTTAAATAGAAAGAATCTACTAACCGAGTTAACTGAATTAACCAAAAAATCTGTTTCAGAAGATGACCTCCTAGCGGAGATTAAGCAGATATTAGCCGAAAATGAAGCAAAACGAGAAGAAATAAAATCCTCTCTTTCTGCCAAATCTTCAACAAATCATAATGCTTTTATCTTTGATAAATTGGAAACGGAGAAAATTTTTCATTTATCGCAAATCAAAAGTCTTTGTATTGATTATCGATTGCGTTTTTTAGATAGCCATTTATTTAAAGGAACTATCCCGGAAGAAGCTATTTCTATTATTCATCGATTAGAAAAAGAACATGCCACAAAGTTAGAAGGATTTAGAATCATGGCTCCATCAAAATTATTCAAGTTAGAAAATTATGATGATCCTCTGTTATTTGCTCCCATTGGTAATGGCTATTATTACTTAATTCATAAATGGGGAAATGATATTCATCCGTTACGAAAAATAGCCATGAAGCCATTCAAATCAATGGGGAATTTCATTGTACTATTGGTTGTAGTCAGCCTTTTATTAACCGCCCTTTTGCCCCAAAATATTTTCGGAAAAACCAGTCATAGTGTCATGAGTTTAGTAACTTTCCTTTTTATGCTAAAGTCTGTAATGGGAATTGCTCTATACTATTGCTTATGGCAAGGTAAAAGTTTTAATGAAGACATTTGGTTGAGCAAGTATTATAACTAGTAATTAGTGATTAGTAACTATAGACCAAAAAAAATCCCTCCACTTTCGTAGAGGGATTTTTAATGTATAAAAGAGCGTTATTATTTTTCTCCTTTTTCCATTTTAGCTTTTAAGTCCGCTAAAATTTGGTTGTTTTCACCTAGCGTTTGAGCAGGAGCATTAGTATTGTTGTTAGCAGCAACAGATTCTGTAGCAGCTTTCACATTTTTCTCCTCTTCTTCTCTGAAGATAGCGGTATGAGAAGCAACTACTCTTTTGAATTCTTTGTTGAACTCAATTACTTTAAAGTCAGCTGCGTCACCTTTTTTCAATTTCTTACCGTCTTCTTTTTCTAAATGACGTGCAGGAACAAACGCTACTACATCATCACCAAAATCAACAGTTGCACCTTTGTCAACAATTTCAGCGATAGTTCCGTTGTGGATAGTTCCAACAGCATAAGCATCTTCATGTTTATCCCATGGGTTATCAGTAGTTTGTTTGTGACCTAATGATAATTTACGTCCTTCAACATCTAACTCTAATACTACCACATCTAATTTTTCACCTACGTTAATGAATTCAGATGGATGTTTGATTTTTTTCGTCCAAGATAAATCGGAGATATAAATTAAACCATCAATTCCTTCTTCTAATTCAACAAAGATTCCAAAGTTTGTAAAGTTTCTTACGATACCTGTGTGTTTTGAACCAACTGGGTATTTAGCCGTAATATCCGTCCATGGATCTTGCGTCATTTGCTTGATACCTAAAGACATTTTTCTTTCGTCTCTGTCTAAAGTTAAGATAACTGCTTCTACTTCATCTCCAATTTTCATGAAATCTTGAGCAGAACGTAAATGTGTTGACCAAGACATTTCAGAAACGTGAATTAAACCTTCAACACCTTCAGCTACTTCAATGAAAGCTCCGTAATCAGCGATTACAACTACTTTACCTTTTACTTTATCTCCTACTTGAATTTTAGCATCTAAAGCATCCCATGGGTGAGCGTTTAATTGTTTTAATCCTAGTTGGATTCTTGTTTTCTCATCATCAAAATCAAGAATTACTACGTTTAATTTTTGATCTAATTCAAGAACTTCGCTTGGGTGATTGATTCTTGACCAAGAAAGGTCAGTAATGTGGATTAATCCATCAACACCACCTAAGTCAATAAACACACCATAAGAAGTAATGTTTTTCACCACACCTTCTAATACTTGTCCTTTTTCTAATTGACCAATGATTTCTTTTTTCTGAACTTCAATATCAGCTTCGATAAGAGCTTTGTGAGAAACGACCACGTTTTTGAATTCGTGATTGATTTTTACCACTTTAAACTCCATCATTTTGTTCACATATTGATCGTAGTCACGGATTGGTTTCACATCAATTTGCGAACCTGGTAAGAATGCTTCGATTCCGAAAACATCTACAATCATACCACCTTTTGTTCTGCATTTTACAAAACCATTCACGATTTCACCGCTTTCGTTAGCAGCAATAACGCGATCCCATGCTTTGATTGTTCTTGCTTTTCTGTGCGATAATACTAATTGACCTGTTCTGTCTTCACGAACGTCGATTAATACTTCTACTTTGTCACCCACTTTTAAGTGTGGATTGTAACGGAATTCATTTAAAGAGATAACTCCTTCTGATTTCGCGTTAATGTCAACGATTGCATCACGATCTGTAATACGAACTACTGTTCCCATTACTACCTCGTCACTGTCCGTTGAAATGAAGGTCTTAGCAACTAACTCTTCAAATTCTCTTAAGTTTTTCTCATCTACTGCATCAATTCCTTCTTGGAAGTTATGCCAGTTAAAGTTAGCTAAAAACGCTTCTTGTTCTTTTAATAATTCAGACATGCTGATAAAAAATTTGTATTCTGTGTTCTCTTGAGTTTCTTAATGCGATAGAAAACAGCAGAAGTTGTTTTACATAAATGGTTTATACCCAATGGAAACTCTTCTCCGCCAAAAGGTGTGCAAAAGTACAAACAATATTTCGATTTACAAAACTATTTTTCAGGCATTTATAGAGGTTTATTATTTAAAATTTTTACACCTCACTTTTTCTTCAAATTATCCCAGTTTTTAGAGATAATTATATCATTTTTGAAACAAATTTTTACAAAATTAACTGCATTTACAATAATCAAAATAATTATAAAAATATAAATAATTGTTTATCAGTAACTTAAAAATTAGTTATTATGGTTTTTAAAACCTACCTTTGCACCCAATTTAAAAGATTATATGAATAAATTTGAACAATTAGGTCTTAAAGAATCGCTACTGCTCGCGATTAAAGACCTTGGATTTGAAAATCCATCAGAAGTACAGCAAAAAGCGATTCCGGTTTTATTAGAAAATGAAACAGACTTAGTTGCCTTAGCTCAAACAGGAACAGGTAAAACAGCGGCATTTGGTTTCCCGCTGATTCAAAAAATAGAAGCCGAAAATAGAAATACACAAGCCTTAATTTTATCCCCTACGCGTGAACTTTGTTTGCAAATTACGAATGAATTAAAATTGTATTCTAAATACGAAAAAGGAATCAATGTAGTAGCCGTTTACGGTGGTGCAAGTATTTCTGAACAAGCTCGTGAAGTAAAAAGAGGTGCTCAAATTATTGTGGCAACTCCCGGAAGAATGCAAGATATGATTAACAGAGGATATGTAAATATTTCTCAAATTAATTATTGCATCCTGGATGAAGCAGATGAAATGTTGAACATGGGATTCTATGAAGACATTGTAAGCATCCTTTCAACAACCCCTGATGAAAAAAACACTTGGTTATTTTCTGCAACGATGCCGGCTGAAGTGTCCAGAATTGCAAAAAAATTCATGGTGGAACCGCAAGAAATTACGGTGGGTACCAAAAACTCAGGTTCGGCTACAGTTTCACACGAATTTTATTTGGTGAACGCAAGAGACCGATATGAAGCGTTAAAACGTTTGGCAGATGCTAATCCGGATATATTTTCCGTTATTTTTTGTCGTACCAAAAGAGATACACAACATGTAGCGGAAAAACTAATTGAAGATGGGTACAATGCTGCCGCTCTTCACGGAGATTTGTCGCAAGCTCAACGTGATAGCGTAATGAAATCATTCCGTGGTCGTCAAATTCAAATGTTAGTTGCGACCGATGTGGCAGCTCGTGGAATTGATGTAGATAATGTAACACACGTTATCAATTACCAATTACCAGATGAAATTGAAACCTATAACCACCGTTCAGGAAGAACCGGACGTGCCGGAAAATTAGGAACTTCAATCGTAATTGTTACGAAAAGTGAGTTACGCAAAATTTCGTCTATCGAAAAAATCATCAAACAAAAATTTGAAGAAAAAACAATTCCTTCCGGTATAGAAATCTGCGAAATTCAATTGTTGCATTTAGCTACTAAAATTAAAGATACAGAAGTAGATCACGAAATTGACAGCTATCTTCCTGCTATTAATGACGTGTTAGAAGGACTGTCAAAAGAAGAATTAATTAAGAAAATGGTATCGGTAGAATTTAACCGATTCATTAATTACTATAAAAAGAACAAAGATTTATCTTCTCAAAGTTCCGGTTCAGACCGAAGAGAAGAAAGAGGTGCGAGAGAAAATACTTCTGGTGCAACTCGTTTCTTTGTTAACATCGGTTCCAGAGATAATTTTGATTGGATGCAATTGAAAGATTTCTTGCGTGATACATTAGAATTAGGCCGTGAAGATGTGTATAAAGTAGATGTAAAAGAAGGTTTCTCTTTCTTTAATACCGATGTTGAGCATACCGATAAAGTAATGAACATTCTTAACGGAATGGAATTAGAAGGAAGACGTATCAATGTTGAAATTTCTAAAAATGACGGTGGCGGAAGAAGAGACCATAACGGCAGAAACTCTGGTGGTGGCGGATTCAGAGGAGAAAGATCCGGTTCACGAAGTGGTGGTTTCGGTCCAAGAAAAGAAGGTAGCGGTGCTCCAAGAAACGACCGAAAAGAAGGTGGGTTTAGACCACGAAGAGAAGGCGGTTCATCAGAAAGACCAAGACGTTCTGAAGGAGACCGACCGGCAAGCCGATCATTTGAAGCTGCTAAAAGCAGACGCCCAAGAAGAAGTTAACCACAATTGTTAATTTTCTTATAATTAAACAGAAACTACAAAATATATTCGTGTGATTTATTACTTTTAAACCGTTAAATAAGCATATGAAATATTTTGTAGTTTTTTTGTTTTTACTCTCCCTTCACACTTTTGCACAAACATCAGTTAGAACAGATAAAGTTTCGGCTACGGTTTTAAACGATAGTGATTCCAAACCCTTAACGAACGTAAATATTCTGAATTTAAATTCGGTTAGAGGAGCAACAACAAACGATAAAGGCTACTTTGAAATAGATGTTAGGGTGAATGACACGCTTCACTTATCAATTGTTGGATTTCAATCACTTCGTGTGAAAGTGACCAATGACTGGATAAAATCTAAAAACACACAAATCCGCTTAACTGAAAAAGCAATCGCGTTAGAGGAAGTAGTTGTTACTCCTTATAATCTAACCGGTTATCTTCAAATTGACGCGAAACACATTCCCGTTAAGGAGAATTATCGCTACGGAATTTCCGGATTGTCATATGGTTATGAAGCAGGTGAATATTCCCCAAATGCATTTAATAGAGTGTTAGGTTCAATCTTTAATCCAACCGATATGCTGTATAATTTCTTTGGAAAAAAACCTCAGGAGCTACGAAAATTGAGGGAAATGAAAAAAGATGATACGGTAAGAAACATTCTCGAACAAAAGTTTGACCGTGAAATGATAGCCATTATGCTTGGAGTGGATAAAAAAGAAATTCCTGAAATTTTGGAGCGATGCAACTATTCTGAATCGTTTGTAAAAACCGCAAATGACTTGCAGGTTTTAGATGCCATCAACGATTGCTATGAAGAATACCGCATCTTAAAACGCAAATAATTACAATTCAAATTTAGCCAATTCATCCCACCAACGAGCTTCAATTCGATGGATGTCTTTAATTGATTTTCTCGCCCAATCCAATCGTTTTAGTATCTTTTCTTCTTCAGATAACTGCCACTTGATTGGAGAACTTCGCAAACGCTGTGTGAGTTGTTGCATGATAATCGCAGCAGCGACCGAAATATTTAAACTTTCTGAAAATCCAACCATTGGAATTGTAAGATAACCATCGGCTTTTTTCAAAATTGCGTCAGAAAGCCCTTCTTTTTCAGTACCAAAAAACAAAACTGATTTAGGCGAAATATCATAATCTTCCAACGTGCTTGAACCCTCGTGCGGACTAGTTGCAATAATTTGATAGCCTTTTTCTTTTAACGATTGTAAACATGCTTTTGAAGATGAATATCGATGAACATCCACCCATTTTTGAGCACCTAGAGCTATTTCACCATCAATGGTTTTAGCAAACTTTTGTTCAATCACATGTAAGTCTTGAATACCAAAAACATCACAACTACGCATTACCGCACTCGTATTATGCATTTGATATACATCTTCAATGGCAACAGTAAAATGATATGTTCTATTATTTAAAACCGTATTGAATTTATCTTTTCGTTCTTGTGTAATAAAAGATTCTAAATAATGTAATAAGTCGGTTCGTTTTGACATTTCATCCATACAAATTGTATATAAACTTTAAAGTTCCTATCTTGGCTACTCAAAAAATTAGGTATGACACAAGAAGAATTATTGCCCCTAATATACAAAAAAGATGAAAGGGCATTTACCCTTTTATACGATATGTATTCAAAGAGTTTGTTTGGCGTGATTAGCAATCTAATCAAAGACCAAGAAGAAGCAGAAGACGTTTTACAAGACGTTTTTGTGAAAATTTGGAAAAACATTGATTCCTTTAGTGAGGAAAAAGGAAGATTATATACTTGGATGGTTAATATTACTCGAAATACAGCAATTGATAAATTACGATCTAAAGGATATAATAACAGTCAAAAAAACCTTTCGGCTGATAATTTCGTACATCTGTTAGATGACAACACAAGATTAACCAATAAAATCGATAGCATCGGAATAAAAGAGTTTGTAAAAAAACTCAAACCGAAATGCATTAAAATAATTGATTTACTTTTCTTTAAAGGTTATACACAACAAGAAGCTTCAGAAGAATTGGAAATTCCATTAGGAACCGTTAAAACACAAAACAGAAATTGTATTAACGAATTAAGAAACTTATTACAAGTATCATGAGTACACAAGAATACATTGAATCCGGAATACTAGAACTGTATGTTTACGGCAAATTAAACGATTCTGAAATGGAAGAAGTTTATAAAATGGCTGTTCAACAGGATGAAATCAAAAAAGAGATCATTGAAATTGAAAAAGCAATGGTTTACCTTTCAGGTAGTATTGCTCCTCGCCTTTCCGGTAAGAATTATGAAGCCATCAAACAAAAAATATTTGGTGACGAACCGAAAGTAATCGAATTACAACCCGAAACTAAACCAAAATCAGGATGGCTAGGGTATGTGGGCTGGGCTGCAGCAGTCATTTTCTTAGCCGGTGGTGGATATATGTTCCAACAGTGGAATACGAGCAAACAAACCATTGTGAACATTGAAACGGAAAATACAAAACTAAAACAGAACAAACTGGATTTAGAGTTGCAATTAAAAGCAGATGAAGAAGCGTTGGCTTTACTCCGCGATCCAAAAAATACAATCGTTCCACTTGCCGGACAAGAAGTATCACCAACTTCTTATGCAAAAGTGTATTGGAACCAAGAAACACAAACGGTATATGTAGATGGAGCCGGATTACCTGAACCACCTGAAGGTTATGTGTACCAAGTTTGGGCACTTAAGTTGAATCCGTTAACTCCTTTAAGTATCGGATTATTAGACGATTTTACAGGTGCTAACAAAAGAATTTTTGCGGTTGACAACGTAGTCGAAGCAGAAGCATTCGGAATCACACTTGAACCTGCCGGAGGAAGTGCCTCACCAACATTAGAACAATTATATACCTTAGGTAAAGTATAATACAATTAACCCTTTCATTTGAGAGGGTTTGTTTTTTTAGAATATGAAGAAAAAACTAGTAGTATTAAGTGGTGCCGGTATCAGTGCCGAAAGCGGTATTAAAACCTTCCGTGATGCAGACGGACTTTGGGAAGGTCATGACATCATGGAAGTGGCTTCTCCAATAGGTTGGCATAAAAATCCTGAATTGGTACTTGACTTTTACAACCAACGCAGAAGACAACTCAAAGAAGTACATCCTAATGAAGCTCATTATATCTTAGCGGAATTAGAATCCGATTTTGATGTACAAATCATCACTCAAAACGTAGATAATTTACACGAAAGAGCCGGTAGTACAAATGTGCTTCACTTGCATGGTGAACTCAATAAAGTGAGAAGTACTCAAAATCCTTCGTATATTTTAGAATGGATGGACGATTTAACATCTGATCACAAAGACCCGAATGGTAACCCAATGCGGCCACATATTGTTTGGTTTGGCGAAGATGTTCCGGCTATTGAAGTAGCTATAGAGTTAGCCGAAGAAGCGGATATTTTTTTGGTCATCGGTACTTCACTTCAAGTGTATCCCGCAGCAGGAATCATGCATTATACGCAACCAAATGTACCCGTATTTTACATTGACCCCAAACCGGCAACCGTTGTTGAATTAGCAAATCCATTGGAAATTATTCCGCTTTCCGGTTCGGAAGGAATGAAAATTGTTCGTGAAAAATTAAAATCCTTTTTGTTGGATAATTAAATCAAGTTTCTTTTGAAATAGAACCATTTGTTTTCTTTTTCAATTCACGTTTAAGGCGTATATTTGCACCTTATTTTCGAAATGATTCGGAAACTTTCAACAACACAACACATGACGACTTTAAACGAATTAACAGCCATTTCACCTATTGATGGTAGATACCGCAATAAAACCATTGCATTAGCCAATTATTTTTCTGAAGAAGCACTTATCAAATATAGGATTTTAGTGGAAATTGAATATTTTATTGCTCTTTGTCAACTACCCTTGCCACAATTGAAATCGGTTGAGCATTCAGTTTTTGAAAAGCTTCGTGATTTATATAAAAATTTCTCAACGGCTGATGCTCTTTCCATTAAAGAAATTGAAAAAACGACCAATCACGATGTGAAAGCGGTGGAATATTTTATTAAAAATGCGTTTGACCAATTGGGTTTACAAGCCTATAAAGAATTCATTCACTTCGGATTAACGTCTCAAGACATTAATAATACTGCTATTCCTCTTTCGCTAAAAGAATCGTTTGAAAATGTATATTTACCTGTATTAGTGAATGTAATTGCCAAGTTAAAAGACTTGAGCCAAGAATGGAAAGACGTTCCCATGTTAGCCAGAACTCACGGTCAACCTGCTTCACCTACCCGATTAGGGAAAGAATTTGGCGTTTTTGTGGAAAGATTAGAAGAACAAATGCGTTTGTTATTCAATATCCCTTTTGCTGCAAAATTTGGGGGTGCAACCGGTAATTACAATGCTCATCATGTGGCGTATCCTTCATTCGATTGGAGAAAATTCGGTGCTGCTTTTGTAGAAGAAACGCTTGGATTACATCATTCGTTTCCCACTACTCAAATTGAACATTATGACCATATGGCAGCTTTTTTTGATTGTTTAAAACGCATCAATACCATTTTGATTGATTTAGACCGAGATGTGTGGACGTATGTTTCAATGGATTATTTCAAACAAAAAATTAAAGCCGGTGAAATTGGTTCTTCCGCCATGCCGCATAAAGTAAACCCTATCGATTTTGAAAACTCTGAAGGAAATTTAGGAATTGCTAATGCACTTTTTGAACATTTAGCAGCAAAACTTCCGCTTTCTCGTTTGCAACGTGATTTGACTGACAGCACCGTTTTACGTAATATTGGCGTACCTATAGGTCATACCTTAATTGGTTTTGAGGCCACTTTAAAAGGGTTGGATAAATTACTATTGAATCCATCAAAACTAGCTGCTGACTTGGAACAAAATTGGGCAGTTGTAGCAGAAGCTATTCAAACCATTCTAAGAAGAGAAGGATATCAAAATCCGTATGAAGCGTTGAAAGGCTTAACCCGAACTAATGAAGTAATGAATCAGGCTTCCATTCATGCTTTTATTAAAAGTTTAGAAGTGAATGAGTCCGTTAAAGAAGAGTTGCTTCGCATCACTCCATCTAATTATTTAGGAATTTAAGGCATTTTTAACCCTAAAAAGATTGAAACCCTTCGAGGGCTACTTTTTTATTTCAAAAAAAAGCTATATTTTTAGGGCATGAGTGAACACAACATCTTAATTCTATTTGCCCATCCTTTATTGGAGAAATCCTATGCCAACCAGGCATTGGTCAAACATATTCCATCATCAAAAAACATTACTTTTCACGATTTATATGAAGAGTATCCGGAATTTGATATCGACGTAAACCGTGAAAAAAAACTGTTAGAACAACACGATATTATCATTTGGCATCATCCGTTATATTGGTACAGTTGTCCGCCCTTATTAAAACAATGGATTGACATGGTTTTAGAACATGGCTGGGCTTATGGAAAAAACGGAAATGCCTTAGCTGGAAAAACTGTTTTTCAAGTCATTACAACGGGAGGTGCTCAAGAAAACTATTGTGCGACCGGAAAAGACCGCTATACGATTCCGGAATTGTTACAGCCTTTTATTCAATCGGCTAAGGTATGTAAAATGAACTATTTGTCTCCTTTTGTAGTGCATGGAACACATCAAATGAAAGGAAACGATATTGAAGAAATAGCAAAACTGTATGCCCAATTGTTAACACACCTGAGTAAAAATGAATTGAATGTTGAGGAAATTAATACGTTCCATTATCTCAACCAATGGATAACCAAACAACTTACTAGCCATGAATAACGGATTTTTTGTACAAGCAATTATTTATTTGACTTCTGCTATTGTGTGTGTTCCAGTTGCAAAAAAAATGGGACTCAGTTCAATTTTAGGCTATCTGTTTGCGGGCATTATCATCGGACCGTTTGTATTAGGATTTATTGGTTCGGAAGGACAAGACATCATGCACTTTGCAGAGTTTGGAGTAGTAATGATGCTCTTCTTAATCGGATTGGAATTAGACCCGTATAAATTCTGGAAAATGCGAAAATTCATTCTCGGAATGGGTTCATTACAAATGATTGGTACTACTTTCTTGGTATTTTTACTTTGCCAAATGATATTGGATTGGAATTGGCAAACCACACTTGTAATTGCTCTTTCGCTATCGCTTTCGTCAACGGCAATTGTACTTCAAACACTAAAAGAAAAAGGATTGTCACAAACCTCAATGGGACGTTCTTCTTTTGCGGTTTTGCTCTTTCAAGATATTGCAGTCATTCCGATTTTAGCAATTATTCCGTTGTTAGTATCGGGAAATGTTACCGAAACAGGTGGAAATCATACCTCGTACATAAGTGATTTTGCCGCATGGTTGCAAACCTTAATTGTAATCGGGACCATTGTTTTTGTTTATTTCAGTGGCCGTTTGATTATCGTTCCAATGCTTCGGATGGTGGCCAAAACAAGGCTACAGGAATTGTTTACCGCTTCAGCCCTTTTGTTAGTGGTGGCCGTTTCTTATTTGATGCAATTGGTGGGATTAAGTCCGGCTCTAGGTGCTTTTTTGGCGGGAGTGGTATTGGCTAATTCCGAGTTTCGCCATGAACTGGAAGGCGACATTGCTCCTTTCAAAGGATTGCTGTTAGGCTTATTTTTTATTGGTGTGGGAGCATCTATTAATTTTCAATTGATTATTGAAAATCCTTTATTTATTTTATTGTTTGGAGCGGTGCTCACAGCTGTAAAATTTCTGGTGTTGTTTGGTATTGGTAAAATATATAAAAAGAGTTCCGACCAAAACTTATTGTTTTCCTTTGGTTTGAGTCAAGCCGGAGAATTTGGGTTTGTGATTTTAAGTTTCTCGATGCAGTTGAACATTCTACCCACTATTTTAGCTAATCAAATGATGGCGATTATAGCATTAAGTATGTTATCTACCCCATTCTTGTTACTTATGAATGAAAAATGGATTGATCCTTTTTTTGGAGTAAAGGAAATACAAAAAAAACCGCATGATAAAATTGACGAACACAACGAAGTAATAATTGCCGGTTTTGGGCATTTTGGAAGTACAATTGGTCGTTTATTAAAAGCTAATGGCGTTCAAGCAACCATTTTAGATCATGATTCTGACCGCGTAGATTTGCTTCGGAAAATGGGATTCAAGGTTTATTATGGTGATGCAACCCGACTCGAATTATTAAAAGCCGCCGGGGCCGAAGATGCAAAATTATTCATCGCAGCAATTGACAACCCGGAAGTAAACCTAAGTGTAGTGGAAATTCTTCGCAAGCATTTTCCAAACCTCAACATTCTTACACGTGCTCGTAACCGTGTGGATGCGTACGAATTAATTGACCATGGTGTGAATAAAATATACCGTGAAACCCTCTATACTGCTGTGCATTTAGGTGTTGATGCCTTAATAGAACTCGGTCATCGCAAATATTCGGCAACGCGACAAGGACAACGATTCATTAAATACGATGAAGCTGCCATTCGCAAATTAGCCGCCAAACGTCACGATAAAATGGCGTATTTGGCCACGGTGAAAGATGAAATTGAAATGCAGGAACAATTGCTCAAAAACGATATGCATATCAATTTTTCTGCAGCAGACCATGCGTGGGATAGTGAGCATTTGAAAAAGGAGATTGTTGGTAATTAATCCTCTAACCCTCTAAAGTTTCAAACTCTTCGAGGGTTCTAATTATTTACAAATTTCTTTATTTATATTTCTTATCGTTTTACTTTCATCAATTTTAAACCCTAACTGTTTTGCTTTTTGTATAGCTAAACAAGCTTCAGAATACTTATTACTTTGGTATAATGATATAGCTAAATTTGCATATAAAAATGATTGATTCGGATTAATTTTAATTGCTGATTCAAAATCTTTTATAGCCTTATCATCATCATTTAATTTATGATATAACAATCCCCTATTATTATAAAGACCTTCATATGTACTGTCAATATTGATGGCTACATTTAAATAGTCAATTGCTTTTTCTAATTTATTTACATTTGCATAACAACTCGAAATTTCTAGTAATAACATTGGATTTTCGGGTTCTATTTTTAAAGCTTTTTCAAATGTTAAAATTGCTGAATAATAATCTTTAGATTTTACAAAACTACATGCTTCATTACTCATTTTTTCAGTTGATTTATATTTAAAACTATATGGCAATTTTACAGTAACTTTTTCTTCAATACCATATCTGTCGTACCACTCTTTAGGTAAATATTGCTGTGGTTCAATGCCAATGTTAAAACCAAAAAGCGGGATACATAATAAAAAAAAGATAATTGAAGTTGAAGTAAGTCTTTGGTTTTTCAAACTTCCATTTTTTAAATATAATACAGTAGAAATTATAAAGAAAGGCAAAACAAATAAACCCAGATAATCACCAAATTCATGTTCTAAATATTTTGAAAAAAGAATCAAACACATTAACACGATTGAGATTTGCAATAAAATAGTGTATCTATCTATTCTTTTTCTGATATAATCTTTGAATAACTTAGAAATGAAATAAATGAATATTCCTAAAAGTCCTAAAGCAAAAAATGCTTTTCCTCCAGGCCAATTTAATATTTGAAATAGCAAGCCAAAAATCAAAATTGCTAAAGTAGAATAGAATGTAATTTTAATGAATGATTTCATAAAATAAACTGTTATTTTTGAATAGTTATACTTTTTCGAGACTTGAGTAACATTCAAAGTTTTTCAAACTCTTCGAGGGTTGGAAAGATTTGAAATCCTTTTTTAATTTATTCTGGTATTTTCTCCTCCAATACTACACTACCATTAACATCAAAATACGTACACACCATTTTTTTTAAAGAGATTTCCCATTTTTCTATTCCGGCAGTTGCACACATCTGTATGAAGGTGAGATAATCTGTTTTCCCTTGTTGATGTGCTTGTAATTCTGCTTTAAAATGAGCATCGTTGGGCGTTATGGCAATCGCTAAAGGTGCATATTTTGGTGGTACAGTTACAGTATAGTTGTTTTCGCCATGATAATCAATATGTCCGTCAGACACGTAGGCTTCGTAATGGGATACGCCCAAAGATTTGATGGCTCTGATATATGCCGGAAAATCAGCTCCTGATTTTACTTTTCCGTGTTCGGCTGTGATTTGTTCTAAAGTAAACATGATTGGTGGTTTTATTAGGAGCAATAAAAGTAACAAAATTTTTGCTCTTTTAACCCTCGAAGAATTTGAAACCCTTAGAGGGTTATAATCACTCCCGATAATGATAAAAATTCCTTTGTCACTCGGTGTCCACAACGCAGCTTTGAGTCCGGCGGCTTTTAGACCTTGATTGGCCCAAGTGTTGCAGGTATAAAAAAGATTATAGGTGCGATGAGCTTCATAAAAACTATCGTTTTGTCCGTACGTAGTAGCAGGAATAAAAATGGGTTGTTCAGTTGCATCATATTGAAAACTGTCTTCAATGTAGTGCACCAATTGTTGATATTGAGTGGCTGATAAGTTGACTTTAATACAATTTTCATGCTCCTTCATTTGTTTATAAAACGTGGTATGCATAGCGGAAGTGCCCAAATGAAAAGCAGCTTTAAATGCGGTACTGAATTTCAGATCAGCCCATTCGGGTGTGTCGAGGTAGAAACCTTTATCGCCCCAACCAAAAGCAATGAATTGATGAGTAGAGTCTTTGGAAGGTAAGTGTTCAAATTTTATTTTTTCTGACCAGTCTTTGATGGCTGTACGAACAGGCAAAACCAAATCAGTATGAACGCCATTGGATTTGAGGTAAATGGAATGTGTCTGCTCATCTGTTGCTTGTGTTTTATTCACCGGAATAACGGAACAAACCACAGTTATGGCTGCATATCCTACGAAAAACAATAAAATAAATACAACTGCTTTTTTTATTCCTTTCCACACGATGGAAACTTTTTTCATAAAGTCGATTTTTAGGAATAACGGTGGGGTGAATTGGTTATTGTATATACTTTAAACTTCTTCATACGTTAATCATAATTCAACATTCGCTAATCGTTAATCATCAATCGTTAATCAAAAAACAATTAGGTTAACGTATTCGCTTTATTTTACAATTAAAACTTTTAAAAACCAATAAACAGTTTTAATATAAGTGGTTGTATAAGCATTAAAAAACTTATTGATTAAAATAATCCTCACTTATACTATTTTAATTAGGTTGTTTTTAACTTTTTAGAAGTTATAAATCGTTGCTATTATTAGCAGTTATTATGAGTGATTAAGTATTTTTTATGAATTTACTTCTTCATAATTTTCTTTGCCATAATTTCTTTTTCACTTGAAATTTTTACAAAATACAAACCGCTTGTAACGTTTGAAAAATCAATTTGGTCAATGTTACCACTTTGTTCCATAATTGTTTTGCCCGTCACATCATACACAACAATTTTTTGAATGGTGGTGTTTGTATTGTTTTCAACAAATAAAAGATTATTTACTGGATTTGGATATAGGGTAAACGAAGAAGAGGTAAACTCTTCATTTTGTAAAATGGCTTCACATTCTTGTTGTGTACTCACATAATGCGTTGTTGCATCTTTCTCTAGCCAATTAGCATTACAATTGGCAACATCATCAACAAAAATACAACTCAAATTAGGGTTATTGGTAGCCTTAAAACGGTCGTCATAAATAAGTGTTTCACTACCGGGATTTGTAACATATTGGCCATTAAGTAGAGTATTTGAACCATTTTGAAGTAATACTGACGAAAGGTTATTATCATAACAGTGCAATCTTTCTAAAAGTGGATTATTATTAAGGTTTAATGTAGTTAGATTATCATTATTCATACAAAACAATATTTGAAGTGCTGAGTTATTAGAAAAATCTAAAGTTGTTAATTCATTATTTTGGCAATATAAATGTTTTATTGAAGGTACATTAGAAAGGTCTAATGTAGTAAGATAAGTATTTGTACAATGCAATCTAATAAATTGTGGTACATTGGTTATGGTTAAATGAGTTAATGGATTTTGACCACATGAAAGTAATAATAGTGCAGGATTTGCAAAAATATCCAGTGATGTTAATTGATTATTGAAGCAAAAGAGTAGTGTTAAATTAACATTTTGAGAAACATCAAGACTTGTTAATAGATTGTGTTCACATGATAAAGTTGTGAGATTGATATTATTCGAAACATCAAGCGTTGTGAGTTGGTTTCTTACACAAATTAACCCTTGCAAGGCGATATTGTTAGTGATGTTAATGCTTGTTAGGCTATTGTCATTACAAGATAAATTAATTAAATTCAAATTATTACTAAAATCTAAACTCGTTAAATTAATACAGTTTCTGATGTTGATACTTTGTAACTGCGTGAAACCTTCAATTCCTATAATATTGTGTAAATTACTGCCATTAATGTTTAAACTAACCACTGTATTAATATCACTGTTTAATACCAAATGATTGATGATACCATCACTATCAATACCTTGGTTGATGAGTTCTTGTTCAAAGTCTTCGTCAGGAATAACCGTATATTGAGCATTACTCTTGTAAAAGAAAAAAAGCAAAAGGAAAAAGTAGTAATTTTTCATACTGTTTGATTGTGTGAACTCTTTGTTTTGTTTGGCTTTACCATAATAAAATTGAATTTAAATGCTTATAAATAGTTTTATTTACTTCTTCTTTGAATTATTAAATAAATATTCTTATCCAAAGTCCAATTTAGTTTTAAGATATATATAATCGAACAGATTATAACTTAATAATCAAGTAAATATAATGGTTTTTACTTACAAATAAAAAAATTTTGATTACAGTAAGATAAATAGAATAAAAGTTAAATTAGGTCTAAATAGCTATATCACACCCAATTGAATATTTCTATTAATTATCTAAAAATACGTGGTATTTGCATTATGGAAACCTAAATATAAAAAAATAATGTGAAACTTATCTTATCAAAACCTATTTTTTATCCTTCAACTTCTCCACCACTTCATCATTCGTTATTCATCAATCGTTAATCATAGGTAGCAACTCCATACATAAAGCATACCTTCTCCTAGGTTGTGGTACCCCTAACATTTCAAAAAGCTAAAAAAAAAATAAAAAAAAAAACTGCCCAAAATCGGACAGTCTATTTTCTATTCTCTATTCTCTATTTTCTATTTTCTATTCTCCATTCTCCCTACACATTAAACCTAAAATGCATCACATCGCCATCTTTCACCACATATTCTTTACCTTCCACTCTCAACTTTCCGGCTTCTTTTACTTTGGCTTCTGAACCGTAGTTGGAGTAATCGTCAAAAGCAATTACTTCCGCACGAATAAAGCCTTTTTCAAAGTCAGTGTGAATGACACCGGCAGCTTTTGGTGCGGTATCGCCAATGTTGATGGTCCACGCCCGTACTTCTTTTACGCCGGCAGTGAAATAGGTTTGTAACTTCAATAATTTATATGCTGCACGAATCAACACCGCCGAACCCGGCTCGGTTAATCCCATATCTTGCAAGAACATCTGACGCTCTTCATAGCTTTCTAATTCCGTAATATCAGCCTCAGCTCCAACGGATAAAACTATTACTTCAGCTTGCTCGTCTTTTACCAATTCACGAACTTGATCCACATATTTGTTTCCATTCACGGCAGAAGCTTCATCTACATTGCACACATACAATACCGGTTTGGCAGTAATCAACTGAAAATCCTGCATCAATTCTTCTTCGTCTTGGTTCATTGGCACTACCGTACGAGCGGATTTGGCTTGTAATAAAGCCTCTTTGATACGGTTCAACAAAGCTTGCTCCACTTGTGCTTCTTTGTTTCCGGTTTTGGCAGCACGGTTCACTTTTTCAAGGCGTTTTTCAACCGTTTCCAAATCTTTTAATTGCAATTCAATATCAATCGTTTCTTTATCCCGAATCGGATTTACGCTACCATCTACATGCACAATATTGTCGTTATCAAAACAACGCAATACGTGAATAATGGCATTACACTCTCTGATGTTTCCCAAAAACTGATTCCCTAATCCTTCACCTTTGCTGGCTCCTTTTACCAATCCGGCAATGTCCACAATATCAACAGTAGCCATTTGCACGCGTTCCGGTTTTACCAATTCTTCCAGACGGGCAATACGCGGGTCGGGTACATTTACTACACCAATATTCGGCTCAATCGTACAAAACGGAAAGTTCGCACTCTGGGCTTTGGCATTAGACAAACAATTAAAAAGGGTTGATTTTCCAACATTGGGTAATCCTACAATTCCTGCTTTCATTTTAAGGTAATGGGTTATTGGTAATTGGTAAAAGGTTTAAAACGGGTGCAAATATAGGGTTTTCTATTTTGCAAAAAAACTCCTCAAAAAGAGGAGCCACTTTTTATTCGTTATGCAAAAACGATTGTCGGTTTAAGAGCGTTTCTTCGCTTTCCACATGGTTGTCATCCGGCACACAACAGTCAACCGGACAAACGGCTGCACATTGTGGCTCTTCGTGAAAACCTTTACATTCGGTACATTTTCCGGGTACGATGTAATAAATGTCATCGGAAATTGGCGTTTGAGGTGCTTCAGCATCTACTTCCGTTCCGTCGGGTAAAATTACTTTTCCTTTTAATTTGGTACCGTCTTTATATCGCCAGTCATCAGCTCCTTCATAAATTGCTGTATTTGGACATTCAGGTTCACATGCCCCACAGTTGATACATTCGTCAGTTATAATGATTGCCATTTTTCTTTTGTTTAAAAGTTTATGCGTTTAAAAGTTTAAAAGAGTAATCAAAAATCCAGTTAAACTTTCAACTATTGGCTATTGCCACAATTCTATTTCTTATTTTTGTGCAAAATTACAATCTAATCAAGTTATAAACAAGTATCAAATGTTACAAAAATCAAAAATTACTGCTTTTGTGGAATTGGGGAAATTTTTAGCACAATTTTCGTTGGATAATACTCAACCACAAAACAATGTACTTTTGAATGACCGTTTTTTTAGCTCATTTGAAGATTTGTTGGCTTTGTCACAATCACACAATGGTTGGTTTACCAAAGAGCAAGTTTATTTTGCCGTGCAATCATGGGCGGAAGCCTTAACGGAAGAAAACCTATCCAAATGGTTATCCAATTATGATTTTTCAAATGTGCAACCCAAAACAATTGGATTGATTTTAGCCGGAAACATCCCGTTGGTGGGTTTTCACGATTTTTTGTGTGTTTTGATTTCAGGGCATAAAGTGTTAGTGAAAACATCATCTAACGACCAACATTTGATAAAATTTCTCTCCAATTATTTAACAAGTGTTGAAGAAGGATTACATGACTTTATTACGTTTACAGAAGGTAAATTAGAGGGTTTTGATGCCGTTATTGCGACAGGAAGTAACAACACGGCCCGTTATTTTGAATATTATTTCAAAGATAAACCCTCCATTATCCGTAAAAACAGAAACTCAGTTGCCGTGTTAACCGGAACAGAATCAAAAGAAGAGTTGACCCGTTTGGGAGAAGATATATTTCGTTATTTCGGATTAGGTTGCCGAAATGTGTCTAAAATTTTTGTGCCAAAAGGATACCATTTTGATACTTTTTTCAATGCTATTTTTGACTACCAAGACGTCATTCACTATGAAAAATATGCCAACAATTACGATTACAACAAGGCCGTTTTTTTAATGAGTAATTTTAAATTATTAGACAATGGATTCTTAACCTTAAAAGAAGACCAAAGTTACTCCTCACCTATTTCATCGTTATTTTATGAATATTATGACGATATTGAAAATTTGAAAAATCGATTAAAAGAAGATCATGAACAATTGCAATGCATTGTTTCGAATGGAATAACGGCCAACAGTATTCCGTTTGGACAAACACAGAAGCCACAGCTTTGGGATTATGCAGATGGTGTGGATACGATTGCGTTTTTAGTACATTTATAATCAACTTTTTAACTAAATCGTTTTCGTTAATAAACGGCTTATTTTTACCTATACTTATTTTACATGTTTTTTAATCAGAAATGTTGAAATTTGTACCCATAACAAAACAACTCCACAACACGAAAGTGTTTCTGAACAAAACAATACATGAAAAAACACAATTACAGTGCCGGTCCGTGCATTTTGCCCCAAGAAGTATTTGAAAAATCGGCTCAAGCCGTTTTAAATTTTAACCAATCCGGTTTATCCATTTTAGAAATATCACACCGCAGTAAAGATTTTGTTGCGGTAATGGAAGAAGCCAGAGCATTAGCGTTGGAACTTTTAGGTTTACAAGGAAAAGGCTATCAGGCTTTGTTTTTGCATGGCGGAGCTAGTTTGGAATTTTTAATGGTTCCCTACAACCTGATGAAAGTAAACGGAAAAGCCGCCTATCTCGATACGGGTACGTGGGCCAATTCAGCCATCAAAGAAGCGAAAGCTTTTGGTGAAACAGTGGTAGTGGCTTCCTCAAAACCGGAAAATTATAACCATATTCCAAAAGGATATAATGTTCCAACAGATGCCGATTATTTTCATTGTACTTCAAATAATACCATTTTCGGTACACAAATGAAAGAATTTCCAACCTTGGACATTCCAATGGTGTGCGACATGAGTTCCGATATTTTTTCCAGAACTTTAGATTTTTCACAATTTGATTTGATTTATGCCGGAGCTCAGAAAAACATGGGACCAGCCGGAACAACATTAGTGGTAGTTAAAGAAGAAATCTTAGGAAAATCAGGAAGAACAATTCCTGCTATGTTGGATTATAAACAGCACATTGACAAAGAAAGTATGTATAATACTCCAGCCGTTTTTGCTATATATACTTCCCTACTCACTTTACAATGGTTAAAAAATTTAGGAGGAATTGCTGCCATTGAAAAAATAAATGAAGCAAAAGCCAACTTATTATACACCGAAATTGATCGCAATCCTTTATTCAAAGGCACAGCAGTACCGGAATTTAGAAGTAACATGAATGCCACGTTTTTATTAAACGATGAGGCTCATGCACCTTTATTTGATTCGATGTGGAAAGAAGCCGGCATTTCCGGATTACCGGGTCATCGTTCAGTTGGGGGTTATAGAGCTTCGATGTACAATGCTCTTCCTTTAGAAAGTGTGCAGGTGTTGGTGGATGTGATGAAGGAGTTGGAGGTTAGGAGTTAGAAGTTGGGAGAAAATAGAGAATAGAATATAGAAAATAGAATATAGAAAATTTAAATAACATACATATTCTAAGAACAAAGTAACTCAGAGTCTTAGTACCCCAGAGCCTTAGTACCTTAGAACCTTATCAAAAAAAAAATGAAAGTATTAGCAAACGACGGCATTTCTGCCAGTGGAATAAAAGCCTTAGAAAAAGGCGGATTTGAAGTAATTACAACCAAAGTAGCTCAAGAACAAGTGGCCAATTATATCAACGCCAACCAAGTGAGTGTTATTTTGGTAAGAAGTGCTACCAAAGTGAGAAAAGATATTATCGATGCTTGTCCCGGTTTAAAAATTATAGGTCGTGGCGGCGTGGGAATGGATAATATTGATGTAACGTATGCCCGAGAAAAAGGTATTCATGTCATCAATACGCCGGCTTCTTCCTCAGAATCAGTAGCAGAATTGGTTTTTGCTCATTTGTTTTCAGGTGTTCGATTTTTACACGATGCCAACAGAAACATGCCATTGGAGGGCGAATCTAATTTTGAAGGATTAAAAAAAGCGTATGCCAATGGAATTGAATTACGTGGAAAAACCCTTGGAATTATTGGTTTCGGTCGAATTGGTCAAGCTGTAGCTAAAATGGCTTTAGGTTTAGGAATGAAAGTAATTGCTTCCGATAAATATGTTGGCGAAGCAGTCATTCGTGTGGATTTCTATAATGGTCAATTCATCAATGTGGACATCATTACCGAACCAATGGAAGATTTATTGAAGCATTCCGATTTTATCACCTTACACGTACCGGCACAAGACGGTTATGTAATTGGAAAAGAAGAATTAAACATGATGAAAGATAATGTGGGTATCATCAATGCTGCTCGTGGTGGTGTAATTGACGAGGTGGCTTTAGTAGAAGCATTGGATAGCGGAAAAGTATTGTTTTCCGGCTTAGACGTTTTTGAAAAAGAACCTACTCCGGAAATTCAATTGTTGATGCATCCGAAGATTTCGCTGACTCCCCATATTGGTGCGGCAACTTTAGAAGCCCAAGACCGAATTGGGACTGAATTAGCGGAACAAATCATCAGTTTGATGAAAACGGAAAAATAATGCTGCTTGTTTTAGTATTTTTTTCCTAATTTCGTTATTCAACCTAAAAAATAAACTATGCTAGATCAATTAACACAATTAGTTCAACAATATGGCGATAATGCTGTAGTAAAAAATGCAGCCATTCCGAATGAAATGAATGACGCTGTATTGAAAGAAACCGAAAATTCACTTTTTTCCGGCTTACAAAAGATGGCGAGTGGAGGACAATTCGAACAGTTAGCCGGGCTTTTTCAAGGCAATAATGCCGGTTCAGCGTCCAATCCTGTAGTGCAACAATTGGTCAATCAAGTTTCGGGTAATTTAGGTGAAAAATTCGGTATAGACGGTCAAGCAGCCAATGGAGTAGCTTCGAATATGATTCCACAAATTTTAGGTTCCTTAATCGGAAAAGCCAAAGACCCGAATGAAAAAGGATTTGAAATTTCTGATTTGGTAAGTGCTATTTCGGGTGGTGGCAATAATTCAGGTTTGATGGATGCCATTTCCAAATACGGTGGTCAATTTGGTTTAGACCAAAATAACGATGGTAAAGTGGATATGCAAGATGCTATGTCGGCAGTAACCAAAAAAGGAGGATTAGGCGGTTTATTCGGAAAGCTTTTCGGTAAATAAACGCTTTTTTTATATCACCATTCATGCTTTAAATGGAATGTTAAATATAATATTCCATTTAAAGCATTTTTTGTACTTTTATGGAATGAAAACAGTAGTGTGGATTTGCATAGGAATACTTGTTGTTTTGGGTTGTTCAACTCCCAAAAGTACTGTTACGCCTACTGAAAAAAACATTACTAACAATGATACGATTCGCATTGCCAATGAGGAGTTGGAATATGAAGTCATCATTTTTGAACCCGGTTTTAATGCATGGTTAGAAAGTACAGCAAGGCCCCGTAACTATTATGATTTGGCTTTTTTAGAAAACCGTAATCAGATTTGGGTAACCAATTATAACCAACGTGTTTTGGACCCCAGAAGGTATGACCCGTTGCTTTATGAAATGCAGATCAACTATCAAAACAATATCAATTACGGATATGAAGTAAATTATATGCTTTATAATTACCTACTCTATTTTCAATTGAAATATAAACAACGCTTAGGCGGTTTTGAACCCCGTTTATGATATGAAGAAACTGAAAGAACGTTGGGGAATTACTTCTAACTACCAACTCACTATTATATTTATTGTTTTTGCTATTACTGGATCACTATCGGCTTATTTGTCTAAACCATTTACCAAATATATCGGATTGACAAAAGACAATCTTAGTTATTTTTATTTACCCGTTCGGTTGATTGCTATTTTCCCGATATATCAAGTTTTATTGGTATTAACCGGTTTTCTTTTCGGACAGTTTACCTTCTTTTGGTGGTTTGAAAAGAAAATGCTTCGCAGTATGAAATTGGGCTTTATTGCCGATTGGTTTGAAAAAAAATAAGCCGCTCTTTCGAACGGCTTAAAATTATTTTTTGATGATGTATGTGTAAATCCACGTAAGTGTAAAGGTGGGAATAAAATCCAAACCGGGTAAAATTTCTTCAACAAATACTATAAAACCCGCTGCTGCTCCAACAGTACCTTTATACATTCTCAACATAATTAGTCCGGCAATTGGAGCCCAAATCACATCGGTAATAGCTCCTAAAAAAGGAACTAAATAAGACATCATTCCAATAGCGTCAAAAAGTAAACTTAGAACTAAATCCCTAGATTTTGTATCTTTTACCGGTTGAACGGTTACTTCTTTTGTCATGATAATGAATTAAATTTTAATCATTTACAACAAAAGTAATGCCATTTTAATTTTCTTTCTTTAATAAATTGAAAAAGTCATTACGGTTTTCTTTGTCTTTAAATATTCCGCCATATTGAATGGTTGAAGTATAACTCGAACTGTCTTTAATACCGCGGCTGGACACGCACAAATGTTCAGCTTCTACCACCACTATCACATCTTCTGTATCCAATACTGTTTTCAGTTCATTGAAAATCTGCATAATCATGCGTTCTTGCACTTGTGGTCTTCTTGCATAATAATCCACAATTCGGTTTAATTTTGATAATCCTATTACTTTTCCGTTGGATACATATCCAATATGGGCTTTTCCAATAATGGGTAAAAAATGGTGCTCACAAGTAGAGTTGAAACTAATATTCGCTTCAACCAACATTTTATCATAGTGATAACTGTTTTCAAAAACAGATATTTTAGGTTTGTTTGCAGGATTCAATCCACTAAATATTTCTTGTATGAACATTTTAGCCACACGGTGAGGCGTACCTCTCAAACTATCATCTGTCATATCTAGTCCCATTTCTTCCATGATGATGTGGAAATGTTTCTCTATAGTAGCCATTTTTTCCGCATCCGATTTATCAAAAGCATCCGGACGTAAAGGCGTTTCAGCAGAAGTCATTTGATGACCATCCCCAATTAAATCAAATATTTCTTTTTCTAATACGTTTTCCATAGCAATGTTGAGTTAGTTTTTTAATTTAGCTTTATAGTACTTTTTCAATTTTTCAATTTTAGGTGTAATCACATAATGGCAATATGATTGTGTTTTGTTTTGATTATAATAATTTTGATGATAATCTTCTGCCGGATAAAACGTTACAGCAGGAGATAATTTGGTCACAATCGGCGAATTGAATATTTTTTCTTGAACTAATAAATCGATGTAATCGTTGGCAATTTCTTTCTGCTTCTTTGAATGGTAAAATATCTCACTGCGGTATTGAGTTCCTACATCATTTCCTTGGCGATTTAATGTAGTTGGGTCATGTGTGGCAAAATAAATCTCTAATAATTCCCCATAACTAATCTCTTTAGGGTCATACGTAATTTGAATCGCTTCGGCATGACCAGTGGTGCCGGTGCATATTTCTTTATACGTTGGATTAGGAGTTTTTCCTCCAATATAACCTGACACAACTGTTTTAACGCCTTTTAAATCTAAAAAAATAGCTTCTGTACACCAAAAGCAACCACCGGCCAAAGTGGCCATTTCTATGTTTTGATCCATTGTTGTTTGTTTCTGTTGATTAGCGGGTAAAGGTTTTTTTTCTTGAGCCGTACAAGAAGTGATTACCAGAGAAATGAAGAGTGATACGAATTTCATTTTGTAAATTTGTTTAACAAATATATGGATATATTAAACAAAATACACCCTTTAACGTAAATTTATTATTTATTCCACTATAATAAAAATCAATTTTCTTCAAAATCAATGAAAAACTTTGTTCCTTTGTGAAAACTGAAACACATGATTGTAGCCAAAAACATTCATAAAAAATTTGACCAATTACACGTTTTAAAAGGCGTTGACTTGGAAGTAAAAAAAGGAGAGATTGTGGCAATTGTAGGAGCATCCGGTGCAGGAAAGACAACATTGCTTCAAATTTTGGGCACCTTAGAAAAACCATCAAAAGAATTTGCTTCTTCACTATTAATTGATGGAGATTCTATTCTCTCTCTAAACGATAAAGAATTGTCAATATTCCGGAATAAAAAATTGGGATTCATTTTTCAATTTCATCAATTGCTACCGGAATTTACAGCATTAGAAAATGTATGTATTCCCGCTTTTATTGCCGGAAAAGAAAAAAAAGAAGCAGAAGAAGCCGCACATTACTTACTTAATTATTTAGGTCTTTCTCATCGCAGTAATCACAAACCTGGTGAACTGTCTGGCGGTGAACAACAAAGAGTGGCAGTTGCTAGAGCTTTAATTAACCAACCGGCTGTCATTTTTGCCGATGAACCGTCGGGTAATTTGGATACGCAATCAGCAGAAAATTTGCATGAACTCTTTTTTAAATTGAGAGATGAATTCGGACAAACGTTTGTGATTGTAACCCATAATCAGACTTTAGCCAACATGGCTGACCGAAAATTAGTGATGAAAGACGGTTTATTTGCAACTTCTGAACTGTGACAAAATGCAATTGGAAGAGCTAAAAGAATTTTTAGACAAAAAAGTTGAATTATACAACCATCCTCGATTTATCGAAAGTGACCCAATTCAAATTCCACATGCCTTTCAAAGGAAAGAAGACATTGAAATTGCAGCCTTTTTAGTTGCTGTTATTGCGTGGGGAAATCGCAAAATGATTATCAAAAACGGCTGGCAATTGATGGAGTATTTAGATCACTCACCTTATGAATTTGTAGTAAATCATCAATCCTCTGATCTTTCCAAAATCGAATCGTTTGTGCATCGCACTTTTAATGGAACAGATGCTATAACATTTATTAAAGCCCTTAAACATATTTATCAATGTCATGGTGGTTTGGAAAATGTTTTTACCAACCATCAAGAATCTACAACGCTACAGCCTGCTATTAGTGCATTTAAAAAAGTATTTTTTGAAATTGAGCATCTTAAACGAGCCGAAAAACATCTTTCCGACCCGTTACAGCAATCTGCAGCCAAACGCATTAATATGTTTTTGCGTTGGATGGTACGAAAAGACAATTGTGGGGTTGATTTTGGTATCTGGAAGAGCTTACAACCCTCACAATTATCCTGTCCGTTAGATGTACATTCGGGAAATGTGGCTAGAAAATTAAATTTACTCACCCGAAAACAAAACGATGCCAAAGCCTTGGCGGAATTAGATGAACAACTTAGACTCCTCGACCCAATCGATCCGGTGAAATATGATTTTGCTTTGTTTGGTTTGGGTGTTTTTGAACATTTTTAAATTCTTTTTTATGTTAGTTGAAGCACTTTTAAAAATTACCGATTGTTACGTTTTAGAGGCTTCTATTCCCTATGAAGCATATTGTCCGATTGATTTATCACCGGAAAGTGAATTGCTGACTACCTTACAGCCTAAAACTGCTGACGACTATATAAAAGCAATTGATTTTCATTTAAAAAGAAATCATGCTCAAGTGGCTTTTGGTGGATATATGGAACGAAGAAATTTATATCAAAGAAGTCACCTTTTTAATGAAAATCCGGTAAATGAACGGAACATTCACATTGGTTTAGACTTGTGGATTAATGAACCGGTAGCTGTTTTAGCTGCCCTTGACGGGGAAGTCATGAGTGTGCAAAACAATGCTGGCTTTGGCGACTACGGTCCAACTGTTATCCTGAAGCACATGCTAAATAAATGTGAATTTTATACGCTATACGGTCATTTGTCGTTAGAAAGTGTAAAGGACTTACAAACTGGTCAAAAAGTAACAAAAGGGGAAAAAATTGCCATTTTGGGTGAACCTTCCGAAAATGGAGATTATGCTCCACATTTGCATTTTCAACTCATTCAATCGCTTGGTGATTATGTTGGCGATTATCCGGGTGTATGCAAAAAAAGTGATGTCGCTTTTTACCAAGAAAATTGTCCGGATCCCAATCTTTTACTAAAAATAAGCAAATGAAAAAAATAGTTTTTTATAGTTTAATTTTACTTTTTATCAGTTGTAAATCAGCTAAAAACAATTCTTTACCTAAAGAAAAAATAAAAGCTAATTTTGAAAAGATTGAATTGTCTTCTGCTACCTCTATTCAGAAAAAAAGAAGTTATGAATTAGGAAAAAGAATGTTGATGACCTGTAATACTTCCACATTTAAACCGTTTACGACCGAAGAAGCTACTCAGGAAGTCATTCAGAAAATCACGCAGAATAAAATTTCCATGACTTGCCATCAAGTTTTAAGAGGTTTTGGACAATTTATTGACATGAAATTAAAAGAAGTGAGGTATAATGAAGATACAAAAATTACGCTATTCCGCTACCAATGCGAATATGAAAAGAAATACAGAATCAAAGAACTACAAGTGTATATCAATCAAGAAAATAAAATAACTTCAATCAACTCAACCGACTGGAAAGATGACTACGAACCATAACCTTTTATTAAAATTTTATGATGCTTTCAGCAAAGGCGATGGAGAAACCATGGCAAGCTGCTATCATCCGGAAGCTGAGTTCGCTGACCCCGCATTTGGCAAACTATCTCAACAAGAAGTAGTGGCTATGTGGAAAATGCTCTTAAAAAACAGCAAAGGAAAGTTAAAAATTGAATTTACAAATGTAAACACTTTTGAAAACAAAGGTTCTCTTCTGTGGACTGCTCATTACACTTTCAGCAAAACCAATCGAAAAGTGGTGAATAAAATCCAAGCTAACTTTGAATTTAAAGACCATTTAATTTATCGTCATCACGATCGATTTAACCTTTGGAAATGGAGCGGTATGGCTTTAGGATGGAAGGGATATGTATTAGGATGGACTCCTTTTATGCAAAAAGCCATCCAAAAACAAGCTCGAACTGCACTTCAGAAATATAGGGAAGAACAAGGTTTAAAAACCAATTAAATCCGTTTTCCATCCTAAAACTTGTCGATAGTGAATTCTACCACTTTCAATAACTAATGGACAATCAATATTGTTCGTATACAATCCACCCGTACCCAACCCTTGCGGCATCGGGTTTTGCAGCGTGAATGTCCACTGCGTAATGGCATTTAAACCAATGTTGCTTTCCAAAGCAGACGTTACCCACCAACCGATGTTCAATTCTTCTGCAAGGTCAATCCATTCTTGAGCTCCGCGAAATCCACCAACCAAACTGGGTTTTAAAATGATAAATTGTGGAGTGATCTTTTGTAATAATTGACGTTTTTCAGGTATTGAAAATACACCAATCAACTCTTCATCCAAGGCAATAGGTAAAGGAGTGATTTTACACAGCTCTGCCATCCTGTCATGCTGTTTTACCGCAATAGGCTGCTCTATACTATGTAATTCATAACCAGCTAATTGATTTAACTTATCTAAAGCGTTATTTAAATCAAAAGCACCGTTTGCATCCACACGAATTTCGATGGTTTTAGCATCAAAATGTTGTCGAATAAAGGCTAATAATCCCAACTCTTTTTCAAAATCAATGGCTCCGATTTTCAATTTGATGCATCGAAAACCTTGGGCCAATTTTTCTTCAATTTGGGCTTTCATAAAGGCTTCCTCACCCATCCAAACCAACCCATTTATTTCCATTGATTCCATTCCTGAAGTAAAAGTGGAAGGAAACAATTCAAATGGATTTTCATTTTCCAACGAACGAAATGCCATTTCAACTCCAAATTGAATAGAAGGAAACTCGATGAGTGCCTCCCAAAGTTGATCAACTCCCAGATGAATGTTTTGACACACCCATTGCAGCTTTTCTTCATAATCGGGTTGGTCATCAATACTCAGGGTACGAAGTATACCGCACTCTCCTATTCCTCGCTTACCGTTATCTTCTAAAACGATGAACCAGGTTTCTTTTTGGGTTAAAACACCTCTGGAAGTGCCGGAAGGGCGTTTGAAATCTAATATGTATTTTTGATAAGTCGCTTTCAAACGTTACAATTCAATAAAGTCACCTATTTCAAGCAACATTAAATCTTTTCCGCTGTTGAAAAACTTTTTAATGGCCGCTTCATGGTCAATTTCGATGTAGCCAAATGTATCAAAGTGAACGCCTAAAATTTTGTCACATTCTACAAATTCAGCTGCAATTATAGCATCATCAATATCCATAGTAAAGTTATCACCAATGGGTAGAATGGCTAAATCCAATTTCGTACGAAGTGGAATCAGTTTCATATCCATCGTTAAAGCTGTATCTCCGGCAATGTAAATATTTTTGTGTTCGCTTTCAATTACAAAACCACCGGGATTTCCACCATAGGATCCATCCGGAAAAGAACTGGAATGTACTGCATTCACATATTTCACTTTACCAAAATCAAAATTCCAACTTCCACCATGATTCATGGGATGACTGTTAAAACCTTTGTTGCCATAATACGTTGCTATTTCCCAATTGGAAACGATGGTTGCATTTGTTCGCTTAGCAATGGCTTCCACGTCTAAAATATGGTCTTGATGAGCGTGAGTTAGCAAAATATAATCCGCTAGAAGCGAATCAATAGCAATATGAGCCGCTTTTGGATTTCCGGAAATAAACGGATCAACTAAAATGTGCTTACCTCCTACTTCAATTCCTAAAGAAGCGTGTCCGTAAAACGTAATTTTCATAGCGTATTTTGTTTTGAATTAGACAATTACATCTGAAATAAAATAGATCATACAAAGCGATAAAAGCAATGATACCATAAATGTACTTATAGCTAATCGTTTCAATTCCGGGTCTAAATTTGCCGGATTTTTGGTTTTCATTACCCTAAGCATGTGGCTTATGATGGGGAAAAACACAATCACATAAATAAATTGGTCAATGGCAAATTGCTGTGTGAATCCAAATACCAATAATAAAATCATGGCCGAGATAAGTAAAAAGTAATGGTATTTTTTAGCGTTTTCTCCACCCATTTTTACCACAATGGTATTTTTTCCGGCTTTACGGTCAGAGGCTTCATCTCTCATATTGTTGAGATTTAGTACGCCAACACTTAAAAAACCGATAGCAATAGCCGGTAAAAGCAAATACAAATCAATTACTTTTGAAAACATAAAATAAGAACCGTACGTACTTACTAAACCAAAAAATACAAATACAAAAACATCTCCGTAGCCTTTATAGCCATAAGCTCCTTTACCAACAGTATAGCGAATGGCAGAAGCAATGGCAACGATTCCCAAAGCCAAAAAGAACAAAGAATAATACATGTATTGCAATCCGAAAGCGGTATAAATTAACCAAACAGCAGATAAAAACGTAAGGAAAGCGGTGATGATAATCGCTCTTTTCATGGCAGCGGGAGAAATTGCTCCGCTTTGTAAAGCTCTTGTCGGACCAATTCTGTCTTCATTATCAGTACCTTTTACCCCATCGCCATAATCGTTGGCAAAATTAGACAATACTTGCAATCCGATTGTAGTTAGCAACAACAAGCAAAAAATCTTCCAACTGAATACTTGTGTGGGCGTCAATACGTTTTCGGTAGGTTTAGCCAATGCATAAAAACTTCCAACCAAAATTCCGGAAACAGATAACGGCAAGGTACGTATACGAGCGGCTTCAATCCAATGTTTCATAACTAATTTTTTTACAAAAGTAAAGTAAAATTAACAAATTACATCCAATTTTGTTGACTACGTTCTGCCAAATATAGCCAATAATTAATCCAGGGTTTTAACTCCGAATAATTGGCAAAATGAAAACCTACATCACCGGCAGCGGTATGAAAAGTAAGATGCACCAAATCAGCCGATTGATGCCAAAAATATTGTTGAGTAGTAATCCCCTGAATTTTATAGGCTTCCAAAAGTTGAAATTGCACATCCCACGCATTTTTTTTGATCATAATCAAGTCGTTGTTGACCAATAATCGATAGTTTTTGAAACGGAAATACACAATTATCATCACAAATGCCACATACAAACCCAACCACGGCAAATACGCATGTAAAGGTGAATAAATGTATAGTGCCACAAGTAAAGTGATAATCACAGGTAAAATAATGCCGAGTAATATGGCTTTAATTAAATACCGATAATTGGGCAAAAAAGTTTTAAGTACGGGTTCATTTGACAACCCTAATTGTCGTAAAATAATTTCCTTTTCATCCGGCTGACAACCCGGAATTTCAATTTCGCTACTTTTTTTTCCTTCTTCCTCTACTTCATTGGTGGCAGCGGCTTGTTTTAAATGTACATCAAATAGCCTTAATTTACGTTGAAAAAAATTCTGCCGCACAATTGTAAGTTGCACTTTTAGGGGTTTTAAAAGCGTATTCTTTTTGGCGAATAATCCGTGTTGAATGGCAATTGCTCCTTTTTGAAACGTCATTTGATAACCATAATATTTTACTAAGGTTCGCACCAGATTAATAAGCAATACCAAAACTAAAATCAGTAACAAAAAAAACGAAAACGAAAAATAATTGATGCCTTGATTAACGATACCGGTTACTTGTTCTTCATCAACCTCAATAGTTTGTGTTACTTCTTGAAAACTTCCATACAATGAACCAATAAATCCCAAAATAAGAGCAATACTTCTTCCGTAGTTAGATGTAATTCCTACTTTAAACAAAGTAGATAAACGAATATTTAAAAAAGGTTTAACTGCTTCTTCTTCAGTAATTGTAGTTGACAGCATCGTTTTTTCATTCGAGAGTAATTGCTGTTTCAAATGCAATGCCAACGCATTATCAACCGCTCGAATACTGACTTCTTTTTTGTTGCTTCCGGCTGTATCAATATCCACACTATAAACGCCAACCAACTTTTGAATAAGGGATTGATTGATGTTTACTTGTTGAATTTTATCCAGTTGAATGGTTATTTTATTTTTGGTGATGACTCCTTTTTGTATGACAAATTCTTGCTTTTCCTGATCCAAATAAAAGGTAAAATGAATGTACTTTAAATAAGCTATAAAGCCAATTAAAACCAATAAAAGTAAAACACCTACTACTACCCAAACCATTTTTGAACCATCTAAGCGGTACAACACTACAGCTAAAGGCAAAAACAAATTTCGCACAATATCTTGTAGCGTATCCATGTACATAATTACTATACCATTGATGGATTGCCGCTGGGGTTGAGAAAAATCCTTTGGATTAAACTGTTTCATCGTCAGTTGAGGCTGCTTCTTGGGTTGTAGATGATTCATCCGGAACCAGTTCTTCAGGAATTGACTCTTCCATGAATTCTATTTCAGGAGTTTTAAAAGTTTGAGAAGAAATTTGATTCAACAAATAGGTTTTGATTTGTTCTGCTTCTTCTTTTGGCAAACCCGGAATGTGCAAATCGCTACTGCTTCCTCCGGCGGTGTAAATTTGTAATTCACTTAAATCATACATTCTCGAAAAAAAACCTTCATGTATCGCTACATGCTGAATGCGATTAAAGGGAATAATCGTGGTGGTGGTGGAAATAATTCCGTGGCGAAATAAAATATCTTTTTCTCTAACTGCGTAGCCTTTTTTTCGATAACCAATAAATGACATCCAAAAAAGAAGTCCGATAAAAAGGAACAAAACAGAACCAAATACAAGCATTTGAGCTCGTATCCATTCATTAAAGAAAGTAAATAACATCAACAACATTCCTAAAATAACCGTTAGTAATGCATTATTGATATATACAATATTTAGATATTGCTTTGGAATAGTTTGAAAGGAAACGGCTTCTACTTGAGGTAAATGCTCAAAAGAAATCGGTTCATTCGTAAAGTGTTCTTGCCTCATATTATGGAATCCATTTCTTTTCAAAATTAGGTTTACGTTTTTCTAAAAAAGCATTTCTACCTTCTACTGCTTCATCGGTCATGTAGGCTAGTCGAGTGGCTTCACCTGCAAAAACTTGTTGTCCCACCATGCCGTCATCGGTTAAATTCATAGCAAATTTCAACATTTTGATTGAAGTGGGAGATTTTGCCAATATTTCCTGTGCCCACTCATATGCGGTATCTTCTAATTCATCATGTGGAATCACGGCATTTACCATTCCCATTTCAAAGGCTTCCTGAGCGGAATAATTTCTCCCTAAGAAAAAAATCTCTCTTGCTTTCTTTTGCCCGACCATTTTAGCCAAATACGCAGAACCGTAGCCACCATCAAAACTGGTTACATCGGCATCAGTTTGTTTAAAGATGGCGTGTTCTTTACTAGCTAACGTTAAATCACACACCACATGCAAACTGTGTCCGCCGCCTACTGCCCAACCGGGTACAACGGCAATAACTGCTTTAGGCATGAAACGAATAAGGCGTTGCACTTCTAAAATATTTAAACGATGCATGCCATCATCACCCACATACCCTTGATGACCTCTCGCCCGTTGGTCGCCGCCGCTACAAAAGGAATACACCCCATCTTTTGGCGAAGGTCCTTCTGCGGAAAGCAATACAACGCCAATGGAAGTATCTTCTTGTGCATCATAAAAAGCTTGGTACAATTCAGCCGTAGTTTTTGGACGAAAAGCGTTTCGAACTTCCGGACGATTAAAAGCGATACGGGCAACACCGTTACATTTTTTATACGTAATATCTTCAAATTCTCTGGCGGTTTGCCAATTAATTTCTTTCATAAGCTTCAAAATTTACCGTAAAAATACTATTTTTAACTTTTTAAAACCATAGGTAGTAACATGAAAAAATCACTTTATACACTAATTCTCTTATTGTTAAGTTTTTACGGTTTCACACAAACCATTAAAACTACTACATTTGAAATTACTTTTCCGGCACAACCACAAGAAGCAGAACAGGATATTGTTACCGAAGCGGGCGACACACATGTAAAAACCTATCAATTGATGCACGAAGGTGCCATGCTGTTAATGACAGAGGCAACCTATCCGGAAGGGGTAAACCTTACTGCCAATATGGAGGTGAACAAAAAAATATTAAAGAACTCTAAAAACGGCAGTGTGAATAATTTTGCCGGTCAAATGGGATTGCAGGTAACGTTGGTTTCAGAAATTTTTGAGGAATACAAAACTTTACTTGCCATGCGTTCAGTGGATAAAGTGGGGAATTATTATGCACAAGTATATACTTTACTTCAAAACAATAAGATGTATGCAATGATGGTGTTCAGCGAGACAGAATTGCAAGGTCGCACACTCTTGTATCAACTTACCGATTCCTTTCAACTTTTAACATTATAATGGTCATGAAAAAAATACTTCTTCTTTGTTGCTTATTCACTATTGGGATGGGATGGTCTCAACCCTACTCTTTTCAAACCATTAAAGAAATTAGTTGTCAACCGGTATTGTCGCAAGGAAATACGGGAACCTGTTGGTCTTATTCTACCATTTCTTTTCTGGAAGCAGAAATTATTCGCATCAGCGGAAAAAAAATCAACTTATCCGAAATGTACCAAGTGCGAAATACCTATGTCAAAAAAGCTGAAAATTATGTTTCAAGACAAGGTAAAGCACAGTTTAGTGAGGGCGGACTTTCGCATGATGTAATCAATAGTTTACAAGCATTTGGATTAGTACCGGAAGAGGCTTTTTCAGGCTTGAATGGACAACAGACTTCTCATAACCATGCCGAATTGCAAGCATTGTTAGAAGGAATGTTGAAAGTGTTTGTAGAAAATCCGGGTAAAAAACTTTCTACGAACTGGAAAACATCCATTGAAGCGGTATTGGATATTTATTTGGGGAAAAATCCAACGGAATTTATGTATGAAGGAAAAAAATATACTCCTCAAACTTTCGCAAAATTTACGCAACTCAACCCATCAGATTATGTGAGTTTGACCTCTTTTACGCATGCTCCTTATTATTCCTCCTTTATATTAAATATTCCTGATAATTTTTCTAATGGCCATTTTTATAATCTCCCATTAGAAGAATGGATTGCTTGTGTAGATGTTGCACTGGAAAAAGGCTACTCACTTGCCTTAGATTGTGATGTAAGTGAACCGACTTTTTCCGGTAAACACGGCATTGCTGTTATTCCCCAAGAAGAGACGGATGTAAAATCTATCCTAACGGAAAGTAAACCGGAAATGGTGGTTACTGCCTCAAACAGACAAGCAGCTTTTGAGAATCTAACCACCCAAGATGATCATTTGATGCACATTGTGGGAACTGTTAAAGACCAAAATGGCAAGTTATATTATAAAGTTAAAAATTCATGGGGCAGTGATTCGGGAAAAGATGGTTTTATATATATGAGCGTTGCTTATTTACAATTAAAAGGCATCTCTGTAATGGTACACCGCAAGGCTCTACCTGAAAAAACTACTAAGCAACTTGGTTTATGACACAAGAAGAAATGGTATTCCCCTCGGCAGTAAGTCGCTCTAGCGGTATTTTCATTACCGTTTTTGGAACCGCTTTAGCTATTTTAAACGTTTTCTTATGGTTTGAAATTGGTACAGAACCGGAAGCGATTGGGGTAAACTTGCTTTTAACAGCTATTTGTATTGCCTTCTTTTGGATGCTATTTGATACTAAATATGTTATCAAAGGTGAACTACTTCATTACAATAGTGGTCCTATTCGGGGTAAAATAAACATCATGAAGATACGTAAAATTGAGCATCAAAAAGGGTGGTACCAAAAGAGTCTTATGAAACCCGCTTTGAGTATGAATGGTCTTTATTTATATTATGACAAATTTGAAGACATTTATATTTCTCCAAAGGATAAAACCGAGTTTGTTAATTACTTGTTGAAAATTAATCCTAAAATTGAATTAATTTGAGTGTATTTTAATTCAAAAAAGTTAGTTTTGTTTTTACCAAACAACTGAATACCCAAATTGGCATGAATAAATTAAAAATTGCTTTAGCAATTCTTTCCTTATATATAGCTTTTTCCTGTCAGAAAAAAGAGGAAGCTCCCCTTTTAGCTCATTATATTCCGGAGGAAGAACCCGTGCCGGCAATAGATTCACTTTTGATTACCATTCCGTTAGCGATTGAATTTAATCCGGTTTCAGAAGAATTTAAATCCCAAAAGCAACAAAAAATTGAGGCCTTTTATCGAAAAAATATCGGTTTAGCTGATTTCAGTGGGGCTTTATTAGTGGCTAAAAACGGGAAAATTCTGTTTGAAGATTACAAAGGCTATGAAAACTTTGCCGAGAAAAAACCAATCAATGCCCAATCGGCTTTGCATTTAGCCTCAGTGAGCAAAGTGTTAACAGCTACCTTAATTTTAAAATTAGTGCAGGAAAACAAAATTGCGTTAGATGAAAAAGTGCAGACCTATTTACCTGATTTTCCTTATACACAGACGTCTGTTAGAACTTTGTTGAATCATCGAAGTGGTTTACCGCATTATTCCCGATTTAGTGAATACATCAAAAAATGGAATACCCGAAAAATATTGTCAAATGAAGATGTGCTGCAATACCTAAAAAAACACAAGTTTCCTTTACTTTCAAAAGATAACCGTAATTTTAATTATTGCAATACTAACTATGCGATTTTGGCTTTGATTGCTGAAAAAGTAACCACACAATCTTTTCCGGAGGCCATGAAATCGTATGTCTTTGAACCGCTTGGCATGAACGATAGTTTTGTAATTGATTTTGAAACCCAAAAAAAACAAGTTGCTCAGTCGTATAAAACCAATTATGTGAACCATGGTTGGGATCAATTTGATGCGATTTATGGTGATAAAAATATTTATGCTTCGCTTCGCGACATGGTAAAATTTGATTTGGCCACTTATTCTGAAACATTTCTCCGCAAAGACTTATTGGAAGAAGCATTGAAAGGCTACAGCTATGAAAAAAGAGGCTTCAACAATTACGGATTGGGCTATCGAATGAAAGAATTTGATAATGGCGAAACGATGCATTACCACAACGGATGGTGGCATGGTAATACTTCTTCTTATATTACGATGAAAAAAGATACGGTAGTAATTATTGCTTTATCCAATAAATACACTCAAAAAACGTATCGAGCCATGCGATTAACCGCTTTGTTCAGAGACTTTCCATTTGAATTAGATGAAAAAGAATAAGTTCTTTTAGCCTATTTTTACCGACGTCATATTTAATGAACCACCAACCAACTGGTCATTAAAAAAGGAGACCTTATCTTTGGGCGTTTGCAATCCCAAAATATACAATAAAGGATAATAATGGTCTGGTGTAGGTACCGCCAATAAAGCTGCTTTATGAAGTTTTTCATAAGCAATTAACGCTTGATGATTACCTTCATTTATTTTCTGTTTGAACACTTCATTCATTTCAATCGCCCAATCAAACCCATAATTGGGAACATTCAATTTGTCCCATGCCACTTTCTGAAGGTTGTGTACCATGTTCCCGGAACCAATAATCAGTACTCCTTTTTTACGAAGCGACACGATTTCTTTGGCCAAAGTATAATGATAAGCAGCCGGTTGATGATAATCAATACTCAATTGCAATACCGGAATATCGGCTTTTGGATACATGTGTCGCACTACGGTCCATGTGCCGTGATCGAGACCCCAATCATGGTCGAGTCCTACATGCGTTGAATGAATCAACTCTGCCGTTGTTTTGGCAAGAATAGGATTTCCTTTGGCGGGATATTGTACCTCAAAGAGAGCTTTAGGAAAGCCACCAAAATCATGTATCGTTTTCGGGTTATCCATTGCGGTTACATGCGTGCCTTTTGTCAACCAATGGGCGGAAATAACCAACACCGCTTTTGGACGAGGAATTTCTTTACCAAACTTAGCCCACGTTTGTGAAAAAGAATTGTTTTCAATTCCATTCATGGGAGAACCGTGACCAATAAACAAAACCGGCATGAGAACGTCTTGTTCCGCCAAATCATCGGTCCAATTTAAAAAAGGGTGTAATGTTGCCATACCTGCTCCTCCTACGAGTGTTTTTATAAAAGATAATCGGTTCAAATGCATGTTATTTGTATATACAAATATATAGTTTTATTGTTACATACAAAATGATTCACCTAATTTAAAAAGTAATGATAATCAAAAGAAAGATTTACAACAAACCAATGCCCAAATGGCGAAGTAGTAAATACATGCTCAAAACATTAAACACCAAAGCTAACCAATGCAATAGATTATTTTCGTCCGGATTTTTAATGATTTCAACAATGTTTAAAAAAGGCAACGTAAAAATCAACAACAAGGTTGGTACCCAAATGACATCTATCGATTCTTCCCAAAGGGTTATGGTGTAGAAACGTTTGACCACCGACAAAAACAACAGCAAGACCGAAAGGATACTGAGCATGAGGTATATTTTGGGTTTGTTGTGCATACTAGAGTAAAATTTCCCCACAGTTTCAACCATGAATGAATTAGTCAATCAAATAAATGCCATCCGGTTTGATGGTTATTTTATGTTGTTTGTAAAGTGTTCCGATGGCTTTTTTAAACGCCTTTTTACTCATTTGAAGTACCGTTTTGATGTCTTCCGGATGACTATCATCTGTTAGGCGAAGAAAACCTCTGTTGGCTTTTAATTCGTTTAAAATCGTTTGGGCATGCTCTTCAATGCTCTCCACTCCTACTTTTGTAAACGTAACATCAATTTTACCATCGGGACGTACTAACTTGATGTAGCCCTTGGTTTTGTCGCCGGGACGTATTTTATCTTGATAGACTTCATTTTTATAGACCAAGCCTTTGTGGTTGCCGTTAATGATAACGTTTACACCCATGTCAGTTACGTGAGAAATAATCAAATGCACTTCTTCTCCGGTTTGGAAAGTAGCATCCGTTTGATTCAAAAACTGATTTAACTTACTGGAAGCTACCAACCGATTGGTTTGTTTGTCCAAGTACAGATGCACCAAATAGCGTTTTCCTTGTTCCATCTCACGGGCTTGTTCTTTGAAGGGAACGAACAAATCCTTTTCTAATCCCCAATCTAAAAACGCCCCGAACTTATTGGTATAATTCACCCTCAAAAAGGCAAAATCTCCAAACGTAATATACGGTTTCAAGGTTGTGGCCACCGGACGTTCCTCATGATCGAGATACACAAAAACGGTAAGCTCCTCGCCAATTTGAAAGGCTTTGGGTACGTATTTTAGGGGTAAAAGTACATCGTCAGTGCCGTTGGTGAGGAATAATCCCACTTGAGTGCTTCTGTCGATTTTGAGGGTATGGTATATGCCGAGTGCGAGCATGGATTTCTTTTTTGGCAAAGGTATGAATTTAATGTGGCAATTTGGTAATGTGTCAATTCGGCAATTCGGTAATGGGGCAATGGGGTAATTCGGCAATGTGTCAATTCGGTAATGTGTCAATGGAACGCAGATGATACGGGTGGAACAGATGCACGCAGATTTTTTTGGATTTGCTTCGCAAAGGTGGATGAACACGGATACGTTTGGGTTGTCATGTTCTGATGGTTGCCATTTTATACTTAAAATTTATTTTTAACCGCAAAGGTCGCCAAGGAGGCACAGAGAAAGCAAAGACGCTTCGCTTTTGTTTTTTACCATTAAGGAATTAAGGGGCATTAAGGTAATGGAACACGGATGATGCGGATGGAATGGATGGACGCGGTTTTTTATGGATTTGCTTTGCAAAGGCGGATGAACACGGATTAGTTTGTGCAACATTTTCTTTTATTTCAACTGCTCTCTTCCCCGGCTGTGTCATTCCGACGCAGGAGGAATCTCATCAATCAATGAGGCTATTTGGCAATGGGGTAATGGAAAAAAATTAATCCTTACACTCTCATTTTCGTGTTTAGCTTTTTCCAAATTACGGAATCAAAGTAATTGAAAATCTGACTAATAATTTTTTAAATTAAAATTTTGGAAAGTAGGATTATCAATTTTTTTGATTTTTTTGATTTTTTAGATTTTTACAATTTCCACACCCTATTTTCAAACTTTCCGTACCCATTAAGAGATGAGTGAAAATACCATAATTTTTTATAAGTAATTGATTACGAGAAAAATCCCTATTTGTAGGGATGTTTTGGTGTTCTATTTTGATTTAAGTTTGAAGAGTAACAAATATCAAAATCATATGGCAGCAAGTGAATTCAAACAGTTAAAGAAAATAATTGAGTCAGATCCCAAGGAGATGGCTTTGTTTAAGCAAGACCCCGTTAAGTATTTAGAACAAATGAAACCAATTGAAAAGCCATGGGTATTTATGACGATTGTGATTATAGTCGGATTGGTTTTGATAGCATCAGTTGTGCTAGGTAGTATAATCATTTTTAAAGCAAGTGATTCACAAACCGCTAAAGTACCCGATTTTTTGGTGGGTATCGGTTCTACAGCGTTGGGAGCGTTGGTGGGGTTGTTGGCACCGAGTCCGAAGTGATAAAAAATTAACATCGTACCATAATAAACTTAATTTAATAACAAACACAATGAAAAAAATTTTACTTATTACAACAATTTTATTTTTAAAAAATTTTGCTTTTGGTCAAGGGAGTACTTTGAATTTAAAAAGTGTTGAAGAAACAACTACATATAATCAAGTTCAACAAAATTATGAAAATTTATACAACCGAGAAATTCAAAATTGCGATAATGAAATATTGAGATTGGAAGGTGTAATGCCTTCTATGAGTTCAGTTGAAGAAATGGATTCAATAACAAATCTCATTAAAATTCAACAGAAAATCAGAATAAGGTTAGAAAAAGAAAAAATTAAGAAGATTTCTTCAATTAATTATTCTTGGTTTTTTCCTACTAAAACAATCGAAAGTAGAGATAAATTCTTTAATGAATTATATAATAAAGAAAGTTCCAATACAAAATATTTAAATTCTTTTTCATTGAATACAAACTTTAATGGTGCCTCTGCTCAGTCAGAATTAATTACTGACAATTTAAATTGGTTTAGAATATCTTTTGGAAGTGTTGTAGCATCACAAAACGAATCAGATGAGGAGGAAAATACTGAAGATGAAATATCTGAAAAAAGTGAAACAGAACAAGAGGCTTTTACAAGACTAATTAATGGTGGAGGTAATTTTTATCTTTCCTTTGAGTTACCATTACTTACTACATACAATGGTGAATCCAATGATTTGATGTTAGGCTATTTATTTTTTCAAATGAAAGGTGCTACTGATATAAAAGGTTTTGGAAATGATATAGAAACTAGTACAGCAAATGGAAGTTTTGGTTTATATGGTTTCGTTTCTGCTTCATCAGATAATAAAGAATTTAATTTTTTTCTTCAAGGAAATGTTGATTATTCATTTGGAACAAAAGATTTTTATTCTAACCTAGGCATTAATAATGAAAAAGGATTCTTAAATGGTAAAATTATAGCTGGTGTAACCTTGATGCAAAAATTCAGATTATCTGCAATAGTATCAACGTTTGGCAGTGAAAAAGTGTTACGTAATGAGAGAATAGCAGTTGGTCTTCAAATTCTTCCTTAACCTCATAATATGAAATTTTCATTTGCATTATTAATTTGTACTTTAACTCATCATTTATATTCTCAAAATGAAAGGCTGATAGATAAAGTTCAATATGGTTTTACTTTAAAAGCCAAATTAGAATTAGATTTTAAAAAAAATGACGAACCATTAATTAATTTTAGAGTTTCATCAAGTATGGGTATTGCTAGCAGATGGATTATTAACGAGCTATATCCTTCAATAAATAGTGAATTGCAATTATACAATGGTGGACTTGGAACCCATAAAGATTCATTAAATTGTAATAAAACGACTTTTGAAGCAATAATTGCTTTTACTTTAACGGCAGGACGCTTGAATTCCAAATATTTAGACAACTCTATTTTAGCTAGAAATGTTTCTTTACGTTATTTTTCTGATTTTGCAATACCATCTTTACAAAATCCTTACAACTATTCAATATCCTTGGGAACAAATTTGGTTTTTTATTCTGATCTAAATAAATCGTTTCAAAAGGTTGGTTTCTTAAATATTAATCATAGTCGTTTTCAATTATCCTATTATAATGACGGAATGCCTTTTCAATATTTTTTATTAGGAGATGATTATGATCGCTATCATACAGGTGGAGGGATTCTTTCTTATGATGGTGATATTGGTGGGATTAATGAACTTAAATCTTATCATTTTGAATTATCATATCATAAGTTTTCAGGATATAGTAAAAATTCATTCGAGCTAGCCAATAGTATTAACTCATCAAATGTTGATTATAGAGATTCAAATCAAATCAAATACAATAAAAGTTTATGGAAATTAAATATTCAATCATTTAATGCTAATAATGGAATAGGAATAGCACTATCCTCATATAATTCTGTGCCTTTTGACGGACAACATTTAATTCATTGGATTATTGATAATGCTTTTCATATTGTTCCTTACAAAAGCTATAATTGTATTGAACCATCCATTTTTATGATTAGCAATAATTTTAAGAATTAAAAAAATGAAACATTATCTTATTATTTTTCTACCAATAATATCAATTCTTACTTTAACTAGTTGTGGAAAAAGTTTTTATTACGTTAAAAATGACATAAATATCAAACATGATATCATCAATAGGAACATTACTGAATCATTTAAAACAGATTCCACATCAAAAGTTTTTATTAGGAGATTATATGTAAACAAATCAGAAACAAATCTTTACAATGAGATAACAATTGATGATTCAAAAGACAATAAATTGATTGAAGTACAATACTTAATTTTTAATGGAAACAAAGTTCTGTATATTTCAACAATACCATCTAAATATATTTATGATAAAACTCAACAATATTTATTAAAAAAAGAAGGTGGAAAAATTTCATATCCTAACGCGTTCTTTTTTAATTCGTTTTACTTTGGGACTGTGAAGAGTAGTGATAATAAAACAATTAAAATTGAATTTAAAAAGAAAAAAAAAATAATTAATTGGAACTTTGAAATTAATATTGATTCAAAAAGAAATTGCAATGCATATAACCTTCTTTCAATAGAAGAATTTAAATCTAATAATGCAAATAAGCGTAAATCTATAGTAATAAATGAATCAGTAAAAAACGAAATTTATTTCAGTAACTCCTATGAATTTATTGGTAACCCAAATAATTATTTTAAGTATTTATCATTCAAAGTTCCCTATTCAAAATGTGAGATGGAGCTTGCAGATAAAATGGAAGAAAAACTTCGTGAAAAAGATTCCATAATTAAATATTATGCGGATAAATATAAAGAAACGTTGAAGCAAAAGATATCTTTTCCAATAGCATATGAAATATTAATAATATACAAAGACTCTACAAAATCAAAAGTTAAAAAATTAATCATCCCATTTGAAAACGATTTTAAATCAATAAAATTTAAATGCAATAGAGTTAAGTATATTACTTCTTTAAATTAAAAAACTATTAAAAAAAATGGCAAACACTAATAACTTTATTATTACGGGAAAAAATAAAAATGCATTATTTTCCCTTAAAGCTTACAGAGGTGAAGGTATGTTGCTTTTAGCAATGAATTGGAAACAAGGAAATCCACCTAATGATTTTGTCGGTTTTTCAATAGAATACAAAGAACCTAATGGTGATAGATTTTTTGCTATACAAAATAGAATTGCTTTTGAGGGAACTAAATTCAAAGATGGTAAAAAAAGTATCTCAAGTTTATTAGCCCCAATACAACTGTTTAGATGGATTCATTTTCCTATGAATCCAGAAAAAAAAGGTGAATTTTTATACAAAGTTAAACCTGTTTTTATGAGTAATTCTATGGAATTATCCTATGGTGAAAAACAAGAAATAGCAATTGAATTAAACAGAGAAACGTATGAAGGTAAAGTAAATGTTACTTTTACAAGAGGATTTATAAGTTCTCAAGCTTTTGTAGATCGATATAATGCTGATAATGGCATTCAAAAACTTTTACCAACATTATCAAAAGAAGGTTTGGATTTTACTCCTGTTCATCCAAAAGCAAACGAAGCTCTTGCTTGGATGGGATTTGAAGCTAGAAATGTTATTTTGAAATTATTAGACGATGCGATAAATGATACATCAGCTCAAGTAAAAGTTATTGCTTATGATTTAAATTTACCTGAAATGGTCGAAAAGTTGGCAAAATTAGAAAATCGTTTAAGCATTATTATTGACGACAGTAAAGACCATAAAGAGCATGGTTCAGCAGAGAACAAAGCTTATGATATCTTATCAAAATCAACTAATAATATCAAAAGGCAACATATGGGACAACTACAACATAATAAAACTATAATTGTAGAAGGTAATTCTATAAAAGCAGCAGTTTATGGTTCTACTAACTTTTCATGGCGAGGTTTTTATGTACAAGCAAATAACGCAGTAATCGTTTATGGTGAAGAAGCAATCAAACCATTTAAAATTGCTTTTGAAAATTACTTTACTAATGAAAAAAATAATGTTAAAGCTTTTGGAAAAACAACATCTGCAACTTGGAATACAATCGATATCCCGGGCATAGACATTCAAACTACTTTTTCTCCTCACAGTAAAATAAATGCAGTACTCGACCATATTGCAAACGATGTAAGTAAAACTGAATCTTCATTATTTTATTCACTGGCTTTTTTATCTCAAACTCAAGGTGGCATAAGAGATATTATAACTACAATAACAAATAATAGTGAGTCATTTGTATATGGGATGGCTGATAAAAAAATTGGAGGTTTTGAATTAAGAAAACCAGATGGCACTATCCTACCTGTTTATCCTTCTGAATTGTCAAAAAATCTACCTGAACCTTTTATCTCTGAACCAAAAGGAGGTAGAGGAAATCGTATGCACCATAAATTTATCGTCATCGATTTTGATAAACCAACGGCAAGAGTATATTTAGGTTCTTATAATTTTTCGTTGACAGCAGACACTAAAAATGGTGAAAATTTATTATTAATAAAAGATCAAAAGATAGCAACTTCATATATGATAGAAGCATTAAGAATTTTTGACCATTATCACTTTCGATTAGCTGTTAAAGAATCTAAAAAAACAAAAACAAAATTAATTCTAAAGCGTCCACCAACCTCAAGTGTTGAAAAGACATGGTGGGAACCATTTTACACTAATTTAAAAAAAATAAAGGATAGAGAGCTTTTCTCGTAAATTAGAAAAATATTATTTTATATGAAAATGTCTACAACCCCTCCACCTCAACAAACCAAACCACCCGAAAACCGCATCATTTCCTACCATAAAATACGTCTTGCCGTAGGAATTATTGGGATGCTCCTGCCCTTTTGCCTTTGGATACTCAATGCGATTATCAATGAATCCGGTATTTTGCACAATCCGTTGTGGATTACCTTTTCGGATGGGTACGATGCGGGAGATAACCTCAAAGATTCGATAAGTCATTTTTACTATTCTACGGTGGGAGAACTTTTTACAGGAGCGTTGTGTGCCGTGTCGTTGTTTTTGTTTTGCTATCGTGGGTATGACCGTCCCGCTTATGGCAAATATCACAAAATTCCCGGCGATAACTTTATGTGCAATTTTGCTGGGGCAATGGCTCTTTTGGTGGTTATTTTTCCAACGAGTGCTGATCCGTGTATGAAAGACAATTTCAGAGCGTTTGTAGCCACCGATGCCACCGGATACATTCATTACGGAGCCGCAGTACTTTTCTTTGTTGCCCTATCCATTATTTCGTTTGTAAATTTCAGACGGACGAAAGAGCCTGAAAACTTTGGCAAAAACAAATCACATCACATCTTTAAAAAATGTGCCATTGTCATGTTCAGTTGTATGTTGATTCTTCTAGTGCTTTTTATCTCAGATGTAACTTGGTCTGATGACTACAACCTCACCTATTGGTTGGAAACCGTTATGCTAGTTGCATTTGGAATATCATGGACCGTAAAAGGACAAATTGACCAACAGCTCTTTCATGTGAATTATTTTGGAAATGGTGTCGTAGAAGAAGAATAATTCCAACCTTTACGGATTCCAGTAAAAAATAGTAAAAATCACTTTTTACCTTAGCCATCTAGTTTCCCAATTATTTTGCGAAACTAGATTGTTAATTTTATTTAAAAAACCTAAATTTGAGCATTAAACCATTCTACATGCACATCGAACCTCGCAAAGCTCTCAACAAAGCCTTTTTGAAAATAAAACCCAACCGCTCGGGGATTGAACTCTTTAAAAGCAATTTGATTTTGCTTTTGAATAGTTGCTCTGAAAAGGAATCGGAGGAGTTTCACAAAAACCTCATTGCCGACTTTCTAAAAAATACCTACTACTCCCCCAACCATTTTATCAATACCAAAGGGAGAAATGATTTGGTGATTCACACCGGTAAGGAAGCCTCTAGCCAAGTGGGCGTGATTATTGAAGCGAAAAGTCCGGCGAATAAGGCCGAAATGCTTTCTGAGAAAAACCTCAACAGCAAAGCCTTGCAGGAATTGGTGCTCTACTTTTTGCGGGAACGCATTACGCACAAAAACCTTGAAATCAAACACTTGGTGGCGACCAACCTAAACGAGTGGTTTATTTTTGACGGACAACTGTTCGATAAATTATTTGCTCAAAATAAAGCGTTTGTTAAACAATTTCAGGAATTTGAAGAAGGAAAACTTTCCGGTACCTCCACCGATTTCTTTTATCGGGAGATGGCTAAACCGTTTATCGAGACGCTTTTAGACAAAATCGAATACACCTATTTTGATTTGGCTTCCTACGATAAAATTCTTCGCAACGACGACAAAACCGACGATACCCAACTCATCGTTTTATATAAATTGCTTTCGCCGGAGCATTTGCTTAAACTTTCGTTTGCCAATGACAGCAACTCGTTGGACAAAAACTTTTATAACGAATTGTTGCATTTGATTGGCTTAACCGAAACCAAAGAAGGCGGCAAAAAACTCATCGAACGCCCCAAAGCAGGTCAGCGACTGGCGGGTTCGTTGTTGGAAAACACGATGAATCAATTGGATAGTTTTGATAAAATCAACCGATTGCCCAACGTGAAACAATATGGCGACACCTATGACGAACGCTTGTTTACCGTTGCCCTGGAATTGTGCATCACGTGGGTGAACCGGATTTTGTTTCTCAAACTGTTGGAAGCTCAATTGATTGCCTACCACAAAGGCGACAAACGTTATGCGTTTTTACATGCCGACTTGATTCCGGATTATGACCAGCTCAATGCGTTGTTCTTTATGGTCTTGGCCAAAAAACCCGAAGACCGCAACGAACGGGTGAAAATCCCTTTTGCCAACGTGCCGTATTTGAACAGTTCACTGTTTGAACCCACCGATTTGGAACACCACACCTTGTTTATTTCGGGGTTGGAAGACCATGTTCCCCTGCCCTATTTGAGCGGTACGGTGATTAAAGATGCCAACGGAAAGAAAAAAACGGGAGAGCAAGGAGCGTTGCCCTATTTCTTCTCGTTTTTGGATGCCTATGATTTTGCGAGTGAAGGCAGCGAAGACATTCAGGAAGACAACAAAACCTTGATTAACGCCTCGGTGTTGGGCTTGATTTTTGAAAAAATAAACGGTTACAAAGACGGTTCGTTTTACACGCCCAGTTTCATTACGATGTACATGTGTAAAGAAACCATTCGCCGGGCGGTGTTGCAAAAGTTCAACGAAGTGAAAGGTTGGGATTGTGCCGATTTTGACGGTTTATACAACAAAATTGACGATACCAAAGAAGCCAATACCATCATTAACAGCATTAAAATTTGTGACCCGGCAGTGGGTTCGGGACACTTTTTGGTTTCGGCGTTGAATGAGATGATTGCGATTAAACACGATTTAAAAGTATTGGTGGACCGCAATGGCAAACGCTTGAAAGAATACCACATTGACATTGTAAACGACGAATTGATTGTGACGGATGAAGACGGATTGCCGTTTGTGTATAACCCCAACAACAAAGAAAGCCAACGCATACAGGAAACCTTGTTTCACGAAAAGCAGACGATTATTGAAAACTGTTTGTTTGGCGTGGACATTAACCCGAATTCGGTGAAGATTTGCCGATTGCGGTTGTGGATTGAGTTGTTGAAGAATGCGTATTATAGAGAGAATAGAGAAAAGAGTATAGAAAATAGAGAAAAGAGTATAGAAAATAGAGAAAAGAATATAGAAAATAGAGAAAAGAATATAGAGAATAGACGGGGCGGTTTAGATTTTAGGGAGTTGGAGACGTTGCCGAATATTGACATCAACATCAAATGCGGGAATTCGTTGATTAGCCGTTTTGGGTTGGAGGCGGATTTGAAAAAAGCCTTGAAGCAGAGCAAGTGGAACATAGAGAGTTATAAGTTGGCGGTGGCCACGTATCGCAATGCGGAGAACAAGGAGCAAAAGCGGGAGATGGAGCAATTGATTGCCGACATTAAGGGGAATTTTAGGAGTGAAATTGCGGTGAACGACCCGAAGAAACTGCGGTTAGAAAAGTTAAAAGGCGAGTTATTTAATTATACGCAACAAGTGGGCTTGTTTGAACGCAGCAAAAAAGAGCAAACGGAGTGGAACAAAAAGGTAAACACGCTGAGTGCCGACGTGCAAAAACTGGAAACCGAGTTGGAAGAAATCAAGAGCAACAAGATTTATGAAAATGCGTTTGAGTGGCGGTTTGAGTTTCCGGAGGTGCTGAACGACCAAGGTGATTTTGTGGGGTTTGATGTGGTGATTGGGAATCCGCCGTATTTTTCATTAGAAAAGTCTAATATAGATTATTTTAAATTAGAAAGTCAATATAAATCAATTGAAAAAAGGGGTGACATTTATACTCTTTTTTATGAATTAGGTATGTTTATTCTAAAAAAAGATTATAGTTTGTGTTACATTACGTCAAGTACGAGTATGCTCAATAAACTGTGTCAAATATAAAAAATAGAAGGATGAATTTTTTAAATTTGATTTATTATGAGCGAACAATTCGATTTTGAGTCTTTCTCTAAGTCAGCTATAGAGAAATTAAAGCAAGGTAAACCCTTGACAGGTGCAGATGGTGTTTTTACACCGCTTTTAAAAATGATTTTAGAAGCTTCACTTGAGAGTGAAATAACAGATCACGTCCAAGAGACTAAATCAGAAAAAAATAGGCGTAACGGTAAAGCAAAGAAAACAATTACCAGTGGTTTAGGAAGTTTTGAATTAGAAACACCCAGAGACCGTAATGGTAGCT
>NZ_AUDM01000008.1 GCF_000425465.1 Flavobacterium filum DSM 17961 | reverse complement strand
AAATTTGGAGCGGAATACCGCGTAAGAATGAAAGTAGAAGTACCAACGGATTTAGGTTTACAATGGTCATCAGATTACGGAGCACCATGTTCAGTATTTAGTCCGGTAGCACCAGAGGCACAGATAGAAGGATGTGGAGATGAAGCGGGAATCTTCCCAGCATCGTTAAACACAGTAATCTATGCTACACCGGTAGCAGGAGCAACCCTATATCGTTTCACGTTAACAAACGGAAGTGGTTATAACCAAACTTTTACCACTTCAACCAGAACCTTCAGATTGAGTAACTTCAATGCCTTGGCAACCTTAACATCAGGTACAAGTTATTCAGTAACGGTAGAGACAGAGATTTATGGTTTCTTCTATGCCGGAAAAGATTGTAACATTACTACTCCTGGAGCACCACCGGTGATGACAAGAGAGCAAGTAGAGGTTAAAACACCAGTAGAAGAGGTAGTGGTAGCTCCATTCAAAGTAGTGGCGTATCCTAACCCATTTGCGGATAGTTTTGTATTGGATATTCAAACTTCCAACGTAGCACCAATTAGTGTGGCTATCTACGATATGGCAGGACGTTTATTAGAGACAAAAGACATCCAAGCAGATGATTTATCATCACAAAAAATAGGAGAGCGTTATCCTGCAGGCGTATACAATGCAATTGTTACCCAAGGAGACGAAACCCGCGTAATTCGTGTGGTGAAACGATAATTTAAATAATTTTTTATAAAAAATGCCTCTCTTAATTGAGAGGTATTTTTTAATATTGATTCCATAAGTCTCTTTATTTTGAAAAAAATAAAAAGCATGTCACGAAAAGTGAAAACAATAACAGTCATGAAAAACCTTACTATCTTACTCGCAATATTTTTTATTATCACATCTTTACAAAGTGTTCAGGCACAAGTTGGAATAGGAACAACTACGCCATCCGCTGCTTTAGACATTACTTCAACCGATGAAGGTTTATTGATTCCAAGAGTAGCATTAGTGAACACAACAACGGTAACCGTTTTAACAGGAACAGCTTCTGAATTGGTTTATAACACTGCCACAACCGGCGATGTAACCCCGGGATTTTATTATCTAAGCACGGCTACAGGCCCTTGGATAAGAATAGCCACAGGTGGTTTAGGCTGGCAAATTACAGGAAATACCGATATTGTTGACAATGTAAACTTTATGGGAACTGCATCCGGAAACAATGTTGATGTAGCGTTTAGAAGAAATAATATTGCTGCAGGAAAGATTGCAACAACTAGTACATCCTTTGGTGTAGGAGCATTAACTGCCGGAACTACTTCGAATAGTACCGCTTTTGGAAATAATGCTTTGTTACTTAACACAGGTGATAATAATGTTGCGGTTGGGAATAGCACATTAGCTACAAATACAACCGGAATTCAAAATACCGGAGTAGGAAATAATGCTTTAAACCTTAATAGAGGAAGTGCAAACTCTGCCTTTGGGATGGGTGCATTACGATCCAATTCAACCGGTAGTAATAATACCGGAATAGGTTTTGAAGCTTTACAAGCCAACACAACAGCCAGTAACAATACCGGAATAGGTTTTCAAGCGTTGAGAAGCAATATTACAGGTACAAGCAATACTGCAGTAGGCTTTCAAGCGGGAGAAAATACAACAGCTTCATCAAATACTTCTTTAGGTTTTCAAGCTCATCAAATGAATACGTCAGGCTCACAAAATGTGGCTATCGGTGAACGATCACTTGGAAGAAATTCAGGAAGTCAAAATACTGTAATCGGTTGGGAAGCTATGTTTGGTTCAACTTCTTCAGCCAGCAATTCTACAGCAGTTGGTTGGCATGCATTATTTAACAATTCTGGAGATAGCAATACAGCTATTGGTAGGGATGCATTGCAAGGAAATACAACAGCAGCAAATAATACGGCTGTTGGAGCTAGGGCTTTAAATGACAATAGTACCGGAGCCAGAAATACAGCTGTTGGTAGAGATGCAGGTTTTGCCGCTACATCGTCTGATGGAACATTTATCGGATTTAATGCTGGTGCCTATTCAACTGGTACTCAAAACACAGCCGTTGGTGCAAATGCTTTAGATGCGAGTGGAGCCACAGCCAGAAATGTTGCTATCGGTTTTAATGCTTTAACCAATAGTACTTCCACTAATAATACAGCAATTGGTCATAGTGCATTGCTTAATGCAACGACAGGATCTGGAAATGTAGCGATAGGCTATCAAGCCGGTTTGTCAGAAACTACTTCAAACAAATTGTATATCTCAAATTCCAATACAACCCCAACTACTTCATTAATTTATGGTGAATTTGCACCAACAAGAATTCTAAGAACTAATAGTACTTTTCAAATTGGTGATCCTGCTACAACAGGGTATCAATTTCCGGTTGCAAGAGGTACAAATGGTCAAATTTTACAAACCAACGGAACCGGGGTTTTAAGTTGGGCTGAACCTAACGCCACAAAATCAGTAGTTAGAGCAACATTATTAGCCAATCAAGCACTTGGAACTAGTGGTTGGGAAAAAATCAATTTTAATAATGTAGTGTTTGATACAAATGCTGAATTTGTAGTGGCTAACAATCGATTTGTTGCTACTCAGGCCGGTTACTATCAAATTAATGCAGGCATGCATACAGACAATCAAAGTAACAATCAATTTTATTCCATTGGTGTGTATGTAAATGGTGTCTTATATCAAGAAACAACAGGAAACCATTTTGGAAATGGCCCAGTTCATCGAAACATCAATTGTTTGGTGAACTTAGCTGCAGGTGGATTTGTTGAAATTTACGTTCAAAATTATCAAACCGGTGTAGCGGTTGATAGTTTTCCCGCTAAAACCTTTTTTGAAATACAAAAAGTTAGATAAATAATCGAAATTAAAATTTTTATTCTTTAAAAATGACTGGGTAATCTCAGTCATTTTTTTTATTTTTTGAATTATACATTTAATAAAAAGAATAAGGCAATAACTCAGCTACAGCTATCACTCTTTTTAACCTGACAAACAAATTTTAGATAAAAAAATCATTAATTTACTTTTGTTTTTAACGAGTGTTATTAAATAATTCGCTTAAACAACCCTAACATATATCAATCACATAATATTCAATATTTTATTTTCTATCTTTGAAAGTAAGTAAAACACCAAACAATGGACAAAAACAAGGAAACATTCAACACTTGGAATAACATTGCTTCTTTATACCAAGAAAAGTTTATGGAATTAGACTTGTATAATGATACTTACGATTTTATCTGTAAAACAATCGAAAAACCCAAAGCCAAACTGTTGGAAATTGGTTGCGGACCCGGCAACATCACTAAATACCTTTTATTTAAAAGACCTGACTTTGACATCTTTGGAATTGATATTGCATCTAATATGATTGAATTGGCAAAGCAAAACAACCCAACGGCACATTTTGCGGTAATGGATAGCCGAGACATTCACACGCTTGACACAAAGTATGACGGCATTATTGGCGGGTTTTGCATTCCCTATTTGTCACAAACGGAGTGCAACGAACTAATTGCTACTTCCTATGATTTATTAAACAAGAATGGCTTGATTTACTTAAGTTTTGTAGAAGGCGATCCTGAAAAATCAGATTTTAAAGTGGGCAGCGGTGGACGCGTTTATTTTTATTACCACAAACTAGATGATATTAAAGAACAACTGAATCGTTTTCAATTTGGAGAAATTAATACGTTTAAGGTGAAGTATAAAATTTCGGAAGCGGAGTTTGATATACATACTATTATAACAGCGAGAAAGTAAATATTAAAATTGTTATTTTTGAAATACAAACCAATACATAACACTCATGAAACTAGGAGCTTTTTCTATAAGTCTTGCGGTAAAAGACATACAAAAATCTAAAGAATTTTACGAAAGTTTAGGGTTTTCCTGCTTAGGCGGAGACATTAATCAAAAATGGTTAATCCTAAAAAACGGGAACGCCATTATTGGTTTATTTGAAGGGATGTTTGAAAACAATATTATTACTTTTAATCCGGGTTGGGATGAAAACGCACAAAACCTTGAAACATTTGATGATGTTAGAACTATTCAGCAACATTTAAAAAATTGTGGCATTACATTAACCTCTGAGGCAGACCCTAACTCAAACGGTCCTGCACACATTACTTTAACAGACCCAGATGGGAATAATATTCTGATTGACCAACATCGCTAGTTAAGCTAAAATCATAATTGACATTAAACGATTTAAAAGAAATATAATTTACTTTCAAAAGTGTCATGAACTAGGTCATTTCAATTTTGAATAAAAACCTTTCTTTGGTAAAATGAACTCAACACAATGTAAAGTTACATTTTACAAACACTTTAATCACCATTTAACACAATTCAAGATTGATGATAGAGAAATAACTTTCAAATTCATAAATCGGTTGTCAATTAAAAAGAACAAGAGCGACAACTCAACGTGGAGTGTCGCTCTCGTCAACCTAACCAATAAATAAACAAACTTTATAAAAAACAACTAAAATTTAGTTGGTAATGTATTTTTCAAAATCTTTAGTTTTTACTCTTGCTTTTAAATCGTGAAGCAAATTATACAAACCAAAGAACGTTCTGTTAATGTATAAAAAGTGCTTTGAACCTCTGTTGCCGTTCATTTTTCGTAGTTGAGTGTCTTTTGAGAACTCCTCACCCATTTTGGCAATTTTCCCAAAGAATTCTTCATCCGAAAAATCAAAGAAATCGCCGTGAAACGGTTGTGTAAACAAACTCAACAACTGATGAAATAACTTCGTAAAATACTCAATCTCTTTAGGCGAATCATCAGTTCGCAATATTTCTAATTCAAACAACTTTTCGTTGAACAATTTTGGGTTGTTAATCACCTCCGGTTGAGCCAATTCAAAATAAGGCTTATAAAAATCCTCCGGAACTTGTTTGATACAACCAAAATCAATAGCTATCAAATTAGCTTCTTTATCAACCAAAAAGTTACCGGGATGTGGATCGGCGTGCACCTGACGCAACACATGCATTTGATACATGTAAAAATCCCACATCGCTTGTCCTAATTTATCTCCTTTTTCACGGTTCTCATTGTGAGCCGTAAATTCAGAAAGATGTTCACCCTCCATCCAATCCATCGTCAAAATTCGCTTCGACGATAAAGCTTCATAATACTTTGGAAATCGTAAATTTGGAATTTTAGAACACGCTTTCGCAATAAACTCACCTTGCTTCAATTCTAACTCATAATCCGTTTCCTCTAATAATTTATGTTCAACCTCCTTGAAATATTTCTCAGAGTCTTTTCCTTGGAGGTTGAACATTTTAATAGCAAAAGGTTTCACAATTGCCAGGTCTGAACTAATACTCTCCGCCACACCCGGATATTGAATTTTCACAGCAAGATTTTTCCCATCCTTTGCGGCTTTGTGCACCTGACCGATGCTGGCCGCATTAATTGAATCTGGCGTAAACGAATCGTATAGTTGTTCAGGATATTTTCCCAAATAATTTTTAAATGTCTTTCTCACCAACGGAGCACTCAACGGCGGCACCGAAAATTGTGCCAGCGAAAACTTTTCCACGTATGCTTTTGGCATAATATTTTTCTCCATGCTCAGCATTTGAGCCACTTTCAACGCACTCCCTTTTAAATTTTTGAGTCCGTCATAAATATCCTCTGCATTGTTCTCATTCAATTTATCTTTGGTCAAACTCGGATTCACCACTTTTTCGCCATAATAAGCAATGTAGTTTCCTCCTACTTTCAAACCGGTTTTAACCAATTGTCCCGCACGTTCAATTTTGTTGGTGGGTATTTTGTCTAATGTTTTCAATTTCTGTTAATTAAATTTTTCTTTCCAAACAAATTTTCCCAAATCAAACAAACTTTCTAAGGGCGTAGTGTCCAACACATCAAAAGTTGCTTTTACGGTTTTTTCAATCATCACATCTGTTTTCTCAAAACCTTTCGACGTATCTTCTAACCAAAATTTCAAAATGACTAAGAACTCAATCCATGCTCCTTCTGCATAAAAAGGTTTTATAAACTTGTTCACCTTAAAATCATCCTCCGAAGTTTGCATGTTCATCATATCTACGATAAAACTTTTGAAATGGTTTCGAAAAGATTTTAATTGTTGTAAATTTTTCAACGCATTTTTATCTTCTTTCAATGCAAACATCACATAACTTCTATTGAGTGTCATCACTTCTATCAATGAAAAATAGAGTGTTAACAATTTATTTTTATTAGAATATGCATCATATTTATCATCCGATTCAATTGTTTGTTTTACATTTTCAAAAAACTTTACCCAAATTTCTTGCTTTAACGCTTCTAAGGAACCGAAGAAAGTATAAAAATCACTCTCCTGAATCTTGTTTTCCTGACAGAATAAAAAAACATTTTTAGGTTCTTCATTGTATTGTAAAACTTGATTCATATAGGCAGTAATAATATGGTTTTCATCTACCGTTTTCTTCTTGTTTGTAGCTTTTTTGGTTGTAGTCATTTTTCGTTTATTTATTTACACTGTAAAAATACAAATTTGTTTAACTTTTTACAAAATAATTTAAACAAAATTTTTGTTAAAGTTGTTTCAAAAAAAAAACCACCTTAAAAAAGGTGGCCTTGATTTAAAGTATATAAAAATTAGTTTTTCACTTCTTTTTGTGCGTCTTGAATCATTTTTTCATTGGCAGTAATGGTAAACTCAACGCGTCTGTTTTTACTTCTTCCCTCCGGTGTATCATTTGTGGCAATAGGATCATTTGGCCCCATGCCTTTAGTTTTGAAACGAGCAGCATTCAATCCTTTGCTTACCAAATAAGCTCTTACTGAAGCAGCACGGTCTTCTGATAGTTTTTGATTGAATTCTAAACGACCAGTACTATCTGTATATCCGTAGATAACAATATCGGTGTCAGCATAACTTTGAAATACAGGCACCAACTTATCTAAATTTGTTTTAGCCGTTGGGGTTAATACTGATTTAGATGTTTCAAAATTCACAGAATTTTCACCTAAAACCAATACAATTCCTTCTTCTACTCTATTTACTTCTGCACCTGGCAAAGCTTGTTCGATTTCACGAGCTTGCTTATCCATTTTGTTACCAATCACACCTCCAACAGTTCCACCCACTACTCCACCAATCACGGCACCAAGAGCTGTGTTTCCACCTTTTCCTAAGTTATTCCCTAAAACTCCACCAATTATGGCTCCGGCAGCTACACCAATTGCAGCTCCTCTTTGTGTTTTATTTGTATTTTTAGCCGCTTCACATCCGGTTAGGATTGTTGCTAATGCAAATGAAACGACTATTGATAATGCTATTATTTTTTTCATACTCTTGCTTTTTACGTATTAATTTGTTTTTTGAAATTGATAAACTACATCAGCCATAGAACCACCAACTGTAATTCTATCCACTAATTGAAAAGAATTTTCAGATTGATTAGCAAGCTTCAACACATAACCCTCTCTAACTTTTTTTGCTTTTTCACCAGCATCAATTAATTTCATTACAAAATTACCATCTTTGTTTACCAACCATGTAATTGCAGAACTAAATGATGGACAACCGGATTTAGTTAAAGCCATTTGACCTTTGTTATTGTTGGATACAAACTTCCATGTACTTCCAACAAAGCATTGTGAATCAGCAATATCAAACGATGTTACTTTAATATATTCAGAACCAGGATAAGAAACAGCCGTTATCACCCAATTTCCTTTTAAAGCAACTTCCGTTTTAAAATCTAACTGAGTTGCGGTATTTGTTTTACAACCCATCATAAAAACTGAAAACAAAGTAATCATTAGAATTTTCTTCATCTCTTTACATTTTAAAATTGTTTACAAAGATACTTTCAAATCATAATATGCTAAATAAAATTAACAACATTTTTTGTCAAACTAATGCTACGACAAATTGTCAGGATTTATTAATTGGTATTGCTTTTGTTATATCTTTTTCCAAAATGTTTAACTTAAAATTCAAAATATGACAACCGGAAAAATAAATGTTTCTGTAGAAAACATCTTTCCTTTAATCAAAAAATTTCTATACAGTGATCACGAAATTTTTCTTCGTGAATTGGTTTCGAATGCTACCGATGCTACTTTAAAATTAAAGCATTTAACTTCAATCGGTGAAGCCAAAATAGAATATGGAAACCCAAAAATTGAAGTAAAAATCGATAAGGAAAACAAAAAATTACACATTATCGATCAAGGTTTAGGTATGACAGCCGAAGAAGTGGAGAAATACATTAACCAAGTTGCTTTTTCAGGTGCCGAAGAATTTTTGGAAAAATATAAAGATTCTGCCAAAGATTCAGGCATTATTGGTCATTTTGGTTTAGGTTTTTATTCGGCTTTCATGGTAGCTTCCAAAGTGGAAATCATTACCAAATCGTATAAAGACAAACCGGCCGCTCATTGGACATGTGACGGAAGTCCTGAATTTACATTAGTTCCACATGACAAAACCGAAAGAGGAACAGAAATCATTCTTCACATTGCAGAAGATTCATTAGAGTTTTTAGAAGACTTTAAAATTCGTGAATTGTTGAAAAAATATAACAAATTCATGCCGGTGCCCATTAAATTTGGAACTAAAAAAGAAACGTTACCATTACCGGAAGGTTCTGCAGAAGATGCTAAACCGGAAGAAATTGAAGTTGACAACATCATCAACAACCCCACTCCGGCTTGGACAAAAGCTCCAACAGAATTAAAAGATGAAGATTACAAAGACTTCTATCGCGAATTGTATCCAATGCAATTTGAAGACCCGTTGTTCAGTATTCACTTAAACGTGGATTATCCGTTTAATTTGACAGGAATTTTATATTTCCCAAAAATGTCGGCCGATTTACAAATTCAAAAAGACAAAATTCAATTGTACCAAAATCAGGTTTTTGTAACCGATAATGTGGAAGGAATTGTTCCTGAATTTTTGGTAATGCTTCGTGGTGTAATTGATTCACCTGATATTCCGTTGAATGTGTCGCGTTCCTATTTGCAATCGGATGGTAATGTGAAAAAGATTTCCAACTACATCACTCGAAAAGTAGCCGATAAATTGAAATCATTATTCAACGAAAACCGTGAAGATTTTGAACAAAAATGGAACGACATCAAAATCGTTTTGGAATACGGAATGCTTTCGGAACCTAAATTCTATGAAAAAGCAGGCGATTTTGTGTTGTATCCCACCGTTGACGAGAAGTATTTCACCTTAACTGAGTTAAAGGATAAAATCAGTGCCAATCAAACCGATAAAAACGGAAAATTGGTGGTGTTATATGCTTCTAACAAAGAAGCACAACACAGTTACATCGACATTGCTAAAGAAAAAGGCTATGAAGTATTGTTGTTAGACAGCCCGATTGTATCGCATTTGATTCAAAAACTAGAAGCTGACAATGAAAACTTGACTTTTGTGCGTGTCGATTCGGATCACCTTGACAAATTGATTCAGAAAGAAGATACTCAGATTTCAAAATTATCGGAAGAAGAATCAACCAAATTGAAAACGGTTTTAGAAGAATTAGTACCAAAAGCAACTTATACCGTTCAACTAGAAGCAATGGACAGCAATGCCGCACCCTTCATGATTACCCAACCGGAATTCATGCGACGTATGAAAGAAATGAGTCAAACCGGCGGTGGCGGTATGTTTGGTATGGGTAATTTTCCGGAAATGTATAATTTAGTAGTGAATACTAATTCTAATTTAGCCACAACAATTTTATCAACCGAAGACAAATCAGCTCAAGAACATTTGGTAAAACAAGCGATGGACTTAGCCAAAATCTCGCAAGGATTATTGAAAGGCGAAGAATTGACAGCTTTTGTGAAGAGAAGTTTTGAGATGATTAAGTAAGAAAAAAGAATATAGAGAATAGAGAAAAGACCTGTGAGTGGAAACTTGCAGGTTTTTTTTGATCAAAGGCAAAAGCTTTTTGAATTTTTTAATGAATTATAAATACTTCATTGTTAATTGTAATTTTTATATATTAGCTAAAATTTATGCATTTTGAATACAAAAATACATTTAACCTATTGTCATCGAAAACCGGAACGTTCCTTTTTTTGGAAAGGAAAACAATTTCCTGTTTGTGCCAGATGTACCGGAATTCACATAGGTTATTTATCAATGCCAATTTTTTTATTTGGATTTTTAACGTTCAATTTTTGGATATCGATATTAATGATGATTCCTACTTATTTGGATGGTACAATTCAAGCAATTTACAACAGAGAAAGTAATAATTTCATTCGAGTTACCTCCGGATTTATTGCTGGTGTAGGCTCAATGTCATTAATTTCAATTGTTGGGAAAAAAATTGGCGATTACATTTTACTAATCATTTAAACTATATATTATGTCAGAAAATCAACAAAATCAATCAGATCAAAATCAAGACAAGTTAAACACCGGACTTACCGTTTTATCTTTTTGTATCCCACTTGCTGGAGCAATTATTTATTTTATGAAAAAGAAAGATGAACCAAAATCTGCTCAAACGGCTTGTTATGCAGCACTTATTGGTATGGGCGTATCTTTAGTATTAAATATTGCTTTACGCGTAATGGGAGGAGTATAATAGTACAATATTACCCAACCAAAATAAATGAAGTCATTGTCAAAGTATGTATTTTTGACAATGATTTTTTTTAAATTATTATTCTTTGAATTTTGAATAATGTTTAACAACTTTTGAACTTGAAACCTGAAACCAAAGAAAATGACCCTTACCATCGACACTCCAGCCCTACTTTTTTCTGCCACTTCTTTGATTTTATTGGCCTATACCAATCGGTTTTTGACCATTGCTCAGATTGTAAGAGGTTTAAAAAAGACATACGACGAAAAAGAGAACAAAAGCATCTTGATTGAAATTGCCAATTTAAATCTGAGATTAACGTTGATTCGCTATATGCAATTGGCCGGTGTGCTCAGCTTATTTCTTTCTGTTTTTGCGATGTTGATGCTCTTTTTTGAATACCAATTACCGGGCATTATTCTTTTCGGAGGAAGTTTACTGATGTTACTTATTTCCCTTGGCATTTCTTTTTGGGAAATTAGCATTTCTGTTAAAGCATTACGTGTTCATTTAAAGGATTTGGTGGATTAAAACGCTTCAATAACTACCAGATAAATTGGCATTCCAATTGTGATATTAAAAGGAAAAGTAACCGCTAAAGCCATCGGTACAAAAAGTCCGGGATTCGCTTTTGGAACAGCAATTTTCATGGCAGCGGGCACGGCTATATAAGAAGCACTTGCTGCTAAAACGGCAAACATAAATCGGTCACCAACTGAAGAGGTTACAAATCCACTCAAAATAGCAACTAAAGTACCATTAAACAAAGGAATTAAAATAGCGAACAAGGCTGTAAACCATCCGCCTTTTAGAAAGTCAGAGATCTTCTTTCCGCAGACGATTCCCATATCAAGAAGAAAAATAGCCAAAAAACCTTTGAAAATATCTGTTGTAAAAGGTTTAATGCCCATTGCTTCTTTATCACTGGCTAAAAATCCAATGAGTAAACTTCCGATGATTAAAAAAACACTACCATTTGAAAATGAATGCTTAACAATGGAAAATAAATTCCCGTTACACGATTCTTTTGAGCCAAACAAGCGAATTAAAATTACACCAATAATAATGGCTGGAGCTTCCATCAAAGCCATCACGGCTACCATGTGACCATTGAACGTAAGGTTTTGAATTTCTAAAAATGAAACTGCAGTTACAAACGTTACAGCACTAACAGAACCATAAGCAGCCGCAATTGCTCCAGAATTTTCAATAGATAATTTCTTTTTGAGAATGAAAAAAGTATAAAGCGGAATTAATATCGCAACAAAAATTCCGAAAAGTAAAGACCACAAAATTGAAACATTCAATTCGCTATGCACCAATTCCTGACCTCCCTTAAACCCTATAGAAAACAATAAATAAAGTGAAATAAATTTTGAGGAGTTCTGTGGAATTTCCAAATCGCTTTTGAACTTTACCGCCAAAACACCTAATACAAAAAACAATAATGCAGGGTTGGTTAAGTTTTCGATTAATAAATTTAGATTCATTCAGAAAAAATATTAGTTGATGTGTAATTCATTTCGCTCCAACAAGCTCTTGATAAGCGATCATTTATCGATTTCCCAATACCAGAATCCGGAAATTTTTGAGCTATAATAAGTTCTAAGCCCATTTCATCCAATTGATGCATGTGAGCGTATAAATTTTTAGCCGCCTCAAAAACATCTCCATTTTCTGATAAGTTCTTAGCAATGTATCGTGAATCTGGCAAATTTTCATTCCCAAAAATAAGTAAGCCAATTTTAGAACCCAGCATTTCATTTGCTCTTTTAAGAGGTTGCTCACTCATTATCATTTTTGTTTTTGGAGCATAATGTTTGTGCAACATTCCGGGAGCTTTGGGCTGATTTTCATCTACATTTAAAAGTTCTACTTCACCAACTACAGACTCAATCATCTCTTTAGAAATAACTCCTAATCGATATAAAATAACTTTTCCATTTTCAAAACCAACGATTGTTGATTCAATTCCTTTTTCGCACTCACCTCCATCCAATACAACGTTTAACTCTTTTTTAAAATAATTCGCCACATGTTGTGCAGAAGTTGGACTAATTGAACCAAAAGGATTTGCACTTGGTGCAGCCAAAGGAAAACCAACCCGTTTAATCAATTCTAAAGTCATTTTATGATTCGGCATTCTAACTGCTACCGTCTTTTTTCCGGCTGTAATACAATCTAAAATGGTGCTCTTTTTTTCTAAAATTAAAGTTAGCGGTCCAGGCCAAAATTTTTCTGCTAATGTATAAGCAATTGGCGGAATATTCTCAGCCACTTCTTCCATCGAATCAATTGAAGCAACATGTACAATCAACGGATTAAAAGCCGGTCGTTTTTTGATTTCGAAGATTTTTTTTACGGCATTTTCATTGTAAATGTTGGCCGCTAAACCATAAACAGTTTCAGTGGGAATAGCCACCGGATCACCTTTTTTTAAATACCAAGTTGCTTTAGCAAGTGATGTTGTTATTAATTTTTTTTCTTTAGGGATTGCAGTATTGGCAATATTCAGGAGATTCAAAATTTTTTCCATGTGGATATTCTTTTATGGTTGTGTGGGCACATTTTTTACATTCATATCGAAAAGCTAGTGTGGATGATGTAGGCGAATGACACCATTCGCAACGTAAACCTTTAATTACTTCTTCTACATCATAGCCGGGTGTTTGACAATTAGGACAAAATGAATTGATTTTTTCTAGTAGTTTTTCTGCTGCCTTTTTAATCACATTCATTCGTGTTGGATTACGATGGGCTCGCATATCTGTTTCCACAAATACACTCCCAAAATGACTCTTTAAAGCGAGAAAATGAGTCATCAAATGTTCCCAAGTGTCAATATCTTTAATAACAGTAGAAAAATTCTTTTCAGCATCTTTCAAGATTAAGCCGTGAGATGGAAACATAGCTTTTTTGGCAAATTCTTCCAAATTTCCCCATGAAGAAATGGTTTCTGCATTGAAATTTGTTTCTAAACTTATTTCACGAGCAACTATTTCTAAATTGTTTATTTTGTCAATTAAAACTAATAATTCATCATCAGCATGAGCGAGAAACAAGGTAGGATGAGGACCAAAAGAACCTTCAGAAGCAATACCTAAATCATAATCGTATTGATTCATTGCTCTAAGGCATTTATCTTTTACCGTTTCATAAGCCGATTTTTGCCGATTAATTTCTCCCGAAAACGTACCAAATTGATCTGAGTCAAAATCTGTTGGAACAAAAATTTGAACACCCAATTGTTCAACTATTGGTTCAATGACTTTCTCTTTTTGATGCTTTGTTGCAATGATTAATTTTCTATCTTGAAACCAATTCATTTTGTTGGTTTTTTGCTTTGCAAACCACTTCTACTTTAGCTGAAATAGAAATTGAGATTTCGTTTTTGTCCATGGCATTAAAAAAATGCTCAACATCCGCCATTGAATGTTTTAATTGAGAAATTCTAGTTTTGGAATGCGGTAAATCTTTTCCAAATCGTTCAGCAGCACTAAACAATTCTAATTCATGATAACTGATTTTGTATTTTACCAAATTCAATAAAACTGATTTAGCATCTTCAGGTAAAAAATTACCATTAATCAAATCGAATGTTAACTCCTTTTTCATATCAATTTACTTTTAGATTTAATTCTTTTAATAATAATAAGGTCACTAAAATCGCAATTCCGGTACTCATTTTAAATTCAATATTTTCATAATTTACAATTGTCAAACAGAAGCTTGTGAGTAACCAAACAAAACACAAAAACAACCAAAATTTGTAATATTTCTTAACCATGATTTTATTTTTTTGCAAAGTTTTAAAATTAATTCCATATATTTTTATTTATATTTGTAATGCAATGCATAAAAAATATTTATGAATTATACTTTACATCAATTGATTATCTTTTTGAAAATCGTAGAAACAAAAAGTATTACGAAAGCTTCAGAAGTATTACACCTCACTCAACCTGCTGTTTCCATTCAGTTGAAAAAATTTCAAGATCAATTTGACATTCCGCTAACAGAAGTAATTGGTCGTCAATTGTATGTTACCGATTTTGGTAAAGAAATTGCAGAAACCGCAGAAAAAATTGTACATCAAGTTCAAGAAATAAATTACAAAACATTAGCCTATAAAGGTCAGCTTTCCGGAAGGTTAAAAATTTCTGTAGTTTCAACCGGAAAATATGTAATTCCTTACTTTATTGCTGATTTTTTAAAAGAAAATAAAGCAGTTGAATTAGAATTAGATGTAACGAACAAAGCTAAAGTAATTGAAAGTTTGCAAAGTAATGAAGTTGACTTTGCTTTGGTTTCCTTACTACCAGATAATTTAGAAATTGATAAAATTGATTTGATGGAAAACAAATTATACTTTGTAGGAAATAATGAATTTATTTATTCCAATGAAAAAAATGATAAATCCATTCTTCAAGATATCCCGATTATTTACCGTGAAAAAGGTTCAGGCACTCGCCAAGTGATGGAAAGATTTTTGGAACACAATAAACTTCAATTGACTAAAAAAATGGAATTAACATCAAATGAAGCGGTGAAACAAGCTTTAATAGCCGGATTAGGATGTTCAATTATGCCGCTAATCGGTATCAAAAATGAATTAAACAATGGCGATTTACACATTATTCCCATCAAAGGTTTGCCACTAAAATCGACTTGGCAACTCATTTGGATGAAACAAAAAAATCTTTCTCCGGTTGCCAAAGCATTTACAAATTATTTGACAATTCACAAGAATCAAATCATTCAGGAGAAATTTTCATGGATGTAATTATTCCACAATCCACAACAATACCGGTTTTTCAACTTGTTTTAATTTTTCATCTAAAACAACCATAAATTCATCGGAAACGGCAGGACAGCCCCAACTCAACGGTGAATATCTCGGATAAATTTCTTCGTCTGAAACAGCAGACCATGAATGTAAAACTACTACTCTATTTACAGCATTATTGTTGGAATTTTCTAGACCATGTAACCAATATTTCACATTTATTCCCCACGAACTATAATCGCGTTTACCCACTTTAAATTTTCCTTTCATGGAACAATGACTGTTGAACTTATTGCTGAATTTCGTTTTTTTATATTTTTCTGGATTAACTTCAAAAACATCACAAGCCCCGTGGGTTACCAATTTTTGATGCATAATTTTTTTTGTTTTGAAATCATACACAAAAAATCGGTTTTTACCGGAATGGACACTCATGTCAATTAAAAAATAAAAATCCTCATTAAACTTGTTTTCTTGGCAAAAAATAAGTGCTTCTTTATGAACGGAATTATAATCTCTTTCATGCTCTATTGACTGAGAATAATTGCATTTGAGTAAAACAAAAAAAATGAGTAAAAAAGTATTATTCATGAAGAGTTTTTTTTATTAACACAAAAAACTATTAAATCGTATATTGAAAAGAATAAATCCAACTGACTTACTACTGATAACTGTTAACTGACAACTTTTAACTATCTTTGCCGGCTTTTAAAAATAAATTATGTTTGGAAATCGAGTATTGAAAGGAGTGTTTTTAGTTGGATTGGGTGCAACAAGTTATGGTATGCTGGCCACGTTTGTTAAATTGGCTTATCAGGAGAATTTTACCACCGCTGAAGTGACGACTGCACAATTTGTCTTAGGAATTTTGGGTGTATTACTTATTAATTCATTTCAACGAATTCAACATAAAAACATAGCTATAAAAGCAACCACCAAAAATATTTTTCAACTCATGCTTGCCGGGACTTCGCTAGGAATGACAAGTGTTTTTTATTATTTATGCGTCCGTTTTATTGATGTTTCTATTGCCATTGTTCTATTAATGCAAACCGTTTGGATGGGCGTTTTGTTGGAAATGATTTTAGATAAAAAACTCCCATCTACTCAAAAAATTATTTCAGTATTTATTGTATTAATAGGAACTGCTTTGGCAACGAACCTATTAAAAAACGAAATAGAATTGGATTGGCGTGGCATTTTTTGGGGAATGTTGGCCGCAACATCCTTCACAACAACAATGTTTACGGCTAATCGAGTTGCACTTGGTATTTCTTCCGCTCAACGTAGTTTATATATGTTATTGGGTGGAGCTTTGATTGTTTTTGGTTTTTCTTTAGCTACACAAAACACGCCTTTTAATTTTGATATTTTCTTAAAATGGGGAATTGTATTAGCTCTATTTGGTACGATAATTCCACCTATGTTATTGAATGCCGGTTTTCCTTTGACCGGAATTGGACTAGGTAGTATTGTATCTTCTTTAGAATTACCCGTTTCTGTTTTAATGGCCTATTTTTTACTGAATGAACAAGTAAATTCATGGCAATGGTTGGGTATAATCTTGATTATTGTAGCCATTATCATTATGAACATTAATTTAAAATTGAAAAAAAATTAATAGAATTATTTCTACATTGTTAATTTATTAACATTTTTTTTATAAATTCGTGGCAGTCATAACGATTGTTCTATGGATTTACCTTGGCATTTGTATTGTATGGCGGTTATTTACTTCATAGCCGGATGTAACCATTTTAGAAATCCTAAACTTTACATAAAAATTATTCCTGAATATTTTCCCAATCGAAAATTACTGAATATCCTTTCCGGTTTAATCGAAATTATTTTAGCGATTTTATTGTGTATTCCACAATTTACTTGCTATGCATCTTGGGGAATCATTTTACTTTTACTTGCTGTTTTTCCCGCCAATCTTAATATGTATCAACATAAAAAAGCTTCACTTGGTTTGCCAAAGTGGGTTTTGCTTTTGCGTTTACCTTTTCAATTGTTATTGATTTTTTGGGCTTATCTGTATACAACTATTCATTAATCTAACCTTACTATAACATGAAAAAACTATTTGCAGAATTTTTTGGAACCTATTGGTTGGTTTTTGGCGGATGCGGAAGTGCACTTTTTGCAGCCGGAATTCCAAATTTAGGTATTGGCTTTGCCGGAGTTTCACTAGCTTTCGGTTTGACTGTTTTAACAATGGCCTACGCTGTTGGACACATTTCGGGCGGACATTTTAATCCGGCAGTTTCGTTTGGACTTTGGGCCGGAGGAAGATTTGACGCTAAAGATTTGATTTCGTATATTATTTCTCAATGTATTGGTGCTTTGGCCGCTACAGCAACGCTTTATTTTATTTTAAATGGTCAAGATAATTTTCTAGGAATAGACAATACACAAGCAGGAGCTTTTGCCTCCAATGGATATGGAGCTTTTTCACCATCCGGTTATTCAATGAGTGCCGCTTTTGTAGCCGAATTTATTTTAACCATGTTTTTTCTTTTGGTTATTTTGGGGGCAACTGATAAATTCGCCAACGGAAAATTTGCCGGAATTGCCATTGGATTAGCCTTAACCTTGATTCATTTAATCAGTATTCCAATTACGAATACATCTGTAAATCCTGCACGTTCAACGTCGCAAGCTATTTTTACAGGTGGAGAACCGTTAATGCAGCTTTGGCTATTTTGGGCTGCTCCTATATTGGGTGCTATTGCAGCCGGAATTATTTATAAAAAAGTATTACAAAACCACGAAAACGAATAAATTTCAACCATAAGTATTCTTAAAAGCGATGGATTTTTCTATCGCTTTTTTTTTTAAATTTACAAAATGAACACACTTTTTTCAAAAGAAATTCTTCATTTCAATCTTCCTGATGCTGATATAACTTATTATCCGGGATTTTTTGATTTAGAAAAAGCAAACGAATTGTTTTTCAAACTCAAAACAGAAATTCCTTGGCAGCAAGATGATATTACCGTTTTCGGAAAAACCTATGCTCAACCGAGATTAACCGCTTTGTTTGGCAATGAAGGAAAACCATATTCCTATTCAAACATCGTCATGCATCCACACAAATGGAATCCATTGTTGATGTTTATAAAAAATGAACTGGAAGAAATTTGCCAAGAACAATTTACTACCGTTTTATTAAATTTATACCGAGACGGAAAAGACAGTAACGGTTGGCATTCTGATAATGAAAAAGAGTTAGGACAAAATCCGGTTATTGCATCTGTAAGTTTTGGTGCGGAACGAAGTTTTCATTTACAACATAATACCCTCAAAGAAGCTAAACTTAAAATTAATTTAGAACACGGAAGTTTATTGATAATGAAAGGAAAAACACAACATTTTTGGAAACATCAAATTCCGAAAACAGCCAAACCTATTGGAGAACGAATCAATCTAACCTTTCGAGTAATTAAATAAAAAATGGCAAATAATACCTCACAACACAATTTAGGAACAGCAGCAAATCTTCTTGGATTTTGTCTTTTTGTCATAACTTCGCTTCATATTTCTGATAAGATTGAATCAAAATTAATAAATCAACTCACTGCAATTATTGCCATTGTGTTGACAATTTCTTGTATTTTTTCATTTATATCAATACGTTCAAAAAAAGATAAAATTGAAGAAAAGCTAGAAACAATAGCCAATTATTTATTTTTAACTTCATTAATAGGTATTCTCATTATTATCCTATTAATTACCTTCAACCTAATTAACTAAAATCATGAGTAAAGATATTTCAAACCTTTTAGAAGCAGAGAAGGAACAATTAAAAAAACTGCAAAAAATAGTACAGAAGACAATTGATGATGAGAATTTAATTCTTGAAAATCTACTGCATCCGCCAACTGAAATCTTAAGTAAAGGTCAAAAAATTTCTGATAAAGTTGCCAATTTTGGTGGAAGTTGGATTTTCATCATTTCATTCATGAGCTTTTTAATAATTTGGATTATTATTAATTATTTCTTGCCAGAAAAAGACAAATTTGATCCTTATCCTTTTATTTTGATGAATCTTATTTTATCTTGTATAGCTGCACTCCAAGCTCCAATTATTATGATGAGTCAAAATAGAGTGGAAGAAAAAGACCGAAAAAGAAGTGAAAATGATTATATGATTAATTTAAAATCAGAAATTGAAGTTCGAGCGTTACATGATAAAATTGACTTACTTTTGGAAGAACAGATTAAATTGCTTTTTGAAAGTCAAGCCAAACAATTAGAATTGCTAAAATCAATAGAGCAAAAATTAAACGCAAAATAAACATTAAAAAAACAATACGTTTTGGAAACAATTATCAACTATTTCGAAACCATTCCTTCTCTTCATCGCGGATTAATTTTGGTTGGCGGAATAACTCTTTTTTGGCTTATTGAAAATGCTTTTCCGCTTTTCAAATTTAATTACAATAAAATCCAGCATGCAGGAATCAATATTTTTTTCACCATAACCACGATTGTAGTGAATTTTGTTATGGCATTTATATTGTTGTTAGCCGCCGATTTTTCTATTCAACAAAATTTTGGTTTACTGCAATGGTTGCCACAAATGAATATATGGATTTATACGCTTGTAGGATTGTTACTTTTGGATTTTATTGGGGCGTATTTGGTTCATTTAGTTGAACACAAAGTAACTTTTTTATGGCGTTTCCATCTCATTCACCATACCGATACATGGATTGACACCACTTCTGCCAACAGACATCATCCTGGCGAAAGTGTCGTTCGATTCCTTTTTACTGTTCTCGGTGTTTTGATTGTAGGAAGCCCAATGTGGATGGTTTTCCTTTATCAATCCTTATCCGTAGTGTTTTCGCAATTCAATCATGCCAATATTCCATTGCCCAAAAAACTAGATAAATTTTTGAGTTATTTTATCATTTCGCCTGATATGCACAAAGTTCATCATCATTACAAACTTCCCTATACTGATAGTAATTACGGAAATATTTTCTCGGTTTGGGATAGAATTTTTGGCACATATTCATATTTAGATAGAGAAAAAATCGTTTATGGAGTGGATACGCACATGGATCCAAAAGAAAACAATGCTCTTTCTAATTTGCTAAAAATTCCCTTTCAAAAATATCGTTCTCCTGAAAATGAATAAAAATTTTTAGGACAATGAAAAAGTGATTTATTTTTTTAGTAATATTGGTTAAAAATCTGAGAAACGTATCATAAATTAATTTGTGCTTTTGAACTAATGAAAAAAAGTAAAAGAGTAGAACTGACAAGCGAAGAAATCGATCGCGTTGTCAGTATGGCTCAAGAGGAAAGAAAACCTTTTGAAGTACTAAAAGTGGAATTCGGTATTTCTGAAAATGAAGTGACTGAAATAATGCGTAAAAGGCTTTCCAAAGATAATTTTGAACTTTGGAAAAAGAAAGTAACGGCAAGCAAACCCAAGCCTAAACCGATTGTAGATGATTTTGATGATGATTTAGACAGTAAATATTACATCAAAAATAAATTTGATTAAGTTTAATTTAACTCTTGTTCAGCAAGAGTTTTTTTATTTTATAATTTAATTTGTTTCAAATTTTAAGTATGAAGAACTTTTCTGATGAAGCGATAGACCGAATCATAGAAATGGCGTGGGAAGACAGAACTCCGTTTGAAGCCATTGCCTTTCAGTTCCAACTTTCTGAACAGGAAACAATTGAACTCATGCGGCGAGAAATGAAGCCCTCCAGTTTCAGAATGTGGCGTGAACGAGTACAAGGCAGAAAAACCAAACATTCCAAACTAAGAGAAGATGAAGTAGGTCGTTTTAAATGCACGCTACAAAGACAAATTACCCATAATAAAATTTCAAAAAGAAGATAAATTTTACACTCTTTTTAGGTTGATATTTTGTATATTTCGTGAAAATTTATAGCAACTTATTCATGAAAAATTTTTATTCATTTATTCTTTTTTTTGCTACTATCCTTTCCTATTCGCAAGAAGTTACCGGTGACTGGTATGGAAATTTATCAGCCATGGGAAGCGAAATAGGTTTCGTTTTTCAAATCACCAAAAACGGAGACACATTTAGCGGAACGATGAGTGTACCCCAACAAAATGCGAATGGAATTCCACTTTCTTCAGTAACGTTTAATGATAACACATTAATAATAAAATTTGATCCTGCGGGATTAAATTATAGTGGCAAACTAAACAATCGTCAAATCGATGGAACATTTTCTCAAAACGGCATGACCTTTCCTTTGGCTTTGACCCGAGAAAAACCGGAAGCTAAAAAAATAAATCGGCCACAAGAACCTAAAGCACCTTTTCCCTATGAATCGGAAGAGGTAACATTTGAAAACAGTTTAGAAAAAATTACGCTTGCCGGTACATTCACCTATCCAAAAACAAAAAACTTTCCCGTAGTAATTCTCATTTCCGGGAGTGGTCAACAAGACAGAAATGCAGAAATTTTTGGTCATAAACCCTTTTGGGTAATAGCCGATTATTTGTCTCGAAACGGAGTCGGCGTGTTGCGATTAGATGATCGTGGAGTCGGAAAATCCGGTGGCGATCCGAGTACCTCAACTAGTTTAAACTTCGCCTCTGATACTGAAGCGGCATTTCAGTTTTTGAAAAAAAATCCAATAGTTAATGCAAAGAAAATTGGGTTAATCGGACATAGCGAAGGAGGAATGATTGCTCCAATTGTTGCTGCCAAAAATCCATCATTTCAATTTATTGTTTTGTTGGCAGCCCCTGGCATTCCATGTGATGAATTGCTGTTAGAACAATCTTATCTTATCGGAAAATCATCCGGAATGAACGAAACTGAATTATTGGAAACCAAAAAAATCAATCAACAAATTTATACAGTTGTAAAAAGTGAGAAAAGTAATGACGTAGCTTTGGCTGAATTAGAAAGCATCTTTTTTGACATGTATAAAGATGATACTGCTTTTAATACCTTAGAAGAAAAAGACAAAAAAACAGTTGTTCAACAACAAATTAGTCCCTTACTCATACCGTGGTATCGTTATTTTATTCGATATCGTCCAGAGGTAAATTTGGAAAAAATTACCTGTCCGGTTTTGGTTTTAAACGGAGAAAAAGATCTTCAAGTTCCGCCACAAACCAATGTTGAAGGTATAAAAAAAGCGTTATTAAAAGCCAAAAACAAATCGGTAACCACAAAAGTATATCCTAATTTAAATCATTTATTTCAAGAATGTAAAACCGGAAGCGTTGAAGAATATGGCACAATAGAACAAACGTTTTCACCACAAGTTTTACAAGACATAAAAGACTGGATCATAAAGCTTCAATAACTAAAATCATATTCATTTCTTAAAACACTTTTTTATAAGGTGTTTTTTTTTGTTATTTGTAACAAAATAATTCACACGCTACTAATACAGCAAAAAAATAATTCATGAAAAAAACATTTTTCGCCCTAGTTCTTTCGAGCACCTTCTTTTTGATTGGAAATACTGAAGCTACTGCTCAAAACAAAAAAAACGAAGTAAAAGTTAGTTTAGATTTAGTCAACATTAATAATGATCGTGTTTCGGTAACGGTGATACCACCGGTTATTAAAACGAATGAAACAGTATTCTTTTTGCCCAAAATTATTCCGGGAACGTATTCAGAAGACGATTACGGAAGATATATTGATAATTTAAAAGCCTATGATGCTAAAGGAAATGAATTGGCTGTTGCAAAAATGGATGAAAATTCATGGTTGATTAAGGAGTCTAAAAAATTGGCAAAAGTGACCTATTTAGTCAATGATACGTATGATTCTGAATCAGGGACTCAATTTGGTCAAGGCGATATCTTTTCTCCAGCCGGAACAAACATTGCAGAGAATGACAATTTTGTGATTAATACGCATGCTTTTATTGGCTACTTTAAAGATTTAAAAGAATTATCTTATCATCTAACTATATCAAAACCGGCACATTTATATGGTGCCTCGGCTATGAATGATTTGGATAGTAGCAATACAGTTGATGTATTTACAGCTTCTCGTTATGCTGAAATAGTGGACAATCCGATTTTATACAGCAAAACACCAAGTGCTTCGTTTATGGTTGAAGACATGGAAGTGATTATTATTGTTCATTCTCCATCCGGACAATACAAAGCAGAAGATTTCAAGCCTATGATGGAAACAATGATGGCTGCTCAAAAGAAATTTTTAGGAAAAATCAATGCAAACAAAAAATATGCAATTCTATTATATCTTTCAGATTACGAAAAACAAGATGCAAAAGGATTTGGAGCTTTAGAACACAATACGTCAACAGTGGTTGTTTTTCCGGAAGCAATGCCGGCTGAACAATTGTCACAAAGCATGGTTGATGTGGTTTCGCACGAGTTTTTCCACATTGTTACACCTTTGAGTATTCATTCAAAAGAAATTCACTTTTTTGACTTTAATTCACCTAAAATGTCGCAACATTTATGGATGTATGAAGGAATCACAGAATATTTTGCCAATTTATTTCAAGTAAATCAAGGACTTATTGATGAAGATGAATTTTTTGAGAGAATGGCAGGTAAAATAACCAATTCAAAACGATATGATGACAACATGCCGTTTACCAAAATGAGTGCCGAAGTACTAAAAAAAGAATACAAAGATGCTTATTTGAATGTATATGAAAAAGGTGCTTTAATTGGCATGTGCTTAGACATTGAATTGCGTAAACTTAGTAACGGAAAATCAGGTATTTTGGATTTAATGGGTAAACTTTCAAAAGAATATGGTAGTTCAAAACCTTTTGAAGACAGTGAATTATTTGCAAAAATTGTAAGTTTAACCCATCCTGAAATTAAAACATTTTTAGACACTTATGTTTCGGGAAGTACTCCATTAAATTATGAAGATTATTTTGCCATTATGGGAGTTAGCAAAACCAAGAAACAAATTCCCGGAAATGTATTCTTAAAAGGGCAGTCACCCTACATTACTGTGAATCCAACTACCAAAGAAATCATTATTTTACCCGGAATTGAACTAAATGCATTCATGAAATCAATGCAGCTTCAAGGTGGTGATATTATTGTTTCCATAAACGATACCAACTATAATTTGGACAATATTTATGACATGATTGTAGGCAGCATGTCATGGCAAGAAAACGACCCGGTAACGTTTGTAGTAAAAAGAGAGAACAAAGAATTGACGTTAAAAGGAAAAGTGACTATTCCGATGGATGAAATTGATGGGTATCAATCTACAGATGAAACTAAAAAAGCACTACGTGATGCTTGGTTGAAAGGATAATACAAACAAAAACTTCTATATGAATCCCTGAATCGAAAGGTTCAGGGATTTTTTTTGATGAACACAGATTTACAAAATACAAGAAATAATGAGAAATATTGAATTTTACAAATTTCTACAATCTGTGTTCTTTCAATTCAATTTGAAATTTTAGGGTATCTTTTTAGCAAACTAACCCAAAAAAACAAGTTGAAATTTTCAAAAAATCCCTATTTTGCAACCAAATTGAAAAACATGAAGCAAGCACCTTATTTTACTGATGATACCATCGTTTTTGGATTATTACTATTCCTATTGGCATTTGTATTTTATACTGCCTCTATAAAAGAGGGTTTTTGGAAAAAGTTTTATGTTATTTTCCCTTCGTTATTAATGTGTTATTTGTTGCCTTCTATTTTCAGTTCATTAAACATTATTGCACCAGAGTGGATAGAAATTGGTGAAAACGGTGAAGAAATAACTAAAAAATCTTCTATCTATTTTGTTTCCAGTCGTTTTTTATTGCCGGCAGCGTTGGTTTTAATGACCTTAAGTATTGATTTAAAAGCCATGTTTAAATTGGGACCAAAAGCATTAATTATGTTTTTTACCGGAACCATAGGAGTAATCATTGGAGGACCAATTGCAATATTAATTGTTTCCATCTTCTCACCGGAAACAGTTGGCGGAGCTGATTTTGATGCCGTTTGGAGAGGTCTTTCTACCATAGCCGGAAGCTGGATTGGTGGTGGAGCTAATCAAGCTGCCATGTTGGAAGTTTTTAAATACAACCAAGAAAAATATGGTGCAATGGTTTTGGTTGATATTGTTGTGGCCAATATTTGGATGGCCTTTTTACTTTTTGGAATCGGACGAAAAGAAAAAATTGACCATTGGTTAAAAGCCGATAATAGTTCAATTGAAGAATTAAAAACAAAAGTTTCCAATTACGCTGCAAGTGTTTCGCGTAATCCAAGTTTAACTGATTTAATGATAATTTTAGGAATTGCTTTCACAGCGGTTGGCCTTTCACATTGGGGTAGTAATTCTATTTCTGATGCATTGAAAGCTAATTTTGAAGCAGTAAATGATCCTACAACATTTGTATCTACTTTTGGTGACCGTTTCTTTTGGATGGTTACATTTGCAACTTTTATCGGAATAGCACTTTCTTATACCAAACTTAAAGAATATGAAGGAGCCGGTGCAAGTAAGATTGGAAGTGTTTTTATTTACATTTTAGTCGCTTCTATCGGAATGAAAATGGACTTAGGTTCCGTTTTAAGCAATCCGGGATTGTTAATTGTTGGACTCATTTGGATGGCAATTCACGTAATTTTATTGATTATTGTAGCTAAAATAATTAAAGCTCCCTTTTTCTTCTTAGCTGTAGGAAGTAAAGCCAATATTGGTGGAGCTGCTTCTGCCCCAATTGTTGCCAGTGCATTTCATCCTTCTTTAGCTAGTGTTGGCGTTTTATTAGCCGTATTTGGCTATGTAATTGGAACGTATGGAGCATTATTATCCGCTTATTTAATGGAAATTGTAGCACCTTAAAACTTTAGAATTTATAAATTAACATGAAAAAACTAGTTGTATTACTCTCTGCAGTAGGAATTTTATTGGCCTGTCAAAACAAAGAAAACAAAGAAGGAAATTTACATCTTTCCGGAAATATCAAAGGATTAAAACAAGGTAAACTTTATATTCAAAAACTTCAAGATACAATTCTAACCGTTATTGATTCCATAGAATTTGATGGAAAATCAACCTTTGAAAGTCATTTAACAATTGAATCGCCTGAAATGTTGTATTTATTTTTGGATAGAGGACAAACCAATTCGATTGACAACAATTTAAGCATTTTTGCAGAACCCGGAAAAATGACTATCGACACAGATTTAGAATCTTTTTTTGCAAACGCAAAAATAAAAGGTTCAAAAAATCATGAATTATTTGAGCAATTTAAAAGCATCAATACTCGATTTAACAATCAACAATTAGAGTTGTTGGAACTTGAATTAAATGCCAAGAAAAACAACAATGCAAATCAAATGGACAGTATTCTAAAAGAAAAAGATAAAATTCTTAAACGAAAATATTTATACGCTATCAATTTCGCTTTGACGCAAAAAGACTATGAAGTGAGTCCGTATATTGCCCTTTCAGAATTTTATGATGCTCAATTAAAATATTTGGATACGATTCAAAAATCGGTTTCGCCAAAAGTAGCGAAATCCAAATATGGCAAAATGTTAGAAGATTTTATTGCAGAACGAAAAAAATCAGAATAAATGATATGTATTCATTTAATAAAAGAGAAAGCGATTTGTTTTCTCTTTTTTTATAAAATTTCAAATTAAAACAAAAAAAGGATAACCTTTCGATTATCCTTTTAAAAAATTGAGCCGATAGAGGGACTCGAACCCACGACCTGCTGATTACAAATCAGCTGCTCTAGCCAGCTGAGCTACACCGGCGTCTCAATGTGAGTGCAAATATAATTTTGAAAATGAATATTCCAAAACAAAAAAGCACTTTTTTTATCAAAAAATTCGATTAAAGTGCGTTAACTTTTTCAACTAACTGAATAGCAGCCGCTTCTAAATCTTTCTCTACTTGTTTTAAATGAGCTTTTCTGTTTTCTACTTTTTTGTCGTTTACTTTTACGATTAATGAATCAAAAGTAGCGATAGCCTCATCAATCAACGCATTTGATTGTTCTGTTGGCTTTCCGGTTGTAGTCATCTCATGGATATAAACTGCCTCAATAATATCTCCCATCACAAAGTTGATGTCCTTTTTCAGATTTTTAATACTTGCCATTTTTTATTTAATTTTAATTGCGGTGCAAAATTACACAAAATTTTATTAATTGACACAAATTACATGAATTAGCAGGAATTTTATACTTCACTAATTCGTGAGATTAGTGAAATTCGTGGCGAAATTGGATGAAAACTAATTGAGATATTTTGTTAGCCACTAATTACACGAATTTGCACGAATTAAAAATTTGACTAATTGGTGTAAATTATTGAAATTCGTGTTGAAAAAAATTAAACTAAACCGTAATTTCTAATAGTGTTGCTGTTCCTTTTATTACAAAAGTAGTCAGTACAGCCGGAAGTAAAATCGTATCACCGGTTTGATACGTATATTTTTCATCGTTCAAAAACAACTCAAAACTACCCTCTGTGCACATGAATACCATAAATGAATCATCGTTTTTTTCAATCAACAATTCACCATTTAGCGGAATAATATTGGTTTTAAAGAATGGGCAATCTACTAGTGAAGTGCTTTTGTTTTCAGTTGACTTGTATTCTTTTTTAGCAAAAGTTGTTTTATAATTGATTGCATCCAAAGCCAATTCTGTATGCAATTCGCGTTCGTTTCCATTAGCATCTACCCTATCCCAATCAAAAATTCGATACGTAATATCGCTGGTTTGTTGAATTTCGGCAATCACGATTCCGGCTCCAATAGCATGAATGGTTCCGGTTTCTAAAAAGAAAACATCTCCTTTTTTGACAGGAACTTCATTCAATAGTGAAATAAGCTTTTTATTTTCAATATGATGCAAATATTCCTCTCGAGAAGTATCTTCTTTAAAACCAACAATCAAACGGGCATTTTCATCCGCTTGCATGACATACCACATTTCAGTTTTACCAAACGAATTATGACGTGCTTTAGCCAATTCATCATTCGGATGCAACTGAATTGATAAATCCTCACGAGCATCCAAATATTTAAAGAGTAATGGAAACTGCTTTCCAAATCGAGCATAAACCGTTTTGCCAAGCATTTCTACCGGATACAAATCAATCAATTCATTTAAACTTTTTCCAAGGAAAATTCCATGATTTACTATACTAACATCGTTAGAAACCGTTGAAATTTCCCAACTTTCCCCAGTAATTTCAGAAGAAATTGGTTTATTCAAATAGGTTTTTAATTTGGTTCCACCCCAAATGCGTTCTTTTAGAATGGGTTCAAATTGAAAAGGATATAAATTCATTTGTATTATTTTGATGCAAAAGTAAACTTAATTAAATTGTAATGTCTTTTTATTCCTTGAATTGCAATTGTGATTCGTTAAAATACTTCAATATATAGACTAATGGAAAGATTATTTTTTCTTCAGCATTTCTAAAGCTTTTGTAATATGTGCTTTGGCCGTTACACTATCAAATATCATTTTTATAATTCCTTGCTCATTGATAACATAAGTTGATCTTCCGGGTAATAACCCAAAAAAATCATTTGGAACTCCAAAAAGATTTCTAATTTTTTTATTCGTATCAGAAAGCAAAATAAAAGGCAAATTAAATTTCTTTTTAAAACTCAAGTGAGACGCAGTGCTGTCAGAGCTTACACCTATAACTTCTGCCCCAAGTTCTTTAAAATCTTGATAACTATCCCTAAAACCACATGCTTGTGCGGTACATCCGGGTGTGTCATCTTTTGGATAAAAATACAGTACTATCCATTGTTTGCCAAGGTAATCCTGACTTTTAAACTCGTTGCCGTTTGTATCAACGGAAATGAAATTTGGTACTTTATCCCCTACTTTTAAAGCCATCTTAATTTCCTTTATAGGTGACAAAATTTCGTGGAGTTTCGTATAAAACCACCTCCAAATCAAGAGCATTTTTAATGTGCTTTCGCAACTTTTGCCAAATTACCACGGCAATATTTTCAGCCGTTGGATTCAAATCGGCAAAATCCGGAACATCCAAATTGAGATTTTTATGGTCAAACGCATTTTCAATGTGTTCCTTGATTAAATCGGACAGAATTTTTACATCCATCACAAAACCGGTTTCTTGATCAATTTCGCCGGTTACACTTACGATCAATTCATAATTGTGGCCGTGATAGTTGGGATTGTTGCATTTTCCAAAAACCAAATCGTTTTTTTCCATGGACCAGTCCTTTCTATACAATCGGTGAGCGGCATTAAAGTGTGCTTTTCTGGAAACGGTTACTTTCATGGTAAATGGGTTAATGGTGATGGGTAATTGGCTATAATTTATGTTCTTCAAGGAAATGATAAAACTCGTCAAAAATGATTTTAAACCAAACGGTGTAATTTTCCGATTGGGTTTGAATATCGTCTCTAATGGCTTCTATACTCATCCATTTCCAACTTTCTACCTCATCAAGATTGATGTTTGGTTTATTATTATAATAACCAATCATCACATGATCCAATTCATGTTCGGTTAAACCGTTGTCAAAAGGAGCTTTGTAGATAAAATGAAACAGTTCTTTCAATTCGGTTGAAAAACCCATTTCTTCCTGCAATCTTCGGGTTCCGGCTTGAATATTGGTCTCGCCTTCCCGCTGGTGGCTGCAACAGGTATTGGTCCACAATAATGGTGAATGGTATTTGTGATGAGCCCGTTGTTGCAACATCACTTCATTTTTATCATTCAAAATAAAGACGGAAAAAGCACGATGAAGCACAGCTTTTTCATGAGCTTCGAGTTTTTCCATTAACCCAATTTGCTCGTCGTTTTCGTTTACTAAAATTACTTTTTCTTCTGTCATAGCTGTTTTATAGCTCATCAAAGGTAAGAAAAAGTTCTTTTTTATTTTGATTTATATGGATTTGTGAAAAGTTTAACGGGTGTTGAATGCCCTAAAAAATTATATTTAAAAATAAAATAGAAACAGACAAAAACCCAATAAAATCAATATATAATTATATTTATAAATAGCTATAAGTATAAATAAAAAGAAAGTTATAGCTAAATATAAAATTATAAATAGCTATAAATAATAAATTTTATATATTTGTAGCTAGTTATAAAGTGTTAAAACATGATAATTGGAAGGGAAAGAGAAGTTGAGATACTTCAAAAAAAATTCACATCTGAAAAATCAGAATTTGTTGCTGTTTACGGAAGAAGAAGAGTCGGTAAAACCTTCTTAATTCGATCTTATTTTGAAAACAAATTCACTTTACAATTAACCGGATTAGCGAATGCCAACTTACAAGAGCAGTTAATCAATTTTCAAATTGCTATACAAGAGCAACATCCTTTTATAGCAGGCCAAAATGTTACTTCATGGATGGAAGCTTTTTTGCAAATAAAACAATGCATTGAACATTCTAAACAAAAGAAAAAAATAATTTTTATTGATGAATTGCCTTGGTTTGATACGCCAAAATCAAATTTTATAGCTGCTTTAGAACACTTTTGGAACAGTTGGGCATCAGCCAGAAAAGATATACTTTTAATTGTTTGTGGTTCGGCCGCTTCATGGATGATAAACAAACTCATCAACAACAAGAAAGGACTACACAATCGTGTGACACAACGCATCAAAATTGACCCTTTTACATTGAATGAATGCCAACAATTTGTACAAAAAAGAAAAATAAACTTATCTCAATACCAATTAATCCAACTTTATATGGTTTTAGGTGGAATTCCTTTTTATTGGGAAGCCATTGAAAAAGGCAAAAGTGCGGCTCAAATTATTGATGATTTATGTTTTTCAAAAAACGGTTTACTTCAAAATGAATTTGAAAAATTATATCAATCCTTATTTACAAAAGCTGAACGTCATGAATTAATTATTGAAGCTTTAGCTAAAAAAGGTCGAGGACTTACGAGAGAAGAACTCATTGAAGCTACAAAAATGAACAATGGAGGCACATTTACCACTTTATTAAACGAGTTAGAAGTTAGTGGCTTTTTACGAAAATATGTCCCTTTTGGTAAAAAATCAAGAAACAGTTTATACCAATTAACTGATTTTTTCTCTTTGTTTTATTTAAGATTCATGAAAAACATACAGCCATCAAACGAACAACAATGGCTAAAAATAATTGACAATCCGAAATACAGAGCTTGGAGTGGTTATGCATTTGAACAAGTTTGCCTTACTCATGTTTATCAAATTAAAAAGGCATTGGGAATAAACGGAATTGAATCGCATAATTATGCTTGGAAAAGCAAAGAATCTGATCAAGGAGCACAAATTGACCTCGTTATCGATAGAAGAGATGATGTTGTGACCGTTTGTGAAATGAAATTTTCCATCCATCCGTTTACGATTGATAAAAAATACGATGCTGAACTCCGCAATAAAATTGGAGTTTTTAAATATGAAACTAAAACCAGAAAAGCAGTTTATTTAACGCTCATTACCACTTTTGGTCTGACAGAAAATATGTATTCCGGAAACATTCAAAACGACCTAAATATGGCTGTATTATTCGAATAATACAATTTATAAATAGCTATAAGCATATTTAAATATAAGTTATAGCTAATTATAAACTCATACTTTCCTTTATTTTTAGGGCACATTTCTCTCCATCAATGGCAGCAGAAACAATTCCGCCAGCAAACCCTGCTCCTTCTCCACACGGATACAATCCTTTGATTTGAAGATGCTCTAGGGTTTGAGCATCACGTGGAATTCGAACCGGTGAAGATGTTCTGCTTTCGGGTGCGTGCAAAATGGCTTCATTGGTTAAATAACCTTTCATCGATTTGCCGAATTGTTGAAAACCTTCACGCATAATTTGAGTAAGAAATCCCGGAAAAACCTGACCCAGTTCCACCGATGTCGTTCCCGGTACATAAGATGTTTTTGGAATGGAAGCGGAAACTTTATTTTGCGTAAAATCAATCATTCGTTGAGCAGGAACTTTTTGCGTCTCTCCTGCCAAATGCCATGCTTTTTGTTCAATGGCTTTTTGAAATTCCATTCCGGCAAGAGGACCGAATTTAGCAAAAGGTTTAAAATCTTCTAGTTTCAATTCTACGACAATACCTGAATTGGCAGTGGCTTGATCTCTTTTGGAAGGCGACCAACCGTTCGTTACCACTTCACCCGGACTCGTGGCACACGGTGCAATCACTCCTCCCGGACACATACAAAACGAATACATGCCTCGACCGTTCACTTGCTTCACGATAGAATACGGAGCCGGTGGCAAATATTCTCCTCTAAAATCGCAACTGTACTGTATCGAATCAATTAATTCTTGTGGATGTTCTGCACGAACGCCTAACGCAAAAGGTTTGGCTTCGATGAGGATTTTTTTTCTATCTAATAATTCAAAAATATCACGAGCTGAATGTCCGGTTGCTAAAATGACTTTATTAGCGGAAATTGTTTCACCTTTTTGGGTTACAATTCCTTGAATTTCATTGTTTTTAATGACAAAATCGGTTACTCTGGTTTCAAACAAAACTTGTCCGCCACATTCGATGATTTTTTCACGAATATCTTGAATAATTTGAGGTAACTTATTGGTTCCTATATGCGGATGAGCTTCGACTAGAATATCCGGAGAAGCTCCAAATCCGACTAATAATTGTAAAATTCTATCCACATCACCACGTTTTTTGGAACGCGTGTACAATTTTCCATCGGAATAAGTTCCTGCTCCGCCTTCGCCAAAACAGTAATTAGAATCTTCGTTTACGATATGATCACGATTTATTGCCTTTAAATCACGACGACGACCACGAACATTTTTTCCCCGTTCGATAACAATAGGTTTTAAACCTAGTTCAATGAGCTGAAGAGCAGCGAAAAGTCCCGCAGGTCCGGCACCAATAACGATTACTTCTTTTTGATTGGAAACATTTGGGTAATTGGGCAATTCAATTTTTTGTTCAGTAAAAGATTCTCCTTGAAAGAAAATCATCAATTTCAAATTGATTTTGATTGCTTTTTGACGAGCATCAATCGAACGTTTAAGAATAGAAATATGCTGCACTTCTGATACTGAAGTCCGAATCATTTTTGCCACATGATCTTTGAGTAAAAAATCATTGGCAGCAACTTCGGGTGACACTTGAATAAGTAGTTCTTTGGGCATATAGAAATTATTAAGGGAAAAGTTTATAGATATCTTCTCGCTTTACAAATCTAGCAAATTGAATTATTTTTCCATCATAATAAAACCCCAAACGGTATTTTCCGATTCGTAAACGATAAGCTTCTGAGTGACCTTTCAATTTTTTTACTTGAAGTATATCTTCTAAACTGTGTGCATTTTTAAAACTAGAAATCTGATGAACTATTTCGTTTTTAACCTTCGCATCATTTAATTTCTGAATATCTTTTAAAAATTGTTTCAAATAAACAACTTCCATTATTGTAGTGCTTTAAAAATTTCATCCTCAGAAACAACATCTTCACGATCTGCTTCTTGCATCAATAACAACAATCCTAAATCTTCTTTCTCTTCATCTGACAATTTAGAAAAGCGTTCAAGCTCTTTATTTTTAATATATGTTTGAATAGCTTTCTCCATTAATGCTTTTACACTTATATCTTCAAAAACAGAAATAAATTTTAATTTAGTTAAAGTTTTTTGGTCTAAATCAATAAGCTTTCTCATGTTATATTTTTTTTTACAAATATATACAATATATACCAAACACAAAATTATTCTTTTTCCTCAAATGCTTTCAACACAAACGAAGCCAACCAATGCTCGCCTTCATAATTTCCATCTACTATAGAAGGAAGTGAAAAAGTAAGGTGTTTTTCTGCCAATGGTTTTAGATGAGAAAAGTGTTTTGGATACAATTTAATTATATGATAAAAATTCCAAGCACGACTAAAATTTAATCCGTCTAAATGCACCAAATGACCATCTGTTCTGTCGGAAACTCGGGCAACTTCCCAAGTGAAATCTTTCTTAAAAATGTTGTTATTAAACTTTTTTAACCAAGATAAAAATTCTTTTTCGGATAAAATTCTACTCATTATTCCGATTTCTTCCATGCATGGCGAAAGAAAATCGGTGCCGCTGGGCTCCCAATTTAACGGACAATTTTCATCTGATAAAAATAATCGTTTAGCATTTTCGATTATCAAATTTTGAAAATTATAATTGTTTGAATAAACCGCATAATCCCAAGCAAATGTGAGTCCGAATGCTGTGTTATTGTGCGTTCCTGCTCGAACAGGATAAAGCAACTTTGGAAGAAAATCATGATAACGTTGAACAATCAAATCAGACAATGGTTTGAGATTCTGTGCTAATTCTTTGGCAAAAGGTTCTTGACTAATTTCTAATTCTAATTGCAATTTTAATAACCAATTCCAACCATAGGTTCGTTCAAACGATTTTTCGTGATTTTTAGAAAAATAGGCAACTTCAACTTGAATGTTTTCTTTCGACAAATTGGTTTTTAACTTTTGAATAATTTCATTTTTATTAGCCAAATCAGGAAAATGATTTAGCAAATACATCAAGCTCCAATGACCATGCACAGACGAATGCCAATCGAAACAACCATAAAAAGCAGGATGCAATTGTGCGGGTGATTGAATTTCGGTAGCATTCAACAGCAATTGATTTAATTTATTTGGATATTCTTGTTGCAAACACTTTAGCGGAAGTGTAGCTAAATGATTGGCTTGTTGTAAAGAAAGTTGTTGAGCAATTATTCCATTAGAAAATAAAAGTAAGCCAAAGAAGAAGTTTTTCATAAAATGAATTTATTTTTGCACTAAAAAAATGTCAAGAAAGATAAAATTAATTTGGGATTTTAGAGGTCCGGCTTCGGCAAAAACGGCAGAACATCATGAAATTCATTTAAAAGAATTCATCATTGCAGAAAATCTTCCTTTAAACATTACCGGTTTTGAAGTATACAACGAAATGCAAGCCATTGCTTTTATGGTGGTAACCGATGAAAACATGATTGCTGTTCGCGATGCTTTGAAACCTCATCGAGGGGAATTGTACGAATAGTTCTCAGTCGCAGTTCACAGTCGCAGTTCACAGATTACTGTGACTGAAAACTGCGACTGAATACTAATTCGCCACTTCACTAATAAATTTAATTCGCATTAAACGAAGTTCTTCAATATCATAATCGCCATCAAATTCTTTTAGAGCATCTTCAATTTTATCAGTTTCGGAATCCATAAAATACTCATGAATTTCCTCTTGTTGATCATCATCTAAAATTTCATCTATCCAATACTTAATATTCAATTTAGTGCCGGAATAGACAATTTGTTCCATTTCTTTCAGAAGGGTATCCATCGTAAATCCTTTTGCTTTGGCTATATCTTCAAGCGAAAGTTTTCTATCAATATTTTGAATGATATACAATTTATTAGCAGAATTTGCTCCGGTAGATTTTACTACTAAATCATCAGGTCTAATGATATCGTTTTCTTCGACATATCGAGCAATCAATTCAATAAAAGGTTTACCATACTTCTTAGCTTTTCCTTCACCAACCCCATGCACATTACTTAATTCATCGAGAGAAATTGGATATTTCAAGGCCATATCTTCCAATGAAGGATCTTGAAAAACCACAAACGGAGGAACTCCTATTTTTTTAGCTTCTTTTTTACGTAAATCTTTGAGCATCGCCATCAATGCTTCATCTGCCGTTCCTGATGATTTTGAAGCCGTGATGATTGCTTCATCTTCTTCTTCACTGTATTCATGATCTTCTGTAACCGTGAATGAAGTTGGATTTTTTAAATATGCAATTCCTTCATCAGCAATTTTCAATATACCATACGTCTCAATATCTTTTTTCAACAATCCGGCCACTAAAACTTGGCGTATTAAAGCCATCCAGTAACGTTCATCTTTATCGCTACCGCATCCAAAAAAATCTTGCGTATCGGTACGATGAGCTTTGATAACTGCATTAATTTTACCCATTAAGGTAAATACGATTTCTTTTGACTTATATAAATGTTTAGTATCGCGAACTACTTCAAGTAGTTTTACAACATTATCTTTGGCTTCTGATTTTGGTTTAGGATTTCGAACATTATCATCCATATCGCCGCCTTCACCGGTTTCATTATCAAATTCTTCCCCAAAATAATGCAATAAAAATTTACGTCGGGACATAGAAGTTTCTGCATAAGCCACTACTTCTTGTAACAATGCAAAACCAATTTCTTGTTCTGCCACCGGCTTTCCGGACATAAATTTCTCTAATTTTTCTACATCTTTATAGGAATAATACGCCAAACAATGACCTTCTCCTCCATCTCTTCCGGCACGACCAGTTTCTTGATAATAACTTTCAAGTGATTTTGGAATATCATGATGAATTACAAAACGAACGTCCGGTTTATCAATTCCCATTCCGAAAGCAATTGTTGCCACAACGACCTCAACATCTTCCATTAAGAACATATCCTGGTGTTTAGCACGTGTTTTAGCATCTAAACCGGCATGATAAGGAACAGCACTAATACCGTTTACTTGAAGAACTTGTGAAATTTCTTCTACTTTTTTACGACTTAAACAGTAAATAATACCTGATTTCCCTTTGTTTTGTTTGATAAACTTAATGATATCCGTTTCAACATTTTTAGTTTTCGGACGTACTTCATAAAACAAATTCGGGCGATTGAAAGATGCTTTAAATGTTTTAGCATCTGACATATCCAGATTTTTTAAAATATCTTCTTGCACTTTAGGTGTAGCCGTTGCGGTTAAACCAATCACAGGAACATTACCTAAATGTTTGATGATATTTTTTAAATTTCGATATTCCGGACGAAAATCATGCCCCCATTCAGAGATACAGTGGGCTTCATCAATAGCAATAAAAGAAATAGAAACTGATTTGAGAAAATCGACATATTCTTCTTTTGCGAGTGATTCAGGAGCCACATATAGCAACTTTGTAATTCCGGAAGTAATATCTTTTTTTACTTGATTAATTTCTGTTTTAGTAAGTGATGAATTCAATACATGAGCAATTCCCTCCTCTGAGGAAACACTTCTGATAGCATCAACTTGATTTTTCATTAAAGCAATTAAAGGAGATACTACGATTGCCGTTCCATCTTGAATTAAAGCAGGGAGTTGGTAGCACATTGATTTTCCACCCCCGGTCGGCATGATTACAAAAGTATTTTCTTTGTTTAAAATACTGGTAATAACCTTTTCTTGGAGACCTTTGAACTGATCAAAGCCAAAATACTTTTTTAATTCCTTATGAATATCAATTTCGTTGGGATTCATTCTTATGTATGGGTATTTTATTTTAAATTTGCATCCATAAAGATACAACTTTCTTTTATTCGTACAAATTTAAATTTATTCTGTTTTGATAAACAACGAAAAAATTTTATCCATCGCCAGAGAAACCATTATAACAGAGAGCAAAGCCATCACACAAATGGCTGATTTGTTAACCGATGATTTTGCAAAATGTGTTCAATTGATTCATCAATCAAAAGGTCGATTAGTGGTTACCGGTATTGGGAAAAGTGCCATAATTGCTCAGAAAATCGTTGCCACGTTAAATTCTACCGGAACTCCATCTTTGTTTCTGCATGCTTCAGAGGCAGTTCATGGTGATTTAGGAATGGTTCAACCAGACGATATTGTTATTTGTATTTCTAAGAGCGGAAACAGTCCGGAAATTAAAATTCTAGTCCCAATTTTAAATCGGTTTGGTAATACGTTAATTGCTATGACCGGAAATTTAACTTCCTTTTTAGCTAAAAACGCTCAATTTGTTTTAGATACAACGGTTGAAAAAGAAGCTTGTCCGAATAATTTAGCCCCAACAAACAGCACTACAGCACAATTAGTAATGGGAGATTGTTTAGCGGTTTGTTTAATGGAATTAAAAGATTTCAAAAGTGAAGATTTTGCCAAATACCATCCTGGTGGTGCATTAGGCAAAAAATTATTACTTCGCGTAAAAGACATGTTGGATGAAACAAAAAAGCCAAGTGTTTCTCCAGAAAGCAACATTCAGTCTGTCATTTTTGAAATTTCAGAAAAGCGACTGGGTGTGACTGCTGTTGTTGAAGATGAAAAAATTATTGGAATTATTACCGATGGTGATATTAGAAGAATGTTGAGTAAAACAGAAACTATTACCGGAATTACCGCCAAAGATATTATGACTAAAAACCCTAAAATGGTTGAACCTAATAGCATGGTGGTTGAAGCTTTAAATATAATGGAAGACTTTTCTATTACGCAATTAATTGTTTCTGAAAACAACCATTATAAAGGAGTAATTCATTTACATGACATTTTAAAAGAAGGCATTGTATAATGGCAAAAAGCAATTTAAAAGAAATGTCATTTTTAGACCATCTGGAGGAACTGAGATGGTTATTAGTAAGAAGTACAATCGTGATACTGGTTTTGGCTACCGGATCTTTTTTTGTTAGCGATTTTATTTTTGACCACATCCTTTTTGGACCGAAAAGTCCGGATTTTATTACTTATCGTTTTTTTTGTGATATAACTCAATTTTTTGGATTTCAAGATTCATCTATTTGTGATGTAAAAATGCCATTCATTATTCAAAACACGGATATGGGCGGTCAGATATCCTTTTTAATTTGGACCTGTATTACAACCGGATTCATTATTGGTTTCCCGTTTATTTTATGGGAAGTTTGGAAATTTATCAGTCCGGCGTTGTATGAAAATGAAAAAAAATACGCCAAGTTATTTATTTTCGTTTCTTCATTGCTTTTCTTTATAGGTGTTTTATTTGGTTATTACATTATAACACCATTATCGGTTTACTTTTTTGGTTCCTTTAGTGCAAGTACTGAAATTGTAAATGAATTTAATTTAGATTCCTACACCGGAATGATAAAAACTTCAGTTATTGCCAGTGGTTTGTTATTTGAATTGCCGATAATCGTATATTTCTTAAGTAAATTAGGATTGATAACGCCAACATTTATGCGTAAATATCGAAAAATTGCGTTGATAATTGTGTTGATTTTATCTGCCATTATTACTCCTCCGGATGTAATTAGCCAAGTAATCGTTTCTATTCCGATTATGATTTTATATGAAATGAGCATTTTTATTAGTGCATTTGTGACCAAAAAACAAGAAGTAAAAAAATAACTCGCTATGTCAAATTTAGTACAAGAATTTAATGATTACCGTTCAAAAATGAACGAAAAACTGTTGGCTGATAACAATTTGGTCATCAAACGTATTTTTAATTTAGATACAAATGCCTACTCAGAAGGTGCTTTAGATGTAAAAACAAAAGAACTTTTAGGATTAGTTGCTTCTACTGTTTTAAGATGTGATGATTGTATAAAATATCATTTAGAAACCAGTTACAAACACGGCATAACCAGAGAAGAAATGATGGAAGCTATGGGAATTGCCACTTTGGTTGGCGGTACCATTGTAATTCCGCATTTACGAAGAGCGTATGAGTTTTGGGAAGCTTTAGAGAAATAATGTGTCAATTGGGCAATGAGCTAATGTTTCAATTGGGATAGTGCTAAATAAGTTGTTTTTAAGAAAGTATCTAAATTTCATTGACAAATTAAAGAATCACCAAATTGACAAATTGCCGAATTGGCAAATTGGCAAATTGGCAAATTGACACATTCCCAAATGTTAATCAAAAAATAATAAAATTTGAACTGAAAATAAAATTTCTATTTTTACACACTATTTTCTCATCTGTCACATTGACAAATCGACAAATTGACAAATTAAACTATGAAATTAAGAGCCGATAATATCGTTAAAACCTACAAAGGCAGAAGTGTTGTAAAAGGTGTTTCTGTAGAAGTAAATCAAGGAGAAATTGTAGGATTACTTGGTCCAAACGGAGCAGGTAAAACCACTTCTTTTTACATGATTGTTGGTTTAGTAAAACCAAATAGTGGTAAGATATATTTGGATGATATGGAAATTACCGATTTTCCTATGTACAAAAGAGCTCAAAACGGAATTGGTTATTTGGCTCAAGAAGCTTCTGTATTCAGAAAATTAAGTATTGAGGATAATATTTTAAGTGTTTTGCAATTGACAAAACTTTCTAAAGAAGAGCAAATTGCCAAAATGGAAAGTTTAATTGAAGAATTTAGTTTAGAACATATTAGAACCAATCGTGGTGATTTACTTTCAGGAGGAGAAAGACGTAGAACTGAAATAGCTCGAGCACTCGCAACCGACCCAAAATTTATATTGTTAGACGAACCATTTGCCGGAGTTGACCCCGTTGCAGTGGAAGACATTCAACGCATTGTGGCTCAATTGAAAAATAAAAACATTGGTATCTTAATCACCGACCACAATGTACAAGAAACCTTAGCTATTACAGATAAAACCTATTTAATGTTTGAAGGGGGTATCTTAAAAGCCGGTATTCCGGAAGAACTGGCCGAAGACGAAATGGTAAGAAAGGTATATTTAGGTCAAAACTTCGAATTAAGAAAAAAGAAATTAGAGTTTTAATTTTTACTTGATAAGCATATACTTCAACATTTTTGGGGTTCCGTTATAAATATTTAAATCTACATTTCCTTTGATACCGGGAACGGAGCCTTTTTCGGTGAACTGCCAAAACGTCCAATGAGGTTTGCATTCTTCTACAAAAAAATTGTAATTGGCAATCCAAAAAGTATATCCTTTAAATTCTTCTTCCAGAAAATCATTAAAATATTTTTCTCCGGAATAGATAATTGGTTTTATTTTGTAGTGTTCTTCTACTTTTTTTAACCAACGTTTTAACCCAACTTTCAAGCTGTCCATAGATTGCACTTTGGGTAAATTTTCAATATCTAAAACAGGCGGGAAATCTCCTTTCTTTAAGCGAACATGTTTGATAAAATTCTCCGCTTGTTGAATAGAATTTTCATTCGGACGATAATAATGATACGCTCCACAAATGAAATTTGCTGCTTTGGCATTTTTCCAATTTTCAAGAAAACGAGAATCAAATTTGTCTTTTCCGGCAGTTGCTCGTATAAAAACAAAATGCAATTGAAACGTATCTTCTACTATTTTTGCTTTTTCCCATTCAATTTGTCCTTGGTATTGTGAAACATCCAACCCAAAAACCATGTTTTCATGCCGTTTTAACACTTGAAAAATTCTAGCTTCTTCTACTTTTGTAGCTTTAGAATTTTCAATTTTATGTTTAGAACGAAAACTAAAATAATAAGCCAATGCATCCCGATAATGATAAGATGCTAAACCAATTGTAACAAGTAGTAAAAAAGAAATTAAAATAACAATCGCTTTACCTTTAAAAAAAGGTTTATGCTTTGTTGTTCTTCTTCTAGTTGAAGGTTTTCTTTTAGTTTGTTTTGCCATAGTGTGAGAAAAGCAAAACGTTTATGCTGCTATTTTATTTTGAATAACCGATAATGCTACATAACATAAAATGATGATTGGCAGAGCAATTATTTTTAAGAAAATCAGCAATAAAACCGTAATAATCAGAAAAATGATTTGAAACTTACTGTTTTGCCATGAAAAGTTTTTCATTTTGAGAGAAAACAAAGGAATTTCAGCATTCATCATATAAACACTCAACAAAGAAACGACTATTAAAAAATAGGTATTGGTTAAAAGTTTTGTTATAAATAAAACATCAGTAGTTTCAATTATAACGGGTAAACTTAGAATAAATAATGCATTTGCAGGAGTTGGCAATCCTATAAAAGAATCACTTTGACGGGTATCAATGTTAAATTTAGCCAATCGGAAACAGGCTCCTAAAGTGATGAAAAATCCAATTAAAGGGATAATGTGATTTAGTGGAAATAAATCGTCAAGCGTAGAAAGTCCTTGATTTTGATATTTAAAAATTAACTTAAACATTACAAAACCAGGCACAAATCCACTGGTTACCATATCAGCTAATGAATCTAACTGAACACCAAGTGGACTTTGAACTTTGAACATTCTGGCAAAAAATCCATCAAAAAAATCAAAAAATATTCCCAAACAAACAAAGAAAAAAGCCATAAAAAATTGGTCTCTTGCAACAAAAACTACGGCAATACAACCAGATAATAAATTAAGTAAAGTGATAAAATTGGGAATATTTGCTTTAATTTTCATAATTATTCTTTGAAAACAAAATTAATACAATAACTCGTAAACTAATACGTTTCTTAAATGATATTTTATAGCTTTTTAAAAGTTATGATATATTTAAAGAAAACATAAGAGCAAACAATTGAATTTTATCTATTTTTGAAAAAAAAAGAATTGTAGCTTTTTGAAAATTAAAATTGCTTTGACCAAAAACGTATTAATTATCCTTCTACTCCTATCGGGATTGGCAAACAGTCAAGCTGTACGCAAATATTCAAATGAATTTATGAATATTGGTGTTGATGCAGCGGCTTTAGGTATGTCTAATGCGGTGACTGCAAGCACAAATGATGTAAATTCCGGATATTGGAATCCTGCAGGCTTGATGGGACTTGAAGATAGTCAAGGTGCTTTAATGCACGCCAGTTATTTTGCTAATATTGCTCAATATGATTATGCTGCTTTTGCCAAACCTATTGATGACAGAAGTGCTTGGGGAATTTCACTTATTCGATTTGGAGTTGATGACATTTTGAACACAACACAACTAATTGACAGCGAAGGAAATATTGATTATAACCGAATTAGTAAATTTTCAACAGCCGATTATGGTGTTACTTTTTCGTATGCAAGAAGTTTACAAGTTCCCGGATGGCAGTATGGAGTAAATGCAAAAGTGATTAGACGAGTAATAGGAAAATTTGCCAATTCTTGGGGTTTTGGATTTGATGCCGGAATTCAATTTGAGAGAAATGATTGGAAAGTAGGTTTAATGGTCAGAGATATAACAACAACATATAACATTTGGAATATTGATGAGGATGAATTTGAAAAAATTTCCAATGCGATTCCGGGAGAAAACCAAGATTTGCCTGAAAGCACAGAAATTACTTTACCAAAAGCCCAATTGGGTATTTCGAGAAAATTTGAATACCGATATGATTATTCTATTTTAGCTGCTTTTAATTTAAACATGCAATTTGCACAAACAAATGACATTATTTCTACCTCAGCGGTTAGTATTGATCCGGCTTTAGGTTTTGAATTTGGATATACTGACATGGTTTTTTTGAGAGCTGGAGTTGGAAATTTTCAACAAGTTAGACAATTAGATGATTCTGAAAAAATTGGTTTTCAACCAAATATTGGAGTTGGTTTTAAATATAAAGGCATTCAAGTTGATTATGCCTTAACGGACATTGGAGACCAAAGTGTTGCTTTATACTCCAACATTTTTTCTGTTAAAGTTGATTTAGGTATTTTTAGATAAGCCAATGAAAACAAAAATACTTTACCTCTTTTTTTTGATGATTTCTTTGGTATCCAAAAGCCAAAATTATCCGTTGTCAGAGCAATCGAAAATTAGTGTTATTACTTGTGACAAAGGAGATGAATTACATTCTCTTTTTGGTCATACAGGCATACGGATTCAAGATCCGAACAGGAATATTGATACGGTTTTCAATTTTGGAATGTTTGATTTTAGCACGCCAAATTTTTATTTGAAATTCGTAAAAGGCGACCTTCAGTATTATGTTGATCAAGCTCCTTTTGAACATTTTTTATATGCCTATCGACTTGATAACAGGAGTGTTTATGAGCAAGAGTTAACATTATCACTTGAACAAAAGCAACAACTTTTTGACCAATTGACCAAGTCATTATATTCTGATGATAAATTTTATACCTATAAATTTATTGATAAAAACTGTACAACTATGGTTGTAGATCAACTCAATACAATTTATGGAGAAAATATTATTTTAAAGACCGATGAAAAAAACAGCAGTTATAGAAAGGTATTAAATCCATATATGGATAATTTATATTTTGAAAAACTTGGTATCAATATTATATTTGGTTTCCGAACAGATGAAGCAGCAGAGCAACTATTTTTACCCATAGAATTGTTTAACAGTTTACATAAAACAACCTTTCAAGGTAAAAAATTAGTTAATAAAGAAACCATACACTTTACAAGAGATTCTTCCATTAAAACCCAAAGTTGGTGGAATAAATCGTTGTTATTATATTTCGTTCTTGGATTAATTTTACTGTTAAGAAGTAAATGGGTTTTCTATGTTTATTTAACTATTGCCGGGTTGTTGGGTATTTTTTTATTAACTGTAGGATTTTATTCAGATCATAGAGAGGTTTTAATGAACTATAATGTTTTACTATTTAATCCGTTTCTTCTTTTTCTGATTTATTTCTATCGAAAAAAGAATAAAAAATGGTTGGAAATAACTGAAAAAATCCTGGTTGTCTGTCTTTTTACTTATATACTGTTTATGCTTAACAAAGCCCATTTAGGTATAATGGCTCCTTTTATCTTAACGCACATTTTGATTTTTATATTTTTTCACAGACGTTTTAGAAAATTATTGACCACGAAAAAAAAGTATAGTACTTAAGGTTTTTATCAAAATATTAAGGTCTAAAAAGACACTTCTGTGCTTAATATAGTATAAATCGTATTGAAGTTTGATAAGACTATCATCAATAGAATCACCATAGCTATAATTTACTTGTGCCCAACCGGTAAGCCCCGGTTTAAGTACGTGACGAGTTTGATAAAATGGCATAACTTCGGCAATTTTATTCACAAATACGGGTCTTTCTGGTCTTGGACCAATAACAGCCATGTCTCCTTTTAGAATATTATAAAATTGAGGAAACTCATCTAGTCTTGTTTTTCGCAAAAATTTTCCAAATGGAGTAATTCTTGCATCATTTGTGGTTGCAAAAACGGCACCTTGCGATTCTGCATTTTTAACCATTGTTCTGAACTTAAAAATTGAGAATTCTTTCCCATTTTTCCCTACCCTAATTTGTGTGTAAAACATTTTTCCTCTATTTCCACATAAATTTCCAATAAAAATTAAAGGAAAAATAACTATGCCAACACTCAAACCTAGAAGAGCGATTATTATTTCAAAAATACGCGTTGAAAGTAAATATAATTTGTTTTGATTACTTCTACTAAAAGGAAAATATTTATAAAAATCTCTTGAAACAAATTGAACCGGTATGCGTTGTGTTAATGATTCATAAACCTGCGTATATTCACGAATCACAAAACCATTTTCTAAAAGAAATAACAATTCATTATAAAGTGAAACAGTTATCTCATCAGTATTTTGCGTTGCAATTACAATTTCAGAAATAGAAACTTTACGAATAAATTTCCTTAAGTTTTCTAATTTTAATACCTTAACTGTCTTGTTTGCTATTTTATACTCTTTTGCATCATTAGGATTCACAACCGCGATAATGGAATAATGTGGATCAATACTTTTTAAACCAGCAATTAATTCATCTGCTTGTTGATTTTCACAAATTAATATTACTTTTTTCTGAAAACGCTGAGAAGCTAAAAATTTTTGATAAAAAATTCGCCATATAAGCAATGCAAAAAATATGGCTAGAAAAAAATATAAAATTTGTATACGATTATTAGGAAGAGCCGGTGTAAAATAAGGCGTTAATAAATAAGCCAAAACGGTAGTAACAGTAGTCAACACTATACTTCTGATAATTTGAAACTGATTACTTGCTATTTGCAAATTATACATTTCAAAAATAGTTCCAATAAAAATAATATAAATACCTAATAGTATTGTCCAATAGAAGTTTGAAGGAGTGATGTTAAAATAATCGAAATTAAACACTTCACCAACAATATATAAAGCAAAAACAACAAAAAGTACGTCAAAAACTCTTAAAAGAATTTTTCGTTCTGAAACTTCGAAGTGAATTTTCTTTTTACTTTGCATGTTGATTTATTGGCAGTTAAATTAAGCATGCAATTTAGCAATTTTAAAAAAACGTTAATACATTATTTTAAAATTTCTTTCCATTGGTTTTTAACAATTTCCCAATCAAATTGTTCAACCTTTTTTCGGGCCTTTAAAGTTAAATTAATGCCTAAACTAGGATTCTCAATTATGTTAACAATAGAATCGACCATCTGTTTTACATCATTACTTTCTACTAAAATCGCATCATTTTTATCATCTAATAAATATGGAATTCCTCCAACATTTGTGCTAATTACAGGTAAACCTAATGCCATTGCTTCCATTACGCTAATTGGCGTATTATCAACAAAAGTCGTATTAATGAATATATCATAATCGGTAGATTTTAAAATCCATTCGCTTTTTTTTAATGCACCTGTAATTTCGACTTCTATTTCATATTTTACAGATAAATCTCTTACGCTTTGTTCTGAAATTCCTTTAAATGGCCCAATCATACAAAAAGAAGCATTCGAATATTTTTCTTTCAAGCCAGCAAAAACTCTAAAAGCCATTTCTGGATTATAAATTTTTTCAAATGCCCTAACCCATAATATTTTTGGAAAAAAAACTTCTCTCTTTTTGAAATCATATTGCTTAATATCCAAATTATTAGGAATGTACTTTAATTTAGAAATTCCGGCATTCATAAATGAAGTATATAGATATTTAGAAGGAACACAATTACAAATCGAATTATTTAAAATAAAATTCATTGAATTGGGATTTGATGATAATCTGCTTGGTAAATTACCACCTCTTAAAATTAAAACATACTTAATCCTGAATAGCTTAGATAAAGAAGAAATAATAACAGCATACCAATAAGCAGAAGTACTATAAGTATCAATAAGAATAAAATCGATTCTCTTTACATTAAAAATTAATGTAAAAATCATATCGATTATTCTAAAAAATATATTTTTAACTGAAGATGTATAAATGACTTTAAAGCCCGATTGTTCGAGTAGAGGCCCTAATGTTTCAATTGAAGTAACATTAATTCCATGTTTAGATAATTTATTTCCTACGTATAATATGTTTTTCATCTTTAATTATTTTTAATAACGTAAGAGAATAAATAAATGCTGGAGCTGCAATTCTCATAGCAGCATGATTTAAAGTAAGAAACCAAAATGCAAGAAAACACAATAAAAACAAATGATTTTTATTATCGATATACAAAATTAAAGGTGTTGTTAGCAATAAAATCAAAGATAAAATTCCTAATGTTCCATGCTCACCTATCATTCTTGTAATTTCATTATGAGAAGCAACAGAAGCTTCATAAAATTCTTTTCTAAGAACTGTTCCAGATCCAACACCTCCACCTAAAAAAGGATTATTTAGAAACAAATCAATTTCTGTTCTGGATATTTTCTCTCTTCCTGATAATAAATCTGCTTTTTCTCTTCCTAAAGCATCTTGATTTAGGTATCTTTTTTCAATAAAACCTGAAGTAATAAATGTTGAATATGTCCAAACCAATAATAATCCAAAAGCTAATATGATAAAAAATTTATAGACTTTAAATCGACCTAAGCTATTTACTTTAAATGTTAATATTCCAATTAACAAAACCATCATTATAATTCCTGTGATTAAGCCTCCTCTGGAGAAAGTTATTAAACATCTGTAAGATAATAATAATGTTAAAATCAAATTAATAATTAGTTGTAATTTGGATTTAGAATTTAGTAGTACTCTTGATAAAAATATAAACATTCCAAGTCCAAGAATTGTTGCAACTTGATTAGGTCCGAAACCACCAGAAGTTGCAAATTGCGAACCTGTATGTTTAAAATAATCCTTTAAATTAGGTGTAAAAATAATGATGTAAACTAAAGTACTTAATATTGGTAAACCTATAAACAATAAAACTTCATATATTTTTTCAATTTTAATTTTATACATGTAACAATACAAGGAAGCCACTATTAAACATATAGGTCCTGAAAGATTAAAAAGAACCATTTGTCTGAACCTAGGATCATGACCAATATCTAACATTGCAACAAATAACCCAGGAATTAAGAGTAATGCAAAAGTCCAAATAGGGAATGCGTTTTTTGCAAAACCTTTAAAATATATTCCCAAAAGAAGAATAATAATTACAATATATTTAGTATGTTCATAAAAAAAGTAACCATACGTCATCCTTATAAGAATCTCAGATCCAACAAAATAAGCAGCTGCTTTTAAAGCTTCATCATTTGCGTTTTTATTTCTAAAAACCCAGATTAAAGCAATTATAAACGTTCCGAAACTATAAATTTTAGATAAAGAGGGTATAAAATAAAGAATTAATCCTATTAATAAATGAATTAAAATAAATTTGATATATTCTCTATTTTTCATGAACTCTAATTGCTAGACAGTTTCAATTAATGGATTTTTTCTTCATTTTCATTGTTAGATGCATGCAAGAAAACATTTTATTTAGACTATGTGATGATTCTTCCCAATCAGATAAATTCCATGCCTTTCCAATAGCATTTTTTTTACTTTTAGATATCGGTAATAATTTTATTACAAAAAACCATTTAATTTTTCCAATTACACCTCTTCTCTCAACAATATCAAATGAACTTTCAAAACTCTGAAACGTTTTTTTTGTAAAAGGCCATTCCCAGTCTTTATCTGATTGAAATGGTCTGTATAAAATTCTAACTAGTTTAACTGGTAAACTTGTTTCTAATGGATCATAACTAATAATCACACCGTCTTTTGCTAATTTCAAATTCAAACGATCAATTAGAAGATTAACATTTTGAAAATGATGCAATACTCCATAAGCGTAAATTATATCAAATTCACTGTCAGGGAAATCATCATCTGATAAAAAATCTACTGCTAATGCTTTTGCATTTGGTAGATGACTTAATTTTTTTGATAATTTTTCTATTGCTATATCACTTAAATCAATTCCAATATATTCTTTACTATTTTCTGCAATATATAATGACAAATTATTTCCTGAATAACAACCTAAATCTAACACTTTCTTTGTTGACAAATCAGCAAGCCACTCTTTATGTTTAGAATATACCATTTCTTGAATTCCAACTTCTTTACGAATTGAAGATAAAAGTCCACTCCTAAAAAAAGACCATATTTTAGTAGGTAAATTTTTCTTTTTAGAATTATAAAATTCTTTTTGATTTAAATTAATATCTAATATTTCTTCTTTTGTTTTCATAATTCAAGATGTGATCTTCGTTTGATTAGACTATAAAATATGCTTTTTTAATTTTTCTAAATATTTTTCAAATGTAAATTTTTCTGCTAATAAAAGTACTTCTTTTGATTTTTGAATAAGTACGTCTGGTTTTTCATTTATTGCATGTATAAAAGCCTCTTTATATTCACTATTTGAATTAATATCCCAAAGAAAACCATTTTTATCATTTACATAATGTGAAATACTACCTGCATTTGAAACGATTGGGATTACACCAAAACAAGCGGCTTCGGCAACAACTTTTGGAAAACCCTCTAAATCAGAAGGAAGTAAAATAAAATCAGACTTTTTTAAAAAATAATGTACTTTTTCACTATTTAAAAAGCCATGAAAGTAAACTTTATTATTTAAAAAAGATAAATGATTTTTATAATTTTCTAATTTTCTACCATCTCCAATAAAATGTACTTCTTTAATTAAATCTATTTGTATTTGTTTTAACGCTTCAATAATTCTAGGTATCCCTTTAACGTCTTCTAACCTTCCTACAAAACAAAATGTAAATGGCAAATTAAAATCTCTTTTAAGCATCAATTTTTTTCCGTCTTCAATGTTGAATGAAGTCAAACAAGGATTTTCAAATGAATAACAATGTGAAGGTTGTTTCTCCCAAAAACCATTAATTGTAACTTTAGTATGGGTCGCTTTTTTTAGCAACCATCTCTGAAAACCGTAAGAAAAAGAAGGTTTCTTTTGAGACCAATCGCCAGCATATTTATTCCACCAGATTTTATCTTTGTAAAAAAAAGACAAAAATAAAGCTGCAAGTGCCGGATGAGACGGAGCTCTGGTATGGATTACATCTGAATCAATAATTTCATTTTTTATAACTTTTAAAAAATTTGGATAAGATAATAGTATCTCGAAAATTGATTTTATATTTTTCCCACCAACTCTATTTAAAAGAATAAATTTAATTTTACTGCTGTTAATTTTCCGCATAGATAAATCATTCATTCTATCTTGCCTATCAAATCCAATCCAAACTATTTGATCAAATAAATGTTCTATAAATTCAATTTCTTTCACAACCGGCCCAAAACCATAATATGATTTTCCGTTAAAAAATAATGCCGTGTCTGAAACAATAGTTAATTTTTTTGCACACATTTATAAATAAACATTAAATTCTTAAAAAATTCCTCTTCGCCAAAATATTGATTTATAATTTTATGCATTTTTGATTTATCATATTCCTTTGCAAAAATTAAATTTATCCTTTCTACCCATGAATTTACATCAAAATTATCTATAAAAAATTCTGGATAATGAGGCTTTAGCATCTTAGAAATCTCTCCAGTATCAAAAGCCAAAAAAGGTAATTCATTATTCAAGTATTCAAGAAGCACTAATGGTCCGGTTTCTTTTAATGAAACCATTAACCCAAAATGAGCCATTTTAAGATAATCATTTACATCATCAACATCTTCCATCATGATTATTTTTTCTAAAGAAGTGTCTTTTCTTTCCTTTAATTGGTTGTAATAGACAAGATCTTGATTTTTCCCAATCAATAGTAAACTTTTTTTTAGTTTTTCAGCAATTTCAATTGCAAAAATATTGTTTTTGTTCTTTTTAAAATTGCCAACAAGTACCAATTCAAATATACTTTTATCCTTTTTAACACTATTTTTATTTGGATGTACTAGAATGATATTCTTTAACAAGAAAATCTCATGTTCTTTATTTTTCAATATTTTTGAATATTCATCAAACATAAAATTATCAACACATATCAAATATTTAGGTTTAAATAAATGTTTGAGTAAGAATTGTTCGAATTTATTCAACTTTTTTGAACTATGATTGTGAAAAATAATTTTTCCCTTGACATTAAAAATTATTGAAATTAACTTGATGTAAAAGTAAACATGCCTTAAATGACAATGAATAATTTGATAATTTTTAATTATTCTACTACATTCATACATTTTTTTGAAGCTCCATTTATTATATCTATGAAGTTGAAAAAAAGTATTCATTTCTTTTAACTCTTTTGAGAGCACTCCTCCCTCGCGTAAAAACAAACAAGATACCTCAACGTTGTTTTTATGAAGAGTATTGCAAATAGTAACATATACTTTTTCTGCACCACCAATTTTCAACTCATCAATTACTTGAAGTACTTTCATTCAATTATTTATAAATATTAATATTCAAAATTTCTTCATGATTTAAACTGAATTTTACTTTTTTATCTTCAAATATTAACAATAAAACTCTTTTTTTAAGCACTAATTTTCAATCAATTTCTCGCTTGCCAATTTCCATGAAGTAATAATTTGAAAAAGTACTAATGGCAAAAATATAGGTAATAATACAAAGGATACTATTTTCAAAAACCTATATTTTTTAAATTTATAAGGAACAAGAGAGGGTAGTATCGTTTTTAATATATATAATATCGTTAATTTATTTCCAAAATACTTTCTAGTTAAGTATAAAACACTAGGAACTGGTCTTGGTCCAAACAACTTTTTAGGTCGCCAACCATCCCAACTTCCCATTTGTCTAAGCCCACCCTCTGAAACTTTTAAATGAATTCTTTTAGCTTTAAAATTAGATATGTTTTTATACCCATTAAGATAGCAACGTAAACCAAACTCCCCATCACCCATTCTTTGTTTTTCAAATTTTAAATCAAAATAGCCAATTTTATCAAAAATTTCTTTTTTCAATAATACATTTCCTGTATCTAACTGTTCACTCCATCTAAAATAGCTATAGTGTTTAGGGATTTTAGCTCCAATTGTACTCAATGAAACTCCTGATGAAATATCAGCTTTAAAAAAATCTAACACTTTTAAATGTTCAGAAATCCAATTTTCTTCAACTCTTGAATCATCGTCATATAATAAAACTAAATCTCCTTTAGCATTTTTAATTGCATCATTTCTAGCTTTCCAAAGTGCTTTATCATGTTGATACCAATAGCGTAAATTTAAGTTTCTATCTTTATAAAAATCTTCTTTAAATGGCTCAGATTGATCAACTACAATAACTTCAAAATTTTTATAATCTTGAAGTTCCAAATCTTTAAGCACATCTTCTAAATAAGAATATCGATTTAATGTTGGTATAATTACAGTAACAAAAGGATTGCTTTTTATAAGTTCGCTTTCAAAATGATCGTATTTTTTATATTCAAATTGATTTTCAATATATTTTTCTTTTTTAATGCCAATTGTTTTAAAAAAACAAAACAATTCTTTAAATGGATTATGAAAGGTAATAATCCTTATCAATAAAACATATACTACCCAAGCATAGTGGAAATTTTTCCTTAAAAAAATATACTCATCAATTATGGGTAATTCATAGTCATCCCAAATATTAGTATCTTTCTTATATTCCAAATTTATAAAACCCGATTGAAAAGCTATCCATGCAACATCTCTCTCTTGAGAAATTTTATCTTTATAGCGTTTATCTATTTCTATTGAGACATTATTTTTTGAGAGTTGAGCAATACTAGGAAAATAACCATAATCTTTAACTGGCTTTAAATTAAAATACCAAATTGGTTGTATGTATTTCAAAAAATTAAAAATCACAAAAATTTAATAAAATTAGGTCGTAAAAAGAAAATTTCTTTATGTGGTAAAAATACAATAAAATTGATTGTAGTCTATTTATGATTTCAAAAAGTTTTTCAAGTATTGAAAATACGTATTAATATGTATTGAGTATCTTCAATATATTTCAAGTTGAATATCATTTTTAATATGAGAATAAACTTGGTGAACAATCCTAAAATTATATATTTGTAAAACAAATAAGCTATAATTAATCCCTTTGAAATTATAATCAAATTATTCGAATGAAAAAAACACTTGAATTTATAAAAGAGGAAAAAATTTTTAGCATTTTGTTTTTATTTACTTTCCTTATTTCATTAAGAAGCATCTTTTTGACATTAAGTGGAGATGAAATAACTTATTATCAAATTGCAGAAAACATATTAAAAGGAAAATATTATCAAACAGACTATCCATCATCTGTTGTTCCGATAATACCATTTATGATGGCTTTTTTTAAAATTGATTCTTATCCGTTATTAGGGTTTATTTTACATAAAATAACGCACATACTTTTAACTATTTTAGCACTTAGATATGTTTTTTTACTTTTAGTTAAACTGAATATTGAGAAAAAAATCATCTACTCATTATTATTACTTATCATAACTGCTTCTGGCTATATTTCAAGTCACTCATCTTTGTATCCTGAAGCAATTGTTATGTTTTCATTTTGGGGTTTTATGTATTACTTAAACGAACCGAAGAATATTCACAACTATAAAAGACTTTTTATTTTCTTGATAATTTTAATATTCACACGACATTTATTTGCAGTGTTAGGAGGGCTTTTATTGGTTTACTATTTTGACTTAATAAAAAATCCAAAAAAACAAGTAATAAAATTTATAGTTATTTCCATATTATTCTCAACACCTTTATTCCTTTGGATTAAATATGTTTATTTTGTTGAAAGTAGTAATCTTAGTGAAATTAGTTACTTTAATCGTTTTAAATCAGATGATAATATTTTACTATATAACATCAAATGTGGATTAGGTCTTGAACAGCATTATGAAGTTAAAAAAATAAATGGAGTGCCTGCTTTTATATCATTATTTATTCCTATCACCGGGATTAGAAATTATACTATTAGCATTATATTATTATTATTAATTTTTTGGGGTTATTACAAAAATTTAAAAATAGAATTAACAAAATACTTTTTAATTGCTTTCTGTCTTGTTTTTATTGGTCTAATATTAGCAGGGACTGGGTTTAGCAGATATTGGTTAGTTTTATTACCTATTATTTATCTTGGCTATTATTATGCTTTTTTAAAATTAAATTTGTCAAACATTTATTTTATTTATTTTTCACAAATAGTTTCGCTTTTATTAATTGTAAACGAAATTAGATTATCGTATTTAATTTTTTATAAATAATTACAGTATGCATATGCTCAAAAAATTATTAATCTACATGCCCGCATTTAATGAAGAAGAAACCATTTCAAATGTTATTAACTCTTTGAAGCAAAAAGACTTTAATTATTTCGAACAAATTGAAATATTAGTAGTCAATGATGGTAGTACAGATAAAACAGTTGAAGAAGCAAAAAAGAATGGTGCAACTGTTATAAGTCATATGAAGAACAAAGGTGTTGGTGAGGCGTTTCAAACAGCAATAAAATATGCCATTAAATCAAATGCTGACATTTTAGTAAGTATGGATGCTGACGGACAATTTGATGTGAATGAAATTGACCTTCTTTTAGAACCTTTATTGTCAGAAAAAGCAGATTTTTGCTTAGGAATCAGATTTTCTGACGGTAAGCCCGATAAAATGTCAAACATTAAGTTTTGGGGTAATAAACAAGTAAATAAGATTGTTAGTTTCGTTTCTAATACAAAAATACAAGATGCTTCCTGCGGTTTTAGAGCTTATTCTAGAGATACTTTGTTAAGTTTAAATTTAGATGGAAGTTTTACTTATACTCACGAAACCATCCTTGATTTATTAAACAAAGGATTTAAGGTAGAACAGGTTCCAATTACAGTGTTCTATTTTGACAATAGGATTTCTAGAGTAGCTAATAGCTTGATTCTTTATGCTACTAAAACTTCAGTTATTATATTCAAATCATTAAAAGATTATAAACCACTTCAATTCTTTTTATCGATTGCTTTATTTATTTTTCTGATAAGCTTATTCTTTGGCGGATGGGCATTAATTCATTGGATTATCAACGATACTTTAACGCCCTACAAGAGTTTTGGTATAATTGGGATTTCACTTTTAGGGATGAGTTTACTCGTGACTATTTTTTCTTTTTTAGCGGATATGCTAGGTCGAATTAGAAGAAATCAAGAAAAAATTTTATACTTTCTAAAACAAACTCATTTTGAAGATCCTAAAAAATAAAGAATTACAATCTCAAGTTTTAAAATATATTTTTATTAGTTTTTTTGGCTACAGTTTTGTATTCATATCGCTATATATTTTAGTTGACATTTTAAAAACGAACAAGTCGATTGCATTTATGATTGTCTATGGTGTTTTATATCTTATGCTTTATACGATTCAATTAAGATTGCTTTTTAAAACTTCACATAGCTACAGTAAGCTAATAAAATTCTGCTTAAGCTTAGTTTTTTTTTACTTTTTGGCAAATGTTTTATACAATACTTTCAATTATTTTGAAATTAACTATTTGATAAGTACTTTTATAACAGTTTTAATTTTAACACCTTTGCGTTTTATTATTTCAAAATTTTATGTTTACAAATAATGAAGAACTTCCCAAGCAATTTTAGATTAAAATACTCGAAGGTTTTTAACTTCATTTTAATTGTTGCTACCGGATTTAAATTCTTAGTAAAGTATTGTTTTTTTTTTAGTATCACTTAAAAATATGAATCATTTTAAAATAAATAAAACGCTTTTAGCCTTTTAAAAAAACGAACGAAATTATGAATAGTAGATTTGGACTTAAAAAAAATAATTTTTAAAAAGCATAGGTAATGCTGAAAGTGGTAATCATTGCAATTACTCTAATTTTCAGGAAAAATGTCACAGAACATATTGGTCTTACTAGTATTTCTACAAGACAATTAAAGCGTTGAAATTAAATAAATTATGAAAAATCATACCGCCACTTGGAACAAACTTTCACTTTCTTTTTTAAAAAAAGGAATAAAATTTATTTTACTTCACCTTTCAATGCAATTCTATATTCCACCTTTACTCCGAACTAAATTGTTAAAATTATATGGCATTAAATTTAAAAACCGTAAAACAGTCTTTATTGGGACTAGTGTATTGTTTGATAATTTAAAAAATGTTACAACTTCAATCGGTGACAATGTTTTTATTACTTCGGGGGTTAAAATAATAAATCATTTTCCAATCATTACTGCAGAAGGTGTTTCAGAATTCAGTACAGGAAATGTAGTTATTGAAGACAATGTATTTATAGGCATGAATGCCCTAGTAATAAAACCAATTACAATTGGTAAAGGTGCAGTAATTGGTGCTGGTGCTGTGGTAACTAAAGATGTTCCACCGGGAACTATTGTTGGTGGAAATCCAGCCAAAATTGTGGGTTATACCAATTCAAAAACATTAATAAATTAACAACTAGTATAATAATGACACAAATTGACCATTCAAAATTAAAAGCAACTCCACATCAAGAAGATTTTGCAGGTAAATATGAAAACAATGGTTTTATTGCCAAAACACTTGTTGAAAATTATTTTAAATCCGTAAAAAATTTATTACAAAAAACATCTTCAATTCAAAATGCTCACGAAATTGGTGCAGGAGAAGGAAGATCAACTTCTATTTTAAAAAAACTAGTAAAAAACATTTCAGCTTCTGAATTTGTTGAAGAATTAGTTAATAAGGCAAAAATAAATAATCCTGATATTACTATTTTTCAAGAAAGTGTTTATGAGTTACAGTCAGAAGAAAATAGTGTTGACTTAATTTTTCTTTTAGAAGTTTTAGAACATTTAGATTATCCGGAAAAAGCTCTTCAGGAAATTAAAAGAGTTAGTAAAAAATATTTAATTTTAGGTGTACCTAGAGAACCTCTCTGGTGTTTTTTGAATATGTGTAGGTTTAAATATTTAAAAGATTTTGGAAACACACCAGGACATTTAAACCATTGGTCAAAAAAGAAAATTATTAAACTGGTTGAAAAAGAGTTTGGTAAAGTAATTGCTGTTGAATCTCCACTTCCTTGGACTATACTTTTAGCAGTAAAAGATTAATTTAAAGTCTATAATTTTTCCAAAATTGCAGATACAGAAAGTTGATTTTTCCATAATCTCCTATTTGATTCTTGTAATCTGATAAAATCATTATTACTGATGTTCGCGTGAAAATCAGATACTATCGCTGCACAATTTTTCCTATGCTCCCATTCTACCCATACTACATGATTCTTCCAATCAATTTTATCCTCAAATGGCAAAATACAATCGGTATTGATGAATATTGGTATTTTTCCCATCATCAATGTTTCATATAACCTTACTGAAAAATTACCTGCCCCTCTTAAACAAAGTATATAATCAGAATCTTTTAGGTTATTATAATACTCAATTGTTGTATCTCGTCTTTCCTTTTCATTTTTTGCCCCTGCCCTGTAATGATTTCTATAGATAAAATTAGTTTTAATTTTAGAGGATTTTTCAAATGACCTTAATAAGCAAGCCCTTTCAAAAGCTGATGCGAATAACGGTTCAAAGTCATTTCGAAAAGGATTCTTTATTAATCTAAAACAATTTTCTTTGAAAAATTTTAATTTTTCAATTACATTTTTTCTAATATCAAAACTTGCATGGCCACAAAAGCCAATTACCGGAACTTCATTTTTTTGATTTGGAATTGGATCTTTTGATTTAAAAATAGTAACCCATTGATCTGAAAGAGAAAATGGAAAACTCATATTTTTTGAAGAAAGTTGTGACTTAAATCCTCCCATCCTGAAATAATAAATATTCGAAAAATCAGGAAAAGAAATACCCAAATCACCAACTATAATTCCGTAAGCTTTTATATTTAATCTTTTACAATCTGAATTAATATCAATTAGTTCATTTTGACTATTATGTTCAAAATACCAATTTATAGAATGAGGAATTAATACAAATCTGGCTTCTGAAATATTTGAGGTATATTCAACTGAATTGATAACATTCCATTTTCTTTTCAATTCATCATCATTACACCATCCTGATTCAGAAAAAAAAGGCCTAGTCAAAATAAAAATTGACAAACTATTCACAGTATTAAAATTGACATTTGGAATAAAAACTTTCAAAATTAATTAGTTTGTTTTTTAATTTATTTATTGTAAAAAGTTATGAAATTATTTATTTGTATTTCAAAATTAAAATTTTGTTCAACCCTTTGCCTTGCGTTATTTTTAATTATTTCACTTTCCTGAAATGATAACTTTACAATTTCATCAAGCTTATTTGCCAATTTCAAAGGACTTCTTTTAGGCACAATCCATCCTGTTTCACCATCAACAACATTCTCCTTTAATCCATCAGCATCACTAACTACACACAATAATTCCATTGATTGAGCCTCTAATGCAGCATTACAAAAACCTTCTTGATTACTATATTGAATAAATATATCATGCATGATAACTATTTTTGTCAATTCATCATGATCTACTTTACCATAAAAAGTTACATTATCAGAAATTCCTAGCTGTTGAGCTTGAAACAAAAGTCGCTCTTTTTCCAATCCATCTCCTATTATTGAATATTTAAAATGAATTCCTTTACTTTTTAATATTGATAAAGCTTCAAAAATATAATTATAACCTTTAATCCAATGAAGTCTTCCTATTGAAATGATTTTAGTTTCTTTATTATTTTTTAAGAAAGAATCATAATTATTATGAAACTTAACTACATCAATAAAAGGTGAAATCACATCAATTTTTTCTTCATGAATCCCATATTGAATTAAGTCACTTTTCATTCCTTTTGAAAGAACATGGTACTTTACTTCTTTTTTAAATAATTTTTGATAACAATTCTCGTTTTTTACCGGATAAACATACCAATCAAAACCTCTAAAACTGACAGCCATTTTAGCATTTATTGTCTGTGCTACATTTTCACGTTCCAAAGCCATAGTACCAAATCCAAAATGCAACCAATCCAATTTTTGATTCAGAAAATAGCGATTTAAAAAGATATTTTTGATGTTTTTAAAAAAACGCATCTTATCTTTTTTATTCAAAGAAAAAAGCAATATTACCCTTTTAAATTGTGTAAAAATGATGTATAAAAATATAAAAGCCTCTTTTATAAAACTAATAAAACTAAGCTTTGTTTTTAAATATACAACCGGACATAATTTGAAATCCTTTTTTTTTGGTGCGTTAGTAAACATTACTACTTCCATCCCTTTTTGCTGTAAACCTTTTATTTTTGAAATAAAGAAAGTTTCAGAGTAAGAGGGATGATTTGGCAATACGAGTCCGATTCGTTTTTTATTACTCATTTATAATTTCTTTGTAAAAATTAGAAAATGAATGCATCATCATTTCTGCTGAATGTTGATTTTCAATGGTAATTCTTGCATTTTTAACAATTTTTCTTTTTGCTTCATCGCTAAGTTTCATCGCATATTGAATTTTATCCACCATTTGATCAACATTTCTTACTTTGAAAATAAAGCCATTTTCATTATCCTTTATGACTTCGTTCATTCCACCACAATCTGATGAAATAACCAATGTACCTAATGCCATAGCTTCTAGAGCTACATTGGCTATTCCTTCTTCTACACTCGGCAAAAGTAAAATATCCGAAGATTGAATTTTTTGCTTTACGGATTCAAATTCCATTTTCTTTAAAAACGTAACTTCATTTTCTAAGTTTAATTGTTTTCGCTGAAACAATAGCTCTTCGTTTTCTTCTATACCAACAATTGTATAATGAAAAGAAACATTTTTATCTTTTAAAATTTTCAATCCATCAAGTGCTATATCATATCCTTTTTTCCAATGTCCTCTTCCAATTGATATAATTTGAAGTAAAGTATTATTTTTATTTTCTTCACGAAATGAAAAATTATTCAAATCTAATCCGCTATAAATAACTTTAGTTTTGTTTTCAGTTAAACCATACGCTAGAGCTTCCGTTTTAATAGCTTCAGAAACCGCATGAAAGCCATCCACCAAAGGAAAACATTTTTGATAAATTTCAACATATTCAGGATTGGCAATAGGGGTATAATTGACATGTGCTCCTCTCAAACTCACCACTAATTTGATGTCTAATTTTTTTACCCAAGTCCAATCTGAAATTGATTTTACCCATTGTATATGTATTATTTTCGGGCGTTGATAAAGAATTGGATAAAACTTCAAACGTGCGTTAAATGGACTTGTTTTTTTCTTTTTAATCCAATTATCTAAAACTTTTTTGTCTTTTGGTCGTTGAAGCCATAGCAAAAATGTGTAGAGTAAAACCGTGAAAACTTGACTAATTTTTCCTGAATAAGTCAGCACTGAAATTTGTTTTGGATAATGTAATGTTCCTCTTTTTCTTCCTGAAATAAAAAGTTTAAAATCTTCATTTGCTAATCCAATAATCAAGCGATCAATAAAGGTTGGCGGTGGTAGTTCACCACAATAAATCACAATTTTTTTTAACCGTTTCATTCTGAAATTTTAGTAAACAATGATAACGTCAGCAAGGTACTGATTACATGTGAATAACTCAAATGATTTTCGTTTATAAACCCATCATACATTTCTTCGACTAATTTTGGATCTAAAAATGCTTTAAATTTTTGGTTTTCAAACAACCATTTTCTCAGTTCGATTTCATTCTCATTACCTAAAAATTGATTTTCATAATTGTTTCTAACTTTATTTTTTACAACATAATCTTTTCTGATCTTTTGATAAACTCTATATGGAAAATTCCATGGAAAATAATTCCATTGATGACTATACAAATTAAACGGACGTTGATCTTGCCATGTTATTTTGGCTAATTGAGGATTTTGTTTTTTTAAGTAGGCAATTTGAATTTGTCGTTTTGCCAAAAATCGTTCTGGAACGGAACATATAAATTGTAACATTCTTTCATCATAATAAGGCAAGGTTATAGGCTTAACTTTTTCAAAAAAACTTAAATTACTTCCGGTCCATCTCGAAGCCCAATATAAACTTTTAAAAGCTCTTGTTTGTGCATTTGCTTCTTCAGAAATTGTTACTTCCTCCAACAATTTTTTAATTCTTTGGCGAAAATAAGAATAGAAATCTCCTTCTAAATCCCATGATTTCCACAACTTTTCTGCAAATTCAATTCCACTTTTCTTAATGACTTTTTTAATCATTATATCAACTTGTTCATCTATAGAAAGTTGAGAAGGCAAATCCATATTATCAAACAATACATCGCCCCAATGACCTAAACTAATCACTTCACCTAAACCGGCTAATTTATTCAAAACAGCTGCTTGTCTGGGATGAGTAAATTCTGTATAGCATTGATTTATTGAAGCGATTTCCTCTATATCTTTCCATAAATAACCTTTAGGAATTATCCATTTTTCGAATGGAAAATCACATACTTTTGCAATCTGTTCGGCATATTTTGTTTCGTTATGACCATTTTCAAATTCGTAACTATAGGCATGCACTTTTTTATTCAAATGCCTTAAAGCAGCAGCTTGAGTTCTACTATCTAATCCACCGGAAAGTGGCAAAATGACTTTTTTATCTTGCACTTGTTCATTAATAATTTTCTCAAACAAAACAGTAAATTCTTCCACAATTTGATCAAAAGGTCGTTCAAATGGTGAATAATGCCATTTAAAATAGTTTTCTTCTTTTATAATTGAATTCGAATCATCCGAAAGTGTATAATTGGTGGCTGGTCTAAGAGCTTTTTGATTTACAAAGTAGGTATCGTCATCAAGAAAAAAACCGGTAGCTGCAAAAATGCAAATGGCTTTATGATCAATTTCACTTTTCAAACCTACAAAATCAGTTTTTACGGGGATAATTGCCGTTTTAATCTCTTTCATTTCCTTTTTCTTTAAAATAATGACAAATAGGCTTTTTCATGCTTTACCACCTCATCTTGAATGGAATAATAAAGTGAAACTTCATTGATGAATTGTTTTCCCAAATGTACATTTTCTGATTGAGAATTAGAAAAAAACAATTCCAATTTATTTTTTAAATCTTCTGAATTTCCGGGTTTAAAAAGATGATTTGGGAAATTTTGCAACTGATCTTTGATACCTGAAATAGCAGAACCAATGACTACTTTACCATTAGCCATCGCTTCAAGCATCGCTACGGGAGAACCTTCTTTTCTGCCTTCATCTTTTGTTGGAAGAACAAAAATTTCGGCATGTTGCAGATAATCATTTACATTGTTTACTTTTCCGGAAAAAATAATTTTTTCAGTCATTGAAAGGTCTTTAACTTTCTTTTTTATTTCTTTTCCATATTCATTGGTATCATCACCAACCAACCATAGCTTCCATTGTGGAAACAAAGAATTAAGCTGACAAAATGCTTCAATCAATAGTTCTATACCTTTCACAGGAACAAAGTTAGCTACACAAATTACTATCCTTTCCGCATTAGTAGTATTCATTTGTTTTAAAATCTCTGAATTGGGAATTTCAGGTTGAAACTTTTTTGTGTTAACTCCTCTGGGAATTAATACTGTTTTAGTTGAAGTTGGATAAAATTCCTTCTTCATATCTGTGTTTTGAATTATAATTTTATCTGCAAACCAAGAACGTAGTTTCCAACTGTTTTTACTACTCCCACCCCAACTCATATTTTTCTTAGTAAAAATCCATTTTTTACCGGCCAATTTTACTGCAAAGGCTTCAGTGTAATTAGAACTGTAATGAAAACTATGAACAACATCCGGATTAATCTCTTTTATTTTTTGAGCTACTTTATAGCATGAAAGCAACATTTTCCATGTAGGTCGCTCTTTTGGTAAATAATCAAAAACATGAACAGGAATACTTGATTTTAGTACAGTTTCAAAAAATTCTCCTTTTTTATTTAAACAAAGTATATGAGGTTCAAAACGATTTGCATCTAATCCCAATGCCAAGTTAAGAAGAGCTTTACCACTTCCGGCAGTATCAAAGTTAGGTATAGTGAATAAAACGCAAATCTTTTTCATCATCTTAGCGTTTTATTGACTGATTTAAAGCATATAATGTAAACAAAGCCCATTTATTATCTTTTTGACCTGAAAGATGATTTTTCAACAAATGTTCAACTTCTTTTTTATCATAAAAAGTTGAAGTTGGAGCTAATAAATTGTCACTAAAAGTCTCCTTTAAATCCGTTTGAATCCAATTTCGCAAGGGAATAGAGAATCCTTTTTTTGCTTTTTCTGGTTCAATTGTTGGAAAATAGCTTATTAATTTCTTTTTCAATACATTTTTGTATTTATTTTTTCCAAAACTCAAAAGAGGATCTATTTGAAGAGAAGCCTCTATCATTTTCTTTTGTAAAAATGGCACTCTTACCTCTAAACTATTATCCATACTGGCTAAATCAACTTTTCGTAATGTTTTTTGCATCATACCATAGAACTCGGCTTTTTGCATAAGACGAGATAAATGTGATAAATTAGTTGAGTTTTCATATTGATAAACAGTCCAATCATCCGGTAAAATAACGTCATTCAAAACAGGGAAAATCTTATGAATCATTTCATTTTTGAATCGAGAATGTAGCCCTTCATGAGCTGATGAAAGCTGATTATAAACCACCAAACTATTGATGTTTTTGTTCCCTGAAATTACTTTATCTGTTCCATAAATCAGCTTTTTTAATAGCTTTGGAGAATTTTGAAAATGTCTGTTTTTTGCCAAACTCCAAAATCGTTCATATCCTAAAAACAATTCATCACCACCATCACCACTTAACGCTACAGTTACATTTCTTTTTGCTAAATTGGAAACCAAATAGGTTGGAATAATACTAAAATCTGCTAATGGTTCATGTATTGCAAGTGAAATTTTATCCCAATGAGATAAAACTTCATTTGCACTTAGCATCCATTCATGATGATTTGTTGATAATTTTTGGGCGAATAAAGCTGCCCTTTTTGATTCATCATGAACTAAACTATGTGAACCTATTGAAAACGTTGACAAATCAGGTTTTAGAGATTTTGCATGATGGCAGATTAATGGGGAATCAACACCACCAGACAAAAATGCTCCAAGCGGAACATCTGCCATGAGTTGATCTTTAACACAAGAATGTAGTGTATCTTCAATTAATTGTAATGCTTCCTTTTCATCGTTAATCAAATAAGATGTATCTGTTGAAAAAGTCCAATACTCCTGACTACTCTTTGAACCATTCTCTTGAAATGTAATAATTTCACCGGGTTTTACCTGAAATGTATTTTGGTATAAACCATAAGGTGCAGGAACAAAATGCTGTTGAAGATATAATTTTAAAACCTGATTATTAATCGATGTATTGGCAAAAGAAGGATGTTTTAGAATCTGGTCATATTGGCTTGAAGCAAATAATGTTTTGTTATCAAATCCATAAAACAATGGTTTTATTCCGGCAAAATCCCTAACCAAATGTGTTTCTTTTGTTTCTTGATTATAAATGGTTAAAGCAAACATCCCATCTAATGCCTTTATGGTTTTAAGCACACCCCATTCTTCAAGACAAGCACAAATTGTTTCCGTATCAGAATTACCCCTAAATGCCTTAAAATCAAGTTTACTTCTTAAATAAGAATGATTATAAATTTCGCCATTGAAAACAATAGCAAATTTGCTATTATGGCTCAACATAGGCTGATTTCCGGCTTCACTCAACTCAACAATGGCCAAACGATTAAATCCGAGCTGAACAGATGACTGATTATTCCAATAACCTTGAGCATCCGGTCCTCTTTTTAGAGATAGATTTAAAATATCAACAAAGCATTCTTTGCTAATTAATTGGTTTTGAAAAGAAATTTCGGCTAAAAATCCGCACATTATTTTTTGTAAATAGCAATTATGGAACTACTGTAAAATTTTGAAGGATGATTTCTGAGAAATGGATTTAATCTTTTAAATATAAACTTCACAACCCTTTTGATTATGTCTTGAATAAAATTTAGTTTCTGATGAACTGCATATTGAAATTCGCCAAAATAAGTAAGTTTAATTTCTTTTAAATTATTTCTCTTGGCAAAATCATTAAACGTTTTAAAATTCATACATTTTAAGTTATGAGCCTTTAAATTATCGTAATCCACTAAATATCCATACCATTTTCTTAACCATCGTTTATTCGGAATCATTATTAAGAGTGTTCCACCTGGTTTTAAATATTCACAATGTTTATCTAAAATTTGATTATAATCAGAAAAATGCTCAACAAATCCTAAAGAGATAACAATATCATATTGTTTTTCAATTTGATGATTAAATATATCTGTTTGAAGGACTTTATAATCATTAACATCAAAAATTTTCATGCATTCTTCAATTTTACTTACATCAGAATTATAATCTAAACAAGTAGGGACAAGGCTGAATTTATCACTTAAATAAGCTAAATATCTGCCAGGATATCCTCCAATTTCTAAAATAGTTTTTGGTGGATTTGCTCCATTTTGGGAAAGTAATATTTCCCAAAGTTGGTCATACTCTGAAACAATTCTACTAATTTTAACTTTAGAAGTTTGTGTTTTTTTATAATATTCTTCCCAGTATTCCTTTGAAGTTAATTTTGTATCCATTTATATAATTATGATTACGTGCTAAACTCAAATTAGTTTTTTTATATCCATTAAAATTGATTGATACTTAGCATTACTTAAAATTTTAAAATACAAAAATACTGAAAGTAGAAAAAGGAAAGACATTATTAACTTTAAAAATAAATAATCCGGTATTATAAAAGATAAAGCTGAGAAAATTACAGATAATACAACCAGAAATAATACATCCTTAAACGCATTAAAATTAGTAATATTAATTAATTTCAAAGCATCTTTCATCAATATTAAACTTCCAATCATTCTTACTATAACAAGAATCAAAGTAAAAATAAATAAGGATTTAAATTGTGCTCCAATAAAAATAGAAATCAAAAATATTGGAACAAAAATCCTTAAAAACAATAGACTTTTTCTAGGTTGCCCCATTGCATTAAACAATCCGTTTGTTGGACTTGTAATCGACTTTATCATTACAAAAAAAGCTAAAACTTGAAAAATGATTACTGAATCTAACCATTTTTCCCCATAAATAAATTGAATTAACAATTTTGCATTTATTAACATCAAAGTCATTACGGGTATAGTTATTATAGAAATTAAATCAATCATTTTTATATAATGATTTCTAACAATTTGAATATTATTATTATTTTTAGAAAATAGTGGAAGTGTAATATTATTTACTATTGGTTGAAAATAACCATTAAATAAATTTGAAAACTGATATGCAAGATTGTACACTCCTAGTGAAGCCATTCCAAAAAATTTACCTACAATAAAAGTATCCCCTTCATTAACTAATTTCCCCATAACTCTTTGACCAATAACATATTTTGTATAATCAAATATTTGAGACCAATATTTTCTTCCAAAATCTTTATTCGGTCTAAAACCTGATTTGTAAAGTAGCATTAAAGCCAAAAATGGAGATAAAATTGCATTAGGTAAAACCAAACTGTATATTCCAAATCCAAAATAAGCTAATAATACTTGACCAATATTGTTAAACGTTCCAAACAATGCTTGAATAAATAGCATTGGTTTATAATTTAATTCTTTCCGATAAATTCCGTTTGGTATGGACGCTATCATATTAAAAAAGAAACTAAATACCAACAATACTACAATATAAATAATCCTATCATCTTTATAAAAACTTGCCCAAATAGGAGATAAAGCTAATATAACAACACTTACAATAAAACTTAGAAAAATATTTAACCAAAAAGCTGAGTTAATAATTTTATTCCTATCCTCTTTGTTATAAAATATCACATATTCACTGATTCCACTGATTGCAAGTATTTGTATAAAACTTAATAAAACTGCAGAAATGGCAACAATTCCAAAATCTTCTTTATTCAATGTTCTTGCTAAATAAGCCATCACTGAAAAAGACACTAAAGCTCCCCAAACCCGTCGGATTATCATTAATTTTGCTGCTGTTCCGGCTTTTTTAGCTATAGTCATAATGAAATGATTCTAAAATAAATCGTCAAAAATAGTGATTAATTTCTCTCCTAAGATTTTTGAATCAAATCGTTCTTGAACAAACTCATGCCCTTTATCGCCCATTGATAATTGTAAGTTTTGATTATCAATTAATAAACAAATTTTACTAACAAACAAATTAATATCACTTTGGTCAATCAAAAATCCAGTTTTACCATCAATTAATCCAAATGGAATTCCACCAATATTTGAAACTACCACCGGTAATTTAAAAAATTGAGCTTCCTGAATTACTAAACCTTGTGTTTCTGCTCTTAGAGTTTCCTTTTCAACCGTTGCAGCCAATAAAAAAATTGAAGATTGAGCCATAATTTCAAAAACTTTATTTTGAGTCAAAAAGCCATGAAAAGTGATATGATTTTGTAAATTAAGTTGTTTTACCTTTTCTAATAAATCTTCTCTCATTGGTCCATCACCAATTATATCGAGATGAACATCATAATTACATCTAACTAATTCATTCAAAATTAAAATTGCATTGTCTGGTCCTTTTATCGGCATGAGTCTTCCACAAAAAACGATATGTTTGGGATTTATTTTTTTTTCAGTAATTTGAATTTTTTCTAAATAGTCCTTTCTAAACCCAACCGGTAGAATATGTAAATTGATAATTTCAGGATGAATTTTTTTTAAAATTATTTCTAAATAAGGAGAATTTACCGTAAAAGCATTGAAAAATCTAAAAACTTCTTTGTAGAATACTTTATATTCCTCTATTAAACTCGGCGTTAAATCAGACCCGTGAAAAGTCAAAACACATTTTTCATTCTTTAAAATATTTAACTTTTTTAGGTGAGCAATTTTTTTTCCATTGAATCCAAAATGGCAATGGATAATATCATATTTATTTTTCAGCAAAAAAACAGGTAAGTCATATAAAGCCTTCCATTTTTGTAGTGAAAAGGTAAATTTTGAAAAATCAATTTTAAAAAAATTGAATAGAATAAACCTCAAAAAATATAAGATTCCTTTGAGTTTACCAACTTCATTTTTAAAATGATAAAATGTTTTATCTTTTAAATTGTATTCTAAAAAAAGTGGATGCTTGACATCTTCATTTGGTTGATTGTAAGAAAAAATAGTAACATCGTATCCACGATCAATTAAATCAGTAATCTGATTCAGAATAAATGTCTCTGAAACTGATGGAAATGTAGTAACAATTACTAATATTTTTTTTCTTATTTGATACATCCTAATATAGAAACCGCTCTCCTTTTTTTAAATATTTGTACATGAATGTACCTATTACGACTTTAAAAACTTTCATAACATTAAATAATTCCCATTCAATTTTTAGTATTTTTATTAAAAAAAACAAGTAATCGTTACTTTTACTTCTTAATGTTAATCGTAAATAATGTTTATAAAAATTATTGATGTGACCAAGATATATATTTTTGAACCCTAATTCATATTTAGTTATTAACGTTAAATGTTTATATCTAGCTCTAAAAGCAGAATCAATTTCACTAAAATTGAGTTTATTCAATTCTTGCTTTAGGGAAGCTTCATGTTGAAAATAGTGTATTAATACTTTATCTAAATATTTAATTTTTGGTTGATTATACAACATTCTTAAATTAAAATCCCAATCATCTAAATTGGATATTTCATTATCAAACAGTTGCGTTTGTTTGTCTAAAAAAGATTTTCTCCACATTGGCCCACACACATAAAACGAAACAACTCCTGTAAAATAATCTTCTATAATATTATCGGATTGAATAGTGTTTATTGAAATGGTTTTTTTTGATTTATGATCAACTTTTTCTAATCGAGCTATTACAACATCATATTCATTTTCAAAATTTGAAATATAGGTTTCAAAAGCAAAAGGCATTAAAATATCATCACTATCAAAAAAATATACATAGTCACCCGTTGCAAGATTAAATCCAAAATTCCGGGATGGATTAGGCCCTTTATTTGATTTAATCGGTAAAACATGATATTGGAAACGATTATCTGACTTAAAATAAGATGGAATTTTAATTTCACTTTGGTCTGTAGAGTCCCCATCAACAATTATACACTCCCAATTGGTATACGTCTGATTTCGAATACTTTCTATCGTTTCTTTTATAATTTCAGCCCGATTGAAAGTTGGAATTATTATTGAGACTCGTTTATTCATTCCAATTAAAACTAAAATTTTTCCAACGCTTTTGAAAAGTAAAACTTGGAAATGTAATGGCTACTAATATTTTTCCAATAACAATCATTTCTAAACTTTTCATTATTCCATATTTGGTTAACGTTTGGAAATTGGTATTGATGATTTTTTTTGCCAAAGATGAATCATTATTTTGAATACTTAAAAAAAATAAATTAATGATTTGCTTATTCAAATAATCTAATAATATACTAGATTTAATTTGCTCAGCTCTTTTAAAATTTTCAGATAATATAAATAAACTTGAATTTTTATATTCGCTATTATAGCTAGTATTTTCGGATGTAATAGAATCAGTATGTTGCCGATATAGAAATAGATATTTAGACTTTATTTTAAATTTTGACTTTTCTAGATTAAAAAAAATTCGTGAGAAAAATTCAGCTTCTTGACCTCTTTTGATTGATGTATCGAATAATCTTTTTCCATTCAAAAAACTTTTTCGAAATAGTACAGATGGTGTCAAAATTTTAATCTTCCATTGAATAAAATCTTCAAACAAATGAATATCTGAATTAACCAATTCTATTGCTTCTTTTGTTTCCTTTTTACTGTTCCAAAAATAACCGGACGTAATAACCATTTCTAAATCCTCAGTGAACTCATTCAATTTAGTACTTAAAAAATCTTCCAACATAATATCATCACTATCAAACCACTGAATAAAATTACCAGAAGCTTTTTCAAATCCATAATTACGACAGGAGTTTGCTCCTTTTGGTAAATTTTCTGGACGTGAATAATACACAAAACGACTATCTTTCAGAATAAATTCTTGCACTATTTGAAAAACATTTTCAGTTGAATCATCATCAACTATTATACATTCCCAGTTTTCATAATTTTGAAAAAAAATACTATTAAGTGTTTCTCTCAAAAGGTGAATCCTGTTAAATGTTGGAAGTATAATTGAAACTTTATTCATTTAAATAGTACCTTTTTTGAGAACAATTGTATATCCTGTTTTTTGATATTGCTTAAATGCATAATTTTTTAAAACCAAAGTTATTTTTAGCCATAACTTTCCAATAATGTTTCTAGGATAAGGATAACTATTCGTTAAATTTTTTAATTCTTTAAAACGATAAATTTCTTCTACAACAGAATATTTATTAGAAACACAGCTTCTCGTTCTGTTATTGTTCTGCTTATTACACAAATAATTTTTATAAATAGCTGTAGGATAAGGTCTAATATGCGACAAATCATCATAAAAACCTTCCCAATACAATGGTGCAGAAATAATAAGATACCCCTCTGGCCTCAAACAACGATTCATTTCAACTAATGTATCATAAAAGATGTTGGGTTCTAAGTGCTCAACAACATGACTACAATGAATTACATCAAATAAATCATCTTCAAATGGTAATTTTGGCAATCTTCCTAGATAAACATTTTTATATTTTTGTTTTAATGATTCGACTGTTTGTTCGTTACCATCAAAAAGATAAAAATCATCTCTATTGCAAAAATTTGCAAAATCCCCATTTCCAGCACCAATATCTAATACTTTTTGATTGTTTTCAATGTAATTCTTAGCTAATGCAAAAAAAGGCTCTCTTTCGTGTGTTGCAAATTCTAAATTCATGTCATTTCCCAATTTGATTGATGAATTATCGGATAACCATTCTTAGTTGAAATTGGCCCACCTTCACTAATGGCTCCTTCTCTAACTAAAATCTTTAATGCGTTCTTATGTACATCAAAATTTACACCCTTTGAACCTAACCAAAGTGTAATAGTGTAGTTTCCTGCCACAACAGGTAAACTATCAATACTTCCTCTCAATTTATTAATTCCTTTGATTAGTTTAAATATTTTTCCAACATGACCGGAATATATTTGAAATATTGGTGTAGAATCAACATTTCTAAATCCTACAGAAAATTCAACTAAACGCTCAATTTCAGCATCTATTAATACCTCAAACTCAAATTTACTTCCCGTTTTAATTTCTGAGGTGATAAAAAACTCTTTAATTGATAAATCTTTAACTGATATGCTTTCATTATGATACCTTTTAGAAAACGATAATTCTTCACTTTCTAAATAACGGTCAACAACAGAATCTATTTGACCTTGATAAACTAATTGACCATTATGTAATAGTATTCCTCTTGAACATAAATTTTTGACCGCTGCCATATTATGGCTAACAAATAAAACAGTTCTTCCATCCGTTTTTGAAATATCTTGCATTTTCCCAATTGCTTTCTTTTGAAATTCTGCATCGCCAACAGCTAAAACCTCATCAACAACCAAAATCTCTGGTTCTAAATGGGCTGCCACTGCAAAAGCTAACCGAACCGTCATTCCGCTACTGTATCTTTTTACCGGTGTATCAATGTATCGCTCACATCCTGAAAATTCGATAATTTCATCAATCTTAGAAGAAATTTCTTTTTTTGTCATTCCTAAAATGGCACCATTCAAATAAATATTTTCTCTTCCGGTCATCTCAGGATGAAATCCTGTTCCCACTTCTAACAAACTAGCAATTCTACCTTTAGCTTTTATGCTACCTTTTGTTGGTGATGTTACACGAGATAAAATCTTTAACAAAGTAGATTTTCCGGCACCATTTTTTCCTATAACTCCAAGAACTTCCCCTCGTTTTACTTCAAAATTGATATCTTTTAATACCCACACATACTCACTTTCACCTTTTAAACTCCTATCATTTGTTTCTCCAATTTTTAGATATGGATCTTCTTTTCCTCTAACAAGATGCCACCACCGTTTTAAATCATGACTCAAGGTGCCTGTACCTATTTTGCCCAGTCTATATTGTTTAGAGAGATTTTCAACTTTTAAAATTACATCATCCATCTTTTAAATCGCATTAAATAACATCAATAAAACTCTTTTCTGTTTTATTAAAAACCATAACTCCCAAAACAAAAATCACAAAACTAAATACAAGCGAGTAAACTAAATTTAAAACATCAAATGATCCTGAGCCAAAAAAGGCATATTTAAAAAAATCCAAAAAACCAGTTAAGGGATTTAAATAAATTAAAAAATGAAATTTAGAATCGATTTTTTCTAAAACGAGTGATGTTGGATATACAATAGGAGACACATACATGAACAATGAAATACCAAAAGTAATTACAAAATTTAAATCTCTATATTTTACAGTTAATGATGAAATTAACATTCCAATTCCCATTGATATAAGAGCCAAAAAAATTAATATCAATGGTAATAAAAAGATATAAACAGTCGGATTAATATCATATCCTAAATAAATATAATAACACAATACAATCAAAAAAAATGAAAACTGTATTCCAAACTTCAATAGATTAGAAAACACCACTTTTAGAGGCATAATAATTCTGGGAAAATAAACCTTCCCAAAAATATTTTGATTAGCTGTAAAAGTCTCTGATATAGATTTTAAAGTATCTGAAAAATAAAACCAAATGATATTGCCGGCTAGTACAAACAAAAAATAAGGAACTCCGTCTGAAGGAATAGCTGCAATTTTACTAAAAATAACAAATTGAATAAGAGAAGTCAATAAAGGTTGAATAATAAACCAAAGCGGACCTAAAATAGTTTGTTTGTAAAACGTTATAACATCTCTTTTCACAAATAAAAATAAAAGATCTCTATAACGCCATATTTCTTTGACATTAAAATTAAAAAATGATTTTTTGGGTGTTATTTCAAATAACCAAATATCTTTTTCTAATGATTTCATTTTACTTTTTTTCAAAAGTATCGTTTTTTGAGAAAATAAGCTATAAAAACTTATTCACTTTTTGTGTAGATAACAAAAAAACCTTTGTTTTTACAAAGGTTTTTTTCGGGTTTCGAATAACTGAGTGTTTAGTTTTTTGACGGAAACTAAACAGTTGCGTTTACATAACCATCCGCTTTTTTTAAGATAGAACGAATTAAAATTGTTTTTGTAGAAAATCCTGATTTTAAATATTGCTCTTTTTTAGAAACTAAAGCAGAACGGTTTTGAGTGGTTGACTCATTTGATTTTGTCAAATTAACTTCTTGTTTTGCCCCAATGAACCAATTTGATATTTCAGCTGAAGAAACATTTTCTTCAGAATTTTTGATTAACTCCATTGCTTCTGATTCGTTTACTAACTCATTTGTTGAAGTTGTTTGAGCAGAAGCTCCAATAATACCGATGAACATTAAAAAGATAACTACTAAAAAATTTCTGTTAACTGTTGAATTCATTTTTATTATTTGGTTTTTGTTTTAATTCTGATGTAAAACTACCATGATGACATCCAAGAATGTCAATTTTTCGATAAGTAACCTGAAAATTCGATTAAAACACATCAACGTGAATTTAAAGAGAAGATAAGTGCATTTCATCGACCATCACTTTGATAGTAAAAGGTTGAAAAGCTTATAAATAAAAAAACTCCTTAATTTCTTAAGGAGTTTCTTATGATTATACTAAACTAAGCTTGCCCTGTAGGCCCAAAGTTCAAAGGAACTTGAGGTTGATCAGTATCCTTTATTTCACCGTGAGCTAACTCAAAACGGTGAATATTTTCACCAATTGCTTTTAACAATCGCTTAGCATGTTGTGGAGTTAAAATAATTCTCGATTTAACTTTTGCCTTGGGCACTCCCGGCATAAGCGTTACAAAATCAAGTACAAACTCAGAAGCTGAATGGTTGATAATCGCTAAATTAGAATAAATCCCTTCAGCTGTTTTTTCATCCAATTCAATATTGATTTGTCCGGGTTGTTGATTATTATCACTCATACTACTAATAATTATATTCTTCTTTTGCAGCCATCAATTCATTATAATCCTCTTTTGAACCTACAATGATGTTGTCATATTCTCTCATACCTGTTCCGGCTGGAATTCTATGACCTACAATTACATTCTCTTTAAGACCTTCTAATGAATCTACTTTACCTGCAACAGCAGCCTCATTTAATACTTTAGTTGTTTCTTGGAACGATGCCGCAGAAATAAATGATTTCGTTTGTAAAGATGCTCTTGTAATACCTTGAAGAACCGGAGTTGCAGTGGCCGTAATTACATCACGTGCTACAACAAGATTTTTATCCTCACGTTTTAACAATGAGTTTTCATCTCTCAATTCTCTTGGTGTAATCATCTGACCTGGTTTTAGGTTTTGAGAATCACCGGCATCTTCTACTACTTTCATACCAAATAATTTGTCATTTTCAACAATAAAATCTTTAGTATGAACCATTTGCTCTTCTAAGAATAAAGTATCTCCCGGATCCTCAACTCTTACTTTACGCATCATTTGACGAATAACTACCTCAAAATGCTTATCATTGATTTTTACCCCTTGTAAACGGTAAACCTCTTGAATTTCATTTACTAAATATTGTTGAACGGCAGATGGTCCTTGAATTCTCAAGATATCTTCAGGAGTAATTGCTCCATCAGATAAAGACATACCTGCTTTTACGAAGTCATTTTCCTGAACCAAAATTTGGTTAGATAATTTAACTAAGTATTTCTTCACCTCTCCAAATTTAGATTCAATGATGATTTCACGATTACCTCTTTTTATTTTACCAAAAGTAACTACACCATCAATTTCAGAAACAACTGCAGGATTTGAAGGATTACGTGCTTCTAAAAGCTCTGTAATTCTTGGAAGTCCTCCTGTAATATCTCCCGCTTTTGATGAACGTCTAGGAATTTTTACTAAAATTTTTCCGGCTTTAATTTTTTCTCCATCATCTACCATTAAGTGTGCACCAACAGGTAAGTTATAAGAGCGAATCAATTCACCATCTTTACCATAAATTAATAAAGTTGGAATTAATTTTTTATTTCTTCCTTCAGAGATAACTTTCTCTTGGAAACCGGTTTGCTCATCAATTTCTACTTGGAACGATTGTCCTTGCTCTAAATCTTCATAAGCAATTTTTCCGGTAAATTCAGAGATAATTACCCCATTATATGGATCCCATTTACAGATGGTTGTTCCTTTATCAACAACTTGACCATCTTTAACATAAATTGTAGAACCATATGGAATGTTATGCGTATTCAATACAATTCCTGTATTTTCATCTACTAATTTTAATTCTGTAGAACGAGAAATAACAATATCAATAGCATTTCCTTCTGCATCTTCACCTTTAACTGTTTTAAGGTCATCAATTTCTAATCTACCTTTGAAACGCGTTACGATACTTGATTCTTCTGACATACCACCAGCAACCCCTCCAACGTGGAATGTTCTCAAGGTTAACTGTGTTCCTGGTTCCCCAATTGATTGTGCAGCAATTACACCAACAGCTTCTCCTTTTTGGGTCATTCTTCCGGTAGCTAAGTTTCTACCATAACATTTTGCACAAATTCCTTTTGTAGCTTCACATGTTAATGGAGATCTAACTTCTACTTTTTCCAATGGTGAAACTTCAATAGCTTTTACAATTGATTCTGTTATCTCTTGACCGGCATGAACTAAAATTTCTAAATTTAACGGGTTAATCACATCTTGAAGTGCTACACGTCCTAAGATTCTTTCTCCTAACGTTTCAACAATTTCTTCATTCTTTTTCAAGGCTGAAACTTCAATTCCTCTTAACGTACCACAATCTTCAGTATTTACAATAACATCTTGAGAAACGTCATGTAATCTTCTGGTCAAATATCCGGCATCAGCCGTTTTTAACGCCGTATCGGCAAGACCTTTACGAGCACCGTGAGTAGAAATGAAGTATTCTAAAATCGATAAACCTTCTTTAAAGTTAGAAAGAATCGGGTTTTCAATAATTTCACCACCACCAGCAGTTGATTTTTTTGGCTTAGCCATCAAACCACGCATACCGGTTAACTGACGAATTTGCTCTTTAGAACCCCTTGCTCCAGAATCAAGCATCATATATACCGAGTTAAATCCTTGTTGATCTTCACGGATATTTTTCATGGCCAATTCTGTTAGCAACGCATTTTTAGATGTCCATACGTCAATAACTTGATTATATCGCTCATTGTTGGTAATCAATCCCATGTTATAATTCATGGTAATTGCTTCTACTTCTTCTCTCGCATCTGCAATTAATTCATCTTTTTGATGAGGAATAATAATATCACCTAAGCTGAAAGATAATCCACCACGGAAAGCAAACTTGTATCCCATGTCTTTCATGTTATCCAAGAAAGCAGCAGTTGTTGGAACATTGGTTACAGATAAAATTTTACCAATAATATCTCTCAATGATTTTTTAGTTAAAACCTCATTGATATAACCCGCAGCTTCAGGAACTACTTCATTAAACAATACTCTTCCTGCGGTAGTTTGAATTAATTTATAGACTAACTCACCATTTTCATTGAAATCTTTTGCTCTGATTTTCACTCGAGCATTCAATTCTAGTCTTCCTTCATTCAAAGCAATATTTACTTCTTCAGCAGAATAGAAGGTTAATCCTTCACCTAAAATTTTGTGTTCAGGAGTTGACAAACGTTCTTTGGTCATATAATAAAGACCTAAAACCATGTCTTGAGAAGGTACCGTAATTGGAGCACCATTTGCAGGATTCAATATATTATGAGAAGCCAACATCAATAATTGTGCTTCCAAAATAGCTTCTGGTCCTAATGGTAAATGTACTGCCATCTGGTCACCATCAAAATCCGCATTAAATGCCGTACATGTTAACGGGTGTAATTGAATTGCTTTTCCTTCAATTAATTTAGGTTGAAAAGCTTGAATACCTAAACGGTGAAGCGTAGGAGCACGATTCAACAATACAGGATGTCCTTTAATTACATTTTCTAAAATATCCCAAACAACCGGTTCTTTTTTATCAATGATTTTCTTAGCTGATTTCACCGTTTTAACGATACCACGTTCAATTAATTTACGGATAACGAAAGGTTTATACAATTCTGCCGCCATATCTTTTGGTAAACCACACTCATACATCTTCAATTCCGGTCCAACAACAATTACCGAACGAGCAGAATAATCTACACGTTTTCCTAATAAGTTTTGACGGAAACGACCTTGTTTACCTTTTAATGAATCCGATAATGATTTTAACGGACGATTTGATTCTGTTTTTACAGCTGAAGCTTTACGCGTGTTGTCAAACAATGAATCAACCGCTTCTTGTAACATACGTTTTTCGTTACGTAAGATAACTTCCGGAGCTTTAATCTCCATTAATCTTTTCAAACGGTTATTCCGGATGATTACACGACGGTATAAATCATTCAAATCAGAAGTAGCAAAACGTCCACCATCAAGCGGCACCAACGGACGTAATTCTGGTGGAATAACCGGAATTACTTTCAAAATCATCCATTCCGGACGATTTTCTCTGTTTTCATTCGCTTCACGGAAAGATTCTACCACTTGAAGACGTTTTAACGCTTCAGTTTTTCTTTGTTTAGATGTTTCATTATTAGCAGCATGACGCAAATCATAAGATAATTCATCTAAGTTTGTGCGGGCTAATAAATCCATGATACACTCAGCACCCATTTTGGCGATGAATTTATTTGGATCGTTATCATCTAAATATTGATTTTCCATTGGAAGCGTATCTAAAATATTTAAATACTCTTCTTCGGTTAAAAAGTCTAATCTTTCTAAAGGCTCACCTTCAGCATTTTTAGCAATACCTGCTTGAATTACTACATATCGTTCGTAGTAAATAATCATGTCTAATTTCTTAGAAGGTAAACCTAAAATGTAACCAATTTTGTTTGGTAAAGAACGGAAATACCATATGTGAGCAATCGGCACTACCAAATTGATGTGTCCAACTCTATCACGACGTACTTTCTTTTCAGTTACTTCAACACCACAACGGTCACAAACAATTCCTTTGTATCGGATACGTTTGTATTTTCCACAAGCACATTCATAATCCTTTACTGGACCAAAAATTCGCTCACAAAATAAACCATCACGTTCTGGTTTGTGGGTTCTATAATTGATTGTTTCCGGTTTTAAAACTTCACCTCTTGATTCAGCTAACATCGATTCAGGTGAGGCTAAACCAATGGTAATTTTGTTGAATCTTTTAACCGTATTTTTATCTTTATTATTTCTATTATTCATCATAGTCAATAAAATTTGTTTGTTTTGTTTCAAGTTTTAAGTTTCAGGCAACCAAACGGTAACCTGAAACTTGAAACAATACTATTATTCCTCTAAACGGATATCTAAACCAAGACCTTTTAATTCGTGCATTAAAACGTTGAATGATTCCGGTAAACCTGGTTCCGGCATTGGCTCTCCTTTTACGATAGCTTCATATGTTTTAGCTCTACCGATTACATCATCTGATTTAACCGTTAAAATTTCTCTCAAGGTACTTGAAGCTCCATAAGCCTCAAGAGCCCAAACCTCCATCTCTCCAAAACGCTGACCTCCAAATTGAGCTTTACCACCCAATGGCTGTTGTGTAATAAGTGAGTAAGGACCAATTGAACGTGCGTGCATTTTGTCATCAATCATGTGACCTAATTTAAGCATGTAAATCACCCCAACAGTAGCCGGTTGGTGGAAACGTTCTCCGGTTCCTCCATCGTATAAATAAGTATGTCCAAATCTTGGAATACCTGCTTTATCTGTTAGCTCATTAATTTGATCGATAGTAGCACCATCAAAAATTGGAGTGGCATATTTTTGACCTAAATTCATACCTGCCCATCCTAATACGGTCTCATAAATCTGACCAATATTCATACGAGAAGGTACCCCAAGAGGATTCAACACGATATCAACCGGCGTTCCGTCTTCTAAGAAAGGCATATCCTCATCTCTTACGATACGAGCAACAATACCTTTATTTCCGTGACGACCTGCCATTTTATCACCCACTTTCAATTTACGTTTCTTAGCAATGTAAACTTTGGCTAATTTTAAGATACCGGCTGGTAATTCATCTCCAACTGTAATGGTAAATTTCTCTCTTCTTAAAGCCCCTTGTAAATCGTTTAATTTGATTTTATAATTGTGAATCAAATCATTAACTAATACATTGGTTTCTTCATCAGCAACCCATTGACCTTTTGTTAAATGAGCAAAATCTTCTACTGCATTTAACATTTTTTGAGTGTATTTTTTACCTTTTGGTAAAACTTCCTCTCCAAGATCATTCATTACTCCTTGAGAAGTTTTTCCGTTTACGATGTTGAATAATTTATCAACTAATTTATCTTTTAACTCATTGAACTTCACTTCAAATTCCATTTCTAATGAAGCCAAATCATCTTTATCTTTTGTACGCTTACGTTTATCTTTAACGGCTCTTGCAAATAATTTTTTATCTAAAACAACACCGTGTAATGAAGGAGAAGCTTTTAACGAAGCGTCTTTAACATCACCAGCTTTGTCACCAAAGATGGCACGTAATAATTTTTCTTCCGGAGTTGGATCTGATTCTCCTTTTGGTGTAATCTTTCCGATAAGAATGTCGCCAGGTTTTACTTCAGCTCCAATTCTGATCATTCCGTTTTCATCCAAATCTTTAGTTGCTTCTTCAGAAACGTTAGGAATATCATTGGTTAATTCTTCATTACCTAATTTTGTATCTCTAACTTCCAATGAATAATCATCGATGTGGATAGATGTAAAAATATCATCACGAACTACTTTTTCAGAAATTACAATTGCATCCTCGAAGTTGTATCCTTTCCATGGCATGAACGCCACTTTTAAGTTTCTTCCGATGGCTAATTCTCCTTTTTGAGTAGCATATCCTTCACACAATACTTGACCTTTAGTAACTCTATCCCCTTTTCTAACAATTGGTTTTAGGTTGATACAAGTACTTTGATTTGTTTTTTGGAATTTGATTAATTGATATGTTTTTTCATCTGCATCAAAACTTACCATTCTCTCTTGTTCCGTTCTATCATATTTAATGGTAATTTTTTCTGCATCAACATATTCTACTACTCCATTTCCTTCGGCATTAATTAACACTCTAGAATCAGAAGCTACTTGACGCTCTAAACCGGTACCAACAATTGGAGATTCAGGACGTAACAATGGTACGGCCTGACGCATCATGTTTGATCCCATCAACGCACGGTTCGCATCATCGTGTTCCAAGAAAGGAATTAACGATGCAGAAATCGATGCAATTTGGTTTGGAGCAACGTCTGTATAATGAACAACATTTGGTTCAACTACCGGAAAATCGCCTTCTTCACGAGCAATAACTTTATCAGCAGTAATTTTACCGCTACCATCCATTTCAATGTTTGCCTGAGCAATCATTTTACCTTCTTCCTCTTCTGCACTTAAGTAAATTGGTTCCGATTTTAAATCAACCACACCATTCGTAACTTTACGGTAAGGAGTTTCGATGAATCCCATTCCATTTACTTTCGCATAAACCCCAAGTGAAGAAATCAAACCAATGTTTGGTCCCTCAGGCGTTTCAATCGGACAAAGACGTCCATAATGTGTATAGTGAACGTCACGCACCTCGAATCCAGCTCTTTCTCTCGAAAGACCACCAGGTCCAAGTGCAGACAATCTTCTTTTGTGTGTAATCTCAGCCAATGGATTAGTTTGATCCATAAATTGAGATAACTGGTTGGTTCCGAAGAAAGAGTTGATAACCGAAGATAATGTTTTAGCATTAATCAAATCGATTGGCGTAAACACCTCGTTATCTCTAACGTTCATTCTTTCGCGGATAGTTCTAGCCATACGAGCAAGACCTACACCAAATTGTGCTGAAAGTTGTTCTCCAACAGTTCTAACACGACGGTTTGATAAGTGATCAATATCATCAATCTCGGCTTTAGAGTTGATTAATTCGATCAAATATTTCACGATGGTGATAATATCCTCTTTGGTCAACACTTGTTTTTCCATTGGGATATCCAAACCTAATTTTTTGTTCATTCTATAACGACCAACTTCACCTAAGTTGTAACGTTGATCGGAGAAGAACAATTTATCGATAATACCACGAGCAGTTTCTTCATCAGGCGGTTCTGCATTACGCAACTGACGGTAGATGTGCTCAACGGCTTCTTTTTCTGAGTTGGTTGGATCTTTTTGTAACGTGTTGTGGATAATGGCGTAATCAGCTTGGTTATTATCCTCTTTGTGTAACAAAATAGATTTCACATTAGAATCGATGATTTCTTCCACATTATCTTTATCAATAATGGTATCACGATCTAAAATGATTTCGTTTCTTTCGATAGAAACTACTTCTCCTGTATCTTCATCTACGAAATCTTCATGCCAAGTGTTTAACACACGAGCCGCTAATTTACGTCCGATGTATTTTTTTAATCCTGTTTTAGATACTTTAATTTCCTCTGCAAGGTCAAATATTTCAAGAATATCCTTATCTCTTTCAAAACCAATTGCACGGAATAAAGTAGTTACAGGTAATTTTTTCTTTCTATCGATATACGCGTACATCACATTGTTGATATCGGTAGCAAATTCTATCCATGAACCTTTAAAAGGAATAACACGGGCAGAATATAATTTGGTTCCATTTGCATGGAAAGACTGTCCAAAGAATACACCAGGCGAACGGTGTAATTGTGAAACAACAACTCTTTCTGCACCATTAATTACGAAAGTTCCACTTGGAGTCATATATGGAATGGTTCCAAGGTAAACATCTTGTACAATTGTTTCAAAATCTTCGTGCTCCGGATCGGTACAATATAGTTTCAATCTAGCCTTTAGCGGAACACTATAGGTCAAACCTCTCTCAATACATTCTGATATAGAGTAACGAGGTGGGTCAACAAAATAATCTAAAAATTCGAGTACGAAATTGTTTCTGGTATCGGTAATTGGAAAATTTTCCATGAAGGTGTTGTATAGACCTTCGTTGCCTCTTTCATCTGATTTGGTTTCCAATTGGAAAAAATCTTGAAATGATTTCACCTGAATATCAAGAAAATCCGGATATTGAGGGATATTTTTAGTAGAGGCAAAATTCAATCTTTCAGTCTGATTTGTTATCATCAATGGACAAAATTTTGATTAAAAAAAAGTAATTTTTGTGTGATTACACTGTTTAAGTTATACTTTCTTTTTTAAAACCGATACATCTCTTAAAATAAATGGTATAATTCATTTAAATTTTTTCTTCGTATCGATCAAAAATTTTTTCGTATATTAAACTAATATGATAATAAAACTTGATTCTATTTTATTATACGAAAAATGGTTTAGGTCGTTGGAGGTTAATCCAAGACCTAAACCTAGTTTTTAAAACCTAAGTTAGCTTATTTAAGCTCAACTACAGCTCCAGCTTCTTCTAAAGATTTTTTAAGACCTTCAGCCTCATCTTTAGAAACTCCTTCTTTAACATTTGCAGGAGCAGCATCAACTAAATCTTTAGCTTCTTTAAGACCTAAACCTGTTAATTCTTTAACAGCTTTAACTACAGCTAATTTAGAAGCACCAGCATCTTTCAATACTACTGTGAATTCAGTTTGCTCTTCAGCAGCAGCAGTTTCACCACCACCTACAGCAGGACCAGCAACTACTGCAGCAGCAGCAGGCTCAATACCATACTCATCTTTTAAAATTGTTGCTAATTCGTTAACTTCTTTAACTGTTAAGTTAACTAATTGTTCTGCGAATTGTTTCAAATCTGCCATTTTTTCTATCGATTTAAATAGTTTGTAAAATATAATTTATTAAGTGCGTTCTCGCGGGGTTCTTATCTTTCCGATAAGGTTTTAACAATTCCTGCAATTTTACCTCCACCTGATTTAAGTGCAGATACAACATTTTTAGCAGGAGATTGAAGAATACCGATGATTTCTCCGATAACTTCTTCTTTTGATTTAAGAGCTACAAGTGCATCTAATTGGTTGTCACCAATAAATACAGCTTGATGAATATAAGCTCCTTTTAAGATTGGTTTATCTGATTTTTTACGGAATTCTTTAATGATTTTTGCAGGAGCATTTCCATTCTCTGCAATCATTATTGAAGTATTTCCTTTTAATATTGAAGGTAAATCTCCATAATCGTTTGAAGAAGCTTCCATTGCTTTTTCCAATAAAGTGTTTTTTACAACATTTAATTGGATTCCGGCTTTGAAACAAGCTCTTCTTAAATTAGAAGTGGTTTCAGCATTAAGATTAGAAATATCTGCAATGTAAACTACATTACTATCAGCCAACTGTGCAGTTAAATCTTCAATAACTCTTGATTTTTCTTCTCTAGTCATAATATACTTGTTTAACTACCAATTAAACTGCTTTAGGATCTAAAGCAATTGCAGGACTCATAGTACTAGACAAGTGAATAGACTTGATATAAGTACCTTTTGCTGCAGTTGGTTTCATTTTGATTAATGTTTGAATAATTTCGTGAGCATTATCTACAATCATGTCAGCATTGAAAGATACTCTTCCAATACCAGCGTGAACAATACCGGTTTTGTCAACTTTAAAGTCGATTTTACCTGCTTTCACTTCTTGAACAGCTTTTGCAACATCCATCGTTACCGTACCTGTTTTAGGGTTTGGCATTAAACCTCTAGGTCCTAAAACACGACCTAATGGACCTAATTTACCCATTACAGCAGGCATAGTGATGATTACATCAACATCTGTCCAACCATCTTTAATTTTTTGTAGATAATCATCTAAACCTACGTGGTCTGCACCAGCAGCTTTAGCTTCAGCTTCTTTATCTGGAGTAACAAGAGCTAGAACTCTAACATCTTTACCAGTTCCGTGTGGTAAAGCTACCACACCTCTTACCATTTGATTCGCTTTTCTAGGATCAACTCCTAATTTTACTGCGATATCAACAGACTCATCAAATTTTGCAGAAGCAACTTCTTTTAATAATGCAGAAGCATCTTTTAAAGAGTATAATTTGTTCTTCTCAATTTTTGCTGCAGCCTCTTTTTGCTTTTTTGTCAATTTTGCCATGTCTTTCTCTTAATTAAAAAGGAGCAGCTCCTGTTACAGTTATACCCATAGAACGTGCAGTACCGGCTATCATACTCATAGCAGACTCAATAGTAAATGCATTTAAATCTACCATTTTGTCTTCGGCAATTGTTCTAATTTGATCCCAAGTAACGCTAGCTACTTTTTTACGATTTGGTTGACCTGAACCTGACTTTAGCTTTGTTGCATCCAATAATTGGATAGCAGCTGGTGGAGTTTTTACAACAAAGTCAAATGATTTGTCTTTGTAAACAGTAATTTGTACTGGTAAAACTTTGCCGGGTTTATCTTGGGTTCTAGCATTAAACTGCTTACAGAATTCCATGATGTTAACCCCAGCAGCTCCCAAAGCAGGTCCAACCGGTGGCGAAGGATTCGCGGCACCTCCCTTAACTTGTAGTTTAACTACTTTACTAACTTCTTTAGCCATTGTGTTTTAAAAAATTTAGCACATCTCAATTGGAAGCAAGATGCGGTTTATAATAATGTAACAAATTATACTTTTTCAACTTGCACAAACCCTAACTCTAATGGTGTTTTTCTTCCGAAAATTTTAACCATTACTTCAAGTTTACGCTTTTCTTCATTGATTTTTTCAACAGTTCCATTGAATCCGTTAAAAGGTCCATCAATTACCTTGATTGTTTCACCAACAGTGAATGGAATATTTTGATTATCAGAAGTGATTGCTAATTCATCAACTTTACCTAACATTCTGTTTACTTCAGATGCTCTTAACGGAACAGGATCTCCACCTTTTACTTCACCTAAAAATCCAATTACACCCGTTATTGATTTTATAATATGAGGAATTTCTCCCATCAAATTAGCTTCAATCATAACATAACCAGGAAAGTAAACCTTTTCTTTTGAAATTTTCTTACCCTCTCTTACTTGAACAACTTTTTCAGTAGGCACAAGTACTTGAGCAATATAATCACCCAAATTAAGACGATTGATTTCAGTTTCGATATAAGATTTTACCTTATTTTCCTGACCACTTACAGCTCTTACAACATACCACTTTTTTAAACTACTATCAGCCATAACTGGTTTATCCTTTAATCAAATTAAAAAATCCTGATATTGCTTTTCTAAAAACTTCATCTACTCCCCATGTAGCTAATGCAAATACAACTGTAAAAACAGCTACAATAATTGTCAAACGTTGAACCTCTGACCATGGAGACCAAGTTACATTTGATTTTAATTCTTCGAAAGCTTCTGTTATGTAATTAACAACTTTTGTCATTATGATTTCATTTTGCACGGATGGAGAGATTCGAACTCCCATCAACGGTTTTGGAGACCGCTATTCTACCCTTGAACTACACCCGTTTGTTAAAAGCCAGCGGTATAATAAAATACCGACTGGCTTTTTAATTATTTAAATTATTCAACAATTTCAGTTACCTGACCAGCACCAACTGTTCTACCACCTTCACGGATAGCGAAACGTAATCCGATGTTAAGAGCGATTGGGCTTAATAAAGTTACATCAATAGTTAAGTTATCTCCAGGCATAACCATTTCAACTCCAGCTGGTAAAGAAATAGTACCAGTTACGTCAGTTGTTCTTACATAGAACTGTGGACGGTAGTTGTTGTGGAATGGCGTGTGACGACCACCTTCTTCTTTTTTCAAGATATACACCTCAGCTTTGAATTTAGCGTGTGGTTTTACTGAACCTGGCTTACAAATTACCATACCTCTACGGATATCAGCTTTGTCAATACCTCTCAATAAAAGACCTACGTTATCTCCAGCCTCACCTCTATCAAGGATTTTACGGAACATTTCAACCCCTGTAATTGTTGAAGTCAATTTATCTGCACCCATACCGATGATTTCAACTGGGTCTCCAGTATTAGCAACACCAGTTTCGATACGACCTGTAGCAACAGTTCCACGACCAGTAATTGTAAATACGTCTTCAACAGGCATCAAGAATGGTTTAGCGTTATCACGCACTGGCTCTTCGATCCATGCATCAACAGCTTCCATTAATTCCATGATTTTTTCAACCCATTTAGCATCTCCGTTTAATCCTCCTAAAGCAGAACCTTGGATAACTGGACCATTATCTCCATCATATTCATAGAAAGACAATAAATCTCTAATTTCCATTTCAACTAACTCTAAAAGCTCAGCATCATCAACCATGTCCACTTTATTCATGAATACAACGATTCTTGGAATACCTACCTGACGTCCTAAAAGGATGTGCTCACGTGTTTGTGGCATTGGACCATCTGTAGCAGCAACTACTAAGATAGCACCGTCCATTTGAGCAGCACCAGTAACCATGTTCTTAACGTAATCCGCGTGACCTGGACAGTCAACGTGAGCATAGTGACGGTTAGCTGTTTCATACTCAACGTGTGAAGTATTAATAGTAATACCTCTTTCTTTCTCCTCAGGAGCGTTATCAATTTGATCAAACGATTTTGCTTGACAGAAACCTTTTTCAGACAATACTTTAGTAATTGCTGCAGTTAATGTAGTTTTACCGTGATCCACGTGTCCAATTGTACCAATATTTAAGTGCGGTTTGGAACGATTAAAATTTTCTTTTGCCATTTTACTTAATTTTTAATCTTAGTTATATAATAGTGTTAAAATCTTACAATTTTGAGCCAATGACGGGATTTGAACCCGTGACCTCTTCCTTACCAAGGAAGCACTCTACCCCTGAGCTACACCGGCAGGAAATTTTAATTCATTTGTTTAAAATGTGGGGAGAGCAGGATTCGAACCTGCGAAGGTTTCCCAACGGATTTACAGTCCGTCCTCGTTGGCCGCTTGAGTATCTCCCCTCAATTTTTTAAACTTTTAATGAACATGGATGTTTTTTCAGAAACAAATTCTTACAAAACATTTTCAATAAATACTTTTCTTTGAGCCGATAGAGGGACTCGAACCCACGACCTGCTGATTACAAATCAGCTGCTCTAGCCAGCTGAGCTACACCGGCGTTACTCAATAAAAAAAGTCCGCTATTTCTAACGGACTGCAAATGTATAGATTTTATTTGTCAATCAAAACATTTTTGAAAAAAAATTTATTTTACAAATGTGTTCTGATTTTTTCTTTTCTTTTTAACAATAAACGCTCTAACGATTCTGCAGAAGAGTCAACTGCTTCTTCAAACGATTTACATTGTTTTTTTACCATAAAATCATCTCCGGGTACATGCATTTTTATTTCAACAATTTTATTTTCCTTTTCACTGGTAGATTCTACTTTTAAATACACATCAGCAACCACAACTTTGTCATAATATTTTTCTAACTTATCTAGTCTTATTTGAATAAAATCAATTAATTTTCTATCCACATTAAAGTTTACTGCATTAACATTTACCTTCATAATTTAATTTTTAAGTTAAACAAATTGAATTATTTTGAATTTCGAGGATGGGCTTCTAAATATATTTTTTTTAACTCAGCAAGGTTACTGTGCGTATATACCTGAGTAGAAGCTAAACTTGAATGTCCTAACAATTCTTTCACTGAATTCAAATCGGCTCCGTTGTTTAATAGATGCGTTGCAAACGTGTGACGCAAAATATGAGGGCTTTTTTTTACCTTCTCGGAGACATTACTAAAGTAGTGATTTATTAATCGATATACAAATGTATTATTTAATTTAACACCATTTTGTGTGACAAAAAGTGATTGTTCTGCGTTAATTAATTGAATTTTATTGCGTTGTAAAATATAACTCTCTAATTGATTTTTAACAATTGGCAACAATGGAACAATTCTTTCTTTGTTTCTTTTCCCGATTACTTTTAACAATGACTGTGAAAAATCAATTGATTGAACTGTTAAACTCAATAATTCTGCTCTTCTGATACCTGTTGTATAAAACAAATCAATAATTAATTTATCTCTACAACCCTCAAATCCATCAGGATATTGAATTTGATTCAACACTAAATCTACTTCTTTCTCAGAAAAAGGAATTTGCACTTTCTTTGGCGTTTTTAAAGCTTTATGTTTAAGAAGGGGACTTTTTTCTATTACTTTAATACGTAATAAAAATTTATAATATGATTTTAGAGAAGAAATCTTTCGATTAACAGATGTAGTTGACAAATTGTTATCAATTAATGAAACTATCCAACTTCTAATTTGTGGATAATCTACAAAATCTATTGAATCTTGTTCAAAATGAAGTTGGTTGAACGCTTCAAAATCTTCTAAATCTTTCATGTATGCTTTGACAGTATGCAAAGAATAGTTTTTCTGCATGTGTAGATAATCCTGAAAAGCATTTAAATTTGATTGCATAAAAAAAACGTTAGCATCAAAGTTACAAAACTTCTCTTACTAACGTTTTTAAATTGTATAAAAAATACTAATTACATCTCAACACTGTCTCTCAATGTTTGAATATATTGTGCTTTTTGAACTTGTGCTCTTCTAACAACAGATGGTTTAGTGAAAGCTTGACGTGCTCTTAACTGACGAACAGTTCCTGTTTTGTCAAATTTTCTTTTGTAACGTTTTAACGCTCTGTCGATATTTTCTCCGTCTTTAATTGGTATAATTAACATAATCTGGACACCTCCTCTCATTTAGTGGGTGCAAAAGTAATATTATTTTTTAATTATAAATTAAAAAACCAAATTATTTTACGGCAGGCTTATAATTCTGATTGTCGATTATCATCTTAGACAAAATCTCTTTTAAAATCTCAGATGTTCCTCCACCTATTGGTCCTAATCGACTATCTCTAAGCAAGCGAGCTAAAGGATATTCTTCCATGTAACCATAACCACCAAGCATTTGAAGACAACTATAAATTGTTTCATCAGCTACTTTAGTAGATTTTAACTTTGCCATTGTTGCTTCTTTAACGACATATTCACCGCGATTTAAGCGGTCAACTGCGGCATAATTAAAAACTTTACAATGTTCAACATCTGTAGCATGTTCAACTAATGTGTGGCGTAACGCTTGAAATTTACTGATTTTTGAACCAAAAGCTTCTCTTTGATCCATATATTCAATAGTATAATCAAGAGCGTATTCTGCTCTAGCATGAGCATTAACCGCCATGATCAATCGTTCCCAAGCAAAATGTTGCATGATATAGGGAAAACCTTTCCCTTCTTCACCCATCAAATTTTCCAATGGAATTTCAACATTATCAAATGAAATCTCAGCTGTATCGGATGCTCTCCATCCTAATTTATCAAGCTTAGTTGCGGCAATTCCGGAGGTTTTAGTATCTACTAAAAAAATACTTATTCCTTTATTACCCAATTCAGGTTGCGTTTTTGCTGCTACCACATAGTAATCTGCATACACACCATTCGTTATAAATGTTTTTGAACCATTTATAACATATTTATTATCCTTTTTTACTGCGGTAGTTCTCATGCCGGCAACATCACTTCCTCCGAAAGGCTCGGTAATACAAAGTGCACCAATTTTATCACCGGAAATACTAGCTGATAAATATTCTTGTTTAATGCGTTCGTCTCCTTCAGCATTTAAATGTGTCATAGCTAAATATGCATGGGCCCACATGGCTGCAGCAAAACCGGAAGATTTTATTTTTTGTAATTCTTCAAGAAAGATTACCGTATAGAATAAATCCAAGTTCATTCCTCCATACGCTTCAGGATAAACTAATCCAAAAAAGCCCATATCACCGAACTTTTTCCAAATAAAACGTTCAATGGTTCCTGTTTTCTCCCATTTTTCAATGTGTGGAACAACTTCTTTTTGCAAAAAATCTCTGAAAGTAGCTCTGAATAAAAGATGTTCTTCTGTAAAGTAATTTGAATTCATATTAAAAATTGGTTCTTAAAACAATTATTTTTTAGAATTCCAAATATAGGGCAATAAATTTTAATTTTTCAACAGGAAAACCATTAATTTTTGTTAAATCCTCAATATTTTGAATATCACCTTTCATACTTCTATAGGTGACAATCTCTTTTGCGATTGTATAATTAAAATAAGGAAATTTACTTAATTCTTTTATAGACAAATCGTTGATTTTTATTTTCTTAATTCCGGAAGTGGAAACTACAGCAAAACTTTTGTTTACATTTTCAATTACATCTGGATTCAAACCCCAAACGAAAGCTAATTGTTCCATTGATGCAAAACCGCCTAAAACCTCTCGCTGTTTAAGAATTCTCTCAGAAAGAGCCGGACCAATTCCGTAAACTTTGATTAGATCTTCTTGCGTAGCTAGATTAATATCTATTTTTGTTTTGGGTTTAACGTCAGAAATTTTATTTTCAAATTTAACATATTCCTTTTGGGGTTGATTTACCCAATCCGGAAACTTAAAATAAGGTGAAATTACTGCCAATAAACTATCTGAGACACCCGTTACTGATTGAAATTCTTTTGCTGAATTAACATATTTATTTTGTTTTCTGAAAGCAAATAAGCGATCCAATTCTTCAACTGACATTCCTAAACGATAACCTTTAACATCGGATATAAAATTCGGATTGAAAGGATAAATCGTTGGTTTAAATTCCTCTTTAACCTGTTTTAAACTATCAACATGGGATTGAAGTGCAAGCCATTGATGATCTTCTTTATCTTTTTGTGGTGTAGTATTTGAACTCCAAAAGAAATAAATGGCTTGCGTGAATATCATCACTAAAAGTAACAAAAAAATCCCTTTTCTTTGATTAAATGAATAAAGATAAAGGGATTTATTTTTCATTATTTTGCGATAAAAATTATTCGTATTTTTTAATTTCTCCTGATTTTAAACGTTTGAAGTAATCTTTCAAATCATTTTTAACTTCTGAAGATAGAAAATATAAACCAAGAATGTTTGGGAAAGCCATTCCCAAAATCATCATATCTGAAAAATCTATCACCGCACCTAAACTTGCCGATGACCCCAAAACTACAAAAACAAGGAATAATATCTTGTAAAGATTTTCCATTTTTTTTGTATTTCCGAAAAGATAGGTCCAAGCTTTCATTCCATAGTATGACCAAGAAATCATTGTTGAAAATGCAAATAATATGATGGCTACTAATAAAATGTATTTAAACCAAGGTAAAACACTACTAAAAGCTGCCGAAGTTAAAGCTGAGCCTGTTAACCCTTGTGTATCTTGAGCAAAACCGGAAAAAATCAACACCAATGCTGTCATGGTACAAACCACAATTGTATCGACAAAAGGCTCTAAAAGAGCCACAATTCCTTCACTTACCGGCTCATCCGTTTTTACCGCTGAGTGAGCAATTGCAGCTGATCCAACACCTGCTTCATTAGAAAAAGCAGCTCGTTGAAATCCGACTACTAAAACACCAATCACACCCCCTGTAATTCCATCAGCAGTAAAAGCACCGGCGAAAATTTGTGAAAATGCATCACCAACATGGCTTATGTTTACAAAAATGATTATTAAAGAAGTTATAACATAAATTCCCACCATGAATGGTACAATTTTATCGGTAACACTTGCAATTTTCTTAATTCCACCAATAATTACTATTCCAACAAAAAATGCTACAACTAAGCCATACCAAAATCCATTTCCAACGAAAACAGGAAACACATTGGCTAATTGAGCAAAAGATTGATTGGCTTGAAACATATTACCACCACCAAAAGACCCACCTACAGCTAGAATAGCAAAAACTACAGCCAAGACTTTACCCAAACCGGCATACCCTTTTTTACTTAATCCTTCAGAAAGGTAATACATTGGTCCACCGGAAACTTCACCTAAATCATTTAGTTTTCTATATTTTACACCTAAAGTACACTCTACAAACTTGGATGACATCCCTAAAAAACCGGCTAAAATCATCCAGAATGTTGCTCCTGCCCCACCAATTGAAATCGCCACGGCAACTCCGGCAATATTACCTAAACCAACCGTTCCGGATAAAGCAGTAACTAAAGCTTGAAAGTGAGAAACTTCACCCTCATCTCCAGGTTTATCATAATCACCTCGAATCAATTGAAAAGCATGTTTAAGTCCTTTTAAATTGATAAAACCCATATAAAGCGTAAAAAAAGTTGCTCCAACAACTAGCCAAAGAACAACCAACGGCATATCAAAACCTATAGATTCAAAAGGTCTATAAAAGAATACACTTGCCATAGCATCAACGGCAGGTTTTATGATATCATTGATTTTTTCATCCAAGCCTTTCTCTTGACTGAATGACACAATTGGAATTAAAATAGCTAGTAACGAAAATAACTTTTTCATGAAGTTAACTTAAAATTAATATTTGGATGAGCAAGATGCAAAAAAAAAGAATGTAAAAAAAGTTTACACTCTATTTTCTTTACAAATCGAATACGGAACTCCTTTTCGTATGAATCATGTCTTTTAATTTCAACCAAAAAGCAAGTGTGAGATACACCCCAAACCATAAACCTACGGTTACAAAAGAAATATAAATAAAGAACAATCGAACTTGTGTAGCTCTCATTCCCAATCGATCGGCTAATCGTGAAGAAACATGAAAGCCATGAAGTTCAAAAAAATGACGAATTTTATGAATCATATTTACTAATCAACTTGTTGTTTGGGTTTTAAAAACGGTGACGATTCTTCTTCTACATCTGTTATAAAATAACGCGAATCTCCCCACCAAGGAAATGCTTTATACCTTTCGATATATTGAAGTTTAACATATCTGCCTTGTAAATCTTCTAACTTTTGTAACACTTCCTCTTTTTTTGGTGATACTGAAAAAGAGAAAATTTGAGCTCCTGAAATACCTTGACTCAATTCCCCTTCCCATGTTTTGAAAACCATTCCTTTTCTACTAAATTTAATCAATTCGCCAGAGCGATACCCTTCAGAATAGGGTACAAAAAATATAAATACAAAATAGCCTAAAAAAAGTAATAAGAACAAAACGATTGACTTTACAAAAAAGCGTTTCATTTTTTGAAAAAAAGCCGTTGTTTTATTTTGTGCATCCATTTTGAATCATTTTGAGGTAAAGTTAATTAATTTTTGGCCAATTGCACAATTCAAACAGCTATTTGAGTTACAATATTCTTTCTTCAACTGCAAAACGGATTGGGATTGAAAACTATTGTTTATTGATAAACCGAATGACACAAATTTTTCTATTATGCTGTTTTTCTCAGCGGGAATTTCTGATGCTAATGCTATTAAATCATCCGAAAAAACATTCCCATTTGCATGAGCAAAAGTAAATTGTATAGGTAAAACACAATTCAAAATCAATAAATCTATAAACGATTTTGTGATTTTTTTTGCCTTTTTTGGATGAGGCTTATCAAATACATAATGTGCTTGCCAATAATCTGAAATTGAACAATCAAAAAATACATACATCTCTTTTACTGATTTTAATTCTATAATCGATTGAAAAAAATGAGTATGCGAAAAAACTAATTTTGCCAACTGAGCCAATCGAATAGTTGGAAAATTATCGGGTCGATGTTTAAAAAATTGAACTGGCAGACAAACTTGACCATTTAATTGATATTTATGTTTCAGATAATACCATCTTTTTTTCAAATCAAGAAAATAAACATCTTCCTTTTCTTCTTCTAATAATCCTGTAGCTCCAAAAAAAAGAGCTTCAATATTTTCAAGTGCATTACGCTCTTTTTTAATAATAGCATAAGGAATTTTTGAAGCCATTGTCAAAAATACTTCTCCATTGGTATTCAATCCGAAACTTTTGGCCAATAATTGAAAAAAAGTAGCTTCCCAATCAAAGACATTTTTTTGAAGTAGATATTCAACTTCGTTCGATTTTTTTTCCAGACGTTCAAAAAACAATCTTTCCATCCAATTTTGCAATGTGAATTCATCTATAAACTGAATTTCTTTCTCACAATTGATCCAAGTTTTAGGTTGCAATAATTGTTGATATTGATGCACAACTTGACTTGGTATATATCGTTTAAGTTCTAAAACCGGAATTGAAGCATTATTTTTTCTAAAAACTTCCATGTCATGTTCCCAAACAACATGAAGTATTACATTGTTATAGTTGTTATCATTTTCATGGTGATGCAGATACCAATCAGAAGATTTTAGATGAATTTCAATGTTTCCTGCCCATTTTTGACCATCAATAATAAGTTGAGCATTAAAAAAATCAGGTCCCTCTTGTTGTGTATAATAACCGGAATGTTGAATAATAACTTCCTGACCGGAAGTGGTATGGAGTTGGTTAAAATTAAATTTTTTGAATAACCAAACATAATGAAGGAATTGTTCTTTCATGGCGAATAAAATTGAAAATGGCTTATAACGAGGAGCTAAGATAAAAAAAATCCTTAACTTTTAGCTAAGGATTCATTTTTTAATTTATGTTACTAATAATATCGTGCTTGGTAATAATGTGGTGTTTACCGTTTTCCAACTCCACTAACACTGCATGATTGTCTTTGGTAATCAATTTTGAAACTTCATCAACCGGCGTAGAAGATTTTACGATAGGATAAGGTTTTCCCATAACACTTTTGATTGGTTTATCAGCGATATTTTTATCTTCTAAATAGCTTCTAAACAAATCAGACTCGTCAACTGAACCTACAAATCCGGTGGTATCGATAACCGGAATTTGAGAAATATTGTATTTTTTCATACGATCAATGGCATGTGAAACCAATTCCTCCGTTCTTACGATAACCAATGATTTATCTTTATGATTTTTAATTAAATCTATGGCTTTTGTAATCTCTTCATCTAAGAATCCTCGTTCTCTCATCCAATCATCATTGAACATTTTACCAACATAACGGCTACCCGAGTCATGAAATAATACCACAACAACATCTTCAGGTTTGAAATGCTCCTTCAATTGCAATACTCCTTTAATAGCTGAACCGGCAGAATTCCCAACAAATATACCTTCTTCCAAGGCTAATTTTCTTGTATAAACGGCAGCATCTTTATCGGTTACTTTTGTAAAACCATCAATCAATGAAAAGTCAACATTTTTGGGTAAAATATCTTCTCCAATTCCCTCAGTGATATAGGAATAAATTTCATTTTCGTCAAAAATTCCGGTTTCGTGGTATTTTTTAAATACTGAACCATAGGTATCTACTCCCCAAATCTTAACATTTGGATTGTGTTCTTTTAAATATTTTGCTACTCCAGAAATGGTACCTCCTGTTCCAACACCAACAACAAAATGGGTAACTTTCCCTTGCGTTTGTTCCCAAATTTCCGGACCGGTTTGCTCGTAATGTGCAATGGCATTTGATGGATTATCATATTGATTGACATACCACGAATTAGGAATTTCGGTACCTAATCGTTTGGAAACTGAATAATACGAACGAGGGTCATCCGGTTCAACATCAGTAGGACAAACAATTACTTTAGCTCCAACCGCACGAAGAATGTCCATTTTCTCTTTGGATTGCTTATCGGTAATTACACAAATTAATTTATATCCTTTTACGATTGCTCCTAATGCGAGCCCCATTCCGGTATTTCCCGAGGTTCCTTCGATGATGGTTCCGCCAGGTTGTAAACGTCCATCGGCTTCAGCATCTTCAATCATTTTGATGGCCATTCTATCTTTAACAGAATTTCCGGGATTGAACGTTTCTACTTTAGCCAAAACCAAACAGTTTAGCTCCGCAGTAAGTTTATTTATTCTAACCAAAGGAGTATTTCCTATGGTTTCAAGTATATTTTTTGCAAATTTCATGTTATATATTTTCTATTACAAAGATAGTGGTTTACTGTTATTGAAAAAAGTTCCATATGAGTCCGAATCGAACAATAAAATCTCTATATGGATAATTAGGAGCTGAGAAATAATCAAAACCTGTCATGGCCGAATTAAAATGCTCAGCTTTTAAATAGACTTGTGCTTGCTTGATTTTAGCATTTACAAAAAAATCAACCAAAGGAAAATCACCAATTGACGATTTATTTTGGACGTAGAAAGCAGATATTACAGGATTATAATCATCTGCATTATACGATGAAAAATAATTCACAACAAATCCGGTTTGTAGATAAAGTGCCTTTTTGAAAAAATGCTCAGAAATATAAAGAGAATGACGTAACGTTAATTCTGGAACGTTTAACACATTATCCTTTTGATCTACTTTTTGATATAAAATAGTGTTATCCATGGCTAATTTCCACCATTTAAACTCTTTTTGTGCTTTAAAACCAAGATAATTGATGGTATTACTGTATTGTTTTGGCGTAACCAATAATTGTTCTCCAGTTGAATCATCATTACTGAAATACAGATAATCATTTATGGTATTTAAATTTAAGGATAAATTTACCCATTGTGTGTTTAAAGCACCCTCAATATTGGTAATTTTTTCATTTTTAAAATTATTAAACCAATTATACTTTTCAAAATTGCTTTGAAACAATGTATAAGTATGATCTGGAATTCGGTTTAAATTTTGAAAACGAATTTGAATGGTATTTTTATCATTGATTCTATGAGCCAATTTTATATCTAATTCTGAAATGTCTTGATTGGTGATAGATTTTTTATACAATGCTTTTCCATTCCATTTATTTTTTTGAAAAAGATAAACTGTCCCAATCGAAAAAATATCATCATTAATACGATTGGGAATAGTTCCATTTTCATTAATAATTACACGATTATAAAAATAATTATAATTGAAATTTTCAACAAAAACACTGAGTTCACCTAATTGCTTATTTTCATAATTTACACCAATTTTATTAAAAAGTCGATTATATCGTAATTGATCATTGATATTGTTTAAAGCATAGGAACTTCCAAAACGTTGAATAAACAATGTTTCGTCAGGTGTAACTATTTCAGTTGCAATAGTGGCTTGATTATATTCATAAAATTTATGTTCATAATTAAATTGATGGTGAATAAACAGATTATTCATAGAATCTTCCTTATCAATTCTATATCTATGGTCAATAAAATAGCGATTCCCTTTTAAAAATGTTTTCGCATCATTCAAATAAACTTGTAAGCGAGGACGATTTCTGAATTCTTCATTCCCACTTGTAAAATCATCTATATTAAAAATTCCACCGTTTTCTCCATTTAAAATATCTTGAGCGGTAAAGTGAGCTTTCAATTCATACTGCTTCTGCTTTGTTTGATAATTAGTAGTAAATCTAAAATTACCGGAACTTGTTAATTGGTTGATATATTTACCGAGTGAACGAAGGCCTTTATAGGCTAACGAAAAATTTAAACGCTCACTTGTATTTAAGGTAATAAAAGCATTCAAACTTTGACCTTGTTCCATTACTGTTTTAAAATACAATTCAGTATGAGGAGTTGGAACATGATAATACTGAATATCGTTTGCATTTAAAAAATTAAAATGTTTTCCTCTCAGTCCAATTTCAGGGTATGATTGAAATTCATTTAAACTGAAATCTAAAGTGGTATAGGTTTGACCTTCATTTGCGAAAGGTAACAATCCAAAAATATCTTTCCGTAACAAGTTAAATTGATATTCTTTTTGGATAGTTAATGCTGTATCAACAAGTAAGGTATCCCTTTCTATCGTTATAATTTTATATTGATCAATTTTGGCTTTTGGAGCATTTTTATTTGACGTTGAAACAGAAGAACTATTTCGCTGTCCAATAGTATCATTTCTATAAGAAGATGATTTTTCTTCATTTGCCTTTTGTAAATCTTTAGCATCTAATCTCGATTTATCTAATCTGACTTGACTAAAAGAAGAAACAAAAAAGAAAAGAAAAAATATGTAACTGAAATATTTCATTCGATTGAAAAAACTTGCTTATAAATTTGCTGGACAAAGGTAGAATAATTACCATAAAAAAAACACCTCTTTTCAGAGGTGTTTAACAATTATTATGATAATTAAATTATTGTTTTACAATTTTAGAATTAAATTGTTTATTCCCTTGTGTCATTTTTAAGACATAAACACCAACAGGTAATGAATTTACATCAATTGATTGAGAAACATTACCAATTGAAGCATCAGCTTTTTGTTGTTTTAAAATTCTTCCTTGAATATCAAACATTTCGATAGTAACAATATCATTTGCATCAGATTCAAATGAAATATTTACAATGTTATTTGCAGGATTAGGCCACACAGATAAATTTTGGAAAGCAATATCTTTTGTACTTAAATTAGAAGCAATTTGTTTACAAACTTTAATACTCCATGAATTTAATGTACCACCATCACCATTCCAAGGGTCATTTACTTCTAAAGTCCATGTCCCATTTGGATTTTCTCCAATGAATTGTGAAAGAAGTTCAACAGGTTTAACTCTGCCGGAAATTGCAGGTGGTGTAGTACTACAAACAATATTTCCACCATTATCATCAAAAGTAGCATTTATATTATCTTCAGAACTACAGTTTTCCTGTAACAATGCAACTGCTGTACCTTGAGGGCTAATTAAAGTTAAAGTCATATCTTGAACCCAAGTATGTGTAATATTAATATCAACATCAATATCGTATAATGATGTAATTGAAGCATCATTAAAATTGATTGTTGAATTTACAACCGTATTAGCAACAGAAGCAATAGTAGCTACTGTATTATTAGTAACAGTATTACAAGATAGATTTACTGTAATAAAGAAAATAGGATTTGTGTAGGAACCTTGACCACATCTATTTGTAGGTCTAACTCTCCAAAAATATTGGGTATCTAATTGTAAACCTGCTGATATGAAAGAATTCGTTGAAACTATAGCCGACTCAACAATGTTAGTAAAACCTGAATTAGTTGAAATCTGAACTTCATAATTTTCTGCATTTACATCAGCATCCCATGTTAAATTAGCATAGATGGATTGATTGATTGCAGTATTATTTGGAGATTGATTAACAATTGGACTAAATACGGCACTATAAACTCTTAATTGTACAGTTACTTTTTCCTCTTCTAAACCATTGTTCCCAATAACATCAAAACTATATAAACCTGGTGCTACACCATTTAGATTGGATAAAGTTAAAGTAACATTTCCTGTAGCATTTACAGAAGTAGAATTAAACAAAGCGTTCACTCCAGCTGGTAAATTGGCAACACTTAAATTTGTTGGAATCGTACTGTTTGTAATGTATTGAAAATTATAAACGGCATTTTGAGTAGTACAAACTGTTTTTAATGGTTCAGATGTACGTATAGTAAATTTTGAATCAACACCAGTAACAACTAAAGCAAAATTTTGAGGCTCTTCTAATGTTCCTTTGTGTGTTATTGTAATCGTATAATCTCCATTTGCGTTATTTACTTGAATTTTTTCAAATGGGTCAACTATATTGTCTCCTGTTGTAGCTGCTAAAAATGGTTGAGCAGCAGTCAATTTCCATGGGAAGAAAGTTGAACTTCCATTAGTAACTCTAATATCAAGATCATTTACAAGAACTGGAGTAGCAAGATCTACCGTTCCTTCATTAATTGGCCCAGCAGGATCAGTCCAAGATATAGATGCCATTAACGGTGTTGTACCCCCTAATGCTTTTACATTAACTGTAATTGTTTCACCTGGATTCAATGTCAATTCACGAATAATAGAAGTAAGACCATTATTATTAATTGCATTTGCAGCAGCTTCACAATTCATTAATCCCCATCCAAATTGATAATCCGGACCAGCAGTACCTCCTGCTTCATCAGCAGTATGCAAAGTTAACCCCTTTACAGTAGAAGCTCTCATATAACTACCAAAAACATTATTATGGTGTTGTTGCAACAATAATAAACCACCAGCTACACCAGGAGAAGCCATTGATGTACCATCATAAGAAGCTCTTGAAGTATTTGAAGTACTAACAGGAGAAAGAACCGAAACACCTTTTGCTACAATATCCGGTTTGATTCTTGAATCATCAGAAGGCCCCCAATTACTAAAATCAGACATACTAACACTAGTAGCTGAAGTATAAGTTGTTACTTGATTTACAGCTCCAACGGTAATTCCATTTTTAGAAAGTTTTGTTCCTGATAATAAATCATATCCACCTTTATCATTTACTAAAGCATTACTTGCTCTGTCATTTCCTGCAGCAGTTACATATTGATAATAAGGATACATATTCATCACAATATCCCAGTTTTGAGAAGTCTGAATATAAGCTCCAAAATAATATTGTGGAATTTGAACATTTCCATTGTTGTCAAACAATCCAAAACCATAAGAGTGATTCGAAACTAATAATCCTTCTTCACATCTATCAATTACTTCTAAAATATCTGAATTCCAATCATGAGCCCAAACTGATGATTGATAAGCAACACCTCTATGTAATGCAGGATTTGTTCCACTTCCGCAAATTGTACCAGAAACGTGCGTTGAGTGAGCACTAAGTGTAGTAGCTCCATCTCTCTGAGTTACTCTTGAGTTTGCACCACCAAAATCATTATGGGTAGTTCTTACTGCACCACCATCCCAAACACCTGCAATCATATTTTGTCCATTAACATTTAGTCCTAATGTTCCTCCTGTATGAAGACGATTGGCTCTAATGGTAATACCTGCACCGGTGTTGTGTGTCATGTAATAAATTGGATAACCTTCACTAGTTACAAATTGTAATTCAGCAAAAGCTCCATCCTTTGTAGTGTAAGAGTGTGGCAATGCATTTCTAGACAAAAAATCTTGCATAAATAATTTTTCGTTTACAAAACGTTTTTTTAATTCTGCCTTAAATAACTCATTTTTAGCAAAATCATAAGAGGCAATAATTTTATTTCTTTCTTCTTTAGTTTGTGCATGTAAAACCAAAGAAAATACAAAAACAAAAAAGAAAAGTATTTTATTTTTCATAGTAAATTTAATTAAGATGGTAAATTTAAAACTTTTACATAAAAAACAAGATAAAATAAATATTTTTTAACAAAAAAAAATCCCATTCTTTCGAATGGGATTTAATATGATTAAGATAAAATTACAATTGAGTAACATCGTAAGAAACAACACCATCAACAGTAGTTTTAACGATTTGCAATACTTCAATAAAATCTCCTTCAGTGAAATCAGTGAAAGTACCAGCAAAAGTTTTAACAGAATTATCTGGATAACGCAACACATATCTGTAAGGCAATGAACCTAATTCAGACCCATAAGTCAAAGTGTAAGATTCAGCAGCAACAATATATGTACCATCAACAGCAGTATTTAAAATAGCACCATTTTCATAACGAGTTCCAGTAAATCCAGTACCTACTACAGTAAGTGAATTGTCAGGATTTAATCTTAATAAATAAAGATCTAAATCATTCTCCGCTTCTCCGTAAGGTCCTTTCCAATCAAATCTTACTTGTAAACGAGTAATATTTGCAGCAGGAGTTTCAGAATCACCGAAATCTAAAGAAAGCTCATTTGAATTTAATAAATAATGCGTACCTTCTTCTCCTACAGACAATAAAATTGCAGACAAGAAAAGTTTCATATTATTATTAAATGGCATTAAAACAGGAGCTTCACTAGCAGGAACTTCAATTTCGCCTGTAGCTGTAGTTTGTCCTGCAGGAATAGTTACAAATGAAGTAGTTTTAACTCCATTAGGTAAAATTGCAGTAGCTTCAACATCAACATCTCCTTCAAATGTTTGAGGAATCGTAGCTGTAAAAGAAATTGTTTGACCTGCAACAACAGAAGCCTCAGATGATGAAATAACACCTGTCAATGTTACAATATCATCATTTTGTTCTGGAGAACCAGAAATTCTATCATTTTGTTCACAGGATACAAACATTGAAGTTAGCACTGCGACATAAAAAATATTAATTATTTTTTTCATACTTAAGTTTGTTTTAACATCGATAAAAAATCGAATGGTTAAGGTTTACAATTTTTGTGCTTTGAAATTTTTAAATCCATACGTTCCAATTGCAACATCATGTTTTACAGAGAAATTTATTGTTCCCGTACATGAGAAAAAGAAACTAGCTGAACCATTTGTTCCAATTGTAGCTGTACCATAATTTGCAGGTAAACTGTAATAAGAAGGATCCCAAGCATTTTGTCTTTCAATAGTGGCAATACCTGAACCTAATTCTACAACAACTTCAATATTGAAGGCACTCGGGTGACCAAATGGATCTACCATAATAACTTTGTCATCACTAGAACCCGCAATTACTTCAAAAACATCAGTTTCATTTGCAAAAGCATCTTCTGTAAACTCATAAACACCAATAGCGTCAGCTTGAACGAAAGGACATGATACATATGTATTAAATTTGTATGCTTGTTTTACACCAACCTCACCCTGTGTATTAGGTGCAAGCTCATTAAATGTTGTTTTAACATTATTAGCATCAAACGTTTCTGCCCAAAAATCAAAACGATCACCAGGTAAAATTTCAGATAACTGTAAACCTAATGCAGTAGCAACTTCACCAGCAGAAACAGATAAATTGTAAGGGAATGAAGTAATAGACTCTAAAAGAGCATAATCACCAGCTATTCCACCAGAAACTCTTCTTACATACAAATCATATTTTACAACATTACCACTTGGGTTATTCAAAACACCTTCAAAAGTTGAAGTAGCAATTTGCGTTACGTCGATAACAGGTTTTGTCTTATCAATATAAACAAAAGCTCCAGCTACACGATCTGGTGTAGGAATTCTGCTTTCGTCCTCACAAGAGAACAAAGCAACAGTCATTAATAATAAAAAAATTCTTTTCATAATTTATTTTTTTTAGTTTAATACTAAGTTACCTGGATCCCAGAACACTCTCTTAGTTCTAGAATTAGCAGGTGAATTTGGATTATTTACTGTACTGTCAGATGGATACAAGGCAGTATAGAAATAATCAGTTGTAGAAGGATTTAAAGTAGGTTGCATATTACTTGGATAACCTGTTCTTCTATAGTTATTATAACACTCTAAACCGTTACCCCATGCAGCTACATAATACTCTTTTATTACAATCTCTAATTTTCTTGCATCGGTAGATGCGTCATAAGCAGTTAATACATAATTTACATAATTGTCAACAGCTGCAACAGTTGGAGCAGGTAGACCGGTTTTGAAATTAGCAACTGTATTTATAGACTTTCTAATACCAGATTCTAATAATGCTCTTGCATCACCACTAACACCAAGAGTTAATACAGCTTCAGCTTTAATAAAATCAACCCAAGAACTCATTAAAATTGGCATTACACCAGCTCCTAAGAAACCAGCAGTACCATTAGTTTGAACACTTTCTTGAACACCTTCATCATACTTTCCTCCAACTGGATAAACACCAGGAACAGATCTTTTTGCATTATCTGGTGGTAATCCAGAACCATCACCATGATCTCTACCCCAATAACCTGAAGTTGTAGCTACACAAAATGGCGCTAATACAGCTGGTTGATAAAATGAAGCAAAAGTAGCACTGTTATAGTGAGATGGACGTGATTGATAAGCACAGCCTAAAGTAAAGATTGTTTCACCAACAGTATTAGTATCTTGTCTGAAGAAGTAAAAAGGTCTCCTAGGATCTGCAACCGCTTTTTCTCCAACAACTGTCCACATAAAATAATTTCCAATATATGAACCACCTATAGTAGTAGCATTTTCATAGAAAGTATTATAATTAGGATGACGTGAATTAGGTAATGCTCTTGAAGTACCATATTTAAAAGAAAAATCTTCATCAACTGTATCAATTAAATCATTTTCTGCTAATAAAGTTGACATTTCAGTTGCAATATTTACACCCAAAGCTGTACCATTTAATCTAGCATTATTTAATAGCTTTAATTTTAATGTTTTTGCTACAGTTAACCATTTAGCTTGAGTTGATGAATTAACTCCACCACCTACACCATAATATAAATCTTGTTTAGGATAAATTAAAGCAGGTTGTGATAATAATGTAATTGCTTCATCTAATTCAGTTAAAGCACCTTTATAAACATCAGCACTGTTATCAAATTTAGGAGAAAGATTAGCATTACCCAAAAGAGCCTCAGAATAAGGAATATCACCGAAAACATCTGCTAAAGAAGACCATACATAAGCTTTAATTACCTTAGAAGCACCTAAATGATAATTTAATCCTAGTTCTGTAGCTTTTGGTTCCATCCCTTTAATATCATTAAGAATTCCATATCCAGAACCCCAAATACCATTAAAACTAACTTCTTGATAAGCATTATTATATGTTGTACCACCTGTCATCGCGGTTTGTCTTGTAACCTGTCTTGTAAAACCATTTACAGCATTTACATAGCCAGGTAAGCTTAACTGAATACTATTAAATACAAAGTTAGGATCCAATTGATCAGGAGAAGGAGAGTTAGGATCAACTAACAAATCTAACTCTGTTGTTTCACATGAAGCTAGAGAAAATATTCCAATAGCTACAAATAATTTTAAAAATTTATTTTTCATTTTCATAGAATTTTAGAAAGTTAAGTTAAGGTTGAAACCATAACGTTTTGCTGTTGGTCCGGTTAAGTAATCAAATCCTTGACCATTACCAACACCTAAACTTGATACTTCTGGGTCAAAATTAACATATTTTGGAAAATTGAAAGCTTTGAACCACAAGTTTTGACCAATAAAAGAAATTGAAATTTTACCAAAAGGAGTTCTCTCAATCATCTTTTTAGGGAAATTATACGATAATGAAACCTCTCTTAATCTTAAGTTTGTTGCATCAAAAATTGCTTGCTCATCAATAACAAAACCATTGTTTTCAAAGCCCCATTGTGCAGCTGGTATTTGAATATTATTAACGTTACCATTAGGCAATACACCAGGCAATACAAAAGTTTGAGAACGATCAAAATCAGTATCTTTTGTTAAACCTCTTGAAATCAAAGCAGAAGCAGTAGTTGAATACATATCACCGCCATGCGTATATTCAATTTGGAATTGTAATGAGAAATTTTTATAAGCGAATTCATTAATTAATGTTGATCTAAAATCCGCATTAGGGTCACCAATTTCAACTACATCATCAGTAGCTAAATAACTTCCGTTGTAATCAACAATTTTATTACCATTAGCATCTCTTGCTATAGCAGAACCATAAATCACGCCATAAGGTCTTCCTTCAACTGCAAAGTTACCAAGATTTGTAAATCCTGCAAAAGCTTGTCCAGCTGAATCAGAACCTAAGCTTTCAACGATATTTCTGTTAGTTGTGTACATACCGGTCATATCCCATTTAAAACCATCATCTGTTTTTGGTCTGATAATTTTAGCATTTAATGAAATTTCAACCCCTTTGTTAGAAATTTCAGAAATGTTATCAAATGTATTGGTAAAACCAGTTGATGGATCTAAATTTCTAACATACAATAAATCAAAAGAACGTTTATCATAAACAGATGCATCCAAAGTAAATCTTCTATCCCAAAACGTACTCTCGATACCAAATTCAACTTCTCTGTGCAACTCTGGCTTTAAATTCAAATTACCAAGCTGACTATCAATAGCTAAGAAATTCACCACACCACCATAAGGGCTGTTGAAGACATTAGTACCAGAAGATAAACCAATTCTCGTTTGATAAGGACTTGGGAAACCTGCTGATGTACCATATCCTAGTCTTAATTTCAAATAATTTAAAGCTTTGTTATTTTTCAATCCTGAAAATGCATCTGTAGGAACAAAAGAAATAGAAGCAGAAGGATAGAAAATAGAATTGTTAGCACTTTCTAATGTAGAAGCCCAATCATTTCTTCCTTGCATATTAAAGTATAAATATTTGTTGTAAGCTAATGTAAAACTTCCATACAATCCCACAACATTTTGAACCGATTTAAAACTATCGTTTACACGGTTTTCAAAGTTTTGATGATCCATAAAACCAAAAAGGAACTGTACAGTACTAGTAGTAGAAGTATAATTAAAAGCTTCTTGTCTTGGGTTGAAACCAACAGTACCATCTAAATTCCATTTAGAATTTTCACCACCCAATTGCTTATCAAAATTATAAGACAATGTGTGATCCCAAATAGTATTAATTCTGCTTGTAGTTCTCATAGAACCATCTGGACTTTGTGGCCCACCTTTATTTACTTTAAATTCTTGAACTTGATTGTAAGCATCATAACCTACTCTGTAAGAAATATTAGACCAACTGTTGATGTCATATAATGCAGTAACATTACCGGTCATACGTCTAACATCTTCTGTTTCTTCAACATTTTTCAACGTCCATCTAGGATTTTGAATATCTGTTCTGTAGTAAACAGATGAACCATCAATTGGATTTTGGTAAGGTACACCAAACAAATCAAAACTTCTTGGAACATATAATATGTTTGCAAAAGCTGAAACAGCACCTGCTAATGGATTAGAACCAAAACCTGCTGCAGTAGGAGGAGACACTTTATCAATTTTAGAATAATTTACAACAGAAGAAATTGTAAATTTATTACTCAATTTAGTTTGACCTCCCATGTTAAGGTTCATCCTTTGATAGTTATTGTTTTCTATAAAACCTTTATCATCAGTTCTACCAATACTTAAATTGTAATTTGTACTTTCAGAACGCCCTCCAACACTAACAGTTGTTGAATTAGCAGCACCTGTACTAAAGAATGGTTTTACGTTATTTTGAGGAGCATAAGCAACTCTAACACCTTGATATTCTGGAAAAATAGTGTCATAACCTGCAACACCAGAATACCAATGAGGGATAGTACCATCAGCAGCAATACCTTGCTGACCGGCAGTACCAAATCTTGGCCCCCAGTTTGAAAATGCAGGCGAATAGTTTTGATAAAAACCATTACCATAATTGTTTTGGTATTCAGGTAATTTAGAAATTTCAGTAGCAAAATAAGATTGAGTAACAGATACACTCATTTTGTTGTTAATTGCTTTTGAATTACCCGCTTTTGTTGTAACTAAGATTACACCATTTCTACCGGCAGAACCATACAAAGTAGTTGCAGATAAACCTTTCAAAACACTTACAGATTCAATTGTATTTGGATCCAAGTCTAAGAAACGGCTTGATGAAGTTGTTGCACCCGTTGTAAAACCTCTATCGTTGTTTGTATCAGAGTTAAAAGGAACCCCATCTACAACAAACAAAGGCTGGTTACTTAACGTAATAGAAGAATAACCACGTACAATGATGTTTGTACCAGAACCAGACAAACCACTTGTTTGTTGGATATTCACCCCTGGAGCTTTTCCAGTAAGTGCTCTAGCTACATCAGTTGATGGTTTTGCAGCAAAATCTTCATTAGAAATTGTAGTAACAGCATAACCAAGAGCTTTTTTCTCTTTTTTGATAGCCTGTCCGATTACTACCACCTCTCCTAATTGATTATCTTCTACTAAAGAAGCATTAACAACATTCGAGGCTCCAATCTTAATTGAAGACGCTTTGTAACCTACGAAAGAAATATCTAAAATTTCTCCCGCACTTGCTTTGATAGAAAATTTCCCATCAAAATCTGTTGATGTACCTCTGTTGGTACCTTTTACAACAACTGTTGCTCCTGGCAACGGCATACCGCTAGCATCAGTAACAGTACCTGTTACAGTTTTCTCTTGTGCGAACGAAAACTGCATTGAAAACGCTAGTAAAAGCGTAAAAATCCATTTGAACTTCGATCTCATATTAAATTTATTTGAGTTAGTTATTCCGCAAACTTCTTAATAATTTATTAAATAAACAAATATTACTTCGGAATAATATTATTTATTTGTGTTAAAAAAGTTGCAGACAGTTCGATGTTAAAGCACAAACTTATACTTTAGATGCAAAAAAATTGATTTGGTTGCGTGACCAAATAAAAAAATTCCAATTATGCTTTTACAAAAATTTTCTGATTATTTAATTGAATGTGGAACCGATGAAGCCGGAAGAGGTTGTTTAGCCGGTCCGGTTACAGCAGCGGCTGTCATTTTACCGGACAACTTTTTCTTAAAAGAATTAAATGATTCTAAACAACTTTCTGAAAAAACAAGAGAAAAGATTAGACCTATTATTGAAGCAGAAGCTATTGCTTTTCATTTTGAACACATCGAACCGGAAATAATTGACAAAATAAATATTTTGAACGCTTCTATTTTTGCCATGCAAGAAAGCATCAAAAAATTAAATCCTATACCTGAATATATAATTGTTGATGGTAATCGATTTAAACCAATAATGGACATTCCTTTTCAATGTATTGTTAAAGGTGATAGTAAATATAAAAGTATTGCCGCAGCGTCCGTCTTAGCTAAAACCTATCGTGATGATTATATGAATAATATTCATGAAGAATTTCCAATGTATCATTGGAATAAAAACAAAGGTTATCCAACAAAAGAACACCGAGAGGCTATTGCTAAATTTGGCATAACAAAATACCACCGCATTAGCTTTCGGTTATTGCCTGATCAATATACGTTAGATTTATGATTGTATCTTAAAAGTAGCTTCGAACAATTGTTCAAAATAAAATTGAATTTTTTCTTTTACTTCATTTTCATCAACATGTTGCACTCCTAATTCATTACGAAGTGTTGTAACAGCTTTCCCTTTTATGCCACAGGGAATGATATAATCAAAGTAAGACAAATCAACATTTACATTCAAAGCAAATCCATGCATGGTAACCCATCTTGAAGCTTTTACACCCATAGCACAAATTTTTCTGGCAAATGGAGTTCCAACATCAAACCATACCCCGGTTTCTCCAGGACTTCTTTCCGCTTTCAATCCATAATCGGCCAAAGTAAGAATGATGACTTCTTCTAGCAAACGCAAATACTTATGAATATCCGTAAAAAAATTTTCTAAATCTAAAATGGGATAACCAACTATTTGTCCGGGACCATGATACGTAATATCTCCGCCTCTATTAATTTTAAAAAACTCAGCTCCTTTTTCGGTAAGTTGTTTTTCATTTAACAATAAATTTGAAAAATCGCCACTTTTACCCAAAGTATAAACATGAGGATGTTCAACAAATAAAAAGTAATTCGGTGTTTCCAGAATACTATTTTCTCTTCTGTTTTGAATTTTTATATCCACAATTTCTTGAAACAACTCTTCTTGTAAATCCCAAGTTGCTTGATACGCTTTTTGATGCAAATCTTCAAGAATAATAGTTTTGTTCATATCTAATTTTAAAAAAAACAAAGATACAATTTAAAGAGCATATATATTAAGGTGTAATTTCGAAAAAAAACAAATCAAAATCTATTGAAATCGATTCTTATTTTGACTTTGACAGATATTTAAATAATAACTATCTTTGCCAGCTCAAATTTTGGACATTATGCAACTATCGGAACAAGAAATTATTCGTAGAGAAAAATTAGACCTTTTAAGACAAATGGACATTAATCCGTATCCTGCGGATTTATTTCCTGTTAATCATACTTCAAAAGACATTAAAACCAAATTTGAAGAAGGTAAAAAGGTAATTGTTGCTGGTAGAATAATGAGTTCCAGAATTCAAGGAAAAGCTTCTTTCGCTTCTTTGCAAGATAGCGAAGGGAGAATTCAATTGTATGTAAACAGAGATGAACTTTGTCCGGGCGAAAACAAAGACTTATACAACGAAGTTTTCAAAAAATTAATTGATTTAGGCGATTTTATTGGTGTTGAAGGCACACTTTTTACGACACAAGTTGGCGAAAAAACAGTAAAGGTTACAGATTTAAAATTGTTGAGTAAAACTCTGAAGCCATTACCTTTACCTAAAACTGATTCAGAAGGAAATATTTATGACGCATTTACAGATCCTGAACTCAGATACAGAATGCGTTATGTTGATTTAGTTGTGAATCCACAAGTAAAAGAAGTTTTCGTAAAAAGAACAAAATTGTTCAATGCTATGCGTAATTTCTTTAATGAAAAAGGATATTTTGAAGTGGAAACACCCATATTGCAATCTATTCCGGGGGGAGCAGCTGCCAGACCTTTTATAACACATCATAATAGCTTAGATATTCCATTATACATGCGAATTGCCAACGAACTATATTTAAAAAGATTAATTGTTGGTGGTTTTGATGGCGTTTATGAATTTTCAAAAAATTTCAGAAACGAAGGAATGGACAGAACCCATAATCCCGAATTTACAGCCATGGAAATTTATGTGGCGTATAAAGATTATAATTGGATGATGGAATTCACTGAAAATCTATTGGAATATTGTGCTGTTCAAGTAAATGGAACAACTGAGGCCACTTTTGGAGAGCATAAAGTAAATTTTAAAGCTCCCTATCCAAGAGTAACAATGACTGATGCCATTAAACAATTTACCGGTTTTGATATTTCCGGAAAAACGGAAGAAGAAATCAGAAAAGCAGCTATTGAAATGGGCATTCCTGTAGATGATTCTATGGGTAAAGGGAAGTTAATTGATGAAATTTTTGGTGCTAAATGTGAAGGAAATTTTATCCAACCAACATTTATCACTGATTATCCCAAAGAAATGAGTCCTTTGTGTAAAGAACACCGTTCAAACCCTGAATTGACCGAGCGTTTTGAATTAATGATTTGCGGCAAAGAAGTAGCTAATGCTTATTCTGAATTAAATGACCCCATTGACCAAAGAGAACGTTTTGAAAATCAATTAAAATTGGCTGATCGTGGAGATGACGAAGCGATGTTTATTGACAACGATTTTTTAAGAGCTTTAGAATACGGCATGCCACCAACTTCCGGATTAGGAATCGGAATGGATAGGTTAATCATGTTTTTAACGAATAATCAATCCATTCAGGAAGTTTTGTTTTTCCCTCAGATGCGTCCGGAGAAAAAACAAGTTGAATTAACAGATGATGAAAAAATAATTGCCAATCTTCTTAAAGAAAACAACAGTATAGCTTTATCAGAACTGAAAGAAAAAGCAGCGATGAGTGGAAAAAAATGGGATGCAGCAATGAAAGGTTTATCCAAACACAACCTCATTAAAGTACTGGTTGAAGGTGATTCAAAAACCGTAGAGCTTAAATAAAAAATAATTCAAAATCCCGAATATTCGGGATTTTTTGTTAAATAAAACATAAGAATTAAACCATTTGTAAAGAGACTTGTCTTATCATCAAAATCTTAAAATTTAATCATCATGAAAAATGTAGTTTTAACAACAGTATTATTACTTAACTTAGTTTGTTTTGCACAAGATGAAAAACCTAAAATGGAAGAAAGAAAAGCAAAAATGGAAAAGCTAGAATCGTTTACTCCTGAACAACAAGCTGAACTTCAATTGAAAAAAATGACTTTAGAATTAAGCTTGGATACAAAACAACAGGAACAATTAAAAAAAGTATTGCTTAATCAAGCCAAAAAAAGAGAAGCAACTCGAAATGAAATCAAATCAAAAAAAGAAAAAGGAGAAAACCTTTCAAAAGATGAACGTTTCGCAATGCAAAGTAAAATGCTGGATGAAAAATTAGCCTTAAAAGAAGAAATGAAAAAAATTCTTACTGCCGACCAATTTAAAAAATGGGAAGAGAACATCGAAAAACGTGAGGAAAGAAAAGAAAAATTTATGTCTAAAAGACAAAATGCTAAAAACAAGCAATAACATTTTTTGAATTAAAATTTTGTTTGTATTCCATTTTAACTTATATTCGCTCATTAACTAATAAAAAAGAGATAAATAGTATGAAAAAATTTGTTTCCATCTGTATATGTTTGTTTGCATTTTCATTGACTTCAAATGCACAAAGCACTTTAAAACCTGCTAATGTAAAACAAGAAAAGTCTGCTGAGGACATGAAAACTGCTAACATTAAAACAATCAGCGAAATTACATCTGTTATAAAAATTGATGAAAGTTTTAAAAATGATTTAATGACTTTGTTTACCATGCGTGATGAAGCCGTTATGAATGCTACAAATGACAATGATAGAGCTATGATTTATCAAAGATATGGAGAAAAGCTTTTAGCAGGTCTATCAGATGAGCAAAGAAGTACGTTAAAACAAAAACCGGAATTGTATCAAAGAATTACGGAATACAAACCTTCTAAATAACAACAAAAAATCCCGATTAATTCGGGATTTTTTTTATTTCATTTCTAACGAAACTTTATTTATTGCTTGTATTGTAAAATCTAAATCTTCATAGGTCAAAGCATCGGTAATAAACCATGTTTCATACGCAGAAGGTGCAATATAAATCCCTTCCTTCAATAAGCCGTGGAAAAATGTTTTAAACAATTGATTATCCCCTTTTTTTGCAGATTCAAAATCAATTACCGGTGCAGCATCAAAATGTACAGAAATCATTGACCCTATTCTATTGATTGTGAAATCTATATTGTTTTTTGTCAAAACTTCTCGCATTCCTTTTTCAAGATAAGCTGTTTTCTCTTCTAATCTTTTGAAAATTGATGCATCTTGATTTAACGAAGTCAACATAGCCAAACCAGCCGCCATTGCCAAAGGATTTCCAGACAAAGTTCCTGCTTGATATACAGGACCAAGAGGTGCCAAATAATTCATAATTTCATTTCTGGCAGCAAAAGCTCCAACTGGCAATCCACCACCAATAACTTTACCAAAACACACAATATCTGCATGTATGGAATATAACTCTTGAGCTCCACCTTTAGCTAATCGAAAACCGGTCATTACTTCATCAAAAATCAGTAATGCATTGTTTTGAGAACACAGTTTTTTTAATCCTTCTAAAAATCCCTCTTTGGGTGGAACGCATCCCATATTTCCGGCAACGGGCTCAATAATGACTGCCGCAATTTCATTTGAATTATTTGAAAAAAGATTTTTTACGCTTTCCAAATCATTATAAGTTGCAAGTAAGGTATCTTTTGCAGTGCCTTGTGTCACGCCTGGACTATTTGGTATTCCAAAAGTACTTGCTCCACTTCCCGCTTGAATCAAAAAAGAATCAGAATGACCATGATAACATCCGGCAAATTTGATAATTTTATCTTTTTTTGTAAATCCTCTTGCTAATCTAATGGCACTCATACAAGCTTCTGTACCGGAATTGACAAATCGAATTTTATCAATACCAGGCACCATTGAAATGGCTAATTCTGCAATTTTTGTTTCTAATTCAGTTGGCATACCAAACGAAGTTCCTAGTTTGGCTCTTTCTGTAATTGCTGTTATAACAGGTTCATACGCGTGGCCTAAAATCATTGGTCCCCAAGAATTGATATAATCAATTAAACGGTTATCGTCTTCATCGTATAGATAAGCTCCTTTTGCTTTTTTTACAAAAATGGGAGTCCCACCTACTCCTTTAAATGCCCTAACAGGCGAATTTACTCCACCAGGAATCACTTTTTCTGCTTCTGCAAAAAGCTGACTACTTCTTTGGTAATTCATGCTAATTTTATTTTAATATTAATTGTTGTCCGATTGAAAGTGAATCCGACTTAAGATTATTCTTTTTTCGAATTTCATCAACTGATAAGTTGAATTTTTTGGAAAGAGAATACAAGGTATCGCCTTGAACAACCGTGTATGATTTTTCATTTGAAACAGAAACAACTTCTTTTTTTTCTCTTTGATTAGATTTCCCGGTTACTTCTTCGTCATATTGATGTAAATTATAACGATCTATCAACCCAATTAATTTATCAGGATATTTTGGATCTGTTGCATAACCTGCGGCTTTTAAGCCTTTTGCCCAAGCAACATAATCCCCAGCAGGCAAGGTAAACAAAGATGCATATCTACTTCTGCTTGTCAAAAATAATGAATGATCTCTATACGATTCACTCGGATGTTGATATTTTCTAAAACATTCTTGTTCTGCATCATCGTCATGTGAAACACTTGGACCGCTCCATTCTTTATGACATTTTATACCGAAATGATTATTGGCTTGTTGACTCAGACGTCCTAATCCGGCACCGGATTCTAAAATTCCTTGAGCTAGGGTGATACTTGCAGGAATGCCATGCTGACGCATATTATCTTTTGCAATTTCCTTAAAATCATCAATATATTTCAGAACTACTTCAGTTGTAACTTTTACATTTGAAGTAGCTTCTAGTGTATGACTTTGTTTATTTGTAGTTTCATTTGATGAAGTGGGATTTGAAGTTGTATTTCGCGTTGATGTAGTCTTTACAGGTGCTTTTTTAACTGTTGTATTTTTCTTCGGAACTGATTTTGTGGTTCTTACCGTTGGTTTTGTTGTTGAACAAGCAACAATAAAAAGACTTAGCAATAAGAAAATAATCTTTTTAAACATTTGTTATAATTTTAGGCAATTTTAATTTTTCTAATTTTTGATTCAACCCTTCAATTCCTTGAAGACCTCCGGAATGAATGGCAAGTATCTTTGAATTAGCTGTAAAAAATTCTTTTTCAATTAAATCATATATTCCGTACATCATTTTACCGGTATAAACTGGATCTAACAAGACAGATGTTTGAACAAAAAAATCGTTCATAAATTCAATTAATTCACTATTGATCTTTGCATAACCTCCAAAATGATAGGCGTTATTCAACTCCCAATTATCCTTTGTAACCCATTTTTGTATTTCTCCATTTAAAAAGTCTCCTTTTAAAGAAGGAAAACCAATTATTCTTTGATTTACATGAGAAGAATAGATAATTCCGGAAATGGTTCCGCCCGTCCCAACACAGCAACAAATATAATCGAATTCAGCGTCATTTTCTGTTAAAATTTCCTTACAGCCTTTAACAGCTAAATCATTCGTTCCTCCTTCAGGAATGAGATAAAAAGCACCAAACTTCTGTCGTAAGTTTTCAATGTATTCCATCTCATGTCTATTTCTATATTCTTCTCGCGATTCAAAAACAAATTGCATACCATTTTGCTGAGCAAATGTCAACGTTGGATTTTCATTTATTTTTGACAACAACTCTTCACCTCTAATGACACCTATCGTTTGAAATCCGTACTTTTTTCCGACATAAGCAACAGCTGCAATATGATTGGAATATGCTCCGCCAAAGGTCAATAAAGCAGCATGGTTCTCCTCTTTCGCTTTTGATAAATTGTATTGTAACTTTCTATATTTATTTCCGGAAATAAATGGATGGATTAAATCTTCTCGTTTTATAAATAATTGAATATTATTTTTAAACGTTCCGATAAATTGATTTTGTATTATCCTTTCCATTTGACAAAAATAGCATAAAAAAAACAGCCTTCTAAGACTGTTTCCTTTTAACTGTAATAATCAATTTTATCTTTCTTGAAAAACAGATATTTTTTTATTTAATTCATTTTTGTCAGCAGTAATAACTTTCACAATATAAATACTTTCACTCAATCCGGCTGTTGAAAATTGATAATTTTCATTAGAACCCAATTTAGTTTTTCTGAAAATTCTTTTCCCGGTCAAATCATAAAGCCCCACTTCTTTTATATCCTGAGCATTTGGGTTATAGATAATCAAGTTTTGAATAGTATTATTTTGAACTACATCAAGTGAATTACCGTCGAATTTAGGATTGGATAAAGTTTCAGCCAAGAAAGTAATCTCATATCGTTCATTATGAACGCCTGGTTCTATCTGAAATTGATATTCAGCATTTTTAATATCATGATATATGTTAGTGTTTTTATCATACAAATACACATTCTCAGTCTCATTGAAATTCACAAAGTCAGCTACTGCAACTCTAAAAGTAGAAGCGGTATTGTTTTTAAATCCAACCGGAAAACGTTTTGTAATATCAAAACTAGTAGCAGATTGTACATATTCTTTATTATCCAAAACAAAATACATATCAAAAGGAAGATTTCCTCCATCATCTGCTGATTTTGCATCGGCTTTATCAAGCCCATCAATTGAAGTTGGTAAAAACACCATTGCAATTTGTCTAACTGCTTGTTCATTAAGAGAAGCATTCACTAAAATATGTGGAGCCGGAAGTTTACTCACTTGCGTATAATCAATTCCAGCTACGTTTGGAATGTGCTCATAAAAAGAATTATTTTCTTCACTGTTCGCCAAAGCATTTCGTTCAAATTGAGATTGATTAACTACACCTTCTCTTCTAAAAACTCTGTATGTATTTCGCATAAAAACAGAACCATTTGAAATTCCACGTACAAGAAACCCTTGTCCAACAGGACAAAATCTTCTTTGATACATATTCAAAGGAGTGCTAGCCAGTGTAGTTTGATTACCTGCTCCATCATAATTATAAAATGTTGCCGGTGTATATACACTAGATAAACCATTATATACACCATAACCGCCTCTGTACTGTGCAATTAAATGAGAGTTCACTGTCTTATCGTGCTCCCAAAAAAGTGCATTTCCATCTATTGCATTATTTAACGGATCTGTTAAAAATGCATTCAAGTCAATTGCAGAAGGATATGGATTACCCGTTAGTGTTGATTTTGCATTCATGACAAAAATCTCAATATTTCCATCATTTGGTTTTCCTCTGAAATCATAGCGTTGTGCACTCCCTGCATTATTTTGAACACCAAAAAGGGTTAATGAATTGTCCGTGCCGGATGTTCCTTTCATCGTAAATCCTTCTCCTGCATTAATTGGATCTGTTCTAGTTACAACCCAATCAGCATAAAATTCATTATTTAAAAAACGAAAGACCCATCTTGGAGCAATAGATAAAGAAGATGCAATTCCATCTAGAGCAGAATTTGATAAAATAACTGCAGGATTACTATTGATTATACTGGTAGGTCTATGAAATTGATTGATGGTAAAAGTTGAATTACCAGCTGTTGCAGATGAAGTTCCTACAGGAGAACACCAATAATTATATTGAAAATTATTTACCGTTCCTTCTTGAAAAATTGATAATGAGCCAAGCCCGGTATTATTGGAAGTAGTTCTTTTTTGAAGTACTTGACTTTCATCTCTTAGAAAAATATTACCATTTGAAGCAAGATTAATTTCTTCTGTTACCGTAACATATTGATTTTGAACGTAAACGTAACTTCCTGAACTAACAAAAAGCTGAGCATTCACATCTTGTACAGACAGCACAGAGCAGACAACAACGATAAAAAAGGCTAATTTTCTCATAATTAATTATTTGAACAAGAACAAATATAATTAAAAAATGAAAGTTAAGCCTAAAAAATAAGAGATAATTTTTTAACAAATTTCATCTTTTACAACAAAAAAACAAAACAATAATGTTATTTTTTTCTTACATTTTTTATATTTTTATGCATTTCATCGATTTTTTTACTCACTTTATCGATTTTAACATACATTTGAATCGTCAAAAATTAGTAAGAAAACCTAATTAAAAAATTTAGTCATGAAAAAAATGATTACTTTACCAAAAAACGAAAACAAAAACAGTAAACACAAATTTGTGTCATTAGTGATAATGCTATTAATGTTTGTAGTGGGAACTTCACAAACTGTTCACATCAACCCTTTAACAAATGGAGGATTTGAATCCGGGGCAACATTTGCAGCAAATGGCTGGTCTTCTACCACAGGAACAGCAACACAAAATCAATGGGTATGCTCAACTGGTGCAACAGCTGGATTTTCAGGAACTAGATGTGCATACATTACAAATAATACAGGAAGTACACCTCCTCCACACAGTTATACATTAAATGCTAACAGAAGAACTCATTTTTACAGAGATGTTACAAGTATAGTAAGCGGTGAAACTGACATTAGATTATCTTTTAACTGGATAGGTAGAGGTCAAAATGGTAATGACCGAATAAGAATATGGTTAACTCCTACATCTTACACGCCAACTTATGGAACAGCTGTAACTGCCACTGGTTCAACACCTACGGGAAGATTTTTATTGGCTCAATTGGAAAACCAAAGTAGTTGGACATCTGCTTCTTTTATCATTCCATCAAATTATGCCGGGCAAAATTTTAGACTTATTTTTGAGTGGATAAATAATGATTCAACTGGTAATCAACCTCCGGGTGCAATTGATAACATCTCTTTAACTTCTCAAATTGGCCCTTCAAACAATGATTGTTCAAATGCTACCGCATTAACTGTAAATCCTTCAACTACTTGCAGTGTCACTACATCTGGAACTACAATCGGAGCTACCCAGTCTCAAAGTGGTTGTACCGGAACGGCTGATGATGATGTATGGTATAGTTTTATAGCCACTTCTTCTAATCATGAAATAACTGTTTCGGCTGGAACAATTAATGATATTGTATTACAGGTTTTTAGTGGTAGTTGTGGCTCACTTTCAAGTGTAATATGTAGAGACGCAACTGCCGGATCAAGTACAGAAACAGCAACACTTTCTGGTTTAGTTGTTGGCCAAACATATTTTGTTCGTGTATATAGTTTTGCAAATAATTCAGGTATGGGTACATTTACGATATGTGCTACAACCTTACCAAACTCAGTGAATGACCATTGTTCTATTGCAACTCCACTTGATGTAAATACTGATACAAATTGTACACTTACAACATCAGGAACAACTGTTTATGCAGGACCATCTATTGCAGGTTGTACTGGTTCAGCTGATGATGATGTTTGGTACAGTTTTGTCGCTACTGCTCAAAGTCATTTGGTAACTGTTACACCTGGAACTCTTAATGATGCTGTTTTACAAGTTTTTAGTGGAACATGTGGAACCTTAAGCAGTCTTGCTTGTATCGATGCAACAGTTGGTTCAAGTCCTGAGGTAGCTTCATTAGGTGGTTTAACTATTGGTCAAACCTATTTTGTAAGGGTTTATAGTTACAATAATGGTTCTGGAAATGGTACGTTTACTATGTGTGTAACAACTCCAATTGTAGTTAACACATCTACAACTTCACACACCGTAGATCAATTGGTTAGAGAAGTTTTATTTGAAAATAGTTGTGTAAGCATTACCAATATTAATTCATCTACAGGTACTAATTATGGCGATGCAAATGGAATAGGGTACTTTGACAGAAATGGTGCTACATTCCCTTTTGATAATGGAATAGTATTAACCTCTGGAAATGCAAATTTTGCTGCTGGTCCAATTAATAACGCTACCAACTCTGTTGGAGGTAATGGCTGGTTAGGTGATACTGATGTTCAAGCTGTTATGTCTGCTGTTTCCGGCTCTCCTCAAACTGCTTTAAATGCGAGTTATATACAATTTGATTTTGTTCCATTTCAAAGTACCATTAGTTTTGACTTTTTATTTGCGTCAAATGAATATGGATTTTATCAATGTGATTTCTCAGATACGTTTATATTTCTTTTAACGAATTTAAATACCGGAGTGACTACAAACATAGCAGTTGTACCTTCTACTTCTACTCCAATATCTGTTGTAAGTATTAGAGATCAACTATACAATGGTGGTTGTAGTTCAGTTAATCAAAGTTATTTTGGCAATTATTTCTTGAGTAATCCTACTAGTGCTCCAATTAATTTTTATGGAGCAACTGTACCATTAACAGCTATTGGAAGTGTAGTTCCAGGACAAGCTTACAGAATAAAATTAGCGATTGCTGACCGATTAGATACTTTGCTTGATTCCGCAGTATTTATAAAAGGAAGCAGCTTTTCAATTGGAGATATTGCCTTAGGTGATAATTTATTTATCGATAACAATACAGCTTTATGCTATGGTGAAAGTGTTTTACTTGATCCTGAATTAGATGCAACTATATTCGATTTTATATGGTATCAAGATGAAGTAGAGATTTCAGGTGCAACAGGACCTACTTATAATGTAACTGAGTGGGGTGATTACAAAGTAAGAGCCTCAATTAAAGGTAACCCAGGTTGTTTTGTTGAAGATGAAGTAACGATTGAAATCTTCCCGGAAATAACCCCTTTGCAACCAAGAAATATTATAAAATGTAATTTTGGGGAACCATTTGATTTAACTGAAAATAGTCCAAGATTACATGCTCTATACCCATCTCCAATTTACGGTATTAGTTATTTTACAAATTTAACAAATGCTCATAACAATGTTAGCCCTATACCTGATCCTGAAAATTTTTCTGAAACATCCAATCCACAAATGATTTATGCTAGGGTTTACAATATTGAAAGAGGTTGTTATGGAATACGTTCCTTCCATGTAAGAAGACCTAAAACTTGGAATGGCTCAGTAAATACAGACTGGAATACTCCGAATAATTGGACCCCTATTGGTGTTCCAACAGACGAAGATTGTATTATTGTACATGCTACAGCAAACAATCCTATTATTAGTGGAACTAACTATGTTGGATATGGATTTAACATAGATGTAAGAGATAATGCAACATTAACCATCCAAGAGGGTAATCATTTGAAAATAATTGACCAAGTTGTCGTAAAACCAACCGGTACAATGGATTTTCAAAATAATGCAAGTTTAGTTCAGGTAAATGAAGCTACTAACACAGGAAATATTCGATACAACAGAAGTACATCAATTAGAAGAAGTGATTATGTATATTGGTCATCTCCAGTTCAAAATTTTCATCTAAACAATTTATCCCCTGGCACACCTACTTCAGCAAGATTCATGTGGAATCCTACAATAGCTAACTCAAATGGCGGATTTGGAAATTGGGCTAATGCAAATGAAACAATGGTGGCTTCAAAAGGATATATTGTAAGAGGTCCTAGTTCATTTAACAATACAACTGCTCAAACATTTACGGCAACATTTACAGGTGTTCCGAACAATGGAACTATTACTATTCCAGTTTCAAGAGGAAATAATACAGGTGCAGATTATGCCGGAACTAATGGAGTGATGATTACAAATATGGATGATAATTTCAATCTTATTGGAAATCCATATCCATCTGCCATTCGATTTACAGATTTTATGGCTGCAAACCCTGATTTAGAAGGTTCAATTAGAGTATGGACTCATGGAAGCTTACCAAGTAATGCAAACGGGAATCCTTTCTATGGAAGTTTCCAATATAATTATTCTTCAAACGATTATATTATTCATAATGGTACAGGAACAATTAGCGGACCTGCAACGTATGACGGTTATATCCCTGCAGGACAAAGCTTCTTTGTAGCCATGTTAGATGGACCTGCTACCACTGTTGATGTTACATTCAATAATAGTATGAGAGTAGAAAGTAATAATACACAATTTTATAAAAACAGTGCCACTTCTACTCCAAAGTTAGAGAATGACAAAAATAGAATTTGGTTAGATTTAGTTGCAGCTAATGGAAGTGTAAGTAGAACTCTAGTAGGCTATATTTTTGGGGCGACTAATGGAAAAGACAGAATGTTTGATGCTTACACAAAAGTTGATAATGCATTAGTACTATACTCACTTATTGAAAATGAAAAAGCTAGTATTCAAGGTAGAAAATGGCCATTTGATGTGAACGATGTTATTCCTCTAGGCTATAAAGTTTCAACTACAGGTAATTATACTATCGCAATTGCTTCTGTTGATGGATTCTTTAAAAATAATGGTCAAATCATATACCTGAAAGATAATTTCACGAATCAAATTCACAACCTAAATGAGGCACCTTACACATTCTCATCAAATATTGGAACTTTTGATAATCGCTTTGAAATTGTATTTAATAGTCAAGATTCAACTTTTGCATCAATTAATGAAGATTCACAAAAGGTAAATGTCAAAACAAATGATAAAGTGGAAGTGGAAAGTAAAAATGATGAGATTAAAACACTTTTGGTGTATGACATTTATGGAAGATTATTAAAAAAATATGAAAATGTAAATTCAAAAAGTGTTGATTTAAAAGGAATTGAAAAAATTAACCGTACACTTTTACTAAAAATCGAATTAAAAGACGGTACAATTACTTCGAAAAAAGTTATTTTTTAAATCAAAACAACGTAACCAAAAAAAGGGATGTTTTCACATCCCTTTTTTTGTATTTTAATTTTTTTCTTACAGCACACATGAAAATTTAAACATTTTATTAACATTTTGACAGTAATTCGTTAAATTTCAAAAAAAGTAAACTATTTTAGTAAATTAATTACTAAAACTACTAAAATGAAAAAAAGATATTGGGGGATCTTTTTTCCTTTTAAATGCATTCAATTTATTTTTTTAATTGTAACATTTATATCGAGCATTGAAACAAATGCACAATGTACAAACACATCCGCATGGGGTTCAGCAACTGCTCCTACAGCTAATGTTCCTGTTACCATTAGTACATGTAACTATCAAACAGAATACAGTACAATTTCATCCATAGTTTCAGGAAATACATATCAAGTTTCTAATTCTTGTGGAGGATACATTACCGTAAGATCAGGAAGTTACAATGGAACTGTAATTAGTCATGGTAATTCACCACACACATTTACCGCTACATCATCTGGAACATATTATGTTCATTACAACACAAATGCGGGGTGTGGTACAGCTACAAACTGTTGTACAACAACTATAACTTGTACTTCATGCTCCACTCCAACACCTCCAGCAAATGATTTATGCTCCAATGCTACTCCTTTACCATGCGGAACAACAAATCTAGCTGGAACAACTGTAAATACCACTAATATTGCCAATGTTTCAGGTTGTTCAATGTCCAATTATGGTGTTTGGTACACTTTTGTTGGAGATGGTCAACAAACTACAATTACAACTAATCCAGCCTTTGATATTAAACTATCCGTTTCAACAGGAACTTGCGGTTCAATGACCAATATTGCTTGTACAGATGCCGCTCCTGAAACTGCTACTTTTACAACTGTAAATGGTGTTACCTATTATGTTTATGTAGCTCATTGGCTAGCAGGAAGCACAACAACAGGTACATTTACCATCAGTAGAACTTGTAGTACAGCTCCAACACCTCCGGCTAATGACTTATGTTCAAATGCTACTGCTTTACCATGCGGAACAACAAATCTAGCCGGAACTACTGTAAATACGACAAATATTGCCAATGTTTCAGGCTGTTCGATGTCCAATTATGGTGTTTGGTACACTTTTGTTGGAGATGGTCAGCAAACTACAATCACAACAAACCCTGCCTTTGATATTAAATTATCCGTTTCAACAGGAACTTGCGGTTCAATGACCAATATTGCTTGTACAGATGCCGCTCCAGAAACTGCAACTTTTACAACTGTAAATGGTGTTACCTATTATGTTTATGTAGCTCATTGGTTAGCAGGAAGCACAACAACAGGTACATTTACCATCAGTAGAACTTGTACTGCAGCACCTCCTCCACTTTCTAATGACAACTGTGCAACAGCCATAAATGTTGCCGTAAATTCAAATTTGAGTTGTACTTCCACAACAAGCGGAACTACTGTTGGTGCAACTCAATCTCAAAGCGGTTGTTTAGGTACCGCAGATGATGATGTATGGTATAGTTTTGTAGCGACATCAACTATTCATAGTGTTACAGTAACACCTGGTACTCTTTCAGATGCAGTTTTACAAGTATTTAGCGGACCTTGTGCATCCCTCACAAGTTTAGCTTGTTCAGACAATACAATTTCTGGTGCTGAATCAGCCACGATTTCAGGGCTAACGATTGGAAATACTTACTTTTTTAGAGTTTACAGTTATTCAAATGGCTCCGGCCAAGGAACATTCACTGCTTGCATCACAACGCCAGTTAACCCATGCTCTGCCATTACTACCATAACCTCATGTGGTTTACAAATCAATGTAAATATTGCTGGTGGCTCCGGTTCTTTCGCTAATTCAGCTTGTGGTTGGACTACTCCAGGAAATGAAATGATTTTTAGTTTTACTCCAGCTACAACTGGACTATATTCACTTCAACAATTATCATCATTTGGAACTATAGATTATCAATACAAAATAGCATCTTCGGGTTGCGGAAGTACAGGATGGACTTGTATTAGTGCAGTTTCAGGAGCAGCACCGGCTGCAAACATTAATTTAACAGCCGGAGTAGAATATTTATTTTTACTTGACCCCGAGTCAACAACAGGTGGTAATGTTAGTTTTATCATCAATTGTCCATGTATTTTTGGTAATGGAACCGGAACTACTTCTTTAGCTTGCCCGGATGTAATTAGTGGAGGTTTGGGATTGAATGGTGCAGACCCATTTCCTATAGATTGTAACACTGCTTCAAGTTGTGTAGACATTGAAGCAATTTATACTCCAATTGCTCAAACAACATCATATAGCGTGACAAACATCCCTTATAATCCACCCTATCAATTTGCATGTTTGCAAAACCCAGTTAGTGTTAACATTGATGATGTTTGGTCACCTGTAGTGAACCTCCCTTTTGACTTTTGTTTTTATGGCAATAACTTTAATCAATGTTTAATTGGATCAAATGGAGTATTAACATTTGATTTAACGAACAATACACCAGGTGGATATTCTACTTGGTCATTTAATAGTAATTTACCCAATAATACGTTATTTATGAACACTATTTTTGGTGTTTATCATGATATTGACCCAAGCAAAGGTGGAAGTGTTGGATATGAATTAATCACACTGAATACCGGATGTAGAGCTTTAGTAGTTTCATGGCATAAAGTTCCTATGTTCTCTAGCACTTGTAATTCAATACTATATTCAGGAATGATGGTGCTTTATGAAAATACTAATGTGATTGAAATTTATATTCAAGAAAAAAATGTATGTTCGAGCTGGAATAGCGGTAATGCAATCGTTGGTCTTCAAAACGGAAACGGTACTCAAGCAATTGTTGCACCAGGTAGAAATGGACTAGATGCTGACTGGACAGTTGTAAACGAAGCATGGAGATTTACCCCTACCGGAGCTCCACTTACAACAGTAACGTGGTTTGAAGGCTCAGGCACCTCAGGGCCTGTTGTTGGAAATACTGATGTTATTAATGTTTGTCCAACATCAACAACTGTTTATACTGCACAAGTTACTTATCAACTTTGTACAGGAAACACACTTGTAGAAACGGCTGAAACAACCGTAACAGTTCTTGGCGATAAAACTTGGAATGGTTCAATTGATACCGATTGGAACAAACCAAATAACTGGACTCCAGCCGGAATTCCATATTTAACAGATTGTGTTATTATTCCTGTAACACCTAATGATCCAATTATTTCAGGCACTAACTACCATGGAATGGCAGGAACATTGACCATTCATAATGGTGCAACACTTACAGTCAACTCTAATAATATGATTACCGTAACCGATTGGGTAAATGTAAATGCAGGTGGAACATTTATAATCAATAATAATTCAAGTTTGATACAAGTGAATAATGTAACCAACACAGGAAACATCAAATACAGAAGAAATACAAACATCAGGAGATTAGACTATGTATATTGGTCATCACCGGTAGCTGGTTTTAATGTAAATAATATTTCAAGTCCTATTGCTCCTGGACCTATTTACACTTGGCATCCAACAGTGGCTAATCCAAATGGTGGTCAAGGAAATTGGCAAGCAGCAGGTGGCAGCACAATGCTTCCGGGAAGAGGTTACATCGTTAGAGGTCCAAATTCATTTACGGATACTCCGTCCACTTTATTTGGCAGTTTTACTGGTGTACCAAATAATGGTCCATATACTGTTCCAATTTCAAGAGGCAGTATTCAGACATCATTTACGGGTACTAATGGAACATTAATCACGAATTTAAGTGATAACAATAATCTTTTAGGTAATCCATATCCTTCAGCCATCCGAGCTAGTCAATTTTTATTTGATAACAGAACAAAAATTGAAGGAAATGTAAAATTATGGACACATGGTAACCTACCTGCCATCATTTCAAGTCCTTTTTATGATACCTACGCTTACAATTATTCACCGGGTGATTACTTAACGTATAATTTTACCGGAACTAGTTGTTGTCCTACAATGGGTGCTGACCTATTTATCGGTGCTGGTCAAGGATTTTTTATCCAAATGTTAGACGGCCCAGCTGCTTCAGATGTAATTTCATTTGGTAATCACTTAAGAAGTGCCACTTATGATAATAGTTTGTTTTATCGTCATGCCAATCAAGAAACCTATGTTGAGCAATTAATCCCGACCGAAAAAAGCAGATTTTGGCTTGATATTATAAATGCTCAAAATGTTTCTGAAAGAACATTAATAGGCTATGTTGAAGGGGCAACAATGGATAAAGATAACTTTTTTGATAGCTCAATTGCTATTACAAATGATTTATCGGTTTTTTCAATTATCGATGATTTGAAATTAAATATTCAAGGTAGAGCTTTACCTTTTAACACTTTAGATGAAGTTCCAATTGGTTTCCACGCTCCATCAGCCGGAAATTATACGATGGCAATTGCTGCTGTAGATGGATTATTCAATGACCAAACTATTCTGTTAGAAGATCTTTATTTAAATAGTGTTCATGATTTAAAACAATCACCTTATACTTTCCAAACCGTTAGCGGAACGTTTATTGACCGATTTAAAATTATCTATGAATCATCTTCAACTTTAAGTAATCCTACTTTTTCAATTGAAAATACTGTTAGGGTGATCACTAATGAAAATGTAGTTGTTTCTTCAAGTATAGAAAATATTGATTCGATTCAAGTATTTAATGTATTAGGACAAATGATTCATCAGTCAAGAAATATAAATTCTAAACAAATTGAACTAAGTCAACTTCAAAGAAATAACGCAACCTTATTATTAAAAATAAAATTAACTGACGGAACAACTTCCATCGAAAAAGTAATTTATTAAAGATAATTTATAAAACGCCAAAAAGACCTTTGCTTTACATAGTGAAGGTTTTTTTCGTTTTGATAAGCTTCTCGTTCAAACGAAATATTTCTGTAAGCCAAATTGCTGTTTTTAAATTGAATCAAACGAACCAAATATTCCAAACTATACCAAACATAAAAAGGCAAAACCAACAGTTCAATTTGTTGCCGAATGTGAATGCGTTCGTGGTTTAATAAAACTACATTTTCTTTGTCCGATTTGTATTTTAAAAACACAAACGGATACAAAGTGAGTCCACGAAAACCTTTTGGGGTTAAATATTTAAAAACTAATACAAACATTTGTGGCAAAGTTGCTAATTTTGTAGTTATGAATACACCAAATCCTGAAAATAAATTAATTGAAGGCGAAGATTTTTATTATACGCCCGAAGGTTATAAATGTTTTACAGAAAAATATCATTTAAAAAGAGGCTATTGCTGCAAAAGCGGATGCCGACATTGTCCGTATGGATTTGATAAAAAAGCGAATACAATCAAAAAAAAGTAATTCGAAAAATCTAATAATCCAACAATCTGAAAATCTAACTATCTAACAATCCAAAAATCTGATGCAAGCAATACATACCAAATCATTCAAAGAACAAATTTCTGAAGGAATTCCAACCGAATTACCTTCTCTAAAACCATACGAAACAGAAATAAATCACGCTCCAAAGCGAAAAGAAATTCTTTCGGAGGAAGAAAAAAAATTAGCTCTTCGCAATGCGTTACGCTACTTTGAACCGAAACACCATGCTACGCTCCTACCCGAATTCAAAGACGAATTAGAAAAATACGGTCGGATTTACATGTATCGTCTTCGCCCAGATTACCGAATGTATGCCCGACCAATTTCGGAATATCCCGGAAAAAGTGAGCAAGCTAAAGCCATCATGCTAATGATTCAAAATAATTTGGATTATGCTGTGGCTCAACATCCACACGAATTGATTACGTATGGAGGAAATGGAGCGGTTTTTCAAAATTGGGCTCAATATCGATTAACCATGAAATACCTTTCGGAAATGACGGATGAGCAAACCTTGGTGATGTACTCCGGTCATCCGATGGGATTATTTCCTTCGCACAAAGATGCTCCAAGAGTTGTCGTAACCAACGGAATGGTTATTCCAAATTATTCCAAACCCGATGATTGGGAAAAAATGAATGCGTTAGGCGTTTCACAATACGGACAAATGACAGCCGGAAGTTATATGTACATTGGTCCACAAGGAATTGTTCACGGCACTACCATAACGGTTTTAAATGGATTTAGAAAAATTAAAAAAAATCCGGAAGGTTCACTTTTCGTAACTTCTGGTTTAGGCGGAATGAGTGGTGCTCAACCAAAAGCCGGAAACATTGCCGGTTGTGTGACCGTTTGTGCCGAAGTGAATCCGAAAATAACCCACATTCGTCACTCACAAGGTTGGATTAATGAAGTGATTGAAAATGTTGATGAATTGGTAATTCGTGTCCGAAAAGCTCAAGCTGAAAAAGAAGTGGTTTCCATCGCTTATCTCGGAAATATCGTAGATGTTTGGGAACGATTTGATGCGGAAAATATTCATATTGATTTAGGTTCAGATCAGACTTCGTTGCACAATCCGTGGGCAGGAGGTTATTATCCGGTTGGAATTTCGTTTGAAGAATCGAATGAGCTAATGGCTAATAATCCCGAACTTTTTAAAACGAAAGTGAAAGAAACGTTAGTGCGTCATGCAGCGGCAGTAAATAAACATACTGCCAAAGGAACCTATTTCTTTGATTACGGAAACGCCTTTTTATTAGAGGCTTCTCGTGCCGGTGCTGATGTCATGGCGATTGATGGCATTCATTTTAAGTACCCCAGTTATGTGCAAGACATTATGGGACCGATGTGTTTTGATTATGGATTTGGTCCGTTCCGATGGGTTTGTGCCAGCGGAAAACCGGAAGATTTAGCCAAAACCGATCAAATTGCTTGTGATGTTTTGGAAGAAATGGCAAAAACCGCTCCTATTGAAATCCAACAGCAAATGCAGGATAATATTAAGTGGATTAAAGAAGCTCAGAAAAATAAATTAGTCGTGGGTTCGCAAGCCCGAATTTTATATGCCGATGCAGAAGGAAGAATGAAAATTGCTGAAGCATTCAACAAAGCCATTGCTAAAAACGAAATTGGTTATGTCATTTTAGGTCGCGACCACCACGATGTTTCCGGAACCGATTCTCCTTATCGAGAAACGTCCAATATTTATGATGGTTCGAGTTTTACGGCAGATATGGCGATTCATAACGTGATTGGCGATAGTTTCCGTGGAGCAACTTGGGTATCAATACATAACGGCGGCGGAGTTGGCTGGGGCGAAGTAATTAACGGTGGTTTTGGTATGGTTCTTGAAGGTACAGAGGATAGCGACAGACGATTAAAATCGATGTTATTTTGGGATGTAAACAACGGAATTGCTCGCAGAAATTGGGCCCGCAACGAAGGTGCAATTTTTGCCATAAAAAGAGCCATGGAGACGCAACCTTTATTGAAAGTTACCATCCCTAATGTAGTAGATGATGAATTGTTCAAAATGGTTTAAGATTGTTTGATTTTGTTCAAGGTTGTTAACCGTGACTATTCAAACCCTTTTAAACACTTAAACTTTTAAACTTTTAAACAAAAAAAGCTATGAAAACACTCAAATTCCTACCCGTACTTCTACTCTTTCTGCTTGCATCATGCAGTTCCGTAAGAGTTTATTCTGATTATGATAAAAGTGTTGATTTTACGCAATACCGAACGTATGCCTATCAAAAAAGCGGCATCGATAAAGTAGAAATTTCTGATTTAGATAAGAAAAGAATTCTTCGTGCTATTGACGAACAAATGACCGCTAAAGGTTTTAGCAAAAGTGAAAATCCTGATTTGTTGGTTAATATTTTCACGAAAGAACGTGAACAAGTGGACGTAAACCAATTCAACGCCGGCTGGGGTTGGGGTTGGGGTTGGGGCTGGAACCCATGGATATGGGGTGGCATGAACACCAGTGTTTCCTCTTATGTTGAAGGAACATTATTTATTGATTTAATAGACAACAGAAAAAAGGAACTCATTTGGCAAGGCGAAGGCATTGGGGTTTTAACCCGAAACATCGATAAAAAAGAAGAACGCATTAATGAATTTGTGGCGAAGATTTTAGCTCAATATCCACCGAAGAAGAAGTAAGGAGTTGATAGTTTGGAGTTTTTAGTCTTAAAAAAGGATAGAACCGGAGTAGAGATGCTTCGGTTTTTTTGTTAATATTTGCTAATAAGTATAGTTGACATTTATTATAACATACTTTAAATTAGCTATTCAAATAAATAAAATATGAGTATTTCAAAATATAGTCATAGTGGAACAGAAAATCTAAAAATAACCTATTTATTGGGTGCTGGAGCTAGTTATTATTCTAATCCAATTTGGAAAGAACAAGGAAAAACTATGTTTAGTGTTGCAAAAAATATAATTGCACTATTAAAGCGTGATAGTTTCTATTATAAAGATTCTAAATATCCCTCATTAAGAAATAATATGATATTAATTGATTTTTTTAATAAATTAGAAAGATTTGGAAAATTAGCAATGGAATATGGTTCAATCGATATTTATGCAAAACGATTATCAATTATAGAAAAACACCAAGAATTAAATGATTTAAAATATTGTTTAAGCGTTTTTTTTGATATTTGGGAGAATTTCATTAGTACTGAAACAATTTTAAAATATGACACGAACAACATAAGTAACAATGGCATCTATTTTGAAAAAATTGACAAACGCTATTTTGCTTTGTTATCTGTATTGTTAGAAAAAGTTAATAAAACACCAAAATTAAATGAAAATGTTTCTTTTTTAACTTGGAACTATGATTTACAATTAGAAAGTTCATTTGAATCATTTTTACCATATGAGTCATCTTCAATGAAACAGACAAATGAGAATTTTAATTTTATGAACTTGCCTGATTGTGATAAGAGAAAAGAGATTATTCATTTAAACGGTTTTAGAGGTAATTTTAGGCATACTAATAATTTTCATGAAACCGTTGAAAAAAAGTTTTTAAACTCTTTAGAAGAATATTTATACAAGTTTTTACAAAATTTTGATCAATTTAATGAAACGGATTATTCTAACTCAATCAAATATTCATGGGAAATTGATTCAAATACTAAAGAAAATGCTCTAAATGTAATGAGAGAAACCAATATTTTGGTAATTATAGGCTATTCATTTCCAGCATTTAATAGAAAAATTGACAGTGAACTCATTAGAGAATTTGAAAAAAAAGATGAGTATAAAAAAGTTTATTACCAAGATCCTTTTGGGAATTTAGAACTTATAAATTTACTTTTTTCGAACTCTTCTAATGTTGAACATATTAGCAATAGTAGTCAATTTCACATTCCTCACGAATTTTTGTTTCCAACTCCAGCATCTGAACCATATATCTAATCCCCTAGCCCAGATTGCAATGAAAAGACGGATTAGGGTTTTAAAACTTACTCAAACAACTTCCCTAAAGACCAACTTGCAACTCTGTCATTCTTTGATTGAATTGGGAGTCTTGGATTAATTTCATAGAGTAGCTCTATTTTTTCGATAGCTAATTCAAAGGAAATAATTTCGTGTAGTAATAATTGGTCAAAAACATATAAAATCCCTTTTACAGAAATTCCGTTTGCCATAGCTTGTTTTCTTAATTTTCCATCACCTGAAAGTAATATTCCATCAAGTTTATTGGCATAATGCCATACAGAACAATCTTCAAAACTTAAACCTGAACTATTTGCTAAAATAGTCGTAATACTTTCAAAATCTTCTTCTGTATCAGTAAGAATTAATTCAATGTCATCAGAATTAATATAAGCTTCAATTATAACTTTTTGATCATGATTAAGCTCCTCAAAAACAAAATCCGTTGTTTTCAAATCTAAGTTTAGCTTAATAAATTCATTCATTAAATCTAAATGAACCAAATCAATTAAAATATTTGCATCGTTTATAATAATTCTCATTTTATAAACTATAAAAGTGAATTTTCAATTAGTGAATTTATATCTTTATTCAATAAGGACGATGCTTTGCTTACAGATATTATTTCTTGAGATAAAGCTCTGTAAACCAGTTGTTCAAATCGATTTGATTTTTCTGGAGTTTCAAATCTTGATAAATTAACTTTTTCTTTAATACTTGGATTAAAATTTATTTTTTTATAAAAATCAGTTTTTCTGTTTTCAGTAAAAATTCCCGCATCAACTAATCTGTAAACTATTGCTTGAATACTGATACCGTATTTTTTTTGTACTTCTATCAACTCGTTTAATGAAATTAAATCTCGCTTAATACCAAATTCTTTAACTACGAGTTTTTTTGGAAAAAGGAATTCAGAAGCAAATTTATTACAATAATTTTCTTCAGCTTTTACGTCACATTCCGGAAGATTGAGTAGTAAATGACCTAATTCGTGTAATAAAGTAAATCGTTTTCTTTCTACAGGAAAATTACCATTTACAACAATCACCGGAAATTTGTCATTTACAAAAGTTGCTAAACCATCAAAAGTTTCCTCTACATCAAACAATTCAATTACTTTAATTTCATTGTCTTCTAAAAGTTGAATTATATTATGAATCGGGTCAAGACCAATTTCCCATTCATTTCGTAATGATAAAACTAGCCTTTCTATATCTTTAATAGAATTCACTTTTTCGTTACCGATTGAATTTTTAAAAGAATAATCAATTTGCAGCAAATCTTCAATCTCTAGATAATTTTCTAAATTAAGTTTTATTAATTGCTCAAGTGATTCTTGTTTTTTATTTGAAAATGAACTTTTCTTTCTAAAATTTAAAACTCCTAACTCAATTTTGCTAGGTTTGAAAAAATAATCAATCTTAACTTTCAAAGATTTCCCTATTTTTAAAAGATTAGAACTACTTGGAATAGATTCACCTTTTTCATACTTACTAATCATTTGCTTAGAAACACCTATCATATCTGCTAACTCTTGTTGAGAAAACCCATTGAGTGCTCTAGCATTTTTGAGTTTTTGTGAGACTATTTCTTTCATGATTATTTAGTTTAGTTGACAAAAATACAAAATTAATTATATTTTGTCAACTAAATACTTATTTCTTTTGAAATGCAACTCCCCTAGCCCAGATTGCAACGGAAAGCTTTTTTTGAAAAAACAAAGTAGTTTTGTTGGCTTTACAAAGCGACCAGAGGAAGCTCTTGGAAAGGCTTACAAAACTTTTGTTTTTCAAAAAAACTTGTAGTGGAAAGCCGGAATAGCTTCTGAAAAAAGTCTTCAGTCGCAGTTTTCAGTAAGCAGATATTCAGTTCAAATTGAAAAATTGAAAGCTTAACATAATGAGATTCCTCCTGCGTCGGAATGACAAGATTGTGGGGAAACTGAGACTAAAAACTGCAACTGAACACTGCGAGTGAGACTGAAAGCTGTGACTGTGACTGAGACTGTGACTGAGACTGAAAACTGCGACTGTGACTGAAAACTAATAATTCAGCAACTCCTCCATCTTCGCACGAACCTTATCCACATTTGGAATCATCGTGAATTCTAACGTGCTATTCAACGGAATCGCAGGCATATTTTCGGAACCGATGACCATGACTGGAGCATCGAGGTGTTTGAAACAGTTTTCCTGAATGAGTCCGGCTAGACTGCGTGCAAACGAATTATTGGTAGGTTCTTCGGTGACAACCAAACACTTTTTGGCTTTTTTAACGGATTTGAAAATGGTTTCTTCGTCTAGCGGATACAACGTTCGCAAATCAATGATTTCGACTTGGTTTTTGATGTCTGATGAAGCATTTAATGCCCAATGAACACCCATTCCGTAGGTAATAACAGTCATTGTTTCTGCCGTTTCTTGTTCCCAGATTTCTTGAACGATATTCGCTTTTCCGAACGGTAACATATAGTCTTCGCTAGGTTCATTCACTCTCGCAGCATCTGTTCCTTTCACTTTGCTCCAATATAAACCTTTGTGTTCCAAAATCACAACCGGATTCGGGTCGTAATAAGCGGCTTTCATCAAGCCTTTTAAATCGGCTCCGTTGCTTGGATAGGCTATTTTGATTCCGCGAATGTTGGTCAGAACACTTTCCACCGAAGACGAATGATACGGTCCACCACTTCCGTAAGCACCAATTGGCACACGCAAAATCATGCTTACCGGCCATTTTCCGTTGGATAAATAACACGAACGACTCACTTCGGTAAACAATTGATTCAAGCCCGGCCAAATGTAATCGGCAAATTGCACCTCAACAATCGGTTTTAAGCCAACCGCCGACATTCCGACTGTTGAACCCACGATAAATGCTTCTTGAATGGGCGTGTTAAACACTCTTTCATCACCAAATTTCTGTGCTAAAGTGGCTGCTTCACGGAAAACGCCACCTAAACGTCCGCCCACATCTTGTCCGTATAACAAACATTCGGGGTGTTTTTTCATTAATTCTTCTACGGCAAACAAGGCACAATCGACCATCACGACTTTTTCCTCACGGGATGGATTTCGCTCGCCAATTTCTTCAGTAATTGGCGTTGGTGCAAAATCATGTGTGAATAAATCTTCCGATTTTGGATCTTCGGCTTGTTGGGCTTTCATAAAATCTGCCTCAACCACGGTTGAAACCGTGGTTTCTATTGCTTGAATTTCATCTTTTGAAAATCCGGCATCAAGCAATTGCTGAATCAAAACCGGATACGGATCACGGGATTTTGCTTCTTCCAAATCGTCTCGGTACCATTCCATCCGAACGCCGGAAGTATGGTGATTTAACAACGGAACTTTAGCATGAACCAAAAAAGGACGACGTTCTTCACGAATGGTTTTGACTACTTTTTCAAGAGCCAAATAACTTTCGGTAAAATTTGCACCGTCAATCGAAATGGCTTCGATTCCGTGGAAACCTTTGGCATATTCAAAGGCATTTTGAGCTCGGGTTTCTGCAGCATTGGCAGAAATATCCCAACCGTTGTCTTGCACTAAATATAAAATAGGTAATTGCTTCAAAGCGGCCATTTGTAAGGCTTCGGCAATTTCACCTTCAGTTACAGAAGCATCGCCGAGAGAACAAACGACTATTGGTTTTGGCTCATTATCATTTTGGACTCCTGTGTTCTCTTTATACCAAAATCCCATCGCCGCTCCAGTTGCAGGAATGGCTTGCATCCCGGTAGCAGAAGATTGATGCGGGATTTTCGGTTTGTCAACATCCTTTAAACTTGGGTGACAATAATAAGTTCGACCTCCTGAAAATGGGTCGTCTTTTTTAGCCATCAATTGCAACATTAAATCATACGGACGCATTCCGATTCCGAGCAGCATGGCATCGTCACGGTAATACGGAAAAGCATAATCTTGTGGCAATAATTGCATCGCCATCGCAATTTGAATGGCTTCGTGACCGCGTGAAGTGGCATGCACATATTTGGAAACAATTTTGAAATTATCTTCATACAATTCAGCCATCGTTTTGGCGGTTGCCATGGTAGTAAAGGCTTTTTTCAGGATATTTTTGTCTAACATAATTGTCATTTTAAACCTGACAGGTTTTTGAAACCTGTCAGGTTTAGGTTTATTACTTCGCTTCCACAATCCAACCAAATGTGTCTTCTTCTTTTTGGAGTTTAATAGCGTTTAGTGTATCATTTACCATCACAGAAACTGGATTATTTTCAGGGAATTTAATGGTAAAATCATTATTTCCAATTTCGTCAATCATAGCAATTCCAACGGCTGTTCCGGTTCCGAATGCTTCTTCTAACGTTCCGTTTTTAGATGCTTCAATGATTTCAGAAATTTTGATAGGTTTTTCAATGACTTCAAAACCTTTGGAACGTAGTAAATCAATGACACTCATTCGCGTAATTCCTGATAAAATAGAACCGCTTAAATCTGGCGTGATGAATTTACCATCAATTTTGAAGAAGATATTCATTGTTCCCACTTCTTGGATGTATTCAAAATCGTGAGCATCTAGCCACAATACTTGGTCATATGCTTTGGCTTTAGCATATTCAGTTGGTCGAATGGCTGCTGCATAATTACCTGCGGCTTTGGCTTCTCCTGTTCCACCATTCACGGCACGAACATATTTTTTCTCCGCATACAATTTAATTTTTCTGCTGAAAAAAGGTCCGGCTGGTGAGGCAATCACCATAAATTTAAAACTGGTTGCGGCACGCATTCCGATAAAAGGCTCATCGGCATACATAAACGGACGCAAGTACAAAGCACTTCCTTCTTTAGTAGGAATCCATTGTTTTTCTAAAGCGGTGAATTGTTTCAATGCTTCCACAAATAGTTCCTCCGGAAAAGTAGGCATTCCCATTCGGTTGGCACTAAAATTTAATCGCTTTGCATTTTCATAAGGACGGAATAATAACGGCGTTCCCTCTTTTCCCAACGTGGCTTTCATTCCTTCAAAAATTGCCTGACCATAGTGCAAAGCCATGGCAGCAGGATGTGTCGGAATAAGCTGTAAAGGTTCAATTCGCGGATTTATCCACTCGCCGTTTTGATAATCGCAAACAAACATATGATCGGTGAACTTGAATCCCATCACGATATTGTTTAAATCGACTTCTCCAACGGTAGAATGTGCTGTTTTTGTTACTTTAATTGCTGTCATTACTTCTTGCATTGTGTTTATGTTTGCTCTCAATTCAAATTACGAAAAGAGAAAATTATATTTTTGTATTACTGTCAAACTGTTCTAAATAATCGCCCACTCGTTTTAAGAATGATCCGCCTAAAAATCCATCCACTACCCTATGATCGAAGGATAAGGATAAAAACATCATACTTCTTATGGCGATTTCGTCTCCTTTTTCTGTGGTAACTACTTCCGGTCTTTTTTTGATGATACCTAAGGCTAAAATGGCTACTTCCGGTTGATTGATAATCGGTGTTCCCATTAAACTTCCAAATGTTCCGACGTTGGAAATGGTGAAAGTGCTTCCTTGAATATCTTCCGGTTTTAGTTTATTATTTCGAGCACTTTCGGCTAAATAATTGACTTCTTTAGCAATCGAAATCATGTCTTTTTCATTGGCATTTTTTACCACAGAAACGATTAAATTTCCGGTTGGTAAAGCAGTTGCCATTCCGATATTGATGTCATTGTGTACAATGACTTTATTTTCATCAACAGAAACATTAATCATCGGAAAATCTTGAATCGCTTTTGCTACGGCATCAATAAATATTGGTGTAAACGTCAATTTTTCACCGTATTTCTCTTGAAATGTGTCTTTATTTTCATTTCGCCAATTCACCAAATTCGTCACATCCACTTCCAAATAAGAAGTTACGTGTGGCGAAGTTTGCTTGGAATAAACCATGTGATCTGCAATCATTTTCCGCATGCGATCCATTTCTACAATTCGGTCTTTTCCTTCAACAAAATTGATTTTAGGTTTAGGGAAAGTTGTCGGTTGTTTGTCCCGATAGCTATCGGGATTTGTTATCGGTTTTGATTGTAAAGGATATTTTCTGTTTTTTAGGTAATTGAACACATCACTTTTTTGAATTCTACCATCAATTCCATAACCCGGTATGCTTTGCACTTCTTCTAATGAAAGATTTTCTTTCTGTGCGATACTGATGATTAAAGGAGAAAGATAAGCATCTGGATTGGTTTTTACTTGTTTAAATTCAATATTAGATGGTTTAATTACTTCTGGCTGAGATTCAACTTTAGCAGTAATAATTTCTTGGCTCTTGCTTCTTGGCTCTTGCTTCCCTTCGGCATCAATTAACGCCAAAACAGTCCCCACTTCCACCACATCATCTTTTTGAAAACGAATTTCAGTAATGGTACCGGAAACGGGTGAAGGTACTTCGCTATCGACTTTGTCGGTGGCAACTTCCAACAGAGTTTCTTCCGCTTCAATATAATCACCTACGTTTTTGGTCCAACTGATGATGGTGGCTTCGGATATGCTTTCGCCCATTTTGGGCATTTTGAATTCAAACATATTAATTTGTTTCAGGTTTCAGGTTTAAAGTTTCAGGTTGCGATAACTTGAAACTTTAAACTTGAAACAAAATTTATTTTTTCTTAAACTCTTCTAATGTTTTATAAAACGCTTCTTGCGATGGCCGATTCTCCGGTATTTCACGCAATGGCTCAACAGCTCTCAATGATTCGTAACATTCTGCCGGTAATTGCTGATATAATGCTGTTCCTTTTGTTTTCCAATCAATCATTTCGTCTGAAACGTCTTTTATAATTGTGGCTGGATTTCCAACGACCATTTTTCGATTTGGGATTTGCATTCCGGCTTTTACAAAAGCTAAGGCTCCAATGATGCATTCGTCTCCCACATTCACATCATCCATGATGACCGCATTCATACCTACTAAACAATTTCTACCAATATTGGCTCCGTGAATAATAGCTCCGTGACCGATATGAGCTCCTTCTTTCAAAATCATTGACTTACCGGGAAACATGTGAATGGTACAATTTTCTTGCACATTGCAACCGTCTTCAATGATGATTTCTCCCCAATCGCCACGGATAGCTGCTCCGGGACCAACATACACATTTTTCCCAATGATTACATTACCCGTTACCGCTGCCTGCGGATGGATAAAACTGCTTTCGTGTATGACGGGAATGAACCCTTTGAATTCGTAGATCATATTTTTTTTAGATAAAAGAGAATAGAATATAGAAAATAGATTTTCGGTTTCGTCTATTTTCTATGTTCTATTTTCTATATTCTTTATTTAAACTTCTTCAACGTTTCTTTTGTGAAATCTGATAAAACCAATCGTCCGCTGATGGCGGCTCTTTCGGCTAATAGATTATCCCAATTGTCGGTGCCTCGCCAGAAAATCTTTTTCATTTCTTGCATGGCTTCCGAATTATAGGTGCAAAGGTGTTCTGCAAATTTTTGAACGGCTTCGTCTAATTCTTCGATGGTTTCAAAAACAAATGCATACAATCCTTTTTCTCTTGCCCAATTGGCTTCGTAAAAGGTGTTGGCATCAATGGCGATTTGTGACATCGCTGAAACTCCCATTTTACGTTCAATTGCAGGTGAAACCACAAATGGCCCGATTCCAACGTTGAGTTCGCTTAGTTTGATTGCAGCGAATTTGGTCGCCATACAATAATCGGTTGCAGAAGCGATTCCGACTCCGCCACCAACTGTTTTTCCTTGAATTCTTCCGATGATGAATTTTGGACATTTACGCATGGCGTTGATGACATTGGCAAATCCGGAGAAAAATACTTTTCCGGTTTCGGCGTCGTTGATGGCAATCAATTCTTTAAAACTGGCTCCTGCACAAAAAGTTCGGTCGCCACCACTTTTTAAAATGATGACTTTCACTTGGTCATTGTTTCCGGCTTCGGTGATGGTATTGGCTAATTTTTTTAAGACATCACTTGGTAGGGAATTTTGTTCAGGATGAAAAAATTCGATGGTGGCGATGTAATTGTTTATTTCAATTTTAACGTATGCTTCCATATTGATTTATTTGATTGATGATTAACGATATTTGATTGATGAACTTATTGTACTTCTATAATGTTAGGCCAATTCGAGCAAAGCTCTCGATTCAAAAATCGTATATCTTCAATCGTTATCTTTCTTTAATTTATTTATTTCTTTGTCAAAATCACTTAAATATTTTTGGTCTTGAATTATTCTAAATTTATCAAATTCCATCTCAGCTTTTATTTTGGCTTCTAAAAAAGTTATTTTTCCTTTATTGAGTAAAATTGGATAATTTGAAAGTTTGAGAAAATTATCCATAAAATCTACCCAATCGTCCATTTTCATTAGTACTTGTCGTTTAGCATTATTCTCGGCTAAATCTAAATAGGCTGAAACAATTCTATTTAATTCGGCTAAATGCTCTTGGTTCAAATAATTTTTTGCTACACTTATATCGGTCTTATGAATCTTACCATCCGGAGCATCTTTCCATGTAGTTAAACCCATAAATATTTTGTTGGCATCTGCTTCACTATATATTATTTCTGCTGCTGTTTTACCTGTAATTGCCCAATGTAGTTTGTTTTGAATGGTTGCAAAAAAAGTTTTTGTTTGTTCATGATTTTTATCGTAATCGGCAGAAAGTGCAAAAATATCTGTGATTTTTTGATAAAATCTTCTTTCAGAAGATCTTATTTCTCTGATTCTTTCTAATAACTCTTCAAAATAATCTTTACCAAATGACTTACCGTTTTTTAACATCTCATCATTTAGAACGAATCCTTTAATAATAAATTCTTTCAGCGTTTTTGTTGCCCAAATTCTAAATTGAGTTGCTTGCTTTGAATTTACCCGATAACCCACTGCTATAATTGCGTCAAGATTATAAAAATCTAATTCTCTGGATACTTCTCTTTTTCCTTCTTTTTGAACTACTCGAATTTTTCGAGTAGTTGAATTTTGCTCTAATTCGTTACTTTCAAATATTTCCTTTAAATGATAGGTTATTGTATGACTTTCAACTCCGAATAATTTTGCCATTACTTTTTGAGTTAACCAAAAACTTTCATCAAGGTACGTGACCTCAACATTAATATTGGTTTCTGCTGTTTGGTATAAAAGTATTGGCGACTGCATTGTAATAGTAACTTTTTAAATAAGATTAATTTAAAATTCCAAATTGTTCAAAATGATGATTCAAATGCTTTCGTTCGAGTAAATACGATTCATATTTATTTAAATGTCCAAACACCATGTTCTTTAATTTTACTTCCGGATTTTCTTTAAAAAATACTTTATACGCTTCTCTGGCTTCGAAAAATTTTGCTTTGGCTGTTTCAAAATCGGGGTGAATCAAATCTTCCAATTCTCCTTTTCTCATCGTTGGAAAAGCGGTTCCTTTTGGGAATTTATCATAATTGTACAATGAATTGTGCACTTTATCCAGAATCTTTTCGGGGGTTGCAATTTCGAAATCCTGAATTTCACCCGACATAATTCTGTAACCGTGTTCCAAATGCTCCAAAAGGTGTTGCGGTGTTAAAATTCCCCATTGCGGTTTGGTTTCTTCGGTTAATTTATTTAGACATTCAGCAATTTTTTCATCCGTCATTTCTATGAAGACTTCTTGCTTTTTCTGAACCATTGTTAAAATGGTGGCAACAGCAACGAGTTCATTTTCGGCATCAAAAACTTCCACAAACCATTTTACGATTCCACTTGGATGCTCGGCTGAAGCGACGTCGCGTTCAATTTTTTGTTTACACGTTAAACGAACATAAATCGTATCGTTGTGATAAATTGGTCGTAAAAATCGACATTCTTCCAGTCCATAATTGGCAGCAACAGGTCCTTTGTTCGGATAAACAAATAATCCGGCGGCGGCGGCTAAAATGAAATAACCGTGAGCGGTTCGTTTTTCAAAAATGCTTCCGTCAAGCGAAGTGATGTCGGTGTGAGCATAAAAATGATCCCACGTTAAATTGGCAAAATTGATGATATCAGTATCGGTGACTGTGCGTTTATGTGTTTTGAGCGACATTCCGGGTTGGATATCTTCCCAATGGTATTGAAACGGATGTTGTGTAATTTCTTTATAAGCCGAATTCGGTTGATAAATTCCGGTAATTTCCGTTAATGTAGTTGGCGAACCTTGAATGGCACAGCGTTGCATATAATGTTTGATACCGCGAACACCACCCATTTCTTCTCCTCCTCCGGCACGACCGGGACCACCGTGAATTAATAACGGAAGTGGCGAACCGTGTCCGGTGCTTTGCTTAGCATTTTCACGATTTAAAACCAATATTCTTCCGTGGTGAGATGCGGCATTAACCACATATTCTTTGGCAATTTCATCAGAATTGGTTACGATGGATGAAACCAAGGAACCTTTACCCATTCGGGCTAATTCCACCGCTTCATCTATATTTTTATAAGGCATGATGGTTGAAACGGGTCCGAATGCTTCTGTTTCATGAACTGATAAATTTTGAAAAGGTTTGTCTTCTCGCAATACAATCGGACTAACGAAAGCACCTTTTTCATCGGCTCCAACCAAGTTTACTTTATCTAAATTTCCATACACAACCGAAGCTGTTTTGGATAATTCATTTACTCTGTTTTTTAATACATCCGCTTGGGCTTTGCTGACTAAAGCTCCCATTCGAACTTCTTTTAATCGTGGGTCTCCGATAGTTACTTTGTCTAATGATTTTGCGAGAGCAATTTGAACATCATCTACTAATTTTTCAGGTACAATCATTCTGCGAATGGCAGTACATTTTTGTCCGCATTTCACAGTGATTTCGCTTCTGGCTTGATTGATGAACAAATCAAATTCGGGCGTTCCGGGAACGGCATCTTCTCCTAAAATAGAAGCATTTAGGGAATCAGCTTCCATGGTAAATGGAACAGACTCTTGAATAATTCTTGGGTGAGCTTTTAATAATCTTCCGGTTGCGGCTGAACCGGTGAAGGTGATGACATCCTGACTTTCAACGGTGTCAAATATATTTTTAGCTGTACCGCTGATAAGTTGCAATGCTCCTTCGGGTAGAATATTGGAAGCGATGATTTCTTTTACAACTGCCTCTGTTAAATAAGCAGTTACAGGAGCCGGTAATACCACTGCCGGCATTCCGGCCATCCAGTTTACGGCACATTTTTCTAACATTCCCCAAATTGGGAAATTGAACGCATTGATGTGAATAGCAACTCCTTTTTTGGGTACTAAAATATGATGAGCCATGAATCGACCGCCTTTTGACAAATCGATAGCGTCACCTTCTACGTGATACGATTGATTAGGAAATAATTTTCGTAAGGATGCGTTGGCGAATAAATTTCCAAAACCTCCTTCGATATCAATCCAAGAATCCACTCGTGTTGCTCCGGTGCGGTAACTGATTTCGTAGAATTGTTCTTTGCGTTTGGTTAAATACATTGCCAAACTTTTTATCATATTTCCACGCTCTTGAAAGGTCATTTTGCGGAGTTTTTCTCCACCTTTGGTTCTACCGTAATGCAAAATAGCAGGAATATCTAGGCCTTCTACAGTTGTGGAAGCGATAAATTCTCCTGTAACGGCGTCGAATGAAGGAATTCCTTCGCCGGTTCCGGTGGTCCATTTTCCGAGGACGTAATGTTGTGTTTTGTTCATATTTTCAACATTTATTTTTTTTTTTGAACCATTAAGTAATTAAGGTTCATTAAGTTTTAAGCTCTTTCTATGATGGCTGCATAACCTTGACCGACACCAATACACATAGTTATTAAGGCATATCGTTTTCCTGTTAGTTGCAATTCTAAAGCGGCGGAATAAGCAATTCTCGCTCCTGTTACGCCAAGCGGATGTCCGATGGCAATCGAACCTCCATTTGGATTTAATCGAGGGTCGTTATCAGCAATTCCCCAAGCTCTGGTGCAGGCTAATACTTGTGCGGCAAAGGCTTCGTTTAGTTCGATAATATCCATATCGGCTAAGGTTAAACCGGCTTTCGCTAATGCTTTGTTAGTCGCTTCAACAGGACCAATTCCCATTATTCTTGGTTCTACTCCAACCACGGCCGAACTAATGATTCGAGCTAATGGTTTGAGGTTATATTTTTTTACGGCTTCTTCTGATGCGATGATGGTTGCGGCTGCTCCGTCGTTTAATCCGGAGGCATTTCCGGCGGTAACACTTCCTTCTTTTCTGAAAGCCGGACGAAGTTTTGATAATCCTTCTAAGGTTGAATTTGGTTTTACAAACTCATCTTTTGAAAATAGGATTGGGTCGCTTTTTCGTTGCGGAATTTCTACTGCTACAATTTCTTTCGCTAAACGTCCGGATTGTTGAGCTGCTGCAGCTTTCATTTGACTATTGAAAGCAAAAGCATCTTGATCTTCTCTTGAGATTTTATATTTATCCACTAAGTTTTCTGCAGTTTCTCCCATCGCATCCGTTCCATATTGTAGATGCATTTTCGGATTGATGAAACGCCAGCCAAAACTGGAATCATACATTTTACTATCCGTTCCGAAAGCGGCAGATGGTTTGGAAACCACTAATGGTCCACGAGTCATGTTTTCGATTCCACCAGCTATGAAAATGTGTCCGTCTCCGGCTTTGATAGCACGGTTGGCATGAATAATTGCTGATAATCCAGAACTGCACAAACGGTTTACGGTTTCACCTGGAACGGAAAATGGTAAACCAGCTAGTAATAGCGACATTCTGGCTACATTTCTGTTATCTTCTCCTGCTTGGTTTGCACAACCCATGATAACATCATCATAGGCTTCTTTTGGTATGTTTGGATTTTTTTCTACTACAGTTTTGATGACCAAAGCTCCTAAGTCGTCCGGGCGAACGGCTGATAAGGTTCCTTGGTAACTTCCTATTGGAGTTCGAACTCCGTCTATGATGTATGCTTCCATATTTGTTGTCGGTTGTCGATTGTCGGTTTTTAGATTTCTGTTGAAAAAAACCGAGCCATTCTATTCTAATTATTTATATTATTCCCACTCTTTTTCGCTTCGGAACACGGTTCCTTTGAAAAGTGCGACTGTTTTTTCTTCTTTTTTTATTTCAATGGTATAGAACCCAAATTTGTTTTTTAGAGCATTTTCGGTGGCGATGGCAATGATTTTATCCCCTTCTTTCAAGGCTTCAATGTGATTAATCGACGTATCGATGCTCACTGATTGACGACCATATGAATTCGCCGCAAAAGCCAAAGCACTATCGGCTATTGAATACGTGATTCCACCATGAGCAATGCCAAAACCATTAGTCATTTCTTTGCGGATGGTCATGGATAAAACGCATTTTCCTTCTGAAATTTCTTCAACGGCGATGCCGAGCCATTGGCTAAAAGCATCGTTTTGGAACATTTTATTTACAATTTCATTCGGTTTCATTATTTGAAAAAAGTTGTGTTTTCACGCTTCATTTTTCTTAAAATCGGACTGCAGCGGTAGCGGTCTTCGTGATATTCATCATATAATTCATCCATTTTTTCGACACACCAATTGATTCCTTTTTCGTCTGCCCAAGCGAGTAATCCTTTTGGGTAATTGACTCCTTTGGTCATGGCATTGTCGATGTCTTTGGCGGATGCGATGTTTAAAAAATAAGCTTCTGCCGCTTCGTTGATGAGCATTACTACAATTCTGTCAACGATGTATTGTCCTAATTGATTATCTTCGGTTGGCTGTGGTAATTCTTCACTATAATTGTAATATCCTCTTCCTGATTTTCTTCCGAAAAAACCGGCTTCTGAAAGTCGTTTTTGGGTAAATGAAGGCTTGTATCTTGGGTCGAAATAAAAAGCGGTGAAAACAGTTTCGGTGACGGTGTAATTGACATCGTTTCCGATGAAATCCATCAATTCAAAAGGTCCCATTCGGAATCCGCCGATGGTTTTCATGGCCCAATCGATGGTAGCGAAATCTGCTTTCCCTTCTTCATAAATACGTAATGCTTCACTGTAAAATGGACGAGCTACTCGATTCACTATAAATCCGGGTGTATCTTTGGCAATGGCGACGACTTTTTTCCAATCGGTGATGGTTTGAACGGTTTGTTCTACCACTTCTTGACTGGTTTGTATGGCAGGAATGACTTCAACCAATTGCATAAGCGGAGCCGGATTAAAGAAATGAATCCCAATTACACGTTCCGGTTTTTGACAGGAAGCGGCAATGGAAGCGATGGATAATGAGGATGTATTGGAGGCTAGAATTGTTTCTGGTGAAACGTAATTTTCTAATTCTGAAAAAAGTTTTCGTTTGATGTCTAAATTTTCAATTATAGCTTCGATGACTAAATCAGAATATGATAACTCGGCAAATGTAGTTGAATACGAAATATTATTGATGATTCTGCTTTTTTCAATTTCATCAATTTTTGCTTTTTCGACTAATTTGGAAAGGGTGATTTCTAGGTTTTTTTCACTTCTTTCCAATGCGACATTACTGGTGTCAAAAATTTTAACATCACAACCAGCAGTAGCCGCAACTTGAGCAATACCGCTACCCATTGTACCACATCCTATTACTGCTACTTTCAAATTAGTTTCCATTAAATGTTGGTTTTCTTTTTTCTACGAATGCTGTGACACCTTCTTTATAATCGTTGGATGAACTGGCTTCAATTTGTAAATCAGATTCTAATGCCAATTGATTTTCTAAATTATTTATCATGGACTGATTCAACAATCTTTTTGTTAAACCAATCGCTTTGGTTGGCATTTCTGCTAATGTTTCGGCTAGTTTGTTAACTTCTTCTGTGAATGACTCCGGTGCAATTACTTTGTAAACCATTCCTAATTGCTCTGCTTCAGTAGAAGAAACTTTGTCGCCTAACATCATTAAAGCGGAAGCTTTTTGGAACCCGATTAAACGTGGTAGGAAAAATGTTCCGGCACTATCAGGAATCAATCCAATTTTACTAAATGCTTGAATGAAAGATGCATTTTCGGAAGCTAACACAATATCACAAGCTAGAGCAATATTGGCTCCGGCTCCGGCTGCTACGCCATTCACAACTGCAATTATGGGTTTTTCGATTGTTCTGATTAATTGAATAATCGGATTGTAATGTTCTTCCAGAATTTTTCTGAAACCGGGATTCAAATCTGGATCGGTGACTTCTTTTAAATCTTGCCCGGCACAAAAGGCTTTTCCGTTTCCGGTAATGACGATGGCTCGAACAGCGTTATCTGTTGAACAATCCGTTAGAATTTTTTGTAATGATAAAGCCATTTCACGGTTGAAGCTATTGAACACATCTGGTCTGTTCAATATAATGTAAGCGACTTTGTTTTCAATTTTCAAAAGAATTGAATTGCTCATACCTTATTTTATTTATTTAAGATTGAAGATTAACGATTTTTGAAATTAGAATTCTTCAACTTCAAAAAATCAACAATCTACAATCTACAATCATTAATTTTTTTATTTTAAACATTTAAAATAATCAAATGGTTCCAAGCAATCGTCGCATTGAAATAATGCTTTGCAGGCTGTTGAACCAAATTGACTCACTAATTTTGTATTAAATGAACCACATTGTGGACATTTAACTACTTTTTTATTACCTAATAATGCTTCTTTGTCTGCTGTTTCGTTTAATGGTGAAGCGATTCCGTATTTTTCTAATGCTAATCTTCCTTTCGGAGTAATCCAATCGGTTGTCCATGCTGGAAAAAGAACGAGTTCAACTTTTGCTTCTAATCCTTTTTCTTGAAAGGCCTTTTTAATATCATCTCCAATCACATCCATTGCCGGACAACCGCTATAGGTTGGTGTGATTTGAACATTGACGATTCCGTTTTGTAATTTAGCCGAACGAACGACACCCATTTCCATAATCGATAAAACCGGAATTTCCGGATCGGAAACTGTTTCGAGGATTTCGAAAAGTTGTTGGTCGATATGTTGGATTTGTTCTGTCATATAGATTTGTTTGATTGAAGATTAACGATTTTTGAACATCTTAAATCAAAAATCAAAAATCGTTAATCACTACCAAGTCATATTTGGGTATGTGCGTTGCATATATTGTAAATCAGATAACAAATACCCCATGTGTTCACTGTGAATACCTAACTTACCTCCTTTTTGAAAATACTCAACTTGTGGAATTTCAAGCGTAGCTTCTTCTAAAATGGAATTTATTTTTTTATAATAATCTTCTTTTAACAAGGTTACATCAACACCAACTCCTTGTTTAACCATTTCTTTATCCGCATCCGTTTGATGGAATAATTCATCGGTAAAAATCCACAAATCATTGATTGCGGTTTGAATTTTTTGATGACTTTCTTCTGTTCCATCGCCTAATCGTTTCATCCAATCAGAAGAAAAACGAACGTGATAGGAAACTTCCTTAATACTCTTATTAGCAATCGCTTTAAGCATATCATCCTTACTGTTTTGTAATTCAGTTAGCAAAGCCAAATGAAAAACATCAAACAAAAACTGTCTGGCTATTGAATAAGCAAAATCAGTATTGGGCTGTTCCACTAACAACACATTTTTGTATTCTCTTTCTAAACGCAAAAAGGCAACAGTGTCTTCGGTTGAGTCATTTCCTTGTAATTTAGCTACATACTGATAATAACTTCGGGTTTGCCCTAATAAATCGAGTGAAATATTGGTCATGGCAATATCGGTTTCCAAACTAGGACCATGACCACAAAGTTCACCAAGACGTTGACCTAAAATCAAGCAATTATCAGCAACTCCGAAGATGTATTGAATTAAATTTTGATTCATATTTATTATTTTGACACGAATTTCACGAATTAGCACGAATTCAAAAAATGCGTAAATTTCACAAACTACTTAAAACTACAAGGTTTTGCAAACCTTGTAAGTTGGATATTACATGTGTTTTAATTCGTCCGGAAGTTCATAGAAAGTGGGATGACGATAGGCTTTATCCATTGCCGGTTCAAAAGTTTCTCCGTTTAATTCAGGATTGGAAGCGGTGATTTGTGAAGAAGGTACCACCCAAATACTCACGCCTTCCATTCTTCTGGTGTAAACGTCGCGTGCATTTTGCAGAGCCATTTGAGCATCTGCTGCATGCAACGAACCACAATGACGGTGTTCTAATCCGTTTTTACTTCTGATAAATACTTCCCAAAGAGGCCAGTTTTTCATAATTTTATCGGTTGTCGGTTGTCGGTTGTCGGTTGTCGGCTTAAAACTGACAACGGATAACAAACAACTGAATTTATATTGCTTTTTTCAATTCTCTATCTTCTTGTTTTTCGGCATATGCAACAGCCGCATCACGCACCCATGCTCCTTTTTCCCAAGCCGATTTTCTGGCTTCTAAACGTTGTTTATTACATGGTCCGTGACCTTTAACCACTTGCCAAAACTCATCCCAATCTAAATCACCGAAGTCGTAATGTTTACGTTCTTCGTTCCATTTTAAATTAGGGTCTGGAATGGTTAAACCTAAAATATTAGCCTGCGGAACCGTTTGATCTACAAATTGTTGACGTAATTCATCATTGGTTTTACGTTTCAATTTCCATTTTACGGATTGTTCGGTATTAGGAGATTCTGCATCTTTTGGTCCGAACATCATTAACGATGGCCACCACCAACGATTCAAAGCATCTTGTGCCATTGCTTTTTGTTCCGGTGTTCCGTTGCATAAAGTCAATAAAATTTCATACCCCTGACGTTGGTGAAAACTTTCTTCTTTACAAATGCGAACCATTGCTCTGGCATACGGCCCATAAGAAGTTCCCATCAAAGCCACTTGGTTCATGATGGCCGCACCATCAACCAACCAACCCACAGCACCCATATCCGCCCAAGTTATGGCAGGATAGTTGAAAATACTGGAATATTTTGCCTTTCCGGAATGCAATTGCTCGTACATTTCTTCTCTTGAAATTCCCAATGTTTCAGCTGCACTATATAAATACAATCCGTGACCGCCTTCATCTTGAATTTTTGCCAACAAAGCCACTTTTCTGCGTAAAGAAGGTGCACGTGTAATCCAATTGGCTTCCGGTAACATTCCAACAATTTCTGAATGAGCATGTTGCGAAATCTGACGAATATGCGTTTGACGGTATTTCTCCGGCATCCACTCTTTCGGTTCAATTTTTTCGTCCCGATCGATGCGGGCTTGAAATAATTCTTCTAAACTTTTTAATTCTTTTTCAGACATTTTTTTTAATTTTTTAAGGATTAAATACCAAAATCAATGACTACTTTTTTAGATAACGGAACGGCCTGACAACTCAATACGTAGTTTTTGGCCAATTCATCTTCTTCTAACGAATAATTTAATTTCATTTCAACATCGCCTTCTACCACTTGACAACGGCATGTACTACAAACACCACCTTTACAAGCATAAGGCAAATCGGCACCGGCTGCGATGGCTCCGTCTAACAAATTATCAAAATCTTCACCCATCACAAAGTGAAATTCTTTCCCCCCATCAATAATCGTTACTTCTGTGCCTTCTACTTTTTTCTCTAAAATTTGAGAAATGCGTTTTTTATCATCTTCTGACATTCCCGAAGTAAACAGCTCGTAATGGATATTTTCTTTTGGTAAACCGGCAGCTTGCAATTCATCACGCAATAAAAAAATCATTTCTTCCGGTCCGCAGATAAAACAAGCATCTGTAGAGGAAACATCAATAATTTTATCAGTCAGAATGTTTATTTTTTCTTTCGTAAATCTACCGTTGAACAATTCAGCGGAACGATGCTCTTTGGTTAAAAAATGAAAAATTTCAAAGCGATTGAAATAGACATTTTTTAATTGCTCAATTTCTTCTTTAAAGATAATGGATTTTACACTTCTATTCAAATAAAACAACTTAAACGTTGCATTTGGTTCTGCTGCTAAATGCGTTTTGATAATAGACAAAATCGGTGTAATTCCGCTACCGGCAGCAAACGCGATATAATTTTTTGTTTTTTGAGGTTCAATTTGGGTATGAAACGTTCCGTTAGGTGGCATCACTTCTACTACGTCTCCTTTTCTTAATTTTTCATCCACAAAAGTGGAAAACAAACCACCGTTGATTTTTTTTACGGCAACTTGCCATTTATTTTCGAGCGGACTCGAACATAAGGAATAAGAACGTCTTACATCTTCGCCGTTAATATCTTTTTTTAACGTTAAATGTTGCCCTTGTTGAAACTGAAATTGTGGTTTCAATTCTTCCGGAACATCAAACGTTATTACGGAACAATCCTTGGTTTCCTTGTAAATATCCGCTACAGTAAGGTTATAAAAATTTGCCATACATCATTTTAAATTAAAACTAACAATTGTTAGTTTAATAGGCAAATTTACTGATTTTTTTTGAATTACGAAAACGTTTGAAAATTTAACAATTGTTCGTGAAATTGTTTTTATTAGTTTTCCAACCCTTTGAAATATAACGAAGTAATTGATTTTAGTAATGTTTTTTCATCCAACCCTTTTGATTTGGAATGCCAAAGATACATGGTTCGCAAAGAGGAAAGAATGGCATAAACCATTACTTCTTGATTGGATTTTTTGAGTTGACCATTTTGAATCCCTTCTTGAATAATTTTTCTGAAATTTTGTTCGTAGTCTTCCCGCATTTTAATAAAATACGACAATTGATCATCAGTAAGATGCATCCAATCGTTATTCAAACAGGCTAATGCATCTGAATTTCGTAATGTAATTGTGATATGCAATTGAATTACTCTTTCAATTTTTTTTAAGGTTGAAAGGTTGGAGGAAACTATTTCATTCATCACCAAAGTAAATTCTTCTGCAATTTCAATGATGATGAGCACCAAAATTTCTTGTTTGGATTGAATATGATTATACAGACTTGCGGCTTTAATATCCATTGCTTGGGCAATGTCACGCATGGTAACTGCACTATACCCTTTTTCTTTAAACAAACGAGCCGCTACAGCAATAATCTCAGTTTTTCTATCGGAAATTTTCATACGATTCAAAGATAGAGAGTTTTATTTGAGTTTGGTAACTTTTGTTACGGAATGGTTTTGAGGAAGTTGTTACTTTTGTTTCAAATTTAAATATCTAAGAATTGAAAAATCTAAAAGATGAGTATTCAATAGAACACAGATTCAAGAAATTTTAGAAAGTTAAAAAATAGTTGAACTTAAGTGATTTAGGTTCATTAAGTTAAAAAACTAATTAAAAAAAATAAACATGGGATTGTTAAGTATGTTAGGTATTGGTGGAAAATCGGAAAGTGTAAAAGAATTCATGGACAAAGGAGCGATCATTATTGATGTAAGAACTGCCGGAGAATATAGAGAAGGGCACATCAAAGGTTCAAAAAATATTCCATTGGACACCATTTTTTCAAAAGCAGCAGAGATTAAAAAATTAAACAAACCGGTTATTGTGTGTTGTCGTTCCGGTATGCGAAGCGGTCAAGCGGCTTCTATTCTAAAAAACAGCGGTGTGGAAGTGATGAATGGAGGTGGATGGGAAAGTTTGGAGAGTAGATTATAATCTAAAAATAAAAAGCGACTAAAGAAATTTCAGTCGCTTTTGTTTTATTTTAAATCATCTACAACATCATACGAAAGCACACTTACATTGAATGATTTGACATAGGTTGTATCAAAATTTTTTGAACCTTCTTTTGTTCCGTCGGTAAACGTAATTTCGGAGAATTTAAAGAAATTGCTCAACGAATCGTCAAATTCGTCATATTCTGTTGCTCTGCTTTTCAAAATGGCACCCGTTTTTCCATATATATAATTCGTATGGTATTCATCTAATCCATCATCTAAAAGAATTCTGTTCCCTTTGGAATCATATTCGTATTGATACAAAATATTACCCAAGGAGTCATTGATTTTTTTTGACATCATAAGGTACTTTACATACTTATCTTCTATTATTGAAATCTCTTTTCCGTTTGAAAATATTTTTGAAACCACAGTATAATCAGTTGGAGTAGTATAATTATATTTCACTTCTTCCATTACTACATTGTCTTCATCGAATGTTTTGGATTGAATGATTTTTCCCGATTTATCATACGTCATTTCTTTGATTATTTTTTTGCTCCCTCCATGCGTAATCACTTTAGTCAATTGATTTTGGGTATAAAAAAATTCTTTACTCAAATAATACTTCGGATTTTGATAATCTGAGGCTTCTTTTATGGCAATCAATTGCTTCTGGTCGTTATATTCATAGGTTTTCAAATTTGCATAAATCCCTAAATAATTATCCATCAGAAAATCCGTTTTCAACATTCCATTTTCGAAAAATAATAGTTTCTTTTCAACTGTTTTAAATTTTCCGGAAGGTACGTCATATAAATAGGTAAACGTATGATAACTTTTCACATTTTCGGGAAGAGCGTAATCTGCCGTTTTGTATTTTTCTGTTTGGGCATTGCTAAAAATGGAGAGTAACAATGCAAAAAGTACAAATTTTTTCATATTCATATCTTATAACCAATTATCATTTCCAAAGAAAGAAATCATAACCATTTGTGAACCATTAAACTTCCCGGAAGTGATTTCCATCACCACATTATTCGATGTTGCATCTGTTAATCGTGTAGTCATAACTTTCGTTTCAGGATCGTTGAAGTCTTCACCTTTATATTTTCCACCAGAGACTAAAAGATTGGCAAAACCTATCGCATCTTCAACAATTTTTGCTACTGCTGTTAAATCATTAGAATTAAGTTCAGATAAATTAAAATACAAAGTGTATAATGATTTTTGTTTGTCATTTATACTTTCAACGGTGATGAATTCCGTGGTAGTTAAAAATCCGTCTTTACAGGAATGATAGGTCTTTTTACCATCTTCACTTTTGTTAAAGGCATCACCTTTAATAGTTGAAAAGTTTTGTTTTGCTTCATTTAATAAAAGCATAAATGTAATTTGATTGTTATTTTGAGCTTTAACGGAAAAGCTTGAGAATAATACAAATAAGAACAATGTGAATACTATTTTTTTCATGATTTTAAAATTTAATTAGGAAGTAATATTACGTCTGAAACTGTTTTAGGTTGAGGCGAAGAAAGCAAGGTTTTTACAATCGATAGTAATACTCCGTTTGATGTTCCTTCTAACGCAGAAATAGTTTCGTTATCTTGGAATAATTCAGGTTTGTGCATTACAAAAGTTGATTCGGATAATTTGTATAGATTTTTATCTAGACCAGTGATGAGATAAACATTGTTACTGGAAAAAACCAACTCTTTATATACTCTTACTGAACCTGAAATGATTGGAATAGAAGTAGGCAGCGATATGCCGGTTTTAACTATTTCAATCGATGAACCGGTGAATTTATAAATGTCTAAAATATCTGAATTATACCGTCGGACAACCATGTAAGGCTGATTGAGATTATTTGGATTTTTATGAAGTGTAATGGTATGAACAGCATCCCACCCGGAGCCAATACTACCGATGCCCTCTAAACTGGTAACCGAACTAAAAGAACTTCCGTTATAACTGATAATGTTAATTTTTCCATTGGTTAGATTGGTTGTATAACTGAGCCAAGCCCAATATACTTTATCGCTATTCCCTACTTTCGAGGCATCGTTTGTCATTGGAATATTCACACCACTACCTTGAACATAATCCATTGGTGTTACGAGGTCACCAAGCCAAGTGTTGTTAACAGGATTGTATCGATAAAGCATCGGTTTACCATAATTGGAATTCAATCCCAAACTCAACATAAAATTACTATCATTTAAAGTATGCATGTAACCTTGATTAGAACTTGCCGATATAGCTCCCATAAAAAAAGTTGGATTATGCACTAAAACTTTGGTTCCATAAAAACCATAGGCTCCATGTGCTCCTCCTGAGGAATTATAAGAGATTAATCGGTTGCCATCCAAAACTTCAAAATCATCAAAAGCATAAGTGTTTTGCAACGGAACCGCAGTGGAAGATTGAGGAGAAACAATTTCATCTTGAATGTTTAAAACTGCTCCTGTTGACTGCAATGAAATAGCCGGAACCAAATAGCGTCCAATAATTGATATTTGACCATTTTGATCAATAATTTTATGAACATCTGCCATGTGATTATTGTTGTTATTATTATCGCCTTCAATTGGCGGATAATTATACAAGCGAAATTTAAACGTAGCTCCGTTATTGGAGTAAAAAGTTTTAGCGGGTTGAATTTCTTGAGTAATTGTACTATTGCTCCCTCCATCATCCTCAGAGGAGGAACAAGCTGATGAGAATACCCCTAAGACGATTAAAACTGGTAAGATTATTTTCTTCATTTTCTTCAGTATTAGTGAAACATTTTTGTTTGTAATAATGAAGTAAAAGTAGGCGGGATTACTACGTAATGAAATACGAAGAAATTCGTATATTGGTTAAATCAAATTATTGTTTTTTGCTTTTTGAATGGCTTCTAACTTATTATGAACCTGAAGTTTAGTGTAAATATTTTCCACATGTTTGCGGATGGTTCCTAGTGACAAAAACAAATTTTCGGCTATAGCATTATAGGTTAATCCTTTGCTTAATTGCTCTAGCACTTCAATTTCTCTGTTGGTTAGGCTAATTTCTTCTTTTGAAATCGAATCGTCAAAAACCAAAGGCTCACGAAGCAATTTTAAAGTTCGGGTTGCAATGGAAGGTGTCATTCCGGCACCACCGGCTAATGTTTCAACAATTCCATCGTAAAGTTCTTGTGGATTCACTTCTTTCAAAAAATAACCATCCGCTCCGGCTTTAATGGCTTTAAAAATATTTTCATCATTATCAAAAACCGTCAGCATGATGATTTTAATTTGAGGAAACTTTGATTTGAGAAGTGAAGTTGCCTCAATCCCATTCATTTTTGGCATTTCGATATCCATTAAAATCAAATCGAGATGATGATTCTTTTCTACTTTTTCAATAATATCCAAACCGTTGATTGCTTTGAATCGCACCTCAACATCTGAAAAAAACTTTAATTTATCTTGAATCGTTTTTTGTAAAAACGGATTATCATCAACAATGGCAATTCGAATCATATTTTATAAAGAAATGGTTATTTGAGTTCCTTTTAACTGTTCAGAGTGAATGACAAAAGTTCCGCCAATGTCTTCTATTCGCTTTTGCATGTTTAGTATTCCGTTTCCAAGTTCAATGGCATCTCTATCAAAACCTTTTCCATTGTCTGAAATCAAAATGTTCACTCGTTCATTTGCAGCATTTACATGAATGGAAATTTCGGTTGCATCAGCATACTTTATCGCATTATTCAGAGCTTCTTGTATTGTTCGATAGATGTTAATTCCTTCCAAAGAAGTAAACGATTTAGTTTTACATTGTTCATCAACTTTCAACTGAAATACAATATTTTCTTTTGCCGCTTGAGCTTTTTCAATAAAATTATACATTCGGGAACTTAAATCTTCAAAACTAAATCCGGAAGCATTCAAAGCCCAAATGGTATCGCGAAGTTCAACAATGGTTGTTTTGGTAAATTCACTAATGGTCGTTAATTGATTTTTGATGGATGCTTCAATGGTTGGAAAACCAAACTTTAAATTCTCAACAGATGAAATGATAAAAGTTAACTGTGCCCCAATATTATCGTGTAAATCTCTCGAAATTGCCAAACGTTGTTCATGCAATTTATTCTGATTGTCAATTTGAGCTATAGCTGATTGCAATTCAAATTCTTGTTTTTGCTGACGGTTTTTCAAACGCTGTTGACGATAAATTAAATACCCCACAATTGCGATAAAAAAAGCAAATAAAGACAAAATGATAATGGTTGTCGTTTTTTGTTTGGCCTCCGCATTTTTTTGCAAAAGTTGCTTTTCTTTTTCGGCTGTTTGGTATTTGGTTTCTAATTCTGATGTTTGCTCTAAAACAGATTTTCTTAATTTTTCCTCTTTTAGATTGATGTATTTTTCAAAATAAAAAATACTGCTGTCTTTCATCGCTTTTTGCAAACATACATTTGTTAACAGTTTATACGTTTCCAACAAATAGCGATCAGATTCAAAAGTTTCGTGGATATTTTTTACTTGAAGTAACTTTTCATAAGCCTCGTTAAATTTATTTTGTTGAATGAATTCATTAGCTTTAACCAATAATAAATTTGATTGCTCAATTTCAGAATTTAATTCTTTTAATAACTTTTCGGAAAGTTGAAAGTATTTCTTTGCGTTAGCTGAATTACCTTTCGCTGCATACACCGAACCTATTCGTTGATTAAGTGTAGAAATTCCTAAATTATCTTTACAATCTTTGCAGTTTTCAAGACTGGTTTGATAATAATTCAAAGCTTTTAAGGTGTCACTTTTATCTAAATAAACATCACCAAGAGAAAGATAAGTTCGACACAAACCTTGCTTTAAGTTATTTCTTTTTAAAAAATCTGTTGATTCTTCAAGATATTTTATGGCTTTGGAAAAATTTTTCATTTCGTAAAAAATCAAGCCAAGATTTCCTTTCGTTAAACTTGCAATCGTATCATTTTTACCTTCAAAATAATCAATAGCTTCAATAAAATAAGTTGTAGCCGGCAAATAATCTTGTTGACTTGCAAAAACGTTTCCTACATTGATTTTAGCTTTCGCAACGCCATCAAAATCTTTATTTACTTTTCTAATTTCTATTGCTTTTTGATAATATTCAAGAGACTTTTTGAAATTCTCTTTTCGTAAATAAACTCCACCTAAATTAGAATAACTCTGTGAGATTAAATCATGCCGTTTGGTTTTTTGAGCTGTAAGCAAAGCTTTTTCACCATAAACAATAGCTGAATCTAATGAAATATCAATATAATCCCATGTTAAATCAGAGTAAAGCTGAGTTGTTCGTTCTATATTTGGTTTGGTTTTTAATTCCTTTTTTAGATTTGTAATGTGCTCTTGCAAATCTTGAGAAAATCCAAAACATGGAATAAATAGAAATATTAAATATCGATTTTTCATGAATATACCCTAATCAATTTTAAAATAAATGTAACAAATTATTGCTTAGTAATAAGTTCAAAAATCTTTTTTTGAAGTACAAAGATTTCTTCACTCAATTTGCTCATATCCGATTTGTATTTTAGCTGAAATTCACTTGAAATTGTAGCTTTTTGATGTAGCATTTCTTGCTTTTTTACCAAACCACTGAACAATTCATTTAACTGCTCCATCTTTTGATGATGAATACTTTTCAGTTTTGTAAAAAGAATTCGCAACCAAATCATTAAAACCAAAAGAGAGAAAACTAATATTACTACAATTGTATCCATAAAAAAATCGTTTAATCAAAAACAAAATTGACACAACGATTTTACTCTTTCAATACGAAGAAATGCGTATTTATAGTTTATGCTTTATATCGCTTTCGCTTTTTATGGTTTTACCTTCGTAATTTAATGTCCAACCCATAGTATTCGTCAAAATCAAAATTTTAGACAATTCGCTAATCAATCGATTTTCGGCATTTGTTTTTAATTTTGATTTTTCCATTTTTTTAGCAATTTCAGCTTTCACTTTTTTGTTAATTTTGTTGTAATCGGCAGTACCAAATGGATTAAACGTACTCTCATCAATACTATAAAAATGAATGTCAGGATTAATTTTCATTTCCGCTTCAGGAATATTAGTAATGGAAATGGTTTTGGCCGTTTCGTTGATGTCGTATTTAATCTTGCTTAAATCATACGAAACGGTAACATCTGCATTCACTACCATTAACGCTTTCTTTTCAAAAGAAACCAAATCCATAAAGTATTTTTTCTGGTCTTTATAGGTCATTACTTGCGAATAATGTCCTTCTGTAACCACTAATTTGGAAACATTTTTCAGTTGTTTTTCAATTAAAGCGGAATTGTATTCAATTGTAGAAGATGCAGACGAGCGAGTAAAAAATTGGTATGCAAAAAATAAAACTATTCCAATTATAATTAAATAAATTAATTTTCCTGATCGTCCAATAGCTTGAATAATTGGAACTAATACATTTTTAACTTGGGTTTCTGTGGATTGATTTCTTCGCGTAGCCATCGCCTTTAAATTTATACGAAGATAAAAATTTAAATCAATTTATTGGATTTGGCTTTTTGAATGGCTTCCAACTTATTGTGCACTTGCAATTTGGTATAAATATTTTCAATATGTTTTCTAACGGTGGAAGGGGAAAGAATCAAATTATCGGCAATTTGATTGTAATTTAGTCCTTTTGAAAGTTGTTCCAACACTTCAATTTCACGCGTAGAAAGTTTGATTTCTTCTTCTTCCGTTTTCGCATCAAAGTCGATTGGATTTCGCAATAATTTTAACGTTTTTAAAGCAATAGAAGGATTCATCGCCGCACCACCATTGAGTGTTTCGATGATACCTTGGTGCAAATCGGTTGGGTTAACCTCTTTGAGTAAATAACCATCGGCTCCGGCTTTGATGGCGTTGAAAATATTTTCATCATTGTCAAATGCCGTTAGCATAATTACTTTAATGTGTGGATATTTTTGTTTGACGATGGCAGTTGCTTCAATACCGTTTAACACCGGCATTTCAATGTCCATCAGCAACACATCCAGGTTGTGGTTTTCGTCTAATTTTGTCAACAATTCTGCTCCGTTTAAAGCGGTAAATTTGATTTGAATAGCCTCAAAAAAAGACAATTTCTCTCGAATGGCTTTGATTAAAAAACTATTATCATCAATTATGGCGAGTTTGATGTTCATTTTTTTAAAAATTAGTTTTACTAAAAAGATGTAAAAATTCCAATTTCAATTGAATGGCGGTTAATTGTTGTTGCGTGTTTTCTTCCAATTCTGCCAAATTGTTAATGGAATCATTCATTTTGTCTTTTTTATTTTTTTCTGAAACCATTTGATCTTGTATACAAAAAACTCGATAAAGATGCTCTTTTGTATTCTCACTGTTTTTTCGTTTGAAATATAAAATCAAAAACAAATTGATCAAAACAAATACGATTAAAAGGGAATGATTCATGATAATTACATTTTTTGACAACATTCAAATGTAGTAAAAAGCATAACTGAAATCCATACGGCAATTGCCTTATTCTATCCAATATCTTTTGAAATCGAAACCATCGTTCCTTTTCCTTTTTCAGCTTCAATTTTCAATTCAGCTTTTAACTCTAAGGCTCTTTTTTTCATGTTATTCAAACCATTTCCGAGTTCAATTTCGCCTTCTGAAAAACCAATTCCGTTATCGCTGATAGAGAAAATCATCTTATTGCTCTCTTGTTGCAATTGAATTTTTATTTGAGAAGGGTTGGCGTACTTAATCGCATTATTGACCGCTTCTTGAATAATTCGGTAAATATTCATTCCTTCAATAGATGAAAATTCATGTGAGGCGTTCACGTTCTTTTCAATAGCAAAATCAAACGAAATTCCCTGAGTAGCTAATTTAGCTTGATCAATAAAATTGGTGATTCGAATTTGCAAATCTTCAATAGAAATAGCGTTTTTATTCATGGCCCAAATGGTATCACGCAATTCGGTAATCGTATTTTTAGTAAACCCGCTAATGTTATCAAATTTGGAAACTAATTTCTCTTTGGCGATATCAAAATACTTCAAATTATCAATCGAGGAAATGATAAAAGTGAGTTGTGAACCAATATTATCGTGTAAATCTCTTGAAATTTGTAGCCGTTGTTCTTGCAATTTGTTTTGAGTTTCAATTTTAACAAGAGCTTCTTTGAGTTCGGCTTCTTTGATTAATTGATTGTTCTTAATTTTTTGTTGGTTATATAAAAGATAACCCAACAAACCCAATACAAAAGCAAAACCTAACGAACCGAAAATCATCGTATTTTTCTTTTTTAATTTCAATTCTTTTTCGGCTAAATCGGCTCTGTTTTTAGCAATTTCGGAATCTTTTTTGGCGGTTTGGTATTTTGTTTCCAGTTCTTGAAGTTGTTTTACATTGGACAATTTTTGGATACTATCGCTAAAAACACCTTTCTTTTTATAAAACTCACTTGCTTTTTTATAATCATTTTTGGCTTCATATAACAGAGCATAATAATTTAACGTGTTTTCTATATCAAAAGCGGATTTGGATTTTTTTGCATAAAAATAGGCACTATCAAAACTTTTTTTTGCAGCATTATAGTCTTGTTTATATAAATGAACATCGCCAATATTATTATAAGAAGAAGCTAAACCGGCAAAATTTTGAATGGAATACTCGGTCTTTAAAGCTTTGTTAAAATATATAAAAGCAGAGTCTGTTTGTTCTAAATAATAGTAAACACCACCAACGTTGTTCAATGACTCGGCAATTCCTCTTTTGTCATTAAGTTGAATTTCAAAATCAAGTGATTTTTTAAAATATTCTAATGCTTGCTCTAAGCTATTTTCTTCCGCATAAACAATTGCCAGATTATTATACGCTTCCGAAAGTCCTTTTTTATGATTTAACTTTTGATATGCATCAATCGCTTTTTGATGATAACTTTTTGCTTTCTCTGCCACTTCAAGTGATTTGTAAACCAAACCCAAGTTGTTATAAATAGTAGCTTGATTCAGAACATCATTTTTTTTGTCATAAATTTTTAATGCATTCAGAAATGATTTTAGTGACGCTTCGTATAAACCCATATTTCGCTGACAAGCTCCAATGTTATTGTGTGAGGAAGCTACAATCATTTCATCTTTTGACAATGAAAGTGCTCTTTTGGAATAATCAATAGCTTTTGGATAATCACCAATCACACGAGTTACAATACCAAAACTACTATAAGTGTAAGCTAGAGAAAGTTTTAGATTTTTAGATTTAGCGATTTTTTCAGCTTTTTCTAATAAATCTATCGCTTGATTAGAATTGGAAGGATATACTTTTAATGCTTTTACATTTAATTCATCAATCGTTTTATCTTCTTTTACTTGTGCAAAAGTATAGATTGTAAAAAAAAGAAATAAGCAAAAAATTCTCAATTGGTTCTTCATACGACTATTTTAGTAATCTATTCAAATTTAATTGTTTTAAGCTAAATTTCATAAAAAATAGCTTTACTCATTTGATTTTTATTTCAACACCATCATTAAATTGAGTAGTAAAACTAAAAATACCATAAAATAAAGGAGCAGCACGATACGTAATGATTTGATTGTTTTCATTTTTTTTTTGAATATTGGGATAGAACAAAATTCGGCATATGAATTTTGCTGTACAATACGACATTTGCCGTAAAAAAAATTCCCAACCAAAAAATCTTGATTGGGAATGAACTACAAAAAACAAACTAACTACATTTTCAAATCAAATGCCTGAATGGTTTTATCATTAGATTGATAATATAAAAACCCTCCAATTTCATCAACTTCATATTCCGGTTTTTTATCTTCAATGACAATTTCTTTTTCCACCTTTCCGGTATCTTTACTTACTTTTACTAACCCAATTCCGTTATCAAGTTTAGTCAATATAAATTGATAATTTTGAGTTGCAGCAGTGGCTTTAAATCGTTTCCCCATTTCTGCAAAGGATGCCGAAGCAGCTACCGCAAAATCTCGTGAACTATCCATTAAAGATTCTCCATAACTTGTATAACTTCCCAAACTATTGCGATGTTGATTTGCTTCTGCAGCTGTAGCGGCAGACATGGCAACAGACGCAACTCCCATTACTCCTGCAAAAATTGCACCGGCAGCACTTTTGCCTGGTGCTTTATAAAACTCATGGAACTTTTGTTTCCCATCAAAACCTAACATCATCATATTTTGTTCTGAAGAAAGCAAAATTCCCTCTTTTCGCAAGATTACTTTTGATGGAGTTTCTTTTCCTTTAAATTCATACGAAGCAAGTGTGGAAATATTTCCTGAATTTTCATCAATAGCTACCATTTCTTCTCCTGTGCTAATCAAATAGCGATTATGCTCTTTATCATAAGCACTTGCCACTGATGTAGCTTTTTTGTATTTTATAGGTTTACTCCAAATAGACTCACCTGTTTTTAAATTAATGATATCTGCATCAGTATCAGTAATATAAATCATTCCTTTCGGCGTTAAGGCCATCGTATGAATATTTTCGCCCGTCTTTAATGGTTTTTTAAACAACGGATTTCCATCAAAAGAAATTTTATTGATACCTCCTTCAAATAGTCCAAATAAGATACCATCCTCAAGAATATAAAAATGTTGAATGTAACCTTTTGTTTTAGGTGCTTTTTCCCATAAGTCTGAACCATCAGCTGCATTCAAAAAAGCTATCTTCGATTCTGAAGCAGAAGAAGCTAATTTTGCCAAACCACTTTTCCCTGAATTATCAACGTCGCTAACAACTGCCAAACCTTGAGGTAAAATCTCAAATCGAGATACTTTCCCTTTTATCTTTCTTTCTTTTTCCCAAAGAATTGTTCCGGTACTGCTAATTTTATGAATTCGTGTATCTCCATTTTGTCTTTCCTCAAATGTATAAATTTCTTTACCTGATGGATCAGCCGTAATCCAAGTAATATCATCAACATCTTTATTGGTCCACAACACTTTTCCGTTGGCAACATCAATTCGCATTAAACTTTTAGTCGTGGGAACAAGCAATCCATCACCTACAATTACCGGTCTACCGGAAAACTGTGGAATTGAGGAACCAACAGTTACTTTTTTTGGATCATTTAATTCCACTAATCCTTCCTCTTTTCCTGTGGCTAAATCATAAATACCAACAGCCATTGCACCGCCTTTTCGCATTCCCAAGACAACCAATTTATTTTGCGGCAACATCACATCACATCGATTAGTTACTTTCCAATTGTTTTCTTCTGTTCCAAACAATTTTTTTCCAGAAATAAAATCTATAACTGATTTCTTTGAAGTCATAAATCCACCTTGACTAACAACTAAGTATGGCGACATCGGAACAAATTCCAGCTCTTCCGGCTTTACTTTTCCATAATCTTTAAAATTAAAATGAGGCTCTTTTGCATTCGGTTTTATTCCCACCAATCCATCACCATTTGCTACTACCAAAATACCAGCATCGGTTAATTTCATTAAACTGATTTTACCTCCTAAACTATAGGTGTGATTTGCCTCTGTTTTCTGAGCAAATAAATTATTAGCTTCTAAAACTATAAAACCAATAAATAAGACTTTGAAAATTAATTTTACAAAATTTTTCATTTTTTAAAATTTAATATTGTTATTGTATATCTTTTTTTCTCAACAACTCAAAACATTATAGGATGTAATAAAACTTCCCAACTGAAATCAATTTTCAATTGGGAAGAACTACTACTACTTTCAGCTTTTAGTATTATAATTCAATATTAAAAGAACCCTCAGTAATTTCTTTAGTTGTATTATCATCAACATTTTTAGCTGTGAAAAAGAAGGTTCCTTTTACATTTGTATCCGTAACTTCAGAAATTTTAATTTCGCCCACTTTTTCACCACCTTCAAAAGGAGCATTCCAAGTTTTGATATCTGGTGCTGTTGGGTTAGATAAGTCAACTGTTGTTTCAACATAACTAACATTTGCTTGACCTAATCCCGTTTCGCCTCCACCAATATCATATGTTCCTACACCATCAAAAGTTAGAATGTTTAATACAAATGCTTTACTGGATGTCCCCCCCGTATTTCCTTGTATTTGCATTATAGACCCAAATTGATTAGCAAATGTTGCAATTTCTACCGTTGTAACTGTTGAACCATTAACTTTAGCTCTAATGGTTCCGGCTGCCGCACTACCGCCACCTCCTCCATCATCGTCACTTGAACAAGAAGAGATGAACATTGAACTTGTTACCAAAAGGCACGCACAGATAAATTTAATTGTTTTCATAATTGTTAAAAATTTAAATTGGTTATTGTATGGGGCAAAGTTGAACCAAAAACCAATGCTCATCAATAAGGCAAATGCCGTATTTTAACAATTAAACGCTAAAAATGAATAAACTATTGACTATGTCAATTGTAAAAAAGGATATTTTTCTTGTAGCTGTTCAATACGTTCATGCAGCTTTTGAACAAACAAAAGATGTTGTTCTGTGTTTGGATTAAACGGACGATGATTCAATCCTTTATGAATGCTTTCTAATTCTGTCATGATAGGGAAAACATGATACGAAATGTGCGATTCTACGAAATATTTCCAAATATAATCCACCGCCGTTTGATTCGGATGCAACATGTCTTCAGCATAAAAACGATAATCACGAAGATCGTCCATCATGATTTCATAACTCGGAAAATAGCTTGAAGTTGAAAGATGGGTGATGGAAGAATGTAATGCTGCTATCAAATGTGCTTTGCTCAGTTGATTTTCTACAAAACCATCTTTTATATGACGTACGGGTGAAACGGTGAAAATAAATTTTATTTCAGGATTAAATTCGGTTAATTTAGTTTGGATGTTATGTAGCGAATCAGTGATTTCTTCAACCGACAACAATTCTTTTGTAAAATTGCTTTGTGGTATTTTATGACAGTTGGCCACTCTTTTCTGCGTATGCGAAAAACGATACGACCAAGCCGTTCCTAAAGTGATAATTACATGTGAACACGTTTGAAGTTGTCCGTTCAAATAGGTTAAAATACCATTCAAATTGACAAGCATGTCGGCTTTGTCCGGATTATTCAACTCGGAATGCACTTCAAAACAATGCCATAATTCATTGTCAAAAAATAAATCGGCTTCGGTGAACAAACGCATTTCGATGGCACGCAACAATACGTTTTCAATTGCATCCGGTTGAAAAAGTATCCCAAACGGATTGTTGTAATGCTGAAATTTGTATTGCTCAAATTTCGCACTGATATTTTCTGAAAAACAAGAACCCATCGTCACCACCTTCGAATAATAATCGATGGGATGATTGCTTTTTGGAATGCTGATTGGGGTTCGGAAGTTCATGAAAATTAAGCTAAACCGGAAATACTTACTTCAATTAAATACGATTGAATTTCCTCCTCTGTGGGCGGATTTGGAATGATATATGTAACTTCTTCTTCATAATTGATTCCTTTGAAATAGCCGAGTTGCATTTTAAATAACTTTTTTGAAAACATTTCACCAAATAGCAATTCTGCTTGTGCAGCTATTTCATCAAACGAATAAAAATCTTTTAATATAAAATACAAATCAACATAATCTTTCCATTTGGCTCTTCTCCCTAAAGCAAATGCCTTCATCGCTGCTAACGTTAATAAATCCGGCATTTTAATAACACTCTTTATTTCTGAGTTTAATGGAATTTTATGGGGAAATGAAAAAAAAGTAAACTTAACATTATTAATGATCAAATTGAGTTGTTCATAATTTTCATAACCGAATTTATAACCAACTTTGGAAGCCGAAATTTTTCTGTAAATATCATTCTTACGCAAAACGGATAATTTAAACAAATCAAAATCAATAGATTCTCTATGACCAATATGCAAGGCAATAGCTGTTCCACCAACCAAATAATATTCTCTTTTAAAAAGACTAATAAATGGCAACAGTTCAACTTGATTCTGATTTAGAATATTAAGATGCATATTTATTTACAATAAGTCCCAAATAGTTTAAAATTTCTGGATGGTAATTCCCAACTTTTCTATCGGTAATTCCTTCATAAACCCGTTTTAATTCCTGAAAACCGATGATTTTTATCAATTCTTTTACATCTTCCCAAGTGCCGTAATTAAAGATAAATTCCACCAAAACCTCATTGCTGATGTTGGGAATAGCCTCCTTTTTGATGTACCAAAAAAGATGAGCATTTTTTGCTATGAACTCGGCTCTTGTCATGGTTTAAATATAATAAAATAAATTAATCAAAAAACAAGTACATAAACTGTTTAATATGCTTCTGAATTAATTTCTTGTAAAAGTTGTTATATACACAAAAACACCTTCAGGTTCATTAACGGTTTGCTTTAATTTAAGTTCTTCATTGGTTAAACTCTCTATCACATAGGTATATTGATAAATCATTGGGTCTTGAGGTGGACTTGCTACAGTCAATATGTTTCCATTCAATGTCCATATAGATGTTTGAGTATCACTTAATGTACATTGAGCATTAAATCCATTGAAAGTGAATTCACCATTTTCAAAAAACTCTTGGAAATCTTTACTCGTTTCACAATCATGGTTATAATTTTGAAATTCTCCTCCATTTGAAGTACCCCCTTTTATGTACCATTTCCCTAAAATAGTGGGTTCAGAAGTTGTTGAACCTTCATCATCATTTGAATTACAAGAAAATAATATTACCGTAAACAGTAAAAATAAAATTACTTTTTTCATCTATTTAAGTCGTGATTTTTATTTAACAAACTCAACCGCCTTCTCCAACGCTTCTTTAATTCCATCCACATTTTTACCACCGGCTGTAGCAAAAAACGGTTGTCCGCCGCCGCCGCCTTGGATATATTTTCCTAACTCACGAACCACTTGTCCGGCATTCAAATGGTGTGAAGCAACCAATTCTTTGGAAATATAACACGTTAACATCGGTTTATTATCCTCGGCTGTAGCCAAAACCATGAATAAATTAGTACCCAAATTACCTAATTCATACGCCAAATCTTTTGCTCCTTCCGGATTCAAATCAACTTGTTTGGCTAAGAATTGTATACCGTTAATTTCTTTTAGCTCTGATGCTAATTCACCTTTTAAATTCTTAGCTTTCTCACGCAATAATTGCTCAATTTGTTTTTTCAATTTGGCATTATCATCTTGTAAGGAAACCACTGATTTTAAAACATCTTGTGGATTTTTTAAAGCTTCTTTAAGTTCCGCTAAGGTATTTTCTTGATTTTTGTAAAAGTCTTTCACCGCATCTCCGGTAATCGCTTCAATTCTGCGAATTCCCGCAGCCACAGCACCTTCTGAAATGATTTTGAAATGCCAAATGTCGGCTGTGTTTTTCACGTGAATTCCACCACATAATTCTTTACTGTCACCAAATTCAATCATTCGAACCGAATCGCCATATTTTTCGCCAAACAAAGCCATTGCACCTTGCTCCATTGCTTGCTGAATTGGAATATTTCGGTGTTCGACCAATTGTAATTGCTCTTCAATTCTGGCATTTACAAAAGCTTCAACTTGTCTAATCTCATCATCTGAAACTTTCGAAAAATGCGAAAAGTCAAAACGCAAATAATTAGGATTGACCAATGAACCTTTTTGTTCCACGTGTGTTCCTAATATCGTTCGTAAAGCCAAATGCATCAAATGCGTAGCCGAGTGATTTTTTGAAGTAGAAGTTCTTAAATCGGTATTGACTTTCGCCACAAAATCAGCTTCCACATTTTCAGGAAGTTGTTTCGCAAAATGCAAAATCAAATTATTTTCTTTTTTGGTATCGATGATTTCGATGGTTTCATTTGCTGAAACTAAAGTCCCTTTGTCTCCAACTTGTCCACCACCTTCGGGATAAAAAGGTGTTTTATCTAAAACGATTTGGTATAAAATTCCATCTTTTTTAGAATCTACTTTACGGATGCGAGTGATTTTCACTTCGTTCTCCGTTTGGTCATAACCAACGAAGGTTTCTACATTGCCATCGATTAAGATTTTCCAATCATCGGTTGTTACTTCCGAAGCGGCACGAGAACGGGCTTTTTGTTTTTGCAGTTCCGTTTCAAAATCGGCTTCGTTAAATGTATATCCTTTTTCTTTTAAAATTAACGTAGTTAAATCCTTTGGAAAACCAAACGTATCGTACAATTCGAATACTTTTGCTCCAGAAACTTCGTTCCCTTTGGTTTCGGAAACTACATTTTCCAACAACTGCAAACCTTGTTCTAACGTTCTCAAAAACGAAGCTTCTTCTTCCCGAATTACATTTGTAACTAAATTTTGTTGTGATTTAATCTCAGGAAAAAACTCACCCATTTGATTGGCTAAAACAGCCACCAATTCATAAATAAATGGCTCTTTGGTATTTAAAAATGTAAATCCGTAACGAATCGCTCTTCGTAAAATTCTACGAATTACATAACCGGCTCCGGTGTTAGAGGGTAATTGTCCATCGGCAATCGCAAATGCTACCGCACGTATGTGATCAACAATTACTCGAATGGCAATGTTGATTTTATTTTGTTCTTCATCCACCTGAACGGACAGGTCGCGACCTGTCCCTACGGGATTTGGTGTATATTTTAACCCCGTAATTTGTTCTACTTTTTCAATCAATGGTGTAAAAACATCGGTATCATAATTGGATGTTTTTCCTTGTAACGCCATACACAAACGTTCAAAACCCATTCCGGTATCCACGTGTTGAGCGGGTAATTTTTCTAGACTTCCATCGGCTTTACGATTGAATTCCATGAATACGTTGTTCCAAATTTCCACTACTTGCGGATGGTCGTTGTTCACCAAACTTTTTCCGGAAACATTTGCTTTTTCTTCCTCCGAACGCAAATCAACATGAATTTCAGAACAAGGTCCGCACGGTCCTTGATCGCCCATTTCCCAGAAATTATCTTTTTTATTTCCTAAAATAATTCGGTCTTCATCGATCAATTCTTTCCAAATATCCCACGCTTCTTGGTCAAAAGGTACATTTTCATCAGGATTTCCTTCAAAAACAGAAACATATAAATTTTCTTTTGGAATTTTATATACTTCCGTTAACAATTCCCACGCCCAATTGATGGCATCTCTTTTAAAATAATCGCCAAACGACCAGTTTCCTAGCATTTCAAACATGGTGTGATGATAGGTGTCAAAACCAACATCTTCCAAATCATTGTGCTTTCCGGAAACACGTAAACATTTTTGGGTATCGGCAATTCGTTTGCTTTTGGGTTCGGCATTTCCTAAAAAATATTCTTTAAACTGAGCCATTCCTGAATTGTTGAACATCAAGGTTGGGTCATCTTTCAAAACAATAGGAGCCGAAGGAACGATTAAATGTCCTTTACTTTCAAAAAACTGCAAAAACTGCTTGCGGATATCGTGTGATTTCATTGTAAAAATTGTTCGGTGTTTAATTTTCAATTGGTTAGACTAATTTTACAATAAAGAATCATTTATACAGTTAAAATACCAATGCTTTTTGAAAAAAATTAAATTAGTATTAGAATGAAACATTTCTTAAATTTGTTCGTCTAATCGGTTTTGAAAGCACAAAAATAGTATAATTTAAGAAATGTCGAAGAAAGTAAAGTATTATTACGACACAGAAAGTTTAGCCTACAAAAAAATCAGTCCAAAAAAAGGTCGGAAGTTTGGTTATGTGGCTTTATTTCTGCTTTCATCAGCTCTTTTTGGATTTTTATGTTTTGTAATTTTATTGAATACACCCTATTTTGAAACGCCAAAAGACCGTTTACAAGCAAGAGAAATTGAGAATTTAAAGTTGCGATACGAAATTCTAAACAAAAAAATGGACCAGTTGGATGAAGTTTTGGTTAGTTTAGAAGAGAGAGACAACAACTTATATCGGGTTTATTTTAACTCCTCGCCCATTCCAACCGAACAACGAAAAGCAGGATTTGGCGGAGTAAATCGATATAAAGAATTGGAAGGATACGACAATTCAGAGTTGGTAATTAATACCACTAAACGAGTGGATATGATTTCAAAACAATTGTCCATTCAATCCAAATCTTTAGATGAAATTTTAACGTTAGCCAAAGGAAAAGAAAAATTATTAGCCGCCATTCCGGCGATTCAACCAGTTAAAAATGAAGACTTGAAACAAATGGCTTCCGGTTTTGGGTATCGGAATGACCCTTTTACCAAAATCAGAAAATTTCATTACGGAATGGATTTTTCTGCAAAAACCGGTACACCTGTGTTCGCTTCTGGTGACGGAGTGGTGTATAAAGCTGATAATTCGATGTCAGGTTTTGGAAATTTGATTATCATTAAACATGGATTTGGCTATGAAACCTTTTATGCACATTTGAGCAAATACAAAGTCAAAGCCGGTCAAAAAGTAAAACGTGGCGACATTATTGGTTATGTAGGCAGCACCGGACGTAGTGAAGCTCCGCATTTACATTATGAAGTGCACAAAGACGGCGAACCGATTAACCCAATTAATTTTTATTACGGCAGTATTTCTGCAGATGAATATATTGCGATTTCAAAATTAGCTAACCAAGAAAACCAAGCACTCGACTAATGCATTTAAACTTACCAGAAAAACGATATTATAGCATTGGAGAATTGGCCAAGGCATTTGATGTAAACGCTTCATTGATTCGTTTTTGGGATAAAGAATTCGATATTCTGAAACCAAAAAAGAACGCCAAAGGCAACCGAATGTTTACACCGGAAGATGTAAAAAATCTTCAATTGATTTATCATTTGGTAAAAGAACGTGGATTTACGCTAGATGGAGCTAAAACCCATTTGAAAGAAGGCCAGAAAAAAACGTTGGATAAATTTGAAATTATCAGTAAATTGGAAGGAATAAAGGCACAATTACAGCAGATTAAAGAGGGGCTTTAGGATGGTGATTGGTAATTGGTAATAGGTTATTGGTAAAAGTAAACACATAAAATATAAAAAAACTCAGTAACTCAGTAACTCAGCAACTTAGTAAAAAACTCAAAACCTTAAAAAACAAATAATATGAGAAAATGGTTATTACCCGTAGGGATTATAGTAGGACTAATTTTAGTCATCGGATTTTACATAGTAGGAATCCAAAACACAGCGATTACAAAGAGTCAAGCTGTAAATAAGTCTTGGGGTGATGTGCAAACGTCTTACCAACGCAGAAATGATTTAATTGGGAATTTAGTAAACACGGTTAAAGGAGCGGCTGATTTTGAAAAAAGCACGTTAGAAGCGGTGATTTCTGCAAGAGCTAGAGCAACGCAAACAACCATTGACCCGACTAATGTTACACCGGAGCAATTGGCACAATTTAATCAAGCCCAAAGCGGTGTTTCTTCTGCTTTGTCAAGATTATTGGTAACGGTTGAAGCCTATCCTGAATTAAAGGCGAACCAGAACTTCTTGAAATTACAAGATGAATTGGCCAGTACAGAAAATACGATTCAAACTGCTCGCGTTCGTTTTAATGAAACGATTGAAGTATATAACAACCACATCTTGAAATTTCCAAACAATCTGTTTTTAGGTGAATACAAAGAAAAACCATTCTTTGATGCTGAACCGGGTGCAGAAAAAGCTCCTGAAGTAAAATTCTAATCCATGTCTAGTACAGAAGATTTTCTGAGTGCAGCAGATGAACAAGAAATTGTTCAGGCGATTGCTTTAGCTGAAAAAAACACTTCAGGTGAAATTCGTGTGCACATTGAAAAACACTCTGATACTCCACCTATTGTACGAGCAAGAGAAGTGTTTGATGAATTAAAAATGTACAAAACCGAAGCACGTAACGGTGTTCTGTTTTATGTAGGTGTAGAGGATCATACTTTTGCCATTATTGGGGATAAAGGTATTGATGATGTAGTGGAAAGTGATTTTTGGGAATGTACCAAAGACATTATTATTGAACACTTTAAAAACAAACAATTTAAAGAAGGTTTGGTAAATGGCATTGAAAGAGCAGGCAATCGCTTGAAAGAATATTTTCCTTATGCATCTGATGACACCAATGAACTTTCCAACGAAATATCCAGAAGCTAGATGAAAGTAAACATACGTTATTTGTTGATTGTATTCGGATTGTTTTTTCCGATTCAATTGGTTGTGGCTCAATTTACTATTCCTGACAAGCCTAGTTTTCAAACCAGCGTTTATGATTATGCCAAGGTGTTGTCTGACGTTGAAAAGAAAACGTTAGAAGAAAAGTTAATTCGATATACTGATACTACTACAACTCAAATTGTAGTCATTACCATTGAGGATTTAAAAGGAGAAAATATTGGATTGTTAGCTCCAAGATGGGGACAAGAATGGGGAATTGGTGGTACAAAAGAACAAGACAATGGTGTTGTCATTTTGTTAGCTAAAAACGACCGTCGTATTCATATTTCACCGGGTTATGGTGTTGAAGATAAACTGACAGCGGGAATTACTGGAGAATTAATCAGAAATATCATTTTGCCGGAGTTTAAAGCAGGTAGTTACTATCGTGGTTTAGACAAAGGCACAGATGCAATTTTTGAAGTACTTAAAGGCACCTACAAAGGTAGCCGAAAGTCTGACAAAGGTGGAGCCATTCCGATGCTGGTGGTTTTGGTATTCATCATTATCTTTTTAATCATTGCCTCAAAAGGGAACAAAAACAACCGTAATGGCGGTTCCGGACGTTTTTCCGGACCGGATATAATGGATATTATCATCTTGAGCAGCCTCGGAAGAAGTAGCGGTGGTGGTAGTTTCGGAGGTGGTTCATCCGGAGGTGGATTTGGAGGTGGTGGATTTGGAGGTGGTGGATTCGGCGGAGGCTTCGGTGGCGGAGGCTTTAGTGGCGGTGGTGCCGGTGGAAGTTGGTAAAATCAAAAAAACAATTATAAACAAAAAGCGACTTGAATTTACAAGTCGCTTTTTGTTTAATCTATAAAGAACATTCCACCTTCATTATCTTTTTTTCCTCCAAATTTATCTAGTTTATAAGTCAATGAAAACATCACATATTGTTGCAGAACAATATTTTCGGTATCGGTAATGGCGGTTGGCGTAATGGTTCTTCGCACACCCACGTTTTGATTTAACACATCATACACTTTTACTTTGGCTAGTAATCGGTCTTTGTAGAAATTGTAACCTAAACTGGTATTCCACAAATAAAAATCTTTTTGAAAACCATCGGCTATATTAGAGTTGTAGGTATATCCAAAATCATTTCCAAAAACTACTTTCTTTGGCCAATAACTGGTAAATTCCATTTTGAATCGGTGCACAAAATTATTGGCATTTTCAATTACATAATTGGTAAAATCGGTAGAATTGAAACTGTAACTGTAGGATGGAGCAATAGTAATCAATTCTTCAATAGACCAATTTAAACTCATACGAGGTTCCATTCTCCATCCTTTTGCTTCATATAATTCAGCATTTGTCAATCCTTGATTAAGATTATATCCACCATCAATACCCAAACTCAACCGCAAGCTTCTTTTTTCTTTTTTGAACGTCTTACTCCATGATGCTCCAAGATAACTATTAAATCCTTTGTCCACATTTTCATAAGTAGTTTGTGCTCTGAAACTTTCATCAAAAACAGTTGAAGAAACTATCTGGTCTTTGTAAAGATTCATTCCGCTGTAAAAGAAGAATCCACTTCGCGATTGCCAATCATAATTGTTGAAATTCATGTACATATTATGTTGTTGGGTCGGATTCAAATCGCCATTTCCAACAATCGTATTCAACGGATTGGATAAATTAATGACCGGCAAAATTTGATTGGCTAATGGCAATTCCATTCTGAAATTGTAATTAGCATAAACCGATTTACTTTTTGAAATGGTATAATATAAATTAGCAGTTGCTCGTGGAAAAACATAATTTTTATCCAAATTGGTTCGAACACCTAGGTAATCAGATTCATTTTTAAAAGTTACAAATTCCGGCCCAATGTTAAAACGAGTTCGCAAATTCTTTTTGTTCCAATTTAAGCCAGCTGTGGGATGAATTTTTACAACACTTGAATTAATTTCATTCGACAAGAATCCATTAAAATCAGTATAACTGCCGGATGTGGCATTAAAATCAAACGTTGCATCTTTATCTTTGGAAGCATAATAATCTATTTCGGTGGTAACACTCAATTTTAACGAATCCGTTATGGGTTCACCAAATCGAATTTCTGAGGCAATTTTATTAAAGTTATTATCACGGTATAAATTCTGATTTCGAATATCATCCGGTTCAGCAGTTTGATAATAAAAAGTAGAAGAATTTACAGTTGAAAAAGTAGCCGATTTTCGATGTTCATTTTGTAAAGAAACACTCCAACCTCTGTTTTTCTTCTTTTTCGACTGTTGATAATACAGCATATAATTTTCAAAAGATGTGTTATCTACATCAGAATACGTATCGTTTATGCTTTCATTCGATAATACATCTGCTTGATTTAGCGTTTCCTGTTGACTGGAAAAGCGGTCTTTATTGATACTCCTAACCAACTTGGGTTCGATATATATACTTGTTAAAGAGTCAAACTTAACCTCAAAATTCATACTTAGATTATGAGAATTTCCCAATCGATTAGAATTGGAAACTGATTCTGTAAAAGTTGTTTCCGTAGGCAATAAATTGGTTCGTGAAGAACGGGTTACATTTTCAGATTCTGTATTCGTGAAAAAATAATTGTTGTTTACTTCTACTTTTTTAAACCATTTGTCAGCATAATTTACGCCTATCAAATTAGAGGTTGTTAAACCGTTGCTACCACCAAAATTCATCCCGTTTATACCAAATGAACCATCATCATTAGAATAAACCGAAACATTTCTACCGCCACCCATGTTATCAAAAATTTCGTTCATCGAAAATCCGACAGAATTGATATTGTTGGCAGAGGCCAAAACGCTAATTTTTTGATCTCCCTTGAACCAATTGAGCAATAAACTCGATTCGTAGCGTTCATCCGAACCATAACCGCCCATGATTTTACCAAAAAAACCTTTGTTTTTATCTTCTTGAATAGTGAGATTAATGGTCTTTTCTTCTCCTGAAGCTGTTTCACCCGAAAGTTCTTCAGCTTTAGTTTTGGTATCCACTACTTGTATTTTCTCAATAATTTCTGCCGGTAAGTTTTGCGTGGCAATTTTGCCGTCTTTGCCAAAAAATGGTTTTCCGTTGACTAAGATTTGGTTTACTTCCTTCCCGTTCACTGTAATTTTTCCTTCCGGTGAAATCTCTACGCCTGGTAACTGTCGCAATAGTTTTTCAACGTTTGCATCGGCTCCCACTTTAAAAGAAGCCGCATCAAACTCTAATGTGTCATTTTTGATTCGAACCGGCGGTGCTTCTCCTTTTACGACAACTTCACCAAGGGTTGTACCGGACTCCGTTAACGATAGCAAACCAATTTCCGTATCGGCAATCAATTGCGATAATTCCTGACTTTTGGTAGCATAACCTATAAAAGAAGCTTTTAGTTGTAATGGATTGGTACTTTTAGGTGCTTTTAATATAAAATTCCCGTTTTTTTCTGAAATAGAATACGCAATAACCGTTGAATCTTTTTTAGAAGTCAGATAAATGGTAGCGGATTCAAGTGGAAGTTTGGTTTGTTCATCAATAACCTTCCCTTTAATAGAAACTAAACTTTGAGCGTTTAGCATAGAAACAAATAACAAAACAATAACGGCAAATAGTGATTTAAACATAATGCTAATTTAACTGTGAGAAAATTCTATAACAGCGAAATAACAATTTTAGTATCAAACGTTAAAATTTCTTACAGAATATTTAACATTTAAATCCTGTTGATTGTTAAAATCGTCTTTTGTATAGTATAAAATAAACCTGAATATCAAATCCCATTTTTTTGAAAATTGCTGTATATTTGTAACATAAAATGCTGCTATTATGACAACTATAACCTTAAACATCAACGAAAAAACTGAAAAAGGAAAAGCGTTACTTGCTTTTTTGAAAGCTTTTTATGAAGAAAAAGAAGTTGTTCATATTGTTGAGGAACCCAAAAGCCCATACAATAAAGAATTTGTTGCTAAAATTGAAAAAGCAAGAAAGGAAATTATTGATGGAAAAACTACTATCATCGAAACTGATTCTATATGGGAAGGTATAGAATAGAAATTACAGAAAACGCAAAAAAAGATTTTCTAAAACACAAAAAATCAGGCAATAAAGCAGTTCTTAATAAAATTGATAAAATTTACAAAGAATTAAAAGAACATCCCTACACCGGCACAGGAAAACCTGAACCTTTAAAACATGAGTTTCAAGGCCTTTGGTCAAGAAGAATTAATCAAAAAGACCGATTAATTTATGAAGTGCATGAAAATGTTGTAACCGTTTATGTACTCTCTGCAATGGGGCATTATGATGACAAGTAATTTTCTAATTAGTTTCAATTATAAATAAAAACCATTAAGAAATTAAGGTTCATTAAGCAATCAATCCCTTAATGAACCTTAATTTCTTAATGGTTTAAAATAAACCTGATGCTTACTTCTCCCGAATATAAATATCAATCGGCACCCCCGAAAAATCCCAATTTTCACGGATTTTATTTTCTAAGAACCGTTTATACGGATCTTTTACATATTGAGGTAAATTTGCAAAAAACACAAACTGAGGGGTTGGTGTAGGCAATTGCATACAATATTTAATTTTCACATATTTACCTTTTAAAGCCGGCGGTGGAAAGGCTTCAATCAATTTCAACATGAATTCATTGAATTTTGAAGTGGAAATTCGCTGCTTTCTGTTTTCAAAAACTTTAACCGTTTCTTCCAACGCTTTGAGTAAACGCTGCTTCGTTAAAGCGGAAACAAACAATATTTTCACATCCGTAAAGGGTTCTATTTCTTTTCTGATTTTAGCCTCATAATCACGGGTGGACATGGTGTCTTTTTCTACCAAATCCCATTTGTTTACTAATATAATAATTCCTTTACGGTTTTTGGCGGCTAACCAAAAGATACTTTGGTCTTGTCCTTCAAATCCGCGAGTGGCATCAATCATCAATATACAAACATCGGCATGCTCAATAGCCCTAACCGAACGCATAACTGAATAGAATTCTAAATCTTCTTTTACTTTTGCTTTTCTTCGGATTCCGGCGGTATCTACTAGGTTAAACTCAAACCCAAAACGGTTGTATTTAGTATCAATAGCATCACGGGTGGTTCCGGCAATATCTGTAACAATATACCGATCTTCACCAATTAATGCATTGATAAAACTTGATTTTCCGGCATTCGGACGACCCACTACTGCAAATCGAGGTAACTCAACTTCTTCTTGAACCGGTTCCGGTTTTTCCGGAAAAACAGCAATCATTTGATCCAACAAATCACCTGTTCCACTTCCGGAAGTACCGGAAATCGTATAATAATCGCCTAAACCTAAATTATAAAATTCAAGAGCGTCTTTTTCCCGCATGGCGTTATCTACTTTGTTCACCACTAGTAAGACCGGTTTTGTAACTTTTCGCAACAACTTTGCTACTTCATCATCCATCGGTGTAATACCTTCTTCAACATCTACCACAAACAAAATAACATCCGCCTCATCAATAGCTAACTCAACTTGCTTGCGTATTTCTCCTTCAAAAATATCTTCTGAACCTTTGATGTATCCACCGGTATCAATTACTGAAAACTCTTTTCCGTTCCATTCACTTTTTCCATAATTTCGGTCGCGGGTAACCCCACTCACAGCATCAACAATGGCCTCTCTTCTTTTGATTAATCGATTAAAAAGCGTTGATTTTCCTACGTTTGGTCTCCCTACTATGGCTACAATATTATTCATGATCATTTAAAATATGGTGCAAAGGTAGTATTAATGAATACAATATCAATTTTTTTATTAATTTAGTACGTTAAACTAAATCTCCAAAGCAACATGGAAAAATCTTCAAGCATCCCTTTACGTCCCAGATTTCAAATCGATGTAGAGGAAAATATTGATTCTGTAAGACAAAAATTTGTGGAGCATAAAACGAGTATCAGTGCCGGTATTTTTATGAAAATTAGAAATTATCACATCCAATATACTTTTTCCGGTGAACGACAAAAATATTGGTCACCCCATTTATCCATAGATTTAGAGGAAAAAGAAGGAAATGAAAAAAATGCAACGCATATAAGAGGAATGTATGGTCCGGCTCAAACCTTATGGACATTTTTTATGTTTTTACATTTTATTATTGCCGGAGTATTTATTTTGTTTATGATGTTTGCCTTTTCAAATGCCATGATCCATAAACCCTTTACAAATGATGTAATAGTGATGACACTAATGGTTTTTTGCTGGTTTTTACTTTATTTCATCGCACGACAAATTAGAACGAACGGATATGATCAAATGAGGGAACTTGAAGAGGAATTTAATAAAATTATTCCGTAACTACTTCTGATTATACCCCAATCTTCGCAATTGAAAAGTATTGCTTCGCCAATCTTTACTCACTTTCACAAAAAGCTGAATGTGAATTTGTTTGCCGAAGAATTTCTCTAATTCCTCACGGGCTTGGATTCCCACTTTTTTTAAAGCTGCACCTTTGTGACCGATGATAATACCTTTTTGTGTATCGCGTTCTACCATGATAATGGCTCGTATGCGGATAATATCATCGTCTTCTAAAAACTCTTCGGTTTCCACTTCAACCGCATAAGGTATTTCTTTTTCGTAATTCAATAAGATTTTTTCCCGCACAATTTCATTCACAAAAAATCGCTCAGGCTTGTCGGTTAACGCATCTTTTGGATAATAGGGCGGACATTCAGGTAACAAAGCAATGATGCGGTCAAAAACCTCTTTCACATTAAAATTCTCTAAGGCTGAAATGGCAAAAATCTCTGCATTCGGCACTTTTTCTTTCCATAAAGTTACTTGCTCCTCTAATTGTTCTTGGTTGGATTTATCAATTTTGTTCAACAAAAGTAAAACCGGTATTTCACTGTAAATAATTCGATTAAAAAAGGCTTCATCTTTCAATTCTTTCTCTCCAATCTCAACCATATAAATCAACACATCCGCATCTTCAAAAGCCGATTTTACAAACTGCATCATGGATTCCTGCATTTCATAGGCCGGTTTGATGATTCCGGGTGTGTCAGAAAAAACAACTTGAAAATCATCGCTGTTTACAATTCCTAATATACGGTGACGGGTAGTTTGTGCTTTTGAAGTGATGATCGACAACCGTTCTCCCACCATTGCATTCATAAGGGTTGATTTTCCAACGTTTGGATTACCGATAATATTGACAAATCCTGCTTTGTGAGCCATATTCATAATTTTGGCAAATATACGGTTTCTTTTTGCTTCTTATCACCTCAAAAATAGTTTAAAAGTATATCTTTGCCAACCTAATTAAATAAATTAAACAATGAAAAAAATCGTATTAAGCTTAATCGCTTTAACTGTATTATCAGCCTGTAGTAGTTCTGACGACAATAACAACAATCCAGACACGACCACACCTTTAGTATCTAAAATTGTTGAAACGTATGAAGATGGTTTTGTAGAAACTCTTTTATTGACCTACAATGGTACTAAAATTGTAAAAAGTAACTGGAACAACGGTGAAGAAGTAACTGAATTTACCTATACCGGAGATCTTATCACAAAAGAAGAATACTTTTTTGATGGTGAATTAGAGGATGTAATCACCTATGAATATGACACTAATCAACGATTGATCAAATCAACAAGAGTAGATTCTTTTGGAGATATTGAAATTGATTTGTATACACACAATGCTAATGGAACAATTTCATTTGTAACGGAAACAAATGATGAACTTTCCGCTGACGGAACTATTTATTTTGATTCTAACGGCAATCCAAACAAAAAAGAAATAACAACTTATTTCATGGGGTTTGAATCAACAGAAATCATTACAGTTACGTATGACAATAAAAATGAACCTTTTAAAAACGTAACCGGATTGGATAAAATAAGTTTTGCATTACCAAATTATTCAGCTTTTGAAGCCTCTTTAAACAATCCATTAACTATTAATACTAATGGTGTAAATAACACAACGCATACCTACACTTATAATTCAAATAATTTTCCTGCTACTTCAACAACAGTAACAACTGATTTTGAAGGAAATTATACAACCGTATTTTTTTACTAGAAAATTATATTGTTCTTTTAAAGCCCTTCGGGGCTTTTTTTTGTTTAAAATTTAACAGTTCAGGATAACAATTTAGTAATCATTTCGTTTCGAAATATTATGAATGTTATATTACCTTTGCCCATATTTTACTGAATTGAAAAAACTGCTCATAATTTTAGTCCTTTGGCTATTTTGCTCTCAAAATACTTCTGCTCAGTGTTTTGAAATAGAAGCCATTTATGTTGATGCCTGTGGTGGCCAAGAAGGTTTTAACGAAATGGTTCGTTTTAAAGTTGGCTCTGCTCCTATTAACACCTCAACCTTATCTGTCACTTGGCCTAGCAATGCTTGGCAAGGTCTTATTCAAAATGCTGCTACAGCAAACGTGGTTTCTGCATTAAATGCAGATGTAATAGCCAATGGGGGTTGTGGACAAATTCTTCAACCCACCGGAGGAGTATTACCGGCAAACGCACTGGTTTATCTTGTTACCGGTGAAAATTACGATGTTACTTTAAATTCATTTGGGGCTTTAATGGATACGGTTTACATTTTATTTCAAAATAATACAACTGTAACAGCCGGTCATTTTGGGAATGCAGGTACAGGTTTTAGAACGCTTACTATGTCTTTTGGTGCATGTACAGACCAAGTAACCTATGACAGAACTTTATTAGTTGACCAATTTGGTGCGAACATTGCTGCTGATGGAGCTACGGTTTTGTTTACTCCCTCCGGACAAGCTACTTATACCAATTTAGGTTGTGTTGCTCCTATCAATCCTTTTTATGCCATTGCAAATCCAGATTCAGTAGTAGCATGTGCCGGTAGCACAATTAACCTTACCGGTTCAGTTGCCGGTCAACAATCCTTTCAATGGAGTGCTCCTGTTGGTTCGCTTTCAAATGTAAACTCATTAACTACCTCCTACACCATTCCTTCAACGGCAAGCGGCACTATACTAGTCACCTTAACTGCCTCAAATAGTTGTGGGCTAACCACTTCCGATCAAGTAACGATAACAGTCACTCCGGCAGTCACTCCCAATTTCGTAACCTCGGCTACCTATTGTACCGGAAGTTCAATTCCTGCTTTAGTCAATACGTCACCCAACGGCATCACAGGAACGTGGAATCCGGCAACGGTGAGTAATACCGCTTCGGGTAGTTATCTTTTTACTCCGAATCCAAATCAATGTGCCACGCCGGTAACCTTGAATGTGACGATTACCAATTCTATTGTACC
>NZ_AUDM01000007.1 GCF_000425465.1 Flavobacterium filum DSM 17961 | reverse complement strand
AGCTCTTGAACTTGCCAGAGAAAAATGGAATAAAAAATACCCTGCAATATTTAGGAGCTGGGATAAAAACTGGGATAGACTAGCTAATATTTACAAGTATTCACCTCATTTAAAGAGACTAATGTACACAACAAATCCAATAGAAAGTTATCACAGAATGATACGAAAAGTAACCAAAACTAAAGGTGCATTCTCTTCAGAAAACGCAATCCTAAAACAGGTATACTTAGCTATTATGAATGCACAAACTAGATGGAATGGACAAATTTTTCACTGGTCTGCTATTCAAAATGATTTAAATGCGTATTTTAGTGATAGAATAAAATGAAATGACACAGTTTATTGAACACTCCCAGAAAAAAGAGAACGATAAACAGCGGGCCGTTGTTTCAGCTTCGAAGTAAATTTCGATAGCTGTTATCCGTATTCGCATTGTATTTACTGAACCAACTCCCCCATCACTCTCACTCTCCCACACTCCTACTAAAAAACATATACTCACCTACCGCGTGCTGGCAGCAGTTGATTTAAACTCATACGTCAGCATCATTTCTTTGGCCTTCACATTTTGGTTGATGGCAAAAAGCGATTGTGCATAACGATAATAATACACCGGTTCCAGATCGGTAGTCATTTCAAACAATTTGGTGTACCACTGTGCGGCTTTGACTAAATCATTTTTGAAAAAACGACTGTCGGCTACTTTTTTCAACATTTCTGTGTTGAAATAGCCTTTTTCCAATACGCCTTCATAGGTTTTTAAAATGTCAACATACACGTATTCCGGTTTGATGCGTTCCGTTTTTTCGGATACTTCAGCAACATCGGGTTTGATTGTTCCGCCCACGGGGAGATCACTTACTGTGAGTGCTACATCCGCCTTTTTTTCTACCAAGTTCGAAGCCAATAAACTTCCTTCTAAAGGTTTTACTTTTGGTTTTACTTTTTTGTATACAGCCTTTACCGTACGCGAATTGTTTTCACCCATTGCATACGTATTAACCAAGTTCAAATTGGACACTTTATAACGAGTTTCGTATCCGCCAAAACGACAATTTACCTTTTCTATAACCAAATAATAATCTACTTCATACTCATCAGAAATAACGCTTTCTGATATGATTTCAAAATTACGATTTTCATAATTTTGTACCCTGTATTGTCCCCAACAGCTAGTTACTTCGCAAAAAAACATAGAAATGACTAGCAAATTAATAATAATCCGCCCCATAATACATTATTTAAAAATGATGAATCAAAGGTAAATACACCACAAAGGCAAATTGTTTTATTTCTTTATATAACTACAAAAATCGATGAACTGCACACCTCAATTCAAGTTATCGAAAAAAAATGTCACTTAATCGAAAAAATAAAATCATGGATTATACCATTACTCGACAGATGACAAAAATTATTCTATAAATTTTGCCACGAATTCACGAATTTATAAATATGTGGAGGTAATAATTTGTTCATCTTTGATAAAAATACGAATGAACACAAATAGTTAAGCTAATAAAAAGTGGCTCGAGCCTAGCGAACAGGCAAAGTAAATTAGTGGAAAAATTGTTTCAAATTTTAATTATACCTGACAGAAAAGTAACAATTTTTTAATAAAAAATAATCTCTATTGTTTCAACTGTTCATAGGTAGTGTCGATGTTTGCAATCTTACCTTCGGTTAAGGCTTCACTGATGGCATTTGATAAGGCAAGCATTACCCCTTTATTTAAACTTCTTTAATAGCACATGCTCTGAAAGCAGTAATTCTTCAATAACAAAACAACAGCTGATTTTTATGAGAAGTTGAAAAAGTTGCATAAATTTGAAGATATATACTAGTTAGCACTCATTTTAGCACAACGCTTATGAAAATATTGAAATTAGTTTTTTTTATTCTTCTTTTTACTTCTTTCGAACAGAAAGACGAAGTTTATATTTGGTTTCCTAATGACGTTGGAGTTGTTCAAACCTGTAATGGAAAAGACGCGGAAATATTAATTGAAATTACCACTGAATCAAATAAAAAGATAAAAGTTCATTCATTCAATTTAGACAAATCTAATTTTACAATTTATAAAGATGATGAAGCATTTAAAGAAATTGACACACTTATATTGACCAAGAAAAACCCAATTAAACTCAAAGTAAGATATAAAATTTCTCTAGAGAATTCTAAAAAGTTTACGTTTAAAACCAATGTTAAAAAGTATCTTAATAATCAAGTGAATATATTTTATGGACAACATATAATCACTACAAAAGATATTAGAGAAAGTAAAGAACAATTTATTAATATTACCGAAAGTTGCCAAGATAGTATTATGGTGTTTTTCCCATATGGTGGAACTATTTCAAGTGCTACTCTTTACAATGACTCAAGTTCAACAAAAAAAATATACAAATCAGTTTCATATGATTTAATGGAAGAAGGAAATTCAATAACATTTACAAAAGCAGATTTAGGTCGATATTTTGTTGATTTCGGTTCTTGTCATTGGGGTGGTGAATTTTGGTTAACAATAAAATAAAAACGAGTGCTAATCGAGTAGACTGCCCCACTAGAAACTAGCAGGGAGAGCCTCTCACACCACCGAGCATACGGGTCACGTACTCGGCGGTTCGCAAAGAGATGGGTTGAGTTGAATGTAGACTTCCGTTAAGGATTCGTATCCCTTTTGTTTCAAGCGTTTCAAAGTAATAGTTGTTCCTAAAATCGGACTTTGGGCAATCGCCCAACCACCTTTTCGAGTTCTGCTCCACATGTAGGCGTGGTCTTGGTCAACCCCCAATTGAATCAGGTTTTTCCTTTTCCTTTCGGGTTTCTTCCAATCGTGCCAGATGCAATACCGCAGTCGGTTGCGTAGCCAACCGTCAATGTCTCGTAATTTTCCCATGATGTTGGTTCCTCGAAAATAGTTTAACCATCCTCCTTGGATTTCCTTTATCTTGGTGATGCGTTCTTCTTGATTAGTAAATTCAGAATCAGTAAAAGCACGATACGAAGCTAGAAAATATAGAGTCAATAGAACAATGAAAAAAAGAGAAAGAAATTATCAAAAAGACATTGGAAATTTATGAAAGTATAAAAAAAACTACACACAAAAACCGTAACCGTTGCAAAACCTCCAACAACTAAATTTTCAAAGAAATTATAAAAAACAACCTCGTTAATCCCGAAGTTTTGGGACTTTTAAGCGGGGGGTTTTGAAAAAAATTACTTTTTACCTTTTAAAATTAAATGGAGTAAGAATTGCATATTGTTACAAATATAACATTTTGTTGTTTTTTGTTTTATTCAGCCATTAAATTGCTTATCCTGTTTTCAGCCTTTACTTTTGCCAAAAAAATAAAATGAAAACGGAACAATTACTTCAAGCCGCAACACTATTCGGGAGTCCCCTATTCGTCTATGACGCTGAAAAAATCAGCCATCAATACAAGCGATTAACAAATGCGTTTGCAAAGGTAGAAAGCTTACAGATTAACTATGCCGTAAAAGCATTGTCGAATGTTTCCATCTTAAAATTGTTTCATCAATTGGGTGCCGGTTTGGACACTGTTTCCATTCAGGAAGTACAGTTAGGATTAAAAGCCAGTTTTCCACCACATAAAATAATTTTCACTCCCAATGGCGTTTCGTTAGATGAAATTGAAGAAGTAGCAGCATTAGGCGTACAAATCAACATTGATAACTTATCAATTTTGGAACAATTTGGTACAAAACATCCGCAAATTCCGGTGTGCATTCGCATCAATCCGCATGTGATGGCAGGTGGAAATACCAATATTTCTGTGGGGCATATTGATAGTAAATTCGGGATTTCCATTCATCAATTGCCGCATTTACTGCGTATAGTGGAAAATACCAACATGCACATCAACGGCATTCACATGCATACCGGTTCTGATATTCTGGATATTGAAGTGTTTTTGTATGCTGCTGAAATTCTTTTTGATACCGCCAAGCATTTCAAAACCTTAGATTTTATCGATTTTGGTAGCGGATTCAAAGTTCCTTACAAAAAAGACGATATTGAAACCAATGTGGAAGAGTTGGGAAAAAAATTGTCTAAACGTTTCAATCAGTTCCAAGCAGAATATGGAAGACCGTTGACCTTAGCTTTTGAGCCGGGCAAGTTTTTGGTGAGTGAATCGGGTTATTTTTTGGCAAAAGTCAATGTGGTCAAACAAACAACTTCTACCGTATTTGCAGGTATTGATAGTGGGTTCAATCATTTGATTCGACCGATGTTGTATGGTTCCTATCACCACATCGAAAACCTTTCTAATCCAAAAGGAAAAGAGCGGTTTTATTCAGTAGTCGGTTACATTTGCGAAACGGATACGTTTGCCAACAACCGCAGAATTGCCGAAATCAAAGAAGGTGACATTTTGTGTTTCCGCAATGCCGGTGCGTATTGTTTTTCGATGGCTTCCAATTACAATTCCCGTTTTCGTCCGGCAGAAGTACTCTGGTATGAAGGAAAGGGACATTTGATTCGAGAAAGAGAAAACATGGAAGATATTTTGAGAAATCAGATTGAAATTACGTTTTAGACAAAAAAGAACTATATTTATGAACAACTTACACCTGACAGGTTTTCAAAACCTGTCAGGTGTCTATTTTTAAACAATAGCCATCGAAATAGATAAAAGTCGTTATTTATCCATTTTTTGACCGCTAATTAATACTAAATTAACGGTTTTCTTATTTCCTTTTTTTACATTTGAAAAAATTTAATGAAAAAATGAACAGAAGGAATTTTTTCAAAAACGGATCATTGGTAACATTGGGTGCTTCTTTGGTAAACCCACTAGAATCTTTGCTTTTATCTCCGGATGTTGCATCCGCTCAAAAAGGAAAAAAAGCCAAAAATATTATCATGTTAGTGAGTGACGGAATGAGTTCGGGCACGTTGAACATGGCGGATATTTACTTGAATCGTTTACACGGAAAAGGTTCCAATTGGTTGAATTTGTATCGGGATAATTTAGTGAGCCGGGCGTTGATGGATATGGCTTCGGCTTCTTCTATCGTAACCGATTCTGCGGCAGCCAGTTCTTCTTGGGGAAGTGGGTTTCGCGTGAAAAACGGTGCGTTGAATGTTGGCGTAAACGGGGAAGAATATTTACCCATTTGGCAAAAGTTTAAAAAAGCAGGTAAAATGGCAGGATGTGTAACGACAGTTCCGATAACACATGCTACTCCCGCCGGATTTTGTGTGAACAGCAAAAGCCGTAACAGTCAAGCTGATATTGCCGAATCGTATGCCAATTTTGCATTTGATGTCATGATGGGTGGAGGCCAACAGTATTTTGATGCTGGATCACGAAAAGATAAAAAAGACATGTATGCTGTATTTCAATCAAAAGGTTATCAAGTGGTTAAAACCAGAACGGAAATGCAAGCAGCTTCGATTGATAAACCTTTATTAGGTGTGTTTTTTGAGGACGGACTTCCCTACTCGATTGATAGAGAAAACATAAAAGATTTAGGCAATACCATTCCAACTTTGGCAGAAATGACGCAAAAAGCCATTGATCGCATGAAAAGTCACAAAAACGGTTTTGTGTTGCAAGTGGAAGCCGGAAAGGTAGATTGGGCCGCTCATGCCAATGACATTGCCGGTTTGTTATTTGACCAAATTGCTTTTGATGAAGCGGTAAAAGTAGCCATTGATTTTGCTCAAAAAGACAAAGAAACGTTAGTCATCATTACTACTGATCATGGCAATGCCAATCCGGGATTGATTTATGGGAAGAACGTAAACGACCATTTTGACCATGTGCGACAATTTAAACATACCAATGAATGGATTTTGAATGGGATTACCCCAGAATCTTCAATCGCTCAAATAAAAGAACGAATTGAATTTGCCAATGGATTTGCGTTGACTGATGAGGAAGCCAAAACAATTATGGGTTATTATTCCGGTTTAGAGAAAAAAGATGACGGTTTATATAATTACAAAAACTTGCCGTATAAAGGGTTTGCAGAAATGCAAAAGAGTCACACCTCAGTGGGTTGGATCAGCATGGATCACTCAGCAGATTATACTGAATTGGCAATGTTTGGTCCGGGTAGTGAAAAGCTGAAACCGTTTATTAAAAATACTGATTTACATTACTTTATGCTGGAAGCTGCTGAGGTAGAAAATAAATTTTAAGGTTGGATAAAATATTCATTCACAAAAAAACACAGCCTAGAAACTGTGTTTTTTTTTATTTAATCTTGTATTTTTCTTCTTTCTCTTTCCTTCTTAATCAACATCAATTCCCGACTCGTTTGTCCAGCTACGGAGGTATTTTCTTCTGCTCGGCGAATTAAGTACGGCATCACATCACGCACCGGCCCGAAAGGTAAATATTTGGCTACATTATACCCATTCGCAGCTAAATTAAAGCTAATGTTATCGCTCATACCATATAATTGACCGAACCAAATGCGTTGGTCGTTGGGAGCAATTCCTTTGGTTTTCATCAACTCCATTAATTTATAGGAACTCAATTCATTGTGCGTTCCCGCAAATATGGCCATTCTATCGATGTTATCAATCATATAGGAAACTGTAGCATCATAATTATCGTCTGAGGCTTGTTTAGAAGCACAAATTGGTGTGGGATATCCCATTTCTTCAGCCCGTTTGTTTTCTTTTTCCATGTAAGCACCGCGAACGAGTTTCATACCAATATAAAATCCTTCTGCTGTAGCTTCTTGGTGAATTTTTTTCAAATAGTCTAAGCGATCCCAGCGGTACAATTGCAGGGTATTGAATACAATAGGTTTTTGTTTGTTGTATTTTTTCATCATGGTCAAAGCCAAATCATCGGCAGCATCTTGCATCCAGCTTTCTTCTCCATCAATTAACAGAGGCACATCATTTTCAAACGCTTTTTGGCATACTTCTTCATAGCGAGCCACAACCCTATTCCATTCTGTTTGTTCTGACTCAGTTAACGCTTCTTTATTTCCTACTTTTTCATACAAAGCAAATCGACCAAAACCGGTAGGTTTGAACACCGCAAACGGAATCGAAGCTTTATCTTTTGCAAAATCGATAATTTTTAACGTTTTAGTCAAAGCAGCATCAAACTGAGCCTCTTCCTCTTTGCCTTCTACAGAATAATCTAAAACTGAACACACTTTTTTGGTGTACATTTTTTCCATTACCGGTAGGCAATCATCTTCGCTTACTCCACCACAAAAATGATCAAAAACCGAAGCTCTAATTAATCCTTCTACAGGTAAATGAGCTTTAAGGGCAAAGTTCGTAACAGCTGTTCCGATGCGAACAAGTGGCTCACTATCAATCATTTTGAACAAAAAATAAGCTCTATCTAATTCTGTATCACTTTTTAAAGAAAAGGCAATTTGTGTATTATCGAATATTTTTTCCATATTTTATTGAAAATAATGTAGCAAAGATAAGTAGTTTTTGAGATTTTTTTAAATATCATTCCTTTAAAAAAAGCATAAAAAAAGAGCTGTCAATTTGACAACTCTTTTCCTGATTTTATTTATTAATTTTATTTTGAAGCTACGAAAGAACCGTTTGTCACTTCAACAACTGTACCATCGCCATTCGATCCTGAGAAGCTAAAAGTACCTTTTACTAAAGTAGCAGTAACTTCCGTGATGGTCATTGTACCGGATGTTGCAGTCATATCAACATCTGTTACACCATTGGTATATCGAGCACCATAACTTTCAACATTCGAAGGTTCATCTGTAATGTCATAAGTTCCTACTGCAGGAGTTAGTGGCATATACAACACAATTTGAAAAGGTTGGTCTTCTAGTAACACGTTATAATTAATTGTTTTTGCTAACGAATTAATTGTCTCAGGGTCTGGATTATTATACGTTGTTCCTCCAGTTGTAAATTTGATAAACAAGTCAGAAGGATTGTTTGAATTGTTGTTTGAATCATTATCACTACTACATGCGATATTGAACATCAAACCTACCATTAGTAAAGAAGCTGCTAAAAACTTAATTGTACTTTTCATTATAATATTTTAAAATTTCGGCAAATGTAGTTAATTAGAAATGAATACATTCCAACTTTAAGAGAACTTTTTCATATAAATATTCTTATATTTCTTCTAGTTATAATCTGACTTCAATTATATCATAGGCAATCCAATTATTTTCACTTATTTTGCAATAGAAAGACAATTTAAATTATCGCTCCCATGCATCCAATCTCAGCCGGAAATCATACTATATATTTTAATGAAGAAGTGTATTCCTTTTTGGAGACATTTATACATGAAAAAAGGTATTCCACTGTTTTCATTTTGGTTGATTCCAATACCAGTGAACACTGTTTAACGTATTTCTTGTCATCTCTTGTTGTTGAAATTCCTTTTGAAATTATTGAGTTAGAACCGGGTGAAGAACATAAAACCATCTCTACATGTGTGGAAGTTTGGCAAACGTTAATTGAGTTGGGTGCCGACCGAAAAACCTTACTCATCAATTTGGGTGGTGGAGTTGTTACTGATTTAGGTGGATTTGTGGCTTCTACGTTCAAGCGTGGAATTGATTTTATCAATGTGCCCACTTCATTACTAGGTATGGTAGATGCGGCGATAGGAGGAAAAAACGGCGTTGATTTGGGACCGTTAAAAAACCAAATCGGAGTGATTAATGCTCCACAAGCTGTTTTGATAGACACTGATTTTTTGTCTACTTTACCCAGCAATCAAATGCGTTCCGGATTAGCCGAAATGCTGAAACACGGATTAATTTATGATCAAAACTACTGGGAAAAATTTAACGATTTAAGTCAATTGGATTATTCCGATTTGGATGAATTGATTTATCGTTCAATTGAAATCAAAAACCTAATAGTACAGCAAGACCCAACCGAAAACGGCATTCGAAAAGCGTTAAATTTTGGACATACGCTGGGTCATGCTATCGAAAGTTATTTTCTGGAAAGTGAAGAAAAAAATTCGCTTTTGCATGGCGAAGCCATTGCCGCCGGTATGGTATTAGAAGCCTATCTTTCTTTCGAAAAACAATTACTGACTTGGGAAGATTACACAGAAATCAAAACATTCCTTTTATCACTTTATGAACCGCTAGTGTTTACTGAAAAAGACATTGAAATAATTCTAAACTATTTGATTCACGATAAAAAAAATGAATACGGAAAAATTCAATTTGCTTTGTTAGACGGAATTGGCGGAATAAGTTTAAATCAATATTTTGAAAATCAGCAAATTATATCCGCTTTTGACGATTATAAAAAGTAACATTTTTTTTAAGTTTTGGTTTGGAATTGGCTCATTTTATTTTTTACATTTGTCCCTATGAAAAACATCCAAACTAAAAAGAGTTTTGAAGCCTGTCATCCTTGTGATAATGAGTCTTTTCATCGGTTTTTGAAAAATTCCGTTTCGGCTACAACTTTTTTACCTTTTGAATGTACTGAAAGTACCTATCGTTTTCATGAAAAATTGCCGATTATTTTCGCTAATATCAGAGTTTGAAAAGCAGATTAATGATGGTATCAATTATTTTTTAATCTAATTTTTTAAACAAACGAATGAATACTAAATATTACGACTTAATCAATCAGACTTTTTATTTTCCACAAGAAGAATTTACGTTAAATAAAGATAATTTACAGTTTCATCAAATTGACTTGATGAAATTAGTAGAGCAATATGGTACGCCTTTGAAGTTTACTTATTTGCCACAAATTACCAACAACATCAATCGTGCTAAAGGCTGGTTTAGAAAAGCCATGGAAAAAAACAAGTACGATGCCAAATATTATTATTGCTATTGTACTAAAAGTTCTCATTTCAGTTTCATCATGAATGAGGCATTTAAAAACAATATTCATATTGAAACTTCTTCTGCTTTTGACATTAATATTGTTGAAAATTTAATGGCTGAAGGAAAAATCAATAAAAACACGTATGTGGTTTGTAATGGTTTTAAAAGGGAACAATATATTGACAATATCGCTCGATTAATCAATAACGGTCACAATAAAACCATACCGGTAATTGACAATTTTGAGGAATTGGATTTACTTCAGGAAAAAATTGACGGAAAGTTCAAAATCGGCATTCGCATTGCGGCAGAGGAAGAACCAAAATTTGAGTTTTATACTTCCCGTTTAGGAATTGGTTATAAAAACATTGTTCCATTTTACCGCAAGCAAATTGAAGAAAACAAAAAAGTGGAGCTTAAAATGTTGCACTTTTTTATCAATACCGGTATTCGCGACACGGCCTATTACTGGAATGAGTTGTTGAAATGTATGAAAGTATATGTTTCATTGAAAAAGGAATGTCCAACGCTAGACAGTTTGAACATTGGCGGTGGCTTCCCAATTAAAAATTCATTAGCATTTGAATATGATTATCAATATATGATTGACGAAATCATCAATCAAATCAAAATTTCCTGTGAAGAAGCGGAAGTAGATGTGCCAAATATTTTCACTGAATTTGGATCTTTTACAGTAGGAGAAAGCGGAGGAGCGATTTATCAAGTGTTATATCAAAAACAACAAAACGATCGTGAAAAATGGAATATGATTGATTCCTCATTCATCACCACTTTACCGGATACGTGGGCCATCAATAAACGTTTTGTAATGTTAGCCATCAACCGTTGGAATGATACCTATGAGCGGGTTTTACTTGGTGGTTTGACGTGTGATAGCGACGATTATTACAATTCTGAGCAAAACATGAACGCCGTTTATTTACCAAAATATAACAAAGAAAAGCCGTTGTACATTGGTTTTTTCAACACCGGAGCGTATCAGGAAACCATTGGCGGTTTTGGCGGTTTACACCACTGTTTGATTCCGCAACCTAAACATATTTTGATTGATCGGGATGAGAATGGAATTATTGCCACTGAGGTATTTTCTGAGCAGCAAAATGCAGATGATGTACTATCCATTTTAGGGTACAATAAAAAATAACAAAATTCAACAAAAAGAGTTTTTCGTTTCAGAAAAATAGTTTTTCTTTGAAGCGGGTTACGAAATAATAATTTTATACGAACAAAATGAGTAAAGGACCTATCAGTCAATTTATTGAAAAACATTATCTTCACTTTAATGCCGCCGCTTTGGTTGACGCAGCCAAAGGGTATGAGCAACATTTGCTTGAAAACGGAAAAATGATGATTACTCTTGCCGGTGCAATGAGTACCGCTGAGTTGGGAAAATCATTAGCGGAAATGATCCGTCAAGATAAAGTACACATTATATCGTGTACCGGAGCAAACCTTGAAGAAGACATCATGAATTTGGTCGCTCACAACTCGTACAAAAGAGTACCCAACTACCGCGATTTAAGTCCGCAAGAAGAATGGGATTTATTAGAAAATCATTATAACAGAGTTACGGATACTTGTATTCCAGAGGAAGAAGCCTTCCGCAGATTACAATCGCATTTATATGACATTTGGAACAATGCTGATTCAAAAGGGGAACGTTATTTTCCGCATGAATTCATGTACCAAATGATTAATTCAGGTGTATTAGAGCAATATTACGAAATTGACCCAAGAGACTCTTGGATGGTTGCAGCGGCAGAAAAAAACCTTCCTATTGTTGTACCCGGTTGGGAGGACAGCACGATGGGTAACATTTTTGCTTCGTATTGCATCAAAGGAACATTTAAACCAACAACCATGAAAAGTGGTGTAGAATATATGATGTGGTTGGCTGATTGGTACACTAAAAATTGTTCCGGAAAAGGAGTTGGATTTTTCCAAATTGGTGGTGGAATTGCAGGTGATTTCCCTATTTGTGTGGTTCCAATGTTGTATCAAGATATGGAAATGCACGATGTACCCTTTTGGAGCTATTTTTGCCAAATTTCAGACTCTACCACAAGTTATGGTTCTTATTCAGGAGCAGTTCCGAATGAGAAAATCACTTGGGGTAAATTAGACATCACCACTCCCAAATTTATTGTAGAATCAGATGCTACCATTGTAGCCCCCTTAATCTTTGCTTACTTACTTGATTTATAACAGATTTTTTTATGAGAAGAATTATTGTTGACTATGCTAAACTAACGAATGACATTTTATCCTTATTGGTAGAAAAGTTTCCAGAAGGATATGAAGATTCCGATATTATCCGTTTCAAAAACGCTCAAAATGAGTTGATTGAAGCTGTTGAAGTGCGAACTGAGGATACTATTTACTTGGTAAAAGTCAGTAAAAAATTAGCTACCCGAATTGAAAACTTTGAAGAAGATGATGATTTGGATGTAGAAGTTGAAACAATTGCACCGGTAAAAGGTTTAGACCTTGATGAAGATATTGATGAAGTAGATGTAGATGAAGAAGACGATGATGCTCCTTCTGATGATGATGCTGAAATTGATTTATTAAAAGATGCCGGCGGTTCTGACGACGATGATGACGATGATGATGATTTTGATGAAGAACCTTCAGATGAAGACGAAGACGAAGACGAATATTAAGATAAAAAGGAGCAAATTGCTCCTTTTTTTTATAGATACCGCTCTCTAATCACCTTTTGGTGATGCATTTGATGCCCAATCGTTATAAATCCGATGGCTCGAACTGAAACCGGTTTTTCTGATGCTGTACCGGTTTGGAGTAATTGCTCATCTGAAAAGGTTTTAAAAAGCAAATAAGTTGTTTTCCGAATCAATTTAAATTCTTCCATCAATTCAGAAAGTGTTCGTTGGTTGGCAAATGCGGCATCAACATAGTCGTTTTCTTCAAATCCCGGTAATGGAGTTTGGTCTTTTCGTGCGATTCGCAAAGCCCGATAAGCAAAAATTCGTTCCGCGTCTATCAAGTGTTGAACAATATCTTTGATGGTCCATTTTCCTTCGGCATAGCGATACTCGTGCTTTTCAGTTGGTATTTGAAGAATGAATGCATCAAAATCCTGCATGGAATTTTCTAAACCCTCAAGCAAGTCAACTTCGTCAACCGCTTTGATGTAATCGGCATAAAACGGTGCAAATTCGTTGGGTTGTAATTGAGATGGTTTCATTTTAATAATTTTAGATTTTTTACTTTCACTACGCCGAATTTCGACTTGCATTTATGTTACCAAACAAGGAACGGGTGACTAATTTTTCATATACTTCTAACAAATCCGGTTCGCTTCTCCCCTTTTTGATTTCGTTGATTTTGATTAAGGCATATTGTTGAATGGTCAATAAGGGCAACACAATTTGTTCTCTAATTTCAATAGATGCTTTTCCATCCGGATAATTTTCCATTAATTCCAGATAACCGGATAATTTGAGTAACAATCGTTTGGTTTCCAAAAATTCATCATAGATAATTTGCCAAAATTCACCAAACTCTTCATCCTTTCGCATATAAGCCGTTAAAGGGAAAAATGATTTGCATAACGCCATCATACTGTTTTCAATAAGCGTTTTAAAAAACAAGGAGTTTTTATATAAATCGACTACTTTATTCCATTGATTGGTTTGTTCAAAATGCTGTAAAGCCGTTCCTACACCAAAAAAACCAGGCACGTTTTGCTTGAGTTGACTCCACGAACCCACGAACGGAATTGCTCTTAATTCTTCAAACACGAGTTGTTCACTTTTGTTTCGTTTAGAAGGACGGCTGCCAATATTTGTCTTTGCATAATAATTCAGTGTACTCATTTTTTCCAAATAAGGAATAAATTTGGGATGCTGCTTAAATTGTAAATACTTTTCATAACTCAACTCCGATAATTGTTCAACAACCGCTCTATCTTGATCAGAAAGTTGGTTATTCCCTTTGCTGAACAATTGATTGGTAGCACCGGCACTTAATAAATTTTCGAGGTTATATCGACATGCATCTAACGTTCCAAAATTAGAACTAATGGTTTGACCTTGTACCGTAACTTGAATTTGGTTATTTTCAATTGAAGGCCCTAATGAAGCATAAAATTGATGTGTTTTACCACCACCTCTTGCCGGCGGACCACCTCTACCGTCAAAAAAGAGTACTTTTATACCGTATTTTCTTGACATGATTGTTAGTGATTCTTTTGCTTTATAAATGCTCCAATTGGCCATTAAATAGCCTCCATCTTTTGTGCCATCAGAAAAACCAAGCATAACCGTTTGCACATTATTTCTGGATGCCAAGTGTTTTTTGTAGGTGATATTGGCATACAATTGTTCCATGATTACATCGGCATGCTGCAAATCATCTACTGATTCAAATAAAGGCACGATATCAACTGTTGGATTTTGCCAACCACACAAATGGAACATCGACAAGGTTTCCATCACATTCAGAGCACTTTCATTGTTGCTGATAATGTAGCGATTGCTTCCTAATTCTCCATTTTTTTGTTGAATCGTTTTCATGGCATGAATGGAACCAATGGTCGATTTTGTCATTTCATTTTCCACCTCGTTTTCAGTCAGATTTCCACTTAAATGGGATAAAATTTCGATTTTTTCAGTATCTGATAATGAGACATAATTTGGAGGAAAAACGTCCATTTTTTGAACAATTTCTTCAAAAACGTTTCGGTGAATTTTACTGTTTTGACGAATATCCAATGTAGCAAAATGAAAACCAAATGCCGCTAATTTATTCAATAACAAATCAATTTCATCCAGATAAAGCGATTGATGGTGTTCAATTACTCGCTTTTTGATTTCTTGTAAAGTTTCTTCAAAGGCTTGAATGGTAATAAATATTTCTCCTTGCGAATAAAACACGGAGCGATATAGTTTATGTTCAACTTCAGCCAAAAGCGTGTCAACACCTTTAAATGTCAACTTTCTTTTCAATTTCCGAATGTCAATATAATAACATTTTAAAATAGAAGTCCTTAGTCGATCAGCCACTTTTAGGGTAATTTCAGTCGTCACAAATGGGTTTCCATCTCTATCCCCACCCGGCCAAAACCCGAGATTGACAATCGATTTTGGCATTTGGTGGTTTTTATAAATGTTTTTATGCAAATACTGAAGCATATCTCCAATGGTAGAATAAAACACATTTTCTAAATACCAAATCAAGCTGACTGCTTCGTCAAATGGAGTTGGTTTTTCTTTTTTGATGAAAGGTGTTTTGCCCAATTGAGCCAATAATTCTTTGATTTGAACCAGATTATTCACCCGAATCGCTTCTGTTAAATCCGTAATGATTCCCAAAACCGAACCCGGATAAAACTGTGTAGGATGAGCGGTTAGCACCGTTCTAACTTGAAAATCATTCAAAAACCGCACTAATTCTTGGTTTTTTGACCGCTGATCTGCTTTTTCTTTCATATCGCGAATCGAACCTCTCCCTTCCATATTGTTGACAATCGGAAAAGCGGCATCTTCTATCGCATCGAACAACACAATTTGACGTTCGACATATTGAATAAAACGAAACATCAAATCCAGTTTATCTTGCTCGCTTGGATTTTCAAGGTATTTTGTTGCAAATGTTTCAACAATTTCTTTTGGGCTTAACGTATTTTTAAACCCATTTTCACACACTTCTGCAAAAAGAGGAAGAAGAACACCTGTATTATCAATTTCATCAAATGGCAACGTAATAAATACACTATTGAACAGTTTGTATTTGAGCCAAACATGTTGATTGAATCGTTCTATTTTAGGAAGTGAGTACATTTTTTTGTTTACTAATTTACGATTTTAATTGTAAGCTTACAAAAACGACATAAAAAAACCCTCTCGTTGCGGAGAGGGCTATATTTTCATGTTTCAAATTACATGTTTTTGAAAATCGTGTGCATCAAACGTTTTTTATCGTTGATACTTTCTTCCAAAGAAATCATTGTTTCAGTACGATAAACTCCTTCAATATCATCAATCATAAAGATGACATCTTTTGCATGTTTAGTATCTTTTGCTCTGATTTTACAGAAGATATTGAATTTACCGGTTGTAACATGTGCAACAGTTACGTATGGAATATCATTAATTCTTTCTAAAACAAACTTAGTTTGAGAAGTATTGTTCAAAAATACTCCCACATAAGCGATAAATGAATAACCTAATTTTTCATAATCCAAGGTCAATGAAGAACCCATAATTATTCCTGCATCTTCCATTTTTTTCACACGTACGTGAACTGTTCCGGCAGAAATCAATAATTTTTTTGCGATATCTGTAAAAGGAACTCTTGTGTTATCAATTAACATGTCAAGAATTTGATGATCCACTTCATCTAAACGAAACTTACTCATGGTTTTGTGTTTGTATTAATACTAGTTTACCTCGATTTGCTTTACAAAAGAAATACATTTAATTCAATAAAAAAACGAATTTGTTATTTTTTTAATAAACCATTAACAAATACTTTATTCTTTCCTAAAGAAAAATTCGCTTTTTTGCCATTAATCGGAAAATTACCTTCATCATCTTTAAATAGCTCTTCTTGTGCATCATACTCTAAATGACCAAAAAAATCATCCAAATCTCCAACACTTGCAATGTAGCCTATGAAAATTACATCATCTCCGACAATTTCTTCTTTAAATTGCACTGCAAAATTGGTAATTAATTTTGAATTTTCATAATTAATTTTGACATTTCTATAAACAAAATCGAAAAAACAGACATTATTTTGAGGAATTTTCAAATAATTGTCAGTTTTGTTATCAACTATATCGTTTTCGTAAAGTAGATCAATTGCCTTCAACAAACTCACAAATATCCATTTTCGGGTTTCTTCTCTATGGTAATCATTTTGAAAATGTCCAGCTTCAAACAAAACCGTTGGCACACCTAGTTGCTGAAACGTATCTCCAACGCAATTTCGATTATACCCATCATCAAAACGACCTATTTGACTTGGAATATACTTTTGAAGCTCTTCTACAATGCCTGCAATTAAATTAATTGCTTTTTGACGTACATCATTAATGGCTCTTTCTTCATTAAATGAAGGAGCTAAAAAGGAAACGGTAGCCGGGGAATTTGTCTTCCCAGCACCAAAGATGGTGCGTTGATCATGTAAATTAAAACAAAAATCCGGTTTTACTTCCTCAAACAATTGAAACAATAATTGACTTTCAGGTTGCGACAATTGAAGAAAATCACGGTTTAAATCTACTCTATTGGCATTTTCACGTGTGTAAAGTTCTGCACCATCCGGATTCAGTATTGGAACAAAAATGAAAGTAAATGTTTTTTTCCAATCAAGCACTTCTTTAGTGTCGCTTTCTAAAAAATTAAAAAGGTCGAATAACGCTTTTGTAGTGGTACTTTCGTTTCCATGCATTTGTGACCAAAAAAGTAATTTGATTTTTCCTGAACCAACTTTGTACATATAAATTGGTTTTTGCAAAACAGAATAACCCAAAACAGTCAACTCATTTTTGATGGAAAAATGTTGAAGCAGTTTCTCAATTTTTGACAACGTGATATAACGACCCGAAAGCGAATTTTCTTTATAGGTTTCAAAACAAAAAAGGTAATTCATACTGTATAATTAGTACAACAAAAGTAAACATCTTTATCGTAACAATTGTAAACAGCTTTCTTTTGTTATTTTTATTACTTTTGTAAACAAATTTTTTATATACAATTCACATAAATACATTTTAAATACTATATAATTAATTTCCAAATATTTATATATATTTACATAAAGTGATAATTTATAAAAATTATTTAATTATAAAGCTAATTACATTTGTAACACTATTCAAATCACAAAAAATAATTACATTTGTAAACGACATAGAACAGCAAAAAAAAACATGCAAGAAGGAAACGATTTTGTAGAAAAACTTGAAAAAATATTAGCTTATTTTCAGTTGAGTGCTTCCGCATTTGCCGATAAAATTGGTGTGCAACGTTCAAGTCTTTCTCATCTCCTATCCGGAAGAAACAAACCCAGTTTAGAGTTTGCTATTAAAGTGACAGAAACTTTTCCTGAAGTTGATTTATATTGGTTTTTGATGAATAAAGGTTCGTTTCCGAAATCAATTAACTCTACACCTGTTAACAGTTCAATTGAAAAGAACAATTCAAAACCGGAAGAAAAAAGTAACACTAACGAACCAAAAAGTTTTTTTGCACCGTCATCAACCTCTGAAAACATTGAGAAAATCATTGTTTTTTACACTAATGGAACTTTCACTACGCATCATCCAAAAAAATGAAAGCCTTCACTCTGAAGAGCAAAGGCTTTCGAACCAATAAAACAAACACAAAAAACTATTTTCTATATAAAAAAACAGCTGTACATCCCGGCTCTACTCTATTCATCATTGGAGCATAGTCACCGCTTGTAGTTGGCACCATATAAGAAAGCAGTCTTCCGCCACCATTGGCACGTTCAGCTACATATATCATTTTTGTTACGTTATCATACGCTACATCCACCGGATTACCCAACATTGAATTTGGTCCGTAAATGCGGATTTGTTTATCCATCATTATTGTTCCGTTATTTACTGTTGCATTGAATACATTAGAAAAGTTTTTGATGATTACTAATCCACCATCTACATCAGAAGCAGCAGCAGCAACATCAGATAAAACCATCACATCTTCCACAGAAGAATAGGCAATACCATGCGTTCTAATCAATCCTTCTATTGTAACTCTTTTGTTAGGTGTAATTGCTCCAGAATTATTTGATAATAAGTTATTAAACACAACCAAATCACTTGTTAAATCTACAATTGCATATAAAGAAGTACCGTCAAATTGAATTCCCCAAAGTTTAAAATCTACATCAAACGTTTTTTGCAATTGCAATCCGGAAGCCATTCTTTCATACACAAACAATTTGTTCATGTTGCTATTTGAAGCTGCTTGGTCTTGTGCCACCACAATCATATTGCCTGAAGCAGCAATTTCTCTGGCATTGGTGAAGTCGGCTGTGCTCATTCCTGTTAATGTTAATGCACTTGCATTGTTCATGTATTCTTGTTTGAAGTTTCCATATACTTCTAAACGATTATTAGAACGAGAAGCTTGAATTAATTGATCTGAACCCGGATGATAATATATTCCGTCAGCATCAGTAGAATTAACCATAAATTGTTTAACAACCGGTGTTGCGGGAAGTAAATCCGTTACAGAAACCATTCCTGATGTATTACTTGAAGTAAACAACATTAATTCTTTTACTGTTTGTTTGTTATCATCATCACTACATGACAATAATACAGCTGAGCTCATCAAAAGAGATGCAAATAAAAAACTTTTTTTCATCGTATAAAATTTTAAGTGTTATGAAGTCACTTACGATAAAAAAAAGAATGTGGTTTTAAAAAAAGTAAAAAAAATTAATTTACCTCAAAACTGTATTGAGGAATCTTTCCTATTACTCCTTTATAAAAAGCTTGTAAAACTTTCGAATCTTGCTCATAATTTCCTGTTGGACAAAATGGATTTCCTAATTTCACTTCCTTTTTACCATAATCAAAAGCCACCGGAATAATTGGAACTTTAGCTTCAAGTGAAATATAATAAAATCCTGTCTTCCATTCATTTACTTTTTTTCTCGTTCCTTCAGGAGCAATGGCTAAACGAAAAACTTTTTTATTTTTGAATATGGCTGCAATAGCTTCTACTCTATTTAATCCGCCGGTGCGATCAAGGGGTTCGCCGCCCATCCAACGAAAATAATAACCGAATGGAAAGCGAAACAATTCTTTTTTCCCCACAAAATTCATTTCTAAACCAACGATTCCTCTAGTAAAAATACCCAAATAAAAGTCATGCCAGCTTGTATGAGGAACCACAATCATCACACATTTTTTGGTGCTCTCTTCAATTGTTCCACTAATTTTCCAACCCATCAGTTTAAAAAAGATGAATTGATAAAGTGCTTTTTTCATGCTAAAAATATTTTAGTAAAAATACGATTAATCCCTTATTTTTGAAAAAAAATGGCATGCTAAAAAAAATCATCAGTTACTTCTATCCTATTCCGATACACAAAACAACCTCTGAAATCAGTAAGTCGTTGGAAGTAACGATGGTAAATGGTGAAATTGTTTTGGACAGCAAAAATACCAATTATTCCTATGGAAGTTTACAGCGTATTTTAAGAAAAGGGCTCAAACATATTGGTTTTGAAAACATTCTTCCCATGCAACACATCTTGGTTTTAGGTGTAGCCGGTGGAAGCGTAATCAAAACATTGACAGATGAAATTGGTTATAAAGGAAAAATAACCGGAATTGAGTTAGATGAGAAAGTAATTGACCTTGCCAACACTTATTTTGGATTAAATAAGATTGAAAACTTACAACTGATTCATCATGAAGCCTTTGAATTTGTATTGAGAACCAAAAAAACCTATGATTTAATTATTATTGACATTTTTCAAGACACAACAATGCCCGATTTTTTATTTGAACCTTTTTTTCAAAATAGGTTAATTGAAATAATGAATTCAAATGGTTATATTTTGTTTAATACGATGCTGTTGAATCCAAATGACAATGAACGGAATAAAAAATACCATTCTTATTTTGACGTAAATAAATTCACTATCAGCACCTTACCGCGTGTTGAAGAACATAATGAGCTAATCATAGTTCAGAAAAAATAGGCTTTGGCAAGCTTTTTGAAAGTTCGGAATTCAATAAAAATGAATATCTTAGCCGACTCTATCAGAAACATGAAAAAAATATATCTAATTTTAAGCATACTGCTCGCAATGGCATTTTTATACAGCTTTGAACAAGAAGATTCAGAAAAAGAATCTGCCAAAGCCGGGAAGAAAATGCAGGATTTTGTCATTAACCTTTCCAGGTATGCTCGAAAATTTGATCCTAATTTTATTGTTATTCCACAAAATGGCTCTGAATTAGCTTTTCAAAACGTGCAACCGGATAAACCATTATGTCAAAATTACTTGAATGCAATTGACGGGATTGCGATTGAGGAGTTGTTTTATGATGAAAAAGGAAAAGCTGATGACTACCGAATTAACAATTTGAAAAAAATTGTAGGTCAAAAAAAAGTGATTGTTTCAGAGTTTATTAAAGAACCTAATGATCATAATCAAATCATTCAGCTGAATCAGGAAGCCGGTTTTGTGCCTTTTATTCGCTCCGCAGAAAATTATCATTACCATCTAATTCCTGAGAAAATCATCAATGAAAACGAAAATGATATCACAAAATTGAGTGACGTTCAAAATTTTTTATACTTGATTAATGCGGATGATTTTGATACCAAAAATGAACTGATTGAAAAAGTTTCCAACACCAATTTTGACCTTATTTTAATCGATTTATATTATTTAAGCTTTCCTTATTCCAAAAAAGAAATTGAAAAGCTACAAACGAAGAAAAACGGCAAAAAAAGACTGGTGATTTGCTACCTCAACATTGGTGCAGCAGAAAATTGGCGAAATTATTGGCAATCTGATTGGAAATTAGGTAACCCAAAATGGTTAAAAAAGAACTACAAAGGCTATGACAATGAAATTTATGTCCAATTTTGGGAACCGGCTTGGCAAAAAATCATTTTTGGAAATGACGATTCTTATTTGAAAAAAATTGTGGATGCCGGTTTTGATGGCGTTTTCCTAGACAACGTCGAAGCGTATTATGCTTTGTATCACAATTAAAGCATTAATCGGGCTTTTTCTAAATCTTCCGGCGTATCAATTCCGATGCCTACGTGAGTAGTTTCTACCATTTTGATTTTTTTACCATATTCCAAATAGCGAAGTTGTTCCAATTTTTCGGAAGCTTCCAAGGATTGCATCGGTAAACGATAAAAATCCATCAAAGCCGCTTTTCTAAACGCATAAATTCCAATGTGTTGAAAATAACGAACACCTACGTTTTTTTCTCTTGGATAAGGAATTACAGAACGGGAAAAATATAACGCTAAGCCATTTTGATCCACAATCACTTTCACGTTATTTGGATTTTCAATGGCTTCCCAATCGGTAATTTCACGCATAAGAGAAGCTAAATCTACTTTTTTCTCCAAATCATTTTTGAAGACTTCAATTACTTTTTGCAATGGTTCTTTATTGATAAACGGTTCATCGCCTTGTACATTTACCACCACATCTACGTCTAAGTTCTCGATTGCTTCCGCTATTCGGTCACTCCCACTTTCATGCTCTTTGATGCTCATTATGGATTTTCCACCGTTTTTTTCAATTTCTTTAAAAATGAGGTCGGAATCGGTCACTACAAAAACATCGTCAAATAACTGTGTATTTACTGCTGCTTCAAACGTTCGTAAAATGACTGTTTTTCCACCTAAATCTTGCATTAATTTGGCCGGAAAACGTGTGGAAGCATAACGAGCAGGAATAACAGCAATAATTTTCATAATGAAACTTAATTTTAGATTACAAATGTAGTTTTAAACTTTTTAAAGTCGGGAAAGATGCAACTGAATTTTTTTCAAACATCAATCTTCATGAGCTTCCATAAAAAACTCCTCTTTAAAACCGATTAAATACAATTTTTCTTTCGCTCTGGTAACGGCTGTGTACAACCACCGAATATAATCGCGATTGATACCGTCCGGCAAGTAAGGTTGTTCAACAAAAACGGTATTCCATTGTCCACCTTGTGATTTATGACACGTAATCGCGTAGGAAAATTTAACCTGAAGAGCATTAAAAAATTCGTTTTCCTTCACTTTTTGTACCTGTTTATATTTTGGCCCTTCATTTTCATAATCTTTCAATACTTCTTGATACAATATATTGGATTCTTCATAGGTTAACGAAGGTGATTCGCTCATAACGGTATCCAAAAGTAAAATAGTTTCAAACGGTTTTTGTTGCGGATAATCCACCATTCTAATTTTTACTTTGGCAAATTTGAATCCGTATAGATCAACTATTTTATGAATTTCAAGTACTTCAATAATATCGCCATTGGCAATAAATCCGGCTTCATCGGTTTCTTTTAACCAAAAATAATTGTTTTTGACCACCATCATAAAATCTCCAGCCGACAAATCACTTTCTCGAAATAAAATACGGTTTCTGATTTGCTGGTTATATTGATTCGCCCGTTTATTGGTTCGCACGATAAAGGCGGTTTCTTCCATTCCATCGTTGCTGTAAGCCGTATTAATGGCGTCTTGAATATCATAACCATCAGACAATCGTACAATATCCTTAAACCCATTTACATTGAATTGAAATGTATCGATAAAATGTTCTTTCAACGTTTCTCGAAGTAAAGTAGCATTAAATAAAATTCCTGAATTTTCTTCTTGCCGCATGACTTCATCCAATTCCAGATGAATTACTTCTTTGTGATAATACGCCAGAAGCGTTGCAACATCCAACGCCGGACTCATTTCCATTTGAACCGGTGGCAACTGTGCGGTATCACCTAAAAAAAGGATTTTACAATTTTCACCTGAATACACATAATGCATTAAATCATCTAGTAAAGAACTGGATTCCATTGTTTTGATGTCAGTGTTGGTATCTGAAATCATAGAACTTTCATCGACAATAAAAAGGGTGTTTTTGTGTTTATTAATTTGTCGGGTAAACGAAACGCCACCACCCTGATTTTTTTTTGGAAAATATATTTTTTTATGAATGGTAAAAGCCGGTTTTCCGGAATAATTAGCTATAACTTTTGCCGCACGACCGGTTGGAGCAAGAAGAACATATTTTTTATTGACCAAACTCAAATTTTCGACCAACGTAGAAATTAATGTGGTTTTTCCTGTTCCTGCGAATCCTTTTAGCACAAAAAGATCATTTTGTTGAGGATTAGTGACAAAGTCGGCAATCTTTTCAAAAAAGATAAGTTGCTTTACAGTCGGATTAAATTGGAATGATTTTTGTAAAATACTGTAAAACAGAGATGAATTCATTGTCAAAAGTTAGGAAAATATTAAAATTCAAATATACTGATGAATTTTGTGCGAAATGCTTTTGAGAAAAAAAAAAAATTGTAGATTTGCCTTAACTGAAATTAAAAAAAATAAAAGATGATAACATTAGTTATAATTATTGTAGTACTAGCCTTAGCTGTGTTTGGAACAGTTAAATTAATTGATAAATCTACTAATCGTTCATTAAAAATTGGACTTTCTGTTGCGTTGTGGGCCATTTCAATTGTTTTTGCCTATTTAATTTATCAATCCATTCAAGCTCCAATTGAATTTGACAAATTAAAAGAAAAAAGATACCAAGTTGCGGTTAATAAATTTTTAGACATTAAAGCTGCACAATTAGCTTATAAAGCAGTTAATGGGAAATACACTGCTAATTTAGATTCTTTAATTCAATTTATCGAAAACGAAAAATTCACTATTATTGAAAGAAGAGATACATCAATTATTGATGTTGATAAAAACAGAGCATACGGATTAACCGTTGATGCGAGTGGAACAGGTGGTTATTTTAAAGATATTGTTGTAACTAAAGAATTAGGGAAAGTAAGTATCAAAGATTCATTATTTAAAGGTTCAGACCGTTATAAAAGATTGAACATTGTAAAGGTTGGTGATATTGAAACGAAAATCGAATTAAAAGCCGGTTTTATTCAACGTGAAGAGTTAAAAATTCCTGTTTTTGAAGCTAAATTAGATAAATCTACCTTATTAACTGATCAAGATCCAAATCTAGTTGCTAAAGAGAAAAAAGTGGTTTCAGTTGATGGAATCAATGGTGAATTTATCATTTTAGGTTCTATGGAAGAAGTAAGCATGTCAGGTAACTGGCCAAAAAAATATGGTAATAACGAATAATTCACTTACCGAAAAAAGCTATAAAAAGTTGTCCATTCAGGTTGCACTGAATGGGCTTTCTTTTTGTTGTCGGGACTTACTATCCGGACAAATTACTTCATTCAAGCAAGTTGACTTTTCATCTTTCCCAAAAAATTATACGATTGAAAATGCCCTTTGGAAATCCATTTTAGATTATCCAGAATTAACCCGTTCCTACGATTCCATTGTTGTATTGCACGAAAACGATTTGAGCACATTTGTACCTAAACCCTTATTTGATGCAGATTACAAAGGCAGTTATCTTCAATTCAACACCAAAGTTTTTGAAACCGATTTTTTTGCAACCGATGAAATCGAGCAAAGCGAAATGATTAATGTTTATGTGCCGTATGTGCATGTAAACAACTATCTAATCGACCAATTTGGTTCGTTTGAATACAATCACTTCAGCACTATTTTAGTTTCTAAACTGCTTGATTATTCAAAAAATCAAGAATCACCTCAATTATTTGTGCATGTTGCCAAAGAACATTTTGAAATTGTAGTGGTTCAAAATCAAAAATTACTGTTGTATAATTCTTTTCAATACAAGAATGCTGATGACTTTTTGTATTATTTATTGTTTACGGCTGAACAGCTTCATTTGAATCCTGAAACGTTTAAATTATTCTTTCTAGGGGATTGTACAATCGAAAATGAATTGTATCAAAAAGCCTATCAATACGTACGAAACACCCAAATGATGGAAGTGAGCGAAATACAAAAATCCAATTCGTTTTCAGCGGAAGAAAACAGAAAACATTTTATTTTATTTCATTCGTGAGAATCATATCCGGAAAATACAAAGGTCGCCGACTTTCTCCTCCCAAAAATCTGCCTGTTCGTCCAACCACTGACATGAGCAAAGAAGCCTTATTTAATATACTGAACAATCACTTTAATTTTGCAGAATTATCAGTGTTGGATTTATTTGCCGGTACCGGAAACATCAGTTTTGAATTTGCTTCCAGAGGAAGTGAGCCAATTGTTTCGGTTGATGCTGTTTATGGTTGTGTGTCCTTTATCAAAAAAACGGCAACTGAATTTGATTTCAATATTACTGCTTTAAAAAGTGATGTCTTTAGCTTTTTAGCCAAAACAAAAGGTAATTATGACATAGTTTTTGCCGATCCACCTTATGGTATGGAACAAAAAGAATTTGAAAAAGTAGTTTCACTCGTTTTTGAAAATGAACTGTTAGCTGAAGAAGGAATGTTGATTGTAGAACATTCCAAGCATACCAAATTAGAGCAATTACATCACTATTCTTTTCAAAAAAATTACGGTGGCTCAGTTTTTTCATTTTTTGAATGGGAAACTGATGAAGAGGATTAACGAATGTTGATTAACGAATGTTGAACAACCCATTGCCACTTACCCATTACCTATCACCCATTACCTATCACCCATTACCTATCACCCATTACCCATTACCTATCACCTATCACCCATTACCCATCACCAAAAAAAAGCAGACCTGTAAGCCGGATTCTGTATTCGCCGAAGCGAACCCTTATCATTTATCTGGTTCAACAGTTACCCATTGAATCGAGCTGCCTACCCTTCAACATCGAACGAGTAGCCCTTATCCGCCAAAGCGGAACGTTGATATACATGGCATTTCACCGCATAGAGTTTACCTGATTTCACTACAGCCGAACTGTACATCCTTTCTGTTGCACTGGTCCTTCTCGTCTTTCAACGAGCGACGGGCGTTACCCGTTATGCTACTCTGTGGTGTCCGGACTTTCCTCTTTATTCTGAACTTGATTCAGAATCTATAAATAGATGTTGAAACAAGTTCAACATAAAGCGATAAGGCGGTCTGCGGTGCAAAAGTAAACTTTATAATTCATAATCGTATAAAATCAAGAAGATTAACTAATGCTTCGTTATGAACGTAGCTTTTTATCATGTACAGAAACTAAAATAAATTGAGCACATAACAAAATAAGAAAATTTTAAAACAACATTTCATTTTTACAACAGTTGTCTTTTCAATTTTTATTTTTCCAATTTTTTTACGCTTAATATTATTAAATACAATTTTAAAAAAGATAATATTCATCGTCAAAAGACTATATAAAATTATTTTGTAAGACTTCATTTTATATATACTGATTTTCAATTGTTTAATTGTTTAACACAAACCTATTTCTACTACCATTAAAGTTAAATAATTGTTAATTTATAAGAAAAAGTTGTAAGAATCATTTTTTTTTTGGCACTTTTATAACGGTTAACCAAAAAATTAGTTTTAACTTTAAATTTTAAAAAAATTTATGTTTAGTGCTATCGCAATGATGGCGTTTTCGGTGAGTTCTTTTGCAGAAACAAATTTTGTTGAGAAAAAAGAATTAAAAAATGAATCAATATCTGAATTTCAAGAGAATCTCATTGCAACTTCCTGGGGATTAGATAGATGTACAATACTATATGTTTCAACATACAATAGTGCAATTGCACAGGGATTTAATTCAACCCAAGCTGGTAGAATAGCTACTGCAGCTTTTAATGAATGTGCTTTAATTGAAAATCCTGGTCCAGGAGATAGACAAGAATAATAACAAAAGCAACCTCAGATATGAGGTTGCTTAAATTAATTTTAGTTATGAAAAATATTTTTATATACTTAATACTTTTAATCAATTTTAACTGCCTTGCTCAAGTTAAAAAAATAATAGTTGATTATACCTTGTATTTTGCTGAACCTAACAACTTGACTAATAACGAAAGGGATAAAATAATGAAAGGGATTTATAAAAAAAATGGATTGATAACTTATAAACTATATGTAAATGATAGTATAAGTTATTTTGTTGATAATGAAGGTTTAAATTCTAGCGACTTACTTACTTCACTTGCCACAAACAAATCACTCTATGATACTCCCATTTTTTCTGATCTATCAAAAAAAAAAATATATTATTCAAATTCAACAAATTTTATCTTTTTTAAAAAAAATCAATATCTAATAGAACATCCAGTAGTTTCGAATTGGTCAATTTCTTCTGAAAATAAAATAATTGACAACAAAGTATGTTACAAAGCAACTTCAATCGACAATTATTATTTTCATACTAAAGATAAAAAGATAGAATTTGAAATTACTGCGTGGTTTTGTCCTGAAATTCCAGTAAGTGCTGGGCCAGTATTTTTCAATAACTTACCAGGTTTAATTTTAGAGATTTCTTATTTAGATGTCCGTTTGTATGCAACAAGAATTGAGTTCATCGAAACTGAAAAATTCATAAAAAAACCAGAAGGAAAAACAATAGTTAATTATGAGGAGTATGTCATTTTAGAGGCAAATAAGATAGAAGAAATGACAAAACAAATTAATTCAAAAAAAAATTAACTCGTAAAAATTTAAATAAAGTCAGTATCTATCTGATGGTTTAATCTTATACCAAGACTATTTAATCATTAAATGAAAATTACAAGTATTTTTTTTTTATTAATAACTAAATTTATTTTCTCCCAATCATTATCGGGAACAGTTTCCGATACCCTCAACAATCCTCTCGAAAATGCCAACGTAATTGCTAAACCCTTACAAGAAAAAGCAAATTTAAAATCATAATAATAGCAAATAAGAACGTCATATATTTAGAATCTTAAATTATTTTGTAAGATATAATTTTTTTATACTGATTTTCAAATGAATAAATATTTAACAAAAATCTATTTGTACTACTATTAAAGTTAAATAATTGTTAATTTATAAGAAAAAGTTGTAAGAATCATTTTTTTTTTTTTTGCACTTTTATGTCGGTTAACCAAAAAATTAGTTTTAACTTTAAATTTTAAAAAAATGAAAAAATTTATGATTAGTGCTATCGCAATGATGGCGTTTTCGGTGAGTAGTATGGGGAATACTATTTTTATTGACGAGAATATTAATACGGTAGTTCTTGAAGAATCAGAAATTCAAAAAGACAACAGTAATGAAGGATGTTTTTTGAGAGGTATAGCCACTTACTATCAATCATTAACTGCTGGGCATACTGAGGAGGAGGCTATAATTTATATGAATATTTCCGAAGCTATTTGTTTAGGTTGGACATTGGCTGATGTTAGATTATAACTAAATTGTGGGCTTAAATTTAAGCCCACAATTAAATTTTAATGAAATGAAAAAAATCTTTTATTTATTATTACTATTTACATTACATTCAATTTCTCAAAATCGAAATGAAGGTGTAATTACTTACAAAGTTGTATGTAATACTTGCGATAAAAAAGATGAAAAAAAGAGTGAAATAGAAAAGATTGATGATCTTATATTTAAAGATTTAGAGCAAGTTAATTTTGTTTTAATTTTTAAAGGAAAAGAGTCTTTTTTTGAACTAGAGGATAAAGTTTACTCAGATAATACTAAAATAAACAAATCTATAATTAAAGGTTTAATTAGTGGTGGTGACCATTATTTGGATTTAAATGAAGATATTCTAATTCAAGAAAAAAGTATAATGGGTCAACGTTTTTTAATAAAAACAAATCCATCATCAGCTCAATGGAAAATAACAACTGAACAAAAAGAAATTGATGGATATTTATGTTTTAAGGCTCTAAAAACTGAAAAGATTACTAATTCTTTTGGTACTTTTGAAAATGAAATTACAGCTTGGTTTACTCCTTCATTACCTTATCAGTTTGGTCCAAAAAATCATAATTCACTTCCAGGATTAATATTGGTTCTTCATGATAAAAAGTTTAGCTACTATTTAGATAGGATTAATTTGAATCCCAAAGAAAATGAATTGTCAAAAATAAAAAAACCAAATGGTAATTTGATGACAGAGGATGAGTTCAAAAAATATTTAAATAAAATAACAGAAAATTTTAAAAATTAATGAAATTTTTATTCTTGATTATTTTTACACTCTATTCACAACTCGTTTTTTCTCAAACATTTAGCGGTACAATATCAGACACCCTAAACAATCCCCTTGAAAGTGCCAACGTCATTGCCAAACCTCTACAACAAAACGCATCCATAAAATTTGCAATCGCAGATAATAAAGGGAGATACAAACTTGAATTAGAAAAAGACGTTCGCTATGAAATAAAGGTTTCCTATATTGGATTTGTTGAAGAAAGTATTGTTTATGAACCAAATTCCGAAATCAAAACCCATGATTTCAAACTCAAACCCACCGGAATAGATCTAAAAGAAGTCATCATCAACCACAAATATGAACCTATCATCATCAAAAAAGATACGTTGGTGTATGATGTAAAAGCTTTTGCCAGTGGTAACGAACGAAAACTTAAAGAACAACTCGAAAAATTACCTGGTGTTGAAGTTGATAAAGATGGTGGCGTAACCGTTCAAGGAAAAAGAGTTACCAAATTTTTAGTAGAAAACAAATCCTTTTTTGGAGGTGGAACCAAGTTAGGAGTCGAAAATATTCCTGCCGATGCTGTGGATAAAGTAGAAGTAATCGACAATTTCAACGAAGTAGGTTTCCTTAAGCAAGTTTCCGATTCCGAAGATTTGGCCATGAACATCAAACTCAAAGAAGACAAAAAGAAATTTGTCTTTGGCGATGTAGAAGCCGGTGCCGGAAACGATTCCTATCATCTATTGCATGCCGCTTTGTTTTATTATTCCCCTAAAACCAATTTGAGTTTTATTGGCGATATCAACAACATCGGAAAACAAACTTTTACTTTTCAAGATTTAATGCGTTTTCAAGGCGGAGTAAGTAGCTTTATTTCCGGCAGAAAATCGTTTACCAATCTCTATTCTTTTACCTCAGAAAACAAAGATTTAGTTGAAAATAAATCACAATTTGCCGCGTTGAATTTTAGTCACGAACTTTCAACAAAGTTGGATGTTTCCGGTTTTGCTTTGTTTTCAAAATTGTTTACCGCAACACAAAACGAAACAGCGTTAGAATACCTTCAAACCGAAACGCTCGAAACCCGAACACAAAATGGCAACAATCGCTCATTGCTCGGTCTTGGAAATGTAAAACTGGATTATACACCAAGCAAAGACGAAAAATGGTATTACAACGCACAATACCAATCAAGTGCAAATGATGCTTTTTCGTTGCTCAATTCGGTATCATCTACCAATCAAAATACATTTGAAACGTTGCGTGAAGCAGATAATTCGTCGGTAAAACAATATATCGAATGGCATAAATCCATTTCAAAAAATCATACCACAACCTTAGTAGTCAATCACGCTTTTGAAAATAATGTTCCTCAAAATCAATGGTTAACCAATCAACCCTTTTTAGCCGGATTAATTCCGTTGGATGAAGATGAAAACTATCAAATTGCTCAATTAAAAAAGGTAAAATCCAATTCAATTGATGCCTTATTTAAACATTATTGGATTTTGAATAATTTCAACCACATTTATACGAATGTTGGAAATAATTTTGGAACCACTGCTTTACAAACCTCCGAAAGACAATTTTTATCCAACGGAACAATCAACGATTTTGCCGAAAATGGTTTTGGAAATGACATCGATTACCGTTTGAATGATGCTTTTATCGGAATTGAATATAAATTTAAAATTGGAAAATGGACCAATAAGCCCGGAATTTACGGACATTGGTACCAGTTGAAAACCAAGCAATTTGAAGAGGACATAAATCATTCAACGTTTTTACTTCAACCCCAATTTAACAGCGAATTTGAATTTAATCAATCTGAAACACTACGATTTAATTACCGTTTAGTGAATCAATTTCCAGAAGCTTCACAATTAGCAGAACGATTTACACTTCAAAATTACAACTCCGTTTTTCGTGGAAATGCTTTGTTGAATAATGAGCGTTATCATTCGGCAATACTTAATTATTCTAAAATGAGTATGTATCGTGGTTTGATTGTCAATGCTTATGCCAATTGGAATAAAAAAGTAAAAACCATTCGAAATATTGTTCAATTAGACGGCATTAATCAGTTTACTTTGCCAATTTTAACCGATAATCCGGAAACCAATTTCAGAGTAGGTGGTTCAATAAGCAAAAAGATTTATCGCTTTAATTTGCGTTTAAACACCTCTTTATCATGGTTTGATTACATTCAAGAAGTCAACGGAATCGAAACGGCTAATTCGAGAAAAAATCAAACAATTGGAGTAGAATTGCGTACTGCTCATAAAAAATGGCCTTTTGTAAAAGTTGGTTTTAATAAAGGTTTTAACACATTTAGCGGAATCACTTCATCCAAATTTGAAACCAATCAATTTTCGGCTGGTTTTGATCATGAAATCATTAAGAATTTCACTTTAAAAGCCGATTATGAAGCATTTACCAATTTGAATTTCACCAATCCAAATACTTTTTTTGAAATAGCGAATGCTTCAATAACTTATCAAAAGAAAAACAGTCCTTTTGGGTTTGAATTCCTAGTGTCCAATCTTTTAAATAACAAATCAAAAAATCTAAATACTTTCTCTGATTTTCTCATTTCAGAACAAACTACATTTATACTTCCAAGAATTTTTCAATTCGGAATTCGCTATAAATTATAATATTTATCAATTCTCCTAATCAATTCGGAAATGTGCTTCTGTCTGCAGAAATTTTTATTTTTTACCCTAAAAACTATTCCCATCGAAAATAAAAATAACTTTGCCTCAAAAGAGCACCATGAATATCAAATTAATCGCCATTGGTAAAACAGACCAAAAAAATCTACAAGCGTTGATGGACGAATACCAAAAGCGATTGTCGTTTTACATTAAATTTGAATTGGAAATTATTCCTGATATCAAAAATGCTAAAAACTTAAGTGAGCAACAACAAAAGGAAAAAGAAGGAGAATTGATTTTACAAAAGCTCTCGCCAACTGATTTTTTAATTTTGTTGGATGAAAACGGGAAATCATTCAGCAGTGTTGAATTTTCGGAAGAATTACAAAAGAAAATGAATGCCGGCGTCAAAACATTGGTTTATGTGATTGGCGGACCATATGGCTTTTCGGAGGCGGTATATCAAAAAGCTCAGCAGAAAATCTCCCTATCAAAAATGACTTTTTCGCATCAAATGGTTCGATTGTTTTTTATCGAACAATTGTATAGAGGTTTCACCATTTTACGAAATGAACCTTATCATCATCAATAATAAAAATTAACCTAAAATTATATTCTTTCCAATTCATAACCCATTCAATTCAATTATCTTTGCGAATGGAAATATGAGGTATTTTATCAAATTAGCTTACAACGGAACCCATTACCACGGTTGGCAATCGCAACCCAACGCTACTTCCGTACAAGAAACCTTAGAAAAAGGTTTGTCGTTGTTGCTTAAACTAAAAATTGAACTGGTAGCCGCAGGACGTACCGATGCTGGTGTTCATGCCAAAGAAATGTTCGCTCATTTTGATATGGAAGAACAAATTGATGCTGCTATTTTATTGCCAAAACTCAATTCATTTTTACCCAAAGACATTGTAATTTATTCCATATTTGCCGTTCATGATGAGGCTCACGCTCGTTTTGATGCCACAGAACGCACATATGAATACCATATTCATACCACAAAAGATGCGTTTATTCATGAGTTGAGTTGGTACCATCATTATCCGTTATCGATTGAAAAAATGAACGAAGCAGCATCTATTTTAAAGGAATACACCGATTTTGAATGTTTTTCAAAAGTCAACACCGATGTGTTTACCTTTAATTGCAAAATAAAAAACGCTTATTGGCAACAAAATGGAAATGCATTGGTATTTACCATTACTGCCGATCGTTTTTTGCGAAACATGGTCAGAGCCATCGTTGGCACCATGATAAATATCGGTCAAGGAAAAATTGAACCGAAACAATTACATCATATTATTGCCAGTAAAAACCGTGGTCAGGCAGGATTTTCAGTCCCAGCTCACGGATTATATTTAACCGAAATTAAATACCCCTACCCAACCGAATGAAAGCATTTGACACCAAACTCTTCAAACGGATTTTAATCTACACTAAACCTTATCAATGGCTGTTTAGAGGGGTAATTATTTGGGCTATTGGGCTGTCTGTTTTTGCTGCACTTCGCCCCTATTTGCTTAAAAAAACGGTGGATGATTATATTCAAACACAAGACAAAGAAGGACTTTTAGTATATATCCTCCTAATGGGATTCATTTTGTTAATGGAGGTACTTTCACAATTTTACTTTGTCTACTGGGCCAATTGGTTGGGACAGGATATTGTGCGGGATATTCGTGTGAAACTCTTCCAACACATGTTGCGATTCAAAATGAAATACTACGACAATTCTCCGGTTGGACAATTGGTGACGCGTTCCGTATCTGATATTGAAGCCATTGCACGGATTTTCAGTCAAGGTTTATTTATGATTATAAGTGACTTAATGAAAATGGTTGCCGTAATTATCGTCATGTTTTTCATGAATTGGAAACTCTCTTGGATAGCCATTTTAGCCATGCCGATTTTGATTTATGCCACTCGAATTTTTCAATTGAAAATGAAGGTCGCTTTTGAAGAAGTGCGAACACAAGTAGCTAACTTGAATACTTTTGTTCAAGAACGTGTGACCGGCATGAAAATAGTGCAACTCTTTTCGCGTGAGCAAATTGAATATGAAAAATTCAAGGAAATCAACGACAAACACAACAAAGCGTGGATTAAAACCGTTTGGTATAACTCTATTTTCTTCCCTATTGCGGATTTGGTTACATATCTAACACTTGCATTGGTAATTTACTTTGGTGGTTTATCCTTGGTAGAAGGCGATACTACTACTTCTTTTGGAGATTTATTTACTTATACCATGTTGATTGGAATGTTATTCAATCCACTTCGTCAAATCGCTGATAAATTCAATGAAATGCAAATGGGAATGATTGCTGCCAATCGAGTTTTTCATATTTTAGATATTGAAGACCAAGTACAACAAGACGGGACAGAAATTGCTCCTCATTTTGATGGTAAACTATCGTTTCAAAATGTGCATTTCAGTTATATTGATGGAGAAGAAATCATCAAAGGCATTAATTTAGAAGTAAATCCGGGTGAAACCATAGCTATTGTGGGTTCTACCGGAGCCGGAAAATCAACGATTATCAATTTATTGAATCGATTTTACGAAATTCAGAGTGGTACCATATCCATTGATGGAAAAGACATCAAGAGCTTTGAATTGAAGAGTTTACGCAAGCAAATTGCGGTAGTTTTGCAAGATGTATTTTTGTTTGCCGATACCATTTTAAACAACATCACTTTAGACAATCCATCTATTTCTCGAGAAGATGTTATTACTGCCGCACAAAAAATTGGTGTCCATGATTTTATCATGAGTCTCCCGAATGGTTATGATTATAATGTAAAAGAACGCGGTGTAATGCTTTCTTCGGGTCAACGACAATTGATTGCATTTTTACGAGCGTATGTAAGTAATCCGAGTATTTTAATATTGGATGAGGCTACCTCTTCCATTGATAGCTATTCGGAAGAATTGATTCAACAAGCCACTGAAAAAATCACCAAAGGAAGAACCTCTATTGTTATTGCACATCGATTAGCCACCGTTATCAATGCCGATAAAATTATTGTGATGGATAAAGGTAAAATCGTTGAACAAGGAAAGCATGCTGATTTGGTTAATAAAGAAAATGGCGTGTATAAAAATTTGTATGATGCACAGTTTGTGAATGAATAGTTGGCGGTTGTCTGTTGTCGGTTATCTGAAAACTGATAACTGATAACTGACAACAGTCAACAGACAACTGAATAAAAAAAACTTTTAAAAGACATAATAAATCCTTATTTTCGCACTCAATTAATTACGAAAAATCCCTTCATAATGAAATACGATATTATTGTTTTAGGTAGTGGTCCCGGTGGTTATGTAACAGCCATTCGTGCTTCACAGTTAGGCTTTAAAGTAGCCGTTATTGAAAAAGAAAATTTAGGTGGCGTTTGTTTAAATTGGGGTTGTATCCCAACAAAAGCCCTTTTAAAATCTGCACAAGTATTTGAGTACCTAAAACACGCATCCGATTATGGATTGACCGTAAAAGACTTTGACAAAGATTTTGGAGCGGTAATCAACCGTAGCCGTGGAGTGGCAGACGGGATGAGCAAAGGCGTTCAATTCCTAATGAAAAAGAATAAAATTGATGTGATTGAAGGTTTTGGAAAAATAAAACCGGGTAAAAAAATAGATGTTACTGCGGCAGATGGAAAAGTAACAGAATACAGTGCAGATCATATTATCATTGCTACCGGTGCTCGTTCACGTGAGTTGCCTAATCTTCCACAAGATGGTAAAAAAGTAATTGGCTATCGTCAAGCCATGACCTTACCGGAACAACCAAAGAAAATGATTGTGGTGGGTTCAGGTGCTATTGGTGTTGAGTTTGCCAGTTTTTATAATGCAATGGGAACGGAAGTAACTATTGTTGAATTCATGCCTAACATCGTTCCGGTGGAAGATGAAGATGTATCAAAACAATTTGAGCGTTCGTTAAAAAAATCCGGAATTTCTATTATGACTAATTCTTCTGTTGAACGAATTGACACTAGTGGAAATGGAGTAAAAGCATTTGTAAAAACAGCAAAAGGCGAAGAAGTGTTAGAAGCTGATATTTTGTTATCTGCAGTAGGTATCAAAACAAATATTGAAAACATCGGATTAGAGGAAGTGGGTATTGCTACTGACAGAGATAAAATTTTAGTAAACGATTACTATCAAACCAATATTCCCGGATACTATGCCATTGGAGATGTTACTCCCGGACAAGCTTTGGCTCACGTTGCGTCTGCAGAAGGAATTTTGTGTGTTGAAAAAATTGCTGGACATCACGTAGAACCAATTGATTATGGAAACGTTCCGGGTTGTACCTATGCTACACCTGAGATTGCATCCGTTGGTTTAACTGAAAAACAAGCGAAAGAAAAAGGATACGAAATTAAAGTAGGTAAATTTCCATTTACCGCTTCCGGAAAAGCAAAAGCGGCCGGTACTCCGGATGGTTTTGTAAAAGTAATTTTTGATGCCAAATATGGCGAATGGTTAGGTTGCCACATGATTGGTGCCGGCGTAACCGATATGATTGCCGAAGCCGTAGTAGCTCGTAAATTAGAAACAACAGGTCACGAAATCTTAAAAGCCATCCACCCTCACCCAACGATGAGTGAAGCGGTTATGGAAGCTGTGGCAGATGCATATGGTGAGGTGATTCATTTGTAAATTACTATTAAAATAAAATGTAAACCGTTCAATATTAAATTGAGCGGTTTTTTTATGTTCTAAATTTTGGTAGCTTAAAAAATGATGAGATAATGTAAATTATACATATATTATACGTATATTTACCGTAAATTATATAATAATGCTACAACAAGAAAAAAACAGAAAAGAAGTTGCTCTAGATAATCAAACACTTGCATTGCTGAGTATTATGGCTGAAAGAGAAGGTAGAAAACTCAAAAATTTTATGGAGCAAGTTTTAAAAGAAAAAGCAAATAGTTTTGAAATTTCTGACGCATATAAAAAAGAAATGGATGAACTTTTGGCGAAACACGAAAACGGTCAAAACAGTTATGTAAATGAAGAAGCGTTTTTCGCAAAAATCAAAAGAAAATGAGTCATATTTTGCTTTTTGACGATAATGCTCATCTTGATTATCAAAAAGGTATTGACTACTATGACGATATTTCCATTGAATTAGGTAATCGATATGAAGAGGATTTTAAGAAGACTTTGCAGTATATTAAAGAAAATCCTTTACATTTTTCTAAACGATATTCCATTATCCGAATTGCTCTCTTTGAAAATTTCCCATTTGGAATACATTTTATGGTCGAAGGAAATGTAATTTACATTTTAAAAATTCTGCACACAAAAAGATTTTTTAAACAATAAAAAATACTATAAAATTATAGTAAAACTGCTTCCTTCTTAGCCATTTCAAATTCTTGTATTACTGAATCGATAATTTCTTTGACCGGTATAATATCATGAATTAATCCGGCAATTTGACCGATTTCTAATTCACCTTCCACTAAATCGCCTTCAAACATGCCGCGTTTGGCTCGAGCTCGCCCTAATAATGCTTTTAATTCTTCGGTGGTTGGACATTTTGCATACAACTCTTGTAAATCGTTAAAAAACTTATTCTTAATCAAACGTACAGGAGCGAGTTCTTTTAAGGTAACCAACGTATCCCCTTCTTTGGTATCAATAATTGTCTGTTTGAAATTTTGATGTGCCGAACTTTCCACTGAAGCCGCAAAACGACTACCCATTTGTACGCCATCGGCACCCAAAATCATAGCCGCCAACATTCCTCTTCCGGTCGCAATTCCGCCAGCCGCAATTAAAGGGATGGAAATATTTTCTTTCACCATCGGAATCAAGGTCAAGGTAGTAGTTTCTTCTCTTCCATTGTGTCCACCTGCTTCAAAACCTTCGGCAACAACGGCATCCACCCCAGCCTCTTGGGCTTTTAAGGCAAATTTAGAACTACTCACTACGTGAACCACAGTAATTCCATTTTCTTTTAAAAAAGAAGTCCACGTTTTCGGGTTTCCAGCAGAAGTAAAAACAATTTTCACGCCTTCTTCTACAATAATTTGCATGATTTCTTCAATGTTGGGATACAACATCGGTACATTAACACCAAAAGGTTTATCGGTTGCTTTTTTGCATTTCTGAATGTGTTCACGCAAAACATCAGGATACATCGAACCGGCACCAATTAAGCCTAAACCACCGGCATTACTCACCGCACTGGCTAATTTGTAACCGCTGTTCCAAATCATTCCCCCTTGAATAATCGGATATTGTATATTGAAAAGTGTAGTTATTCTATTCATGAAAGGTGTATAGCTTACTTTTTGATTAATTTACCTTGAACTTCTTCACTTTGAGATTTAATTTTATAAAAGTATACTCCGGATGAAAAAGCTTGAAAATCAATACTTTTTTGTGTTGAAAGTATAGAAGATTGGAAAATTAACTGCCCTAATTGATTATAAAGCTCAAAAGTAGCATTTGTATTTTCTGAAGGTAAAATTAGTGTTAATTGATCAGCTACCGGATTAGGATAAACCTTAACTTTATTGGTTTTTACCTCCCATAAAGCCAGTGCATTTTCTAGAGCTAAATTAAAATTCGGAATTCCGTACCCTAATTGAGCCGTTGGATTTTGAAACAAATGAGCAGATTCACGAATGATGTTTAACAATTCTACATTGGTTTTTTGTGGCAACGCTTGCCATAAGCATGCCACTAATCCTGCCGTTATAGGACCGGAAAAAGAAGTACCATTTGCGGAAGAAATAGTACCTGATGCTGTGGCGACAATTGAACTCACTCCTTGAGCAACTACATCAGGTTTGATGCGTAAATCCGATGATGGACCAATTGAACTAAAAGAAGCGTAATTTCCGGCAGCATTCACGGCACCAACTGTTAACGTATTGATAGCATCTGCAGGGGTTGCTATGTATAACCATGAACCACTGCCCGAATTCCCTGCAGAAGTCACTATGAATATTCCTCTGGAAAAAGCAATATCAGCACCTCTACTACTAAAGGTTGTTACTCCATTCATATCAGCATACGAATAATTATAGGCAGGATTGTCAAAAGTGCTGTAACCTAAAGAAGTGTTGATAATGTCTACACCCAAACTATCAGCCATTTCAGCCGCTTCTACCCACAACGATTCTTCTAATGGATTTTCATAATCAGTTGCCTCAGTTTTGAATAAATAATAGCCGGCATCTGGAGCGGTTCCAACCAGTTGGTTATCTACAAATCCTCCCATGGTAGATAGCACTAATGTGCCATGCGTTCCTCCATCATAAACATTTTCATCACGGTTTACAAAATCATAACCTCCCAAAATTTGGTTGTTTTGCATTAAACGTTGAAAAGGAGACATGTTATTCACTCCCGGAAAACCGTTGTCCATTACTGCAATAATTTTTCCGGCACCGGTATAATTATTTTGATGCAACAAATGACCATTTAACATTTGAATTTGATTGGAAGAATTTCCGTAAAGAAAATTTTCTTCGGTTTCCAGATTTTTTTGCACCTGACTAATTTTATTGCTTGAAGATTGTCTTCCCGCAGTATTCAACGTTCGATCGGCAAAAAATACTTCGGCTACAAAAGGCAATTGTGTTAACGCTTGAATGTTCTCAATTGAACCTCTTACATGCAAACAATTCATCCATTTAGATTGAGCCAGAACAGTAATACCTGTTTGATTTTCTATAGCTTGTCGATAGGAAGCCGTAATCGGAACATCTTTACTGTCAAGTGAAATACCTTGATTAGCCCTTCTATCCAATGCTCGTTGAGAGAGCATTTCCATTGGGTTTTGCAAATAATAATCCACTGATTGCTTATCAGTAAAATAAACCCAAGCATCTTCTTGTGCAAAAGAAATTTGAGCTATGATTAGTAAAAAGAAAAGGTATAACTTTCTCATTTTGATTTGGTTTGGGCACTAAGTTACGAAATTACTCCTGAACCTACCAATTCAACATCAATATTCCATGCTACAAATTGTCCTTCGGTGATGGCTGATTGTGGTTCATCAAAAACAACATACAATCCTGATTCAAATTGATGTAAAGTGGCTTTTTGCAGAGCTTGACGGTATCTGATTCGGGCTAAGACCTTCATCGATTCACCATTATTCAGACGTAAATCTTCTCTTATCCAGTGAATTTCATCTGGATTTACTTTTAAAGTCGTTCTATATAATCCGGGATGATCATGGCCTTGACCGGTATATATGGTGTTGGTTTTTACATCAGTATGAATGATAAAAAGGGGTTCTTTTGTTCCTCCCACATTCAGTCCCCTTCGTTGACCGATGGTATAATAATGAGCTCCTTGGTGTTTTCCAACTATTTTACCCATAGTCGGAAGATAGGTCAAGGGTTGTGCATCAAATTGAAGCTGTTCTTCCAAGGAATCAAAAGTAGGTTTAAGTTGACTGTAAATGGAGTCATTTTTATCGATTTCGATGATAATGCCCTCTTTAGGTTGCAATTGTTGTTGTAAAAATTCAGGTAAGCGAACTTTTCCGATAAAACATAACCCTTGGGAATCTTTTTTCTCGGCTGTAATTAAATCCAATTGAGCGGCAATCTCTCGTACTTGTGGTTTAGTTAACTCGCCAATAGGAAACAATGCTTTTGCCAATTGCTCTTGTGACAATTGACATAAGAAATACGATTGATCTTTATTGCCATCAATTCCGGCTAGCAATTGATAGATTTCTTTACCTTCTTTTTGAATCGTTCCTTTTCTGCAATAATGACCGGTGGCCACAAAATCGGCTCCCAACGAAAGAGCAATCTTCATAAAAACATCAAACTTGATTTCTCGATTGCAAAGCACGTCCGGATTTGGTGTTCTACCATTTTCATATTCCTTGAACATATAATCGACAATACGGTCTTTGTATTGTTCACTTAAATCAACGGTTTGAAAAGGAATGCCTAATTTTTCAGCTACTAAAAGAGCATCATTGGAATCTTCTAACCACGGACATTCGTTTGAAATGGTTACCGAATCATCGTGCCAATTTTTCATAAATAACCCGATAACTTCGTAACCTTGTTCTTTCAACAAATAAGCCGCAACACTAGAATCCACTCCGCCGGAAAGTCCGACTACTACTCTTTTCATTTCAAAAGTTTTTGCAAAGGTAGGAATTTCTAAAATTACTGTTTCTGTGCTTTAACTTTTCTTTTGGCTTCGCCGGCTGCCGTTTTAGGTTTGGCTTTTTTCTTTTCGCTACGGTTTTCTTGTTTTACCAATTTGTTGTTTTCATAAAACTTCCAAATGCCAACTGATTTTCCGTTTTTATATTCTCCGGTGGAATAACTTTTTCCGGTGGCATCGCGAAACGTTACGATGCCATGGTATTCATCATTTTTATAATTGGCTTCTTCTAAAATAACACCGTTTTCTGCATACCGTTTAGAAGCTCCCTCTTTTATTCCATTTAGGTAATTCGTTTCTTCAGCCAATTGACCATTATTAAAAAAAACTTTTCGGATGCCATTTAATTTTCCTTCTTTATAGTTTTCAATGGTCATAATGTCAGGCGATTTAAAATGATAATACTTCCATTCACCTTCAAATTGTTTGTTGATTACTTTACCTTCACTCACTTTAAATTTTCCATTGAAAAAAATAGTGTAACAAGAACCGTCATTGGCCGAAAAATCTCTAGTGGCCACAATTGATTTTACTTTTGTATTGTCATAAAAAGTAAACAAGCCAACTTCTTTTCCGTTTTTAAACTCGCCTTCATATTTCAAGTTTTTAGTATCCTCATAAAAGCCTTTCCAACTTCCATGTTTATTTCCATTTTCATCCAATTGATTGGTTTTTTCTTGAGCAAAAGAAATTAGATTTGAAAAAATAAAAAGCCAAAAAATAGGTTTCGAAATTTGCATGTGAGTGATTTTAAAATTCAATATTATAACTATGTATTCACAAAAATAGTATAAGTCAATGAAAAATCGAACGAATTTATTAAATTTGAGCATCATGGAAATTTTACTACAGTTATGAGAAAAATAAGTCTATTCAGTTTTTTAATTTCTTCGCTTTTACTTCAAGCTCAAGTAACATTGAGAATTACTTCTATACCGAATAATACTCCGCTTGGAGCAACAATTTATTTGGCCGGAAGCATCAATAATTGGACTCCAGGTAATTCGGCATTCATTATGCAACCGGATGGTTTAGGAGCCTTTCAAATTACTATTCCGGAAGGAACGGGAACCGTTGAATACAAATTTACGCGTGGAAGTTGGCCAACTGTGGAAGGAAATGCCAATGGTGGTTTTTTACCCAATCGCTCCTTTACGTTTACGGGAAATCCACAAACGATTAATTTGAGTATTCTTTCTTGGGAAGACTTAGGTGGAGGAAATAATAGTACAGCCGCTTCAAATGTACAAATTTTGAGTCCGAGTTTCTTTATGCCACAACTCAACCGGAACCGAAGAATCTGGTTGTATCTGCCACCGGATTATTTTACTTCCACCAAACACTATCCGGTACTTTATATGAAAGATGGTCAAAACCTATTTGACAATCAAACTTCATTTTCCGGAGAATGGCAAGTTGATGAAACCTTAAACAATTTGTTTAATCAAGGAGATTACGGAGCAATAGTTGTGGGAATTGACAACGGAGGAGGAGAACGATTAAATGAATATTCGCCATGGGTAAATGCTCAATATGGTGGTGGACAAGGAGATGCGTACATGGCTTTTGTTGCTGAAACACTCAAACCTTATATAGATGAAAATTTCAGAACTCGACCTGAGCCAGAAATGAATGCACTTATCGGAAGTTCGATGGGAGCTCTGATAGCAACCTATGGTGCCTGTGAGTATCCAAATGCATTTCGGAAAATCGGTTCGTTTAGTCCGGCTTATTGGTTCGCTTTAGCTCCATTAACTACTTATATAAGTTCCGTTGCAAATTTAAATCAACACAGAGTTTATTTTGTTGCGGGGCAAAATGAATCTTCCACAATGGTGCCCAACATAACCACCATCAGAACAAACATGCAAAACAACGGTTTAACAACCAACAATACGTTTACTAAGATTGATGCTAATGGAACACATTCAGAAAGTTATTGGCGAAATGAATTCGGTGCCGCCTATCAATGGTTATTTATGGAAGAAAATTTATCAATAAACAAAGAAGAAAATAAAAAACCTCAAATCATTCAAACAAATAGCGGGCAAATTTGGGTGGAGGGTTTAACCAATACTACATCATTTGAACTTTATACCATAACCGGACAAAAAATCACTACATTAGAATTAAAAAATGGTTATAATACAATTTCTAATGAATTATTGAGCGGAATTTATCTTTTAAAGTCAACATTTATTGTTTTTAAACTCTTCAAAAATTGATTTTTTTATATTTTGTTTATTAAATTTGTGTTAAAATTAAACAAAGTTATTAACAATGAATAATCGTAAAATTCCATAAAATAAAGGGTTTTTAAAATTTTTACACGGTATTTTGATTTATTTTTTGTTTATCATTTAAACAAAATAATTAAACAATATAAAAAAATGTATATCTTTGTAGAGAACAATAAAAACTCATAATCTATGAAAAAATTAAATTTATTAAAAACAGCTTTTGTAGCTATTTTTGCAGTTGTTGCATTTTCATGTAGTGATGATGATTCTTCATCAAATGACAACACAATTGCCGGAATTGCTTCCAAAAATGAAAATTTAAGCTCTTTAGTTGCCGCATTAGAAAGAGCTGGATTAACTTCAACTTTAAGTGGTGCTGGTTCTTACACAGTATTTGCTCCAACAAATGAAGCTTTTGCTTCTTTTTTAAGTGCAAATGGATTTGCAAATTTAAACGCTGTACCTGTTGATGTTTTGAAACAAGTATTATTAAACCATGTTGTAGCGGGTAACGTTCAGGCAGCTCAACTTCCAGATGCAGGATACATCAAAACTTCTGCAACTGTTGGTGGTACTTCAACAGGAAACACATTGAGTATGTATGTAAACAAATCTTCAGGTGTTAAATTAAATGGGGTTGCAACTGTTACAACTGCAAATGTAATTGCTTCAAATGGTGTTGTACACATTGTAGATGCTGTAATTGCATTACCAACTGTGGTAACATTTGCTGTTGCAGATCCAAATTTTGATATATTACAAGCTGCATTAACAAGAGAAGGTAATACTACTGATTTTGTAACTGCTTTAAGCAGTGCGGGACCATTTACAGTATTTGCTCCTACCAATGATGCTTTTGTAAGTTTATTATCTGAATTGGGAGCAGCGGATTTAGCTGCAATTCCAGAACCAACATTAGATGCGGTATTAAAATACCATGTTGCCAGTGGTGCTTTTGGAAATGTATTATCTAGTGGATTAACACCTAATGGGGTTACTACAGTTCCTACTTTATTAGGTTCATCTGCAACATTTGATATTACTTTACCAGGTACAGGTGGAAATATTGCAAATGTAACTGACGGTGCTGACAGAGCATCTGGAATCATTGCTGTTGACGTACAAGCAGCAAACGGTGTAATACATGTTTTAAACAGAGTTCTTTTACCAGGATCTTAATAATCTTATTGCTATGAAAAAGAAAAGCTCCGATAATTCGGGGCTTTTTTTATGGTTTTACTTGTGAATTTTTAGACTTGAAAATGTTTTAAACTATAAAAAGAATTACTCTTACTACACAAAATGTAGTTCTCAAATATTTACAAAATACAAAAAAATATCATCTGTATTACTTCATTTATTAATTGAAAACTAAAACATACAAAGCTATTTTAATTCCATGTTTATTTTGTAAAAAAAAGCCCCAAACAAATTTAGGGCTTAAATGAATTTACTTTTTCAATTTCTTTTGTTTTTCAGCTTCTTCCATCATTTCTTGCATTTTGCGTTGGAAACGATTCATAGATTTAGGCTTAGTTTTATTTTCTTGAATTTGAGCATGAATTTTATCCTCATTAATGATATAATTTTTAATCACCAACATGATTCCAATAGTAATGGCATTGGAAACAAAGTAATATAAACTCAAACCGGAAGCAAAATTGTTGAAGAAAAACAACATCATGATAGGTGACAAATAAATCATCATTTTCATGATTTTGCCCATATCCGGCATACCTTCTTGTGGTGGTGCACTCATGGCTTGATCACCCGTTGTCATTTTCATGTAAAAGAAAATTGCGATAGAAGCCAAGATAGGAAATAAACTCACGTGATTACCATAAAATGGAATGTAAAACGGTAAGCTAATAACGGAATCAAATGACGACAAATCATCTGCCCAAAGGAAACTTTTTTGACGTAAATCAATTGCTGATGGGAAGAAACTAAACAACGCATAAAACACCGGAATTTGCATTAAAGCCGGTAAACATCCCGCCATTGGGTTTACTCCCGCTTTAGAATACAACTTCATGGTTTCTTGTTGTTTCTTCATTGGATCTTTGCCGAATTTGGTATTTAATTCTTGGATTTCCGGACGTAAAACCTTCATTTTTGCTTGAGACAAATACGATTTATAGGTTACCGGTGACATTACAATTCTGACCAAAATCGTTAATACAATAATCGCAATACCGAAAGGTAAAAACAAAATCAGAAAATCAAATGTTGGAATAAAAATATAACGGTTTATCCAACCGAAAATTCCCCATCCCAACGGTACAATTTCATCTAAGTTTTTATCGTAATCATTTAAAATATGATAATCAGTTGGTCCATAATACCAATTCATATTATAATTCACTTCACCATTTTTAAAAGCTAATGGTACAGTTGCTTTGAATTGTTTGGTAAACAAAGTATCTTTCTCTTCATCTTTTACTAAATTTTCTGAAACTACAATTGCTTTTTCAAAAGGTGTATCCGTCATTAAAACAGATGTAAAGAAATGTTGTTTGAAAGCTATGTACGACACCTCTACCGGTTCATCAGAGGTTGAAGCACCTTGTCCTAAATAATCGTCTTTCCCACCTTCATATTCAAAAATAAGTTCAGTGTAACGATTTTCATAGCTTACACTTTTCTCATTGCGATACGTTTTGATTTTCCAATCTAAATTTAACGGATTGGAGGTATTTAAAACCGTATTTAAACCTTGTGAACGAATAGCAAAATCAAGCATATATTCGTTTGGTTTCAATACATATCGGTACTCCAAGTATTGATTATTTCCAGCTTTTAGTTTTAAAGAAACAACTTGGTTTTTACCTTCCTTTGTTAACGTAGGCTCGAAAAATAAATCTTTTGTATTTAACGTTCGATTATCGTTAGTTTTTAATTCAATATTAAAATCTGCATTCCCGTCTTTAATCAAATGCACTTTTTTACCTGAACCTTTTTGGAATTGTTCAAATTCTTTCATTTCGGCTTCAACGATGTAACCTCCTTTATTTGCAATTTTTAAACGAGCCACTTCATTTTCAATGGTTGTAAAATCATTTTTTGCAGAAGGAAGAGAAGCTGAATAAGCAAAAGACCCTAAACTACTTTGTAATTGAGCTGCTTGAATAGAATCGCTAACTGGGGCAACTGTTTTTACATTTGTTTCGGCTACTTTGACCGGAGTAGTTTTTCCTTTGGTCTCAACTTTTTCTTGTTGTGCCTTTTTTGCTTTTTCCTTTACTTCGTTTTGCTGACTGTTGTACATGACCCAAATCAGAATCAGGAATATTAATCCGAATCCGATAATCGAGTTGACGTCTAATTTTTTTTCTTCCATTTATTTAACTAATTACAATTGTTGCGTTTCTACACTTAAACAGAAACGACTTTATGTTGAACGGCAGCTTTAACAAATCCAACAAAAATTGGATGTGGATTGGCCACAGTACTTTTATATTCCGGGTGGTATTGCACTCCGATAAAAAACGGATGGTTTTCGATTTCAATAATTTCAACCAAACCGGTATCCGGATTAATTCCACTTGCTTTTAAACCTGCTTTTTCAAGTTGTTCCTTGTATTTTCCATTGAACTCAAAACGATGACGATGACGTTCTTGAATTTGCTCTTTTCCATAAATTTGATACGCTAATGTATCTTTTTCAAGGTTGCATTTCCAACTTCCCAAACGCATAGTTCCGCCTTTGTCTGTAATAGTTTTTTGCTCTTCCATCAGATCAATAACAGGGTGTGACGTTTGCTGATTCATTTCGGTTGAATTGGCATCTTCAAATTCTAGTACGGTTCGAGCATATTCGATTACCGCCATTTGCATTCCCAAACAAATTCCGAAAAACGGAATATTATTTTCTCGTACATATCGAACGGTTTCAATTTTTCCTTCAATTCCTCTTTCACCAAAACCGGGTGCGACTAAAATTCCGTCGAAACCACCTATTTTTTCAGCTACGTTGCTTCTATCAATGTATTCCGAATGCACACTCACAATATTTACTTTGGTCTCATTGGCAGCACCGGCATGAATAAACGCTTCTAAAATCGATTTATAGGAATCTTGCAATTCAACATATTTTCCAACCAATCCGATATTAACCGTATGTTTTGGGTTTTTTAATTTGTATAAGAACTCGTTCCATTGTTTCAAATCGGGAGAAGATTTTTCGGGTAAATTCAACTTTTTCAAGGCTACTTTGTCCAAACCTTCTTCCAACATCAAATTCGGTACATCATAAATCGTTGAGGCATCAATCGATTGGATTACTGCTTCTCGTTTTACATTACAAAACAAAGCCAATTTTTGACGCAATTCATCAGACAATTCGTGTTCGGTTCTACAAACCAAAATATCGGCTTGAATTCCACTTTCCATCAACGTTTTAACCGAATGTTGCGTAGGTTTCGTTTTTAATTCACCAGCCGCAGCCAAATACGGAATTAACGTTAAATGAATGACAATTGCGTTCTCCTCCCCCAACTCCCACAACAATTGTCGAACAGATTCGATGTAGGGTAACGATTCAATATCACCCACCGTACCGCCAATTTCGGTAATCACAATGTCAAAATCACCAGAATTTCCTAACAATTGCATTCTCTCTTTAATTTCGTTGGTAATATGTGGTACAACTTGTACCGTTTTACCAAGAAATTCGCCTCTTCGCTCTTTTTCAATCACAGAAAGATAGACTCTTCCGGTGGTTACGTTATTTGCTTGCGAAGTCGGTACGTTTAAAAAACGCTCATAATGACCTAAATCCAAATCGGTTTCCGCTCCATCATCCGTTACATAACATTCTCCATGCTCATACGGATTTAAAGTTCCCGGATCAACATTGATATACGGGTCGAACTTTTGAATGGTCGTTCGATAACCTCTGGCTTGCAATAATTTTGCTAACGAGGCCGCAATAATTCCTTTTCCTAAAGAAGATGTTACGCCACCGGTTACAAAAATATACTTCGTTTGATTCATTGTGTTGTTGTTTGTTGTTGTAGTTGTGTGAAATGGAATAAAACTTTACTCCAAAACGGTGCAAAAGTACGATTTAATTCATCAATGTAAAAATGAATTAAGGAGATTGTTTCACAATATTCTAATGTCAAAACAATTCTTTGAAAATCAGATGCTAAGGCTTTGGAAATTTTTCTTTAATGGTTCGAACCAAATGTTCTAAACCGTTTAATTTGAGTTCATAAACCAATTGGAGTTGCTGGCCCAATTCTCCTTTTGGAAAGCCTTTTTGATGATACCAAACCACATAATATTCTGGTAAATCAATCAAATAACGTCCCTCGTATTTCCCGAAAGGCATTTTTGTATGAGCTAATTTAATAAGGATTTTTTGTTGGTCCAATTCTTTTGTCTGTTTTCCGTTGTCGGTTGTCTGATAACCTATAACGGACAACCGACAACAGGAAACTATTTCCAGTTAAACGTAATTTCTTTTTCAATATCCGGATGCAAACTCAACATTACAGGGCAAGTCATGGCGGCTCTTTCTAAAATAGTTTTAGTTTTATCATCGACCACAAGATTCATGTTTAAAACCGTGATAATCTTAGCGATTTTACGAGGCTCTGCCTGCATGATTTTGGTGACTTCAACAGTTGAACCGGTTAAATCTACATTCAAATCTCTGGATTTTATTCCCATAATAGAAATCATGCAAGTAGCTAGTGAATTAGCCACCAAATCAGTTGGAGAAAAAGCTTCTCCTTTACCGTGATTATCTTTTGGAGCATCAGATAGTATTTCTGTTCCCGATTGTAGGTGTACTGAAGTGGTGCGTAAATCGCCTATATAAGTTACTTTAGAAGTCATTAGTCCATTAATTTTACATTAAAATCTTCAACGTATTGCATGATATAAATTCCCTTGTTGGAATATCCTGAGCTACTTTTTTCGTAATCAAATTTATTTTCCACTCCTTCTGAGGCATACGTTTGAATGGTCGTTTCAAAATCTTCTTTTTGGAACAATCGCATCATGGTATCAAAAACAACATCAAAGCCTCGAACAGCATATTGATTCGGATACACATTGTTTTTCTTCTTGTATTGCATGGCAAAATTCAACGATTGTGGTGTATCTTGATATCTTGTAAGCGAAGGAAATATGATTTGTTGCTTTAAAATTCTTGGAAAAACCTCATCAGTTTCGAAAGTATTGTTAATATCCAATACCACTAATTCAGCATTATATCCGGCAGATTTCGCATTACTACATTGGCTTAATGCGTTAAAAATCATTCCGGTAGAAGCCGTTTCTAAAATAAAATAGTTTATTTTATCCTTTGATAATTTTGGGGAAATACTATCATTTATAATTCCACCTTTTTCATTTAAAGGTGCTATGTAAATATCTTTATGAAAGTCTGTTATGAATTGCTTAGCAGCCGATTTTTTACTGTCAACCAAAGCAATCATATTGCCATTTTTAGAGCGTATATAGGCAAACATTTCGTTTTTAACAAAATCGTTTGGTGGCATAGATTGATAAACATTTTCGGTGGATGAAGTTATTTCTCTCAATGGGGAAATTACCGGCACATTACTACTGCTCAGTAATTCGGCAGTTTTTTCAACATATTGAGGATAAAAAGGTCCGATAACGGCATCCGCTTTGGCTAGATTTTGATTTTGTACAATTGACGAAACACTTGAACCTCTTTTAGTTTCTTGAGAATCTAGTATTTTAACATTCAAATTTAAACCCAATCGTTTAGCTGAATCAATTGCCATTAAAGCACCGGAATAAAAATCTAAAGTAAGGTTTAAAAAACCATCTCTTTTTAATCTGGCCTGAGTGGTCAATGAAGTATCACTTTCGATATTTGAAGTATTAAATGGCAGTAATAGAACAATTTCTTTTTTGTCTTTTTTAACCAACGATTTTGTAAAATCCTTGATTTCTTTTGTTTTACCGGAATACACAAATCGTTGAGCAGGAACTTGAAGTTTCATTCCTTCTTTCACACCTTCCTTTAATTCAGGATTCAACGTCAATAATTCTTCTTGACTCATCGAGAAAAGTTTTGAAATACTAAATAAAGTTTCTTTTGGTTTAACTACATATTCCAAATAGTTAGATTTTGAAACTTTTTTTATTTCAGATGTTGCATCAGGTAATGATGGTTTAGAATTTCCGTTTTTGATTATCAATTTTTGACCAATTGATAAACCTTCTTTTGCACTTGGATTCCAAAGTGACAAATCATCTACAGAAACTTGATATTGTTTAGCAATAGAATAAAGGGTTTCTTTAGCTTGAACTTCGTGATAAAGGGTTGTTGACTCTTGAGGTTTGGATTTTTGAACCTCAATTGATTTTCCTGAAACATGAATAATTTGACCTACTTTTAAACCGTTTTCTTTAACATCAGGATTCCATTTCTCTAAAAGTTCTACTGTAGTTGTATATTGTTTTGCAATACCAAATAAAGTTTCTTTTGGTTTTACTTCATGCGTTAATGGAACCGAAGAATTACTCACATCAGAAGAAGGAATTAATAAAATCGCATCAATTTGAATCCCATTTTTGGCATCAGGATTCATCCTGTAAATATCGTAAGGTGTAACTTTATATTTTTGAGCAATCTGAGTGATGGTTTCTCCTTTGGCTACTATATGCTTTTTTACAGACTCATTCGGTTGAGCGAAACTATTTTGAAAGCTCAAAAAACAGCATACAATAACTAGGAAAAATACCCTCATGGAGTTCAAAATTTATTTAGAAATAATCGTTAATACTTGTCCGGCTTGTAATCCGTTTTTCAATAATTTTTCATTTTGATTCATAATTGCTTCTACTGACACATTATATTTTTTAGCAATTCCATATAATGTTTCTTTTGGAGCAACTGAATGCTTAATCACAGTTTCAGATGATGCAACAGTAGTAGCTATTTCAGCCGGCTTATTTGTTGATACAACTTCTTTGGTTTGTTTTTCAATAACCGTACCACTTTTGGGTATTTTCAGTGTTTGTCCAACTTGTAAACTGTTTTTTAACAGCATTACATTTGCACTTTTAATTTCATCAACTGAAATATTATAAAGTCTTGACAAACCATAAAGTGTTTCACCTGCTGTTACTTTATGCATAACAAAACCTGATTTAGAATCATTAGTAAGGTTAGAATTTACAACTTCTTTTTTTACGATAACCTCTTTTGGCTTTTCTACTTCTTTTTGCTTATCTAACTCTTTTATAGGCTTGTAATTATCAGAAGGTAAAACAATTTCCGGTGACTTTTGAGGAACATAAAATTCTAATACCATTCCCTCTTTCACTCCATCTATGGCTGAACGATTGGAACGATAAATTTCTGCCGGATCTACCACATATTTTTTTGAAATATCTAACACGGTTTCTCCAGAAGCAACGGTATGTTTAACTAAATCCATACCCGGTTTTACAACGGTTTGAGAAAAAGTGATTTGGGGGCTAAGCAAAATCATTGCTCCAAATAAAAACTTCTTCATCTAACTAAAAATTAAAAAACTACTCCCATTCAATAGTAGCTGGTGGTTTTGAACTGATATCATACACAACTCTGTTAACCCCTTTTACCTTATTGATGATTTCATTGGAAATTTTCATCAAAAAATCATACGGCAGATGCACCCAATCGGCTGTCATTCCATCGGTAGATTCAACAGCTCTTAAGGCAACAACTTTTTCGTAGGTTCGCTCGTCACCCATAACTCCTACACTATTTACAGGCAGAAGAATGGCTCCAGCTTGCCAAACTTTATTATACAAACCGTGTGACTTTAATCCTTCAATAAAGATAGCGTCAACATCTTGCAATATACGAACTTTTTCTTTAGTTATATCACCTAATATACGAATTGACAAACCTGGACCTGGAAAGGGATGTCTGCCCAACAATTCCGGGTCAATACCCAAGGTAGCTCCTACTCTTCTCACTTCATCTTTGAACAACATTCGGAGGGGTTCAACAATTTTTAATTTCATAAAATCGGGTAATCCGCCCACATTATGATGCGATTTAATAGTAGCCGATGGTCCTTTTACTGAAACCGATTCAATCACATCCGGATAAATCGTTCCTTGTGCCAACCATTTCACGTCTTCAATTTGATGAGCTTCATCATCAAAAACTTCTATAAATACACGACCAATAGTCTTTCGTTTGGCTTCCGGTTCTTCAATTCCGGCTAACTGATCTAAAAATCGGTCGGTTGCATCAACACCTTTCACATTTAATCCCATTCCTTTGTATTGATCTAATACATTTTGGAATTCATTTTTACGCAATAAACCATTATTTACAAAAATACAATACAAATTTTTGCCAATGGTTTTATGCAATAAAACCGCAGCAACGGTAGAATCCACTCCACCTGAAAGTCCTAAAACGACTTTATCGTCTTTAATTTTTTCTTTTAATTCGGCTACAATTTCATCAACAAAAGCATTAGGAGTAAAATTTTGTGGTACTTCGGCAATTCGCACCAAAAAATTTTCCAACATTTGTTTTCCGTCGGTAGAATGATATACTTCAGGATGAAATTGAATGGCATAGGTTTTTTCACCTTCAATTCGATAAGCCGCATTTTCTACATCTTTAGTACTGGCCAATCGAACTCCATTTGTTGGCAATTTTTTAATCGTATCTGAATGACTCATCCAAACTTGACTATTAAGAGCCACTTCTTCAAAAAACGGGTCGTGATCATCCACAAAACTCAAATTAGCTCTGCCGTATTCCCTAATGTTAGAAGGAGCTACTTCGCCACCGCTAAAATGAGCCAAATATTGAGCTCCATAACAAACGGCTAGCAAAGGCATTTTGCCTCTAATTTGAGATAAATCGGGATGAGGAGCATCGTCTGCTCGAACTGAAAAAGGACTACCGGAAAGAATTACTGCTTTAAATGAAGATAAATCTTCAGGAACATGATTGTAAGGAAAAATTTCGCAGAATATGTTTAATTCCCGAACTCTTCTCGCAATAAGTTGTGTGTATTGCGAACCAAAATCTAAAATAAGTACGTTGTGTTGCATGGGCAAAAATAGGGATATTCTCGGAAAGTGAGAAACGGTTTTCCTGTTAAATTTTAAACAATTTTAAGTACTAAATTTATAAATAAGGATTAAATTCCAATTTCAACTTGAAAACGGATGTACCAATTGGTTCGTGAAGTTCCGTTGAAATAAGACAATTCATCTACCGTAAATTCTGATTGCAATTTGAAAGCATGCTCCCAAAAATATTTGGTTACCCCAACACTGTATTGTTTGGTGTTGGGTGTAAAAGCTTGAATATCTTTATCTACTTTTTGTGTAGAAAAACGTCCAATTATTTCATAATTAGTTGGAAACAAATAACTCAATTGGTAATCAAATCCATCACCCACATAAACAAAATTGAAGTCGTTTACATCTTCAGGATTAAAAGTCAAAGGATTCTCTGAGGTGCGATTCATGTAAGAACTCATGAAAGCCCAACCATTATATTTAACCATGGCATCTAGTAAAACGGATTCCATGTTCCTTTTTTCATACAAATCAACTCCTAATTGTCCTTGTGTTTGACGGGCTTTTACATTTCTATGAAAAGTTCCGGCCAGTAACAATTTTGGTTTTTGTTCTCGAGCAATATCGCCTTCAAAATTGGTTCCGTCTTTTGAAAATGAACCTAGCGGAAACAATTCCATTCTACCGGTTAAGGCAAAACCATTATCCGGACTTTTGGTTACGTTTCTTCCATTACCTGTACTAACCGCGGTTTTTACATTATAAGAAAACTTTTCTTTCTTCTCGTTTAAAAAATAGGTTTGAAACCCAAAATCACGGTCAATATTAAAACGAGCATTGTTAATTGTTCTATCAGTCATTTGTAAGGCTCCTGAAGAATTTACCCGTTGCCTGTTCCCCGGTAATTTGGTTTGCCCAAAGGCAAAACTCCAGTGTTTGTTGGGTCGGTAAAACACAACTGCATCGCGAATAATATTGATATTTTCTCCCTCTTCAATTTCGCCTACATCACCGGGAGCAAAAGACAATTGAATAGCATACAAAAATTTAGGATTTCCTACATACCCATCAAAACGCAATCGCAAACGTCTAACTTGACCTTCAAACGCTTCTTCTTGGTCTTCATTTTTTAAAAAACCCATTCGGTTTTGCATTCGGAATCGGATATTCAACTGAAAAATACTGTCCGGAGATGTCAATCCTAATCCTCTACCGTAATTGTAATAAGGTAAAGTGGCTAATTTTAAATCGTTATCTTTTGTACTGAATTTAATATCCTGAGCAAAAGAAAATGAGGATACAAGTACAAAAAAAAGTATACATTTTGTTTTCATTAAAGTAGTTGTGTTTGTTGGGCAAAAGTAATTTAATTTTTGGAATGTAAAAGGAATGAAATTGCATTGTTATCTTTGCCCAAAAATTAAATCATGTCAAACAAATATTTAGGATATCACTTTACGGTTGAACCGAAAGAATTGGGTTGTGAAATTTTAGTGGCAGAATTAGGCGAAAAACCTTTTGAAAGCTTTATAGAAACCGAATTTGGCGTAACGGCTTACATTCAAAAAGAACTTTGGACAGCCAATATATTGGAGGATATTTATATTTTGACTTCTCCTGAATTTGTAATTTCTTACCAAATTGAAGAAATTGAACAAGTGAATTGGAATGAAGAATGGGAAAAAAACTTTGAACCCATTGATGTAGATGGAACATGTCACGTTCGAGCTCCTTTTCATCCTAAAACCGATGCAGAATTTGATATTATAATCGAACCAAAAATGAGTTTCGGAACAGGTCATCATGAAACCACACACATGGTCATTCAGCATTTATTAGAAACCGATTTGGTTGGTAAAAAAACCTTAGATATGGGTTGCGGAACTGCTATTTTAGCCATTTTAGCAGAAATGAAAGGAGCCAAACCTATTGATGCGATTGACATTGACAATTGGTGTTACTTGAATTCGATTGAAAATGCAGAACGAAATAACTGCCAACACATTAGCGTTTATGAAGGTGATGCGTCGCTATTAATTGATCAAAAATACGATGTAATTATTGCCAATATCAACCGAAATATACTTTTGAACGATATGCCTCGTTATGTGAATTGTTTAAATCAAAATGGTTTATTATTTTTGAGTGGTTTTTACCAAGAAGATATTCCGGCCATTGACGAATGTTGCCAAGAGTTAGGATTGAAATTGGAAAAAACTTTAGAACGCAATAATTGGGTGAGTTTGAAGTATCAGTTGGGATAGTTGGATTTTTAGATTGTCAGATTATTCGAAAATCAAAAAATCGAACAATCCAAAAATCTTTTTAAATAAAAAATATGAGTACGATAGAAAAAATTCAAGAAGAAGTTTTAGTCGAAGAAGCCGTTGGCATCAATAACGAAATTGTGCTTTTTAATGACGATGTGAACACTTTTGATCATGTGATTGATACGCTAATTCGCGTTTGCCATCACACGAGTGAACAAGCCGAACAATGTGCCATTTTAGTACATTACAAAGGGAAATGCACGGTTAAAACCGGACCTTTTGACGAATTAAAACCGCAATGTACTCAATTGCTAGAGGCCGGATTAAGTGCCGAAATTATTTAAATGGAACAATACGGTAAAATACTCATTATAGCCATGCCGGCATTTCTATTACTTATTTTAATAGAAAAAGCGTATGGTTATTTTAAAGGAAATGATACCGCTCCTTTGATGGATACCGTTTCGAGTCTAAGTTCTGGAATTACCAATGCTGTGAAAGATGTATTAGGCATTAGTGTTTCCATTTTGACCTACGAATGGATGGTGAGTAAAGTGGCAATTTTTACCATTGAAAACACAATTCTAACTTATATTATCGCCTTTTTTGTAATTGATTTTTATGGGTATTGGACACATCGATGGTCACATCAAATCAATATTTTTTGGAACAAACATGCTATTCACCACAGCAGTGAAGAATTCAATTTGGCATGTGCATTAAGACAATCCATTTCTTCGTTTGTCAATTTATTTACTTTTTTATTACTTCCGGCAGCTATTTTAGGCGTTCCGGCATCCGTCATTGCTATTGTTTTGCCATTGCATTTGTTTTTACAATTTTGGTACCATACCAAACATATTGGTAAAATGGGAATTTTAGAAAAAATCATTGTTACGCCATCTCATCATCGCGTGCATCATGCGATAAACAAAGAATATTTAGACAAAAATCACGGTCAAATATTTATATTTTGGGACAAATGGTTTGGCACTTTTCAGGAAGAATTAAAAGAAGTTCCTGCTGTTTTTGGAATTACAAGACCTGCTCAAACCTGGAATCCGATAAAAATTAATTTTCAGCATTTGTGGCTTTTAATCCAAGATGCATGGCGAGCCGAAAATTGGAAAGATAAATTCAGAATATGGTTTATGCCAACGGGTTGGAGACCAGAGGGTTTTGAAGAAAGATATCCGGTTCATAAAATTGAAGATGTGTATGCTTTTAAAAAATACCAACCCAGTCATTCCAACTTATTAACTTACTATTCCATTATTCAACTTTTTGTAACGTTAGGATTTGTAAGTTTCTTGTTTGCTAATGTGGCTTCAATTGGTTTACCAACCATTTTTATTTATGGACTTTTTGTTTTTGTAACTATTTACAGCTTAACTGAATTGATGGATACCAATCCAATTGCCTACTTTTTTGAATTGTTTAGAGCCTTTTTAGGTATTGGTATTTTATATTTTTATGGAGATTGGTTTGGTTTGAATCAACATTTTTTGGTTGGAAATTATATTTTAGGGATGTATTTCATCGTTTCATTTTTGATTTCATATTATTTTTCAAATTATGAATTTCATACTCCAACCTATTTACGACACTAATGAAAAGCAAGAAGTTTACCCGAAGTTTCATCGTATTCAGTTTTTTATATTTACTTCTTTTAATTAGTGGAAAAGAAGATATGGCTTGGTGGTTAAAACCGCTTTTAATTCCTATTCTAATAAGTATTGTTTCAATAAGCGAACCTTTTAAGACTCAAAAAATACTTCTCTTAGCCTTATTTTGCTCTTGGATTGGTGATGTTTTATTGATGTTTGCAAATCAACATGCTCTGTTTTTTATTTTCGGATTGATTTCTTTTTTAATGGCACATCTGATCTACTTATCTCTTTTTCAGAAACAAACGATACAATATGAACGTAAATCGTACTTAAAATTTATTCCTTTTGTAGTTGCTTATCTTTTAACTATACTCTACTTATTATGGGATACATTACATGAAATGAAAATTCCGGTTGCAGTTTATGCAATCGTTATTTCCTTAATGTTACTAATGAGTATTAAAGCCTATTTTCAATGGGAAAAACCAAGCAATTTTTGGGTTTTAATTGGAGCTTTACTATTTGTCATTTCAGATAGTATTTTGGCATTTAATAAATTTCATTCTCCAATTTTTATGAGCACATTTTGGATTATGAGTACCTATTTAGGAGCTCAATTTTGTATTGTGAACGCAATTTTACAAAAACAAAAAAAGCTGCCTTATTAGAGACAGCTTAGCTTTTATTTAATTTATTTTAGCTTCTGGTAAAAGTAACAACTATAGTTACCTCACTTCCATCTTCAAAATAATCATCTTTATATTTTACTACTAAAGTTGAACTATTTAAAGTAGTTACAGTAGCCGTTTGAGGTACACCATCCTCTGTAATTGTTATTTTATCTCCACTAATTGACCATACACCAGCAACATCTTCAAATAACTCACAATCCCATACATCGCCATAAACTACGAAACCATCTTCTCTGAATTGAATATAATCTTTCCCACATGCTTCATGATCATCATAAGGAAAAGTTTCGCCTGCAACTTTTGTTGTTTTGTAATACCACTTACCAACTAATTTTGCTTCTGTTACATTAACTGAATCATCACTTTTTGAACAAGAAAAGCTGATTGCAGCCAATACAAATAATACTACTAATTTTTTCATTTTTTGTGTTTTTTATAATTTGGTTGCAAAAATAATCTTTTTTCTCATAAAATCAAAAAGATAAAAATTCTATTACAATTTACCAATCGCACAACTTAAATACGATTTTGCTTTTTCACCAATTGAATTTTCTTCCCCAGCTTCAGGATAACCTAATTTTTTCAACGTTGATTTTACTTGATCGATTTGTTCTACATTTGTATAATCAAATGATAGGGTATTATCTTCAACACTCACAAAAACAGAAGAAACTTCATTAATTTTTGTAATTTTATTAATGATGGTATTCGCACAACCATTACACTTTACATTTTGAATTTTTAAGGTAGCTTTCATTTTTTACAGATTAATACACAAATTTATATCAATAAAAAAATTAAAAGTGTAACCTTTATTACACTTCAAAAATTGGTTTAGTGTGGTAATTTATCCTTAAACAAGCCATATAAAAAAGTTCCAAAAACGGCACCCAATAAAACAAAAGCAACGTTATAGATACCCGCACCCAACAGAATAAAAATAGGTCCCGGACAGGAACCAACCAATCCCCAACCTAGACCAAAAAGTGTTCCACCCAACCAATATCGCATATTACCATCTTCTTTGTCTAAAATTTCAATTGGATTTCCATCCACATCTTTTACTTTTTTTCGTTTGATGTATTGAATACCGATCAATCCGGTTGCTATGGCTGTACCGATTATTCCATACATATGAAACGATTGAAAATGAAACATTTCATAAATTCTGTACCATGAAACGGCTTCTGTTTTGGTGAGCACAATCCCAAATAAAATACCAACCAAAAAAAACTTTACTAATTTCATCTCTTAAAAAATTAAAGGTAAAAGAAAATGAGCCATAATTAATCCACCGATAAAAAATCCTATAACAGCTTTTAAGGAAGGAAGCTGCAAATTACTCAATCCTGAAATCGCATGACCTGATGTACAACCACCAGCATATCGACTGCCAAAGCCAATTAAAATTCCGCCAAAAATTAAAATGATAATTGATTTTGGAGAATAATCATTAAAAAGTGCATCAGGCACTAACTTTCCGTTGGGATTATCAATTCCCATTTCATTCAATTGCTCAACTGTTTTTGGATTTAAATTTACATTTGTAGCATCATGCAAAAAATGAACGGCTATAAAACCACCTAACATTGCACCCGTTACCACCACTAAGTTCCAACGTTGGCCTTTCCAATCCCAATCAAAGAAAGGAATTTTTTTTCCAATACCGGTCATAGCACATAGTGAACGAAGGTTGGATGACATTCCGAATGTTTTTCCAAAATAAATCAACAACAACATGACCAATCCAATTAAAAAACCGGAAATTGACCAATGCCAAGTATGAGAAAGAAATTCCATAAGCATTTTTTTAGCAAAAATAGGATTCTGAAATGGTTAACACAAATGAAAACACAATGGTTTTCTAAAAAAAACTTATACCTTTGACCTATTAATTGGTTTATTATGAAAAAAACTGTTAGCCTCCTTTTTTGTTGTATAACTTTGATGCTTTTTTCTTGCGGTAGTATAAAAAATACCATTAAAAATATTGATGATACCGCTCCTACTCCACTTTTAAAGAACAATATTTCTTTTGTTTTAAGTGAAATTAGTGATGATCCTAAATATGGTTATGACCCGGATTATCCGATTAATATTTTTTACAGAAACACCGCTAACGACACTATTAATCAAGAACGTTTTTTGAAAGCTTTGGCCGGTCCAAATGGTGAAAAAATATTTTATGAAAAACTAGAAAGCTGTTGTCCTTTCCCAACCAAAAGAAGTGAAATTGGTGCTGGTTTTTTAGATGTATATCAAGTAAATTGGGTAGGTTGCAAAAAACCACTTAAACTTTACTTCAATATTTATGAAAAAGGAAAGCTAATGGTACCAAAAGGCTTAACAGCTAAAAAAGACGAGTAACCTTTGTTACAAAATCAATAGAAAAAAATCGTACTTTTGCATTTTAAAAATCGAAAATGGATATTACCAAAATACCTCAAATTAAACATACCAATAGTGGAAATTTTTTTGTTTTAGCAGGACCTTGTGCTATTGAAGGCGAAGAAATGGCATTGCGAATTGCAGAACGTTTGGTTCAAATTACTGATAAATTAGCAATTCCTTATGTTTTCAAAGGTTCATTTAAAAAAGCCAATCGTTCTCGAATTGATAGTTTTTCAGGAATTGGAGATGAAAAAGCTTTGAAAATTTTACAGAAAGTTTCGCAAACGTTTGGTATTCCAACTGTTACAGATATTCACACTAATGAAGACGCTCCTATGGCAGCAGAATATGTTGATGTATTGCAAATACCAGCATTTTTAGTTCGTCAAACAGATTTAGTGGTAGCTGCAGCCAATACCGGAAAAACCGTGAATTTGAAAAAAGGACAATTTATGAGTCCGGAAAGCATGAAACATGCCGTTCAAAAAGTATTGGATTGCCAAAATGAAAATGTAATGGTTACCGATCGCGGTATCATGTTTGGCTATCAAGATATGATTGTGGATTTCAGAGGAATTCCAACCATGAAACAATTTGCTACTACTGTTTTGGATGTTACCCATTCTTTACAACAACCCAATCAAATGTCGGGTGTAACGGGTGGTCGTCCCGATATGATTGAAACCATTGCCAAAGCAGGAATTGTAACCGGTGTTGATGGAATTTTTATAGAAACCCATTTTGATCCGGCCAATGCCAAAAGTGATGGAGCCAACATGCTTCATTTAGATTATTTTGAAAATTTAATGACCAAATTAGTCGCCATCCGAAAAACCATTAATCAATTCTAATTTATTATTTTTTTATACCGTGAAAAATCAATCACTTTTGATTGTGCTTTTTTTTTGTGCCATATTTCAACACATTTCAGCTCAAGAAGTTCAAGTAAATCCGGAAAAATACACAGCCCATAACAAAGGTAAATTCTATATCTTTTGGGGAGGAAATAGGGAAGATTACTCAAAATCAGATATACGATTCAAAGGAAAAGATTATGATTTTACTTTGTATAATGTTGACGCACACGATAAACCAAAAGGTTTTCATATCGATTATTTTAACCCCATTCGAATGACTATTCCACAAACAAATTTGAGAATAGGCTATTTTATTACTGATAAATATAATATTTCAATAGGTTTTGACCACATGAAATATGTAATGTTTCAAGACAGAGCTGTTGATTATTCCGGAAATTACCCCAACCAAGGTAGTTATGGAGAAACTTTACCTAACGGACAAATTTTGCTAACAGAAGATTTTCTAACTTTTGAGCATACTGACGGTTTAAACTACGTAAATACCGAAATTGCACGTGTGGATGATATTTCGAAATGGTTTAAAATTCCTAATACGGATAAAATTCAAATCAATCTGACCGAAGGAGTTGGTGGTGGATTTTTATATCCAAAAACGAACACAAAATTGTTAGGAAAAGAACGTTATGATGAATTTCATGTTTCCGGTTACGGACTTTCAGCTAAGGCGGGACTAAATGTTACTTTCTTTAAATATTTCTTTATTCAAGGTGAATTAAAGGGTGGTTATATCAACATGAATGATATTCGCACCACTAAAGACAAAGCCGACCGTGCCGAACAAGATTTTTGGTTTTTTCAACGAATTTTGGTGATTGGAGGAATTTTCAGAATTTAGTGGAGTACTTTTGCCTCTAAAATAACTTCTTTCAAAATACTTACATCGATTTCTTCTAATGAAACATATCGAAGAGATTTGAATGTATTTCTTTTTTCTCCAACCAAATGATCCAAATGTTGCTCTAGTTGATAACCTTTATTGAAAGCTAAATCAACAAATTTTCCTTTGTGACTTGCGTTGATAAAGCAAAATGGCTTACCGTTTACATAGTAATAAGGAATTTTCCATTTAAAAAGCAAAACAGCTTCTGGCAACTCTTTCTCGATAACTACCTGCAAATTCAGTATTATTTCTTGGTAAAATTCGGGTTGATTTAAGATGTATTCTTCAGCTGGTTTCATTTTTCAAAAATAAACTAAAAAATATTTGGTTGTAAAATATTTTATATTTTACTTTGCAACTCAAAGTACTTTAAAAATGGAAAACGAGAAATACCTCAACGACCTTTCTGAAATCAAAAATTTGATGAACCGTTCCTCACGCTTTTTATCATTGAGTGGACTATCAGGAATTTTAGCCGGAACTTATGCGTTAATAGGAGCATATTTGGCCTATAAGACAATTTACTTTGACACTTCAACAATGGGAGGATACAAGAACCTTGTTATTTCAGAAGAAGCTGTTATCCGATTGCTTATAATTGCAGCTACAGTAGCCTTCCTTTCTTTGCTAACCGGTATCTTATTAAGCATTCAAAAGGCAAAAAAAAACAACGAAACCATATGGAACAATATAGCAAAAAGACTAGTAATCAATTTTTTAATTCCCTTAGCAACAGGTGGTTTCTTTATCCTATTTTTGATTGAAAAAGAAATGTTAGGGTTAATTGCTCCTCTCACTTTAATCTTTTACGGACTAGCCTGCGTGAATGCAAGCAAATATACCATCGGAGGTGTTCGTTATTTAGGACTAACATTTATTGTTTTAGGATTGCTTTCAACTTGGTTTTTGGGTTACGGATTATTATTTTGGGCATTAGGTTTCGGCGTTTGCCACATTTTATATGGTAGTATAATGTATTTTAAATATGAAAGAGGATAGATTGTTCGATTTTCTGATTATTAGTTCCGATAGCTATCGGAATAGATTCTTTCAATTTTTCAAATTTTATTCATCTGTGTTCCCAAAAATTAATTCCTTTTCTTTGCAAAATGAAAAACATCATTCAAAATATCAACAAAGCCTTTGACCATCGTATCCGACTGGGCATCATGTCGATTTTGATGGTAAACGAAAGTGCCGATTTTAATACACTCAAAGAATTGTTAGGCGTAACCGATGGCAACCTAGCCTCACATGCTAAAGCCCTAGAATCGGAAGAATATATTGCCATTGAAAAACAATTCATAGGCAAAAAACCTAACACCAGTTACAAAGCTACAAAGCTTGGAAAAAAAGCCTTTCAAGATCACATTGAAGCCCTTGAAAAATTAATCAAAAAAAGCTAATCTATTTTTTTATCTAATTACTTTGAAATACAAAGTACTTTTAAATATGAAAACAATCCATTTTTATCTTCAAATCAAAAAGAGAGAATTTCTTGTTCTTTCCATTCTTACGTTATTCTGTTTATGTTTATTACTCATTCGGGCAAAAGCTTCAAACAGTGTTTTCTTCTTCTTTCTAATTTGGAATTTGTTTCTGGGTTTTCTCCCCTATTGCATCAGTCAAATGTTCTTTTATTCTATAAAAATTAGAAATAATAAATGGTATAGGGCATTTGGATTACTAGTTTGGCTACTATTTCTTCCCAATTCATTTTATCTATTGACCGATTTTTTCCATTTGAATAAATTCAATTCGGTGCCGGTTTGGTTTGATCTTATGGTAGTAAGCTCTTTTTCGCTGACCGGTTTTTTGTTTGGTATTTTTTCACTTTTTACTATCGAAAAATTACTCCGTAATCATTATTCGGTAAACGTTTCAAAAATTTTTCTTCTAATAAGTCTCTATTTAAATGCATTCGGAATATACTTGGGAAGATACCTTCGTTTCAACAGTTGGGATGTACTTTCCAACCCGATAAACTTACTGAATTCTTGTATCAACTGCCTTTTTATTAGTGACGTTCAAAATTTTACACTTGGATTCGGAACGTTTTTAATGGTCATCTATTTTGTGGCTACTTCAATGAAAAAGAATGAAACAAATAATTTAAAAATCAAATAATCCATACTATGACTAAAAAAACCTATGCCACCGTTACAGGAAAACTTTCCACACAAATTGCCATTGCGTCTTTTGTAATAGGAACACTAGTTTTTTTATTACATCATCTATTTCCACAAGAAGATATAATTTTTATTCTGGGCTTCTTTTACGTGCTTACCGCCTTGTTTGTCAACGGTGTAGTCGTTCTCAATCTCATTCATCATTTTATCTTTTTTCAAAATCATCGAGAATATTTTGGGGTAAAAATTCTAATTGTATTGGCAAACATTCCCATCGCTGCTCTCTTTTTTTATCTAACCATTCATCACATCAACCTTTTAAACTTTTAAACCTTTAAACTTTTAAACCTTTAAACTCTTAAACCTTTTAATCTTTTAAACTCTTAAACTTTTAAACCTTTAAACTCTTAAACCTTTTAATCTTTTAATCTTTTAAACTCTTAAACTTTTAAACCTTTAAACTCTTAAACCTTTAAACATAAAAATCATGGAAAAACAAACCAATTTCTTTCAGTCCAACACCGCAAAAATCATCATGGTAGGCTTTTTAACGCTCATTTTATTGATTCCGCTTCAATTTGTGAAAAGCTTAATTGAAGAACGTTCCTTACGTCAAAAGGAAGTTGTTTCCGAAACCTCCGAAAAATGGGGCGAAGACATTTATTTTTATGGTCCAATTTTGAAAATTCCATACAAAGTGCACACAGAAAGCTTGCAATATGAAGCAAAAACCAATCAACATATAAAAAGCATTTCAACTGAAATTCGTTTAGCCTATTTCTTTCCGGAAGAACTAAAAAACACTACCGATGTCACAATGATCAAGCCTTTACAACGCAGTTTGTATAAATCGAATGTGTTTAATGCCCAAATGGATTTTACGGGAAGTTATGTTTTTCCTAACTTTAAAATCAACTCGATTGCCGATGAAAATATTATGTGGGACAAAGCCACGATTCAGATTAGAACCACTAATTTAAAAAGTATCAAAAGCCAAGTAAATCTGAAATTAGGCGATTCAGTTTATCGATTTGAACCCACTCAAAACAAACAAAACGATTCGATGTCAACGTTAGAAACCGGTTTGGTGAATTTGCAATCGCTTCGGGAGAACAAAAAACAAAACTTTGCTTTCAACATTAATTACAATGGAAGTAAGATGATTCATTTTGCTCCGATTGGCAAAACGACTTCGGCAAAAATGACTTCCAATTGGCCGTCGCCGAGTTTTTCCGGGAATTTTTTACCCAATGACAAAAACAAAGTAATTACAGTCAAAGGGTTTGAAGCCGAATGGGAAGTTTTGCACCTCAACAGGCCATTTCCACAACAATCCTTTGAAACATTACCAAATGTGAAACCGCACGCTTTTGGTGTCGATTTTATTACAACAGTAGATGAATACCAGCAAAACGAAAGAGCTTCGAAATACGGATTTTTGGTGATTGGACTAACGTTTTTAATCTTTTTCCTTATTCAAAGCATCAGCAAAATCAACATTCATATTTTTCAGTATTCGATGATTGGTTTGGCGTTGATTATGTTTTATACATTACTGATTTCGATTACGGAACACAGTAGTTTCACCTTGGCATATGTGGTTGCCGGAGCTTCGGTGATTGTGCTGATTTCGCTCTACTCGATTTCGATTTTAAAGAATAAAAAGTTTCCGGCTTTCATTGGCATTTCGCTCACGTTTTTATACACGTTTATTTTTGTGATAATTCAGATGGAAGATTATGCACTGTTGGTGGGTAGCATTGGATTGTTCTTGATTTTAGCTGCGGTGATGTATTTTTCTAGGAAGATTGATTGGGGAGCGGGGAATTAGGTTATTTTTTTAAACCATTAAGAAATTAAGGCTCATTAAGCTTGCTTGGTGAGGTTGATTTCTTGGTGGTTTTTTGTATTATTGATAAATTGGTATAAATAACAAAACCCGACAATCACTTGCCGGGTTTTGCTTTGACATTAAAATTATCTTAGTGTCCACCAGACACTTTTTGATCAAAATCAATTCCTTGTGCTTTTAAAATTCCGCTTACTTTCCATGCATAGAAAGCGAGATACGCAAAACAAGCTACCCCAACTATGTAACTAAAATGAATGTTGGTTTCATCAGCAACTACACCTTGTAACCAACTCACAATTCCTCCACCCATAATCATCATAATCAAGAAATTACTACCTTGATTGGTGTTTTTACCTAAACCACTGATGGCTAACGTGAATATACACGGCCACAACGTACTACAAAATAAACCAACACTAGTAAAAGCATAAACGCTTAGCATTCCTGTGGTAAACATCCCAATTAATAAAGCAACTATTCCTAAACTTGAGAAAATCAACAACATTCTGGCCGGATTTCCTTTGCTGGCAATATCAGCTGCGATTAAGACTACAATAACTAATGCATATACATAAAACGGTGTCAAATCATGTTTAGCTATCGCGTTAACCATCAAGAAAACTCCAAAAGCCAAATACGGAGCTAAAAATTTCAATATTTTTTCGGTGCTGGCTGTTGCATTAAATGCTTCAACAGCTCCTGTCCAACGGCCAATCATTAAACTCGCCCAATACAACGAAATGTAAGGTGCAATATCTTTGGTTTCAAATCCTAAACCGGATTCCATATAGGCCGGCAAATTACTTGCTGTGGATACTTCTACCCCTACATAAACAAAAATCCCAATCATTCCTAAAATCAATTGTGGATAGTGTAGAGCAGATTTTTTAGATGACTTAACATCTTCTGCAACCTCAACAACGGTTTCCGGTTGATCCGGTAAAGATGAAAATTTCAAAAAGATGGCTACCAAAATAAAAGCAGCTCCTAAAATCAAATACGGTATCTTTACACTTTCAATACTCACATCGGTATTGGCAGAAGCCGCAGATCCAAAAATAGCAAAACTCACAATCAATGGTCCAATCGTAGTACCAAAATTATTGATTCCTCCAGCCATTGTTAAACGTTGTGAACCGGTTGAAATTGGCCCGAGTGCAATAGCTAGTGGATTGGCAACCGTTTGTTGCAAAGAAAATCCGAGTCCAACAATAAACAATCCCGAAAGCATCAATGGAAAAGAACCATTATTAGCCGCAGGATAAAATAATAACGTCCCTAAAGCAGAAATGGTTAATCCTATAGCCAACGCATTTTTATACCCGATTCGGTTGATGATATCCCCTTTCGTCAGAAATGAAATTCCCATGTAAATTAAAGAACCTACGGTGTAAGCCACATAAAATGCGACGGAAACCAATTGACTTTGTCCTTGAGTTAAATCGAATGCTTTTTTGAAAACCGGTATTAAAATGTCGTTACTGGCCGCTACAAATCCCCAAAAGAAAAATACGGTAACTAAAGGAATGAACTGTGCCCATTTGGTTGAAGTGGTTGAACTCATAAATTGTTTTTAAAGGTTAGTTTGGTTTTTGATTTTTTATTTACTGTTCAGTAAGTGATTTAAAAAGTTAAATTTAATTAGAACAAAAAGAAAAATTCTATTAAAATAAAATAGTTATCAACGAAATCATGTTTACATTAACAAATGAGAATTATTCCGACTTTTTAATTTCACTTCGCGGACCAATCCCATTATTATTAAACGCCTCAATTTGAAAATAATACACATCGGAACGATCTAATCCATTGAAATAATATTCGTTCTTTCCATATACCATAATGGAACCGTATAATTTGTCCGGTGACTTTCCAAAATAAATCACATAACCATCTGCTGAAGGTTCTTGTTGCCATTTGAACCAAACGTTTCTGCGTTCCCCTTTTACTTTTGGACCGGAACGTAACGGCACGAAGTTTTGAACCGCTTTTGGTTTTTCGCCGGAGCCTTTTCCAAAAACCCTGAATCCGCTTACCGCAAATTTTCCGGTGGGCATTCCGTGATTTTCTAACTTTAAAAATCTGGTTTTTATTGGAGTTTGCAATTCAATGTATTCATGTGGAACATCTTTGTTACTTTTACTTTTATCTACAACTATTTTCCAATTCTTACCATCGTTCGAAGCATATAAAATATATTGATGACCATTCGTTTTATCGGGTTTTCCCATGAGTTCAACATCTTGATCAGCATAATTAATTTGAATGGCATTCACGGTACTCATTTCGCCTAAATCGGAAATGAAATACTCGCCTTTGTTACTGGTTTTTGCACTCCAATAGGTTTTGATATCTTCATTTACAGCAAAATTGGGTTTAAATCCACCTAAAGTTGAAGAAACCTGAACCGGTTTATTATAGTTTAACAACATCCAACCTGAAAAATGTTCCGTTAGATGATTTTTTTGTTCCGATGGTAAAAAGGTCGGATAATCACCATAAGCAGTATTACTGTACATTACGCCATCTTTATCAAATCCCGAAGGCCAAATACCGATGCGTCGTTCAAAATTATTCTTCACACAAATACCAATTGTGGAAACGTGCCAATATTGATTGTTCACATCTTGATATGTTGCACCATGCCCCGCTCCTCTTGCAAATCCACCCGGTTTATAAGAAAATGGATTGTGCGGTTGATAATCAAATGGTCCTAACGGATTATTCCCTACATACACACCATCGGCATAACCGCTAAATTCTGTTCCGGGAGCACCGTATTGCAAATAATATTTATTGTTATGCTTGGTCATAAAAGCTCCTTCGGTAAATGGTTGCAAAAAGGTATTATCATTGTTTTCGCCAAATCGCTCCCAACCGTGTTCATCATCGTTTAAGGCTAAAATGGGAACGGGCTCACCTTCCGGCTGAAATGTTTTTCGGTTTAATTTCAAACCATATAACGGATACAAATTACTGGAACCATAATACATGTACAATTCATCTTTCTCTTTGTCCCAGAATAGTTGTGGATCCCAAGCACCGGCTTGGTGTTTGTGTACCAATTCTTTCCAATCATCTATTTCGGGATTGGTACTCATCCACAACGGAAATTCTTTCGTATGTGTGGAACCAATGACCAATAATGTATCATTGACAAAAGATAAGGAAGGAGCACACAATTCATCCCACACTTTATGCTCGGGTCGAAGAAATTTTCGTGGAATAAACTTCCAATCGAGCATGTTTTCGCTATGCCAATATCCCCACTGGTTGGTAGAAAAAAGATAATATTTCCCTTTGAAAAATGTGATGACCGGATCAGCAGTTGCCCGATGTTTGCCTTGTTTGACAAAAGGTTCAATTGGACAATAACCATAATCGATATTGATGGGATTACAGTACGTTTTTTGTTGTGAAAAAACAGGACTAATTACCCAACAAATAACTATAAAAAATACTATTTTTTTCATGTCTGGATTTTAGAAAAAAACCCTTTGAAAAGTTCAAAGGGCTTAGTGAACAACAAAAACTCAAATTATTTAACTAGCTCAAACGGCTTATATTCGGTTACATCAGAATTTGTGCCGATAAAAACATGAAATGTTCCGGGTTCAGCAATAAATTCAAGTTCTGAATTATAAAATTTTAAATCTTCTTCTGTGATTTCAAAAGTTACAGTTTGCTTTTGGCCTTTGGCAAGGTATATTTTTTGGAAACCTTTTAACTCTTTTATTGGACGAGTCACAGAACCTACTACATCTCTGATGTAAAGTTGAACGACTTCTTTTCCGTCATAATTTCCGGTGTTTGTTATCTCTACCGAAGCAGTAATTTTTCCATTCGAACGCATTTTATCAGCGGATAATTGAAGATTAGCATATGTAAACTGCGTATAACTCAACCCAAATCCGAAAGGATAAAGCGGTTCATTGCGTTCATCAATGTAATTCGTTTTGAATTTTTCAAATTTTCCTTCGGTATTTCCAAGCGGTCTTCCTGTATTTTTAGCATTGTAATAAATTGGAATTTGACCCACACTTCTTGGGAAAGTTGCCGTTAATTTTCCGGAAGGACTTTCATCACCAAATAAAATATCTGTAATGGCTAACCCGGCTTCTGTTCCGGGAAACCAAACATTTAAAATAGCAGCAACTTTTTGACTTTCTTCCACCAAAACTAATGGTCTTCCTGTAAATAAAACCAAAACAACCGGTTTACCGGTTTTTAATAATGCATCCAATAATTCTTTTTGAACAGATGGGATGCCTAATTCTGTTCTACTGCTTGATTCTCCACTCATTTCAGAAGATTCCCCTAATGCAGCTACAATCACATCGGCTTTTGAAGCTACTTGAAGGGCTTCATTCAATAATTCTTCTTTTGAACGGTTGTCGCGATATAATGTTTTACCAAACATCGTCGCCCTTTCTTCATAGGCGGCATCAGCTACTAAATTACTGCCTTTGGCATAAAGTACATTCACAGATTTTCCCAAAACTGATTTCATGCCATCTTCCAAAGGAATAGCCTTTTCATGTTTTGTAGCCACACTCCACGTTCCAGGCATATTGACGGCATTATTCCCTAATGGACCAATTACAGCGACGGTTCCTGATTTTTTTAAAGGCAATAAACCTTTATCGTTTTTTAACAAAACAAATGACTCTGCTGCCGTTTTTCTGGCTTCATTACGATGGGCAACTGTAAAAATATCGGTTTTATTGCGTTTTAAATCACAATAACGATAGGGGTCGTCAAATAAACCTAAATCATATTTAGCACTCAAAATTAATCGAACAGCCTGATCAACTCTTTCCATTGAGACCTTACCTTCCTCTACTGATTTTTTTACGGTTTTTAAAAAACCTTCACTTACCATATCCATTTCAATTCCGGCATTAAGAGCAGTAGCTGAAACGGTTTGAAAATCACCTACACCATGTTCCATCATCTCTTGAATTCCGGTGTAATCCGTAACAACAAATCCATTAAAATTCCATTGTTTACGCAATACATCCGTCATTAGCCATTTATTTCCGGTGGCTGGAATACCATCAATTTCATTAAAGGAAGCCATAACCGAGCCCACTCCGGCATCAACAGCAGCTTTATAAGGTGGAAAATACTCATTATACATTCGAATTCTACTCATGTCAACCGTATTGTAATCTCTTCCACCTTCTGGAGCACCGTACAAAGCAAAATGCTTCACACAAGCTAAGAGAGTATTATTGAGTGACAAATCTTTTCCTTGATAACCTCTGACCATTGCTTTGGCGATTTCACTACCTAAATAGGCGTCTTCACCGGAACCCTCTGAAACCCTTCCCCATCTTGGGTCGCGTGAGATATCTACCATGGGTGAAAAAGTCCAATTGATACCATCTGCACTGGCTTCTTTGGCAGCAATTTGAGCACTTCTTTCAATCAATGACAAGTTCCATGTAGAAGACAAACCAAGTGGAATTGGAAAAGTCGTTTCATACCCATGAATCACATCCATTCCAAATAATAGAGGTATTTTGAGTCGGCTTTGCTCAACTGCAATTTTTTGAACTTCTCTTATTTTCTCAGCCGTTTTAATATTAAATAGCCCGCCTACTTTTCCTTCTTTGATATTTTTTGCCACATCTGAGCTACTGGCTTGACCAGTTGTAATATCACCAGACGTTGGCAGATTTAATTGTCCAATTTTTTCTTCCAAGGTCATTTTGGAGAGTAATTGCTCTATAAATTCTGTTTTAGAAAGGGTTACTTTTTGATTGTTTCCCTTTTGAGCCAACACAGAAGTTGTAATTAAAATAGTAAAAATTAAGGCTTGAAATAAACGCATATTATTGATTTTTTATTTGGCTTAACATCCATTTATATAGATTGACATCCGCATAAACTCTTGTCCAACTATCATGATTAGCATCATCAAAAATAGTCAACTGAATGTCTTTAGAGCAATTTTTTAATTTTTTATATATAGTGATAGAATACTCAACATCCACCACATCATCTAATAATCCATGATATATTCGAGTTGGAATATGAGCAATTTTACAATTTTCAATCATTGGAACCCTATCTACAAAACCACAAATTGGTATTAATGCAGCAAAAGTTTCCGGATGAGCAAAAGCTAAATTCCATGCTCCCCATGCTCCCATACTCAACCCGGTAAGGTAAATTCGACTGTTGTCGATTGGGTTTTCTTTCATTATTTTCTGAATCAATTGATGCAATGATTCTGATTCCCAATAAGCATTTTCAGGACATTGAGGGGCTAAAACATAAGCGTCTAATTCATTAGTTTGAAGATACTTTAACGGACCATGTACTTTTACTTTTTCCAAATCAGTACCTTTCTCACCAGAACCATGTAAGAAGATAATCAATGGTTTTTTTGTTCCGCTTATTTTTGGTTTATGTAAAATATAGCCATAATTTACTTTATTTTCTAACGTAACGGAATAACTTCCTTTTGTTTCTTGACTATACGCAACAAAAGGAAAATATCCTGTTATTAAAAAACAGAAAATGATACTATTGACTAAACTTTGTTTAAAAACCATGTTGTGAGGATGAAAATCCTAAATTCTGTAAACCTGTACGAATTTCTGGAGCTTGCATAAACAAATTCCATAAAAATCCGGTTCTGTAATTTTCTATCATTGGAACAATCGTTCCTTGATCAATAGCTAAATAGCGTTTTGTTACCCAGTTATGATGTGGTGAAAACGCGTCATAAGGTCCAGCCACACCAATTAATCGGTTTCTCCAATCATTGCTTTCGTAAAAATACCGCAAAGCTTTCATAGATTCTTCTGGCGTGTAGGGAAATGAAGATAATGCTGCTGTAGGCGTAATGACTCCTCTGTCATTACCGGGTTTATGATCGGTATAACCAACTGTTCCATTTGCATTTCTGGTGTAACTTGCTGTTAAACCCCAACATTCATCGCTGTAGCCATTCCAACCTATGGGATTAGCCACACAATAGGCATGCATGATTTTTGTATGATTTTGAGTTAATTCCCAATAATTAGCATATTGGTCAGTTAGTCCTCGAGGGTCTAACCCCAAATAAGAATAATGTGCCCAAAACATTGGACCAACAATAGAAGCCCCATTGTAATTAAAAATCTTAGGAATGTTATAACTGGAAGCCGCGGTAACAATTGCACCATTTCTAGCCCATGCTTGATGATAGGCTTCTGAGGGAATTGGATGCGTTGGCGAAGAAGCTCCCATGATATACGTAATTAAACACTCATTATAACCTTCTAATTTAAAATTTAATTGCCATTCATAATCAGGAGACCAATGCCAATACATTGCATTTTCACCTTTTGTATACCAGTTCCACTCTACTCCTCTCCAAAGTTCATCGGCTTTTTGTGCTAAGGCTTGTTCGGCTTCTGTACCATTTTTAAAATATTCACGAACACAAATTAATCCTTGACACAAAAAAGAAGTTTCTACAATATCGCCACCATTATCAACGGTGCCAAAAGGAACAGTATTTCCATTAGTTCCGTTAATCCAATGACTCCAAGCTCCGTGAAAACGATCGGCGTTTTCTAGGAAATTTAAAGCCGTTTGCAATCGAGAAACAGCTTCTTCTCTAGTTACAAAACCTCTTTCTATTCCTACTAAAACAGTCATCAAACCAAAGCCTGAACCACCTGTTGTAACTAAATGCTCATCTACAAAAGGTTCATCTACATGGTAGCGTTCTCTAGCTAGTTTTGAATTGGATTCTGCATAATTCCAAAAATATTTAAAGGCATCTTTTTGAGCTAAATCCAATAATTCTTGCTCTGATAAAGGTGGAATATTTATGATATCATCATCTTCTGTCTCTGATTCGTTCGTTTTAGAACATGAACAAGAGATGAAAAAAAATTGAATAACAAATAAATATTTTAGGAGATTTTGCATATAAAATTCATTAAAAAAATTAAGTAGAAATAAACCTAACAGGAAAATATCCTGCTAGGTTTATCATATGAAAACAAATTATCTTCCTGCTTTTTCAAGCTCATAAAGAGCACCGATTTCAGCTTGGGTTAATGTTTTATCATAAATTCTAACTTCATCAACTTGGCCTTTTAAAGCTTTATTCCAAGTATCAGTATTTGTTCCATTAACTACAGTTTCCAATGCTCCAATTACTGGTCTTGTTGGCGTAAAATGATTTAATAAAAATGCATCTCCACCATTTCTTACTTCCCATGCAGAATTTGAAATTTTCACACCATTCACATATAATCTGTTGGTTGCAGTTGGCCCATCATAAACATATACAATGTGAGCCCATTGTCCTCCAATTTTATTCGGATTCCAAGTATGAGTAGCATCCATCCAAGGCTCTTGTTTTAACATATTAACGGCATCTCCACCGAATTCTGTTCCATCTTCTTTTTTAATTCTAAAAATACCTTTTACTTGAATTGAATCACTAGTTGTTAAGCCATGTGTCTCGCCAAATAAATTTAAATTTCCAAATACTTCACCTGTTCTTGTTAAAGAAAATATTGGAGAAATGTTACTTGGACCGTCTGGAACTAATTTAGTATTTGAAATTTTTGCCCAACAGCTGATTGAAGCACTTCCTGAAGTTGAACTTAATGCCGCAATTGTAGGATAAGCCAAATACCCTTCATTAAAATTAGCTCCTTGTCCTTTTATACCAGTTACAAATGTAGTAGCAACTGTAGAAGATGGAGCTGTGTTCGAAATTTTTTCATTTCCATTTCCATTTAATGGCCAGTATGCTTTTAAAGCTGAAGCAGCAACCTCATCTGCACTATTATAGCCTCCAATTGGTGGTAATTTTTTCGAATCATCATCGCTACAAGCGATAATAGTTGCACCAATTAATAATAAAGACATAGCCTTCATTGATAATTTCATTGTTTTCATAATCATAATGTTTAAAATGTTAAATATTTAAGTTAGTAATATTAATATCCTGGGTTTTGAGTTAACAATCCACCACTTGCAATAATTTGATCATTTGGAATTGGGAATAATTCATGTTTCCCTACCACAAATGTTTTACCGTTTGCTAACATTGCACTTACTGCGGTTCCGGTTCTTACCAAATCAAACCATCGGTCATGCTCCATAGCCATCTCCCATCTTCTTTCATTTAAAATGGATTGCAACGTTACTGTTGTTGCTTGATCAAGCCCTGCACGTAAACGTAGTTCATTAATTCGGTCAAGAGCTTCCCCTGTCATTCCCAATTGAAATCCAGCTTCAGCTCTAATCAACAAAATATCACTGTATTTTAAGATTCGTAAATTTTTGGCTGTTTCTCCTTTATCATCATTCCATAACTCTAAAAGAGGACTTTGATAAGCTTTATAATTATACCTTGGATTGGTCCAACTTACGGGTGCAATGAATCCATCCCATAGCACTGATGGAACAAACATTATAGCAGCTTCTTTGCGTAAATCTCCACTTTCATAAGAATTAGCTAAACTCAATGATGGTGTATTGAACCCCCAACCCAAATCAGGTGTTCCTCTTGGACCTTGAACATTGGTATAATCACGTAATCCTTTTGTTAAAGTTGCTTGCACCTCATAAATGGATTCGGCTTTATTTTCACCAATTTCTCTCCAAACATCGGCATAATTACTTAATAATGCATATTGACCTGAAGTGATAACCTCACCTGCCATATCATAAGCCAATTGCCATTTGCCTTGGTATAAATAGGACTTTGCTAGTAACGCTTGAGCGGCACCTTTTGTAGCTCTGCCCAAATCATTTGGAGAATATTGCCCTTTTAATGGTAATTTGCTTATTGCATCTAACAAATCTGTTTCAATTACGTCATATACTTCTTGTTTTGATTTTCTAACAAAAACCACCTCATTTATGGTCTCACTATCATTAATATCAATTTTTTCAATTACAATAGGAACTCCACCAAAACAACGTACTAAATCAAAATAAAAAAGGGCTCTCAAAAACTTTACTTCACCAATTAATCTGTCTTTTAAGACAGGGTCAATAGTTAACTGATCTAAATAAAACAAAGCATTATTTGCTCTGTAAATACCATCATATCTACCTTTCCAAACATCGTTAAATGAAATATCAGTGGCATCAAAAGTTAAATTATCCATTCTGTGTTTATCCGTTCCGGTATCGGTTGCAGTAGAACCTTTATCTGCATCATCTGAAGTGATACTGGTTATTCCTATCCAAGAAAAGGAATACATGTTATAATCCAGTTGTTTATTATACACTCCATTCACCAATTGGACTGCATTTGCCGGATTATTTAAAAAATCAAATTCATTTATAACATCATTCGGTTTAACATTCAAATCATCTTCACATGATAAAAAACCAACCAATGTTAATACAAATAAGAAAACTTTATATTGAACTATTTTTTTCATAACCTTGATTTATAAACTTATGTTAACACCCATTAAAAAAGATTTATTTGTTGGATAGGCATCTAATTCTATCCCTGCAGAACCCAAAGGATCAGCATTATTATTTCCTGATATTTCAGGTGAAAAACCGGTATATTTTGTAAACAAAAATGGATTTAATGCCGTGAAATAAAACCGTACTTTATCTATTTTTTCATAGAATTTTGGTAAAGTATATCCAATAGTTATATTATTAATTCTGAAAAAAGAACCATCTTCTATATAGTAAGTGGAAGAAACAGGAACGATATTAAACGGAAGTGGATTAGGGGCATTTGGATTAGTTGGTGTCCAAAAGTTATCTAAAACTGCACTCTCAATATTCTCTCCACCAAATCGTTGTGCTTTTTTTCCATTATAAATTTTATTCCCTCCAACCCCATACGTATCAACAGAAAAATCAAAATTTCTATATTTTCCCCCTAAACTTAAACCATAAGTATGTGTTGGCAAATAAGAACCTGCAACCACTCGCTCGGTACTATACGTAAATGCTCCATCAGCATCAATCCCCGTTACTTGATAAACATAAAAACTTCCTAAAGGTTCACCCACTAAAACTTGTTTTGTCCATTGCCCATTATTGATACTACCCCCAATGAAATCAGAGAAATATGAATTACTCACACTAGTTAATTCATTTTTGTTATAGGAAAAATTTCCACTGACCCAATAAGATAAGTTGCCATTAATTTTTCCATCCCATTTTAAAGATAATTCGACCCCTTTGTTTGTAACATCGCCTGTATTTACAGTTACTCTTTCGGGAGAAAGAACAGTTGGTAACGTTATTGGTAAAATTACATCTGCAGATTTTCGATTGTATAAATCAATGGTTCCTGACAAGCGATTATCCAAGGTCTTAAAATCAATTCCAAAACCTAATTCTTTCATGGTTTCCCATGTTAAATTCGGATCTACCTGATAAGGTTGGTTACTCCCCGGATTAATGATTTGATCTTCACCAAAAGCATAATTAAAGTTGGAAGAAAAAACCGGAATATTTAAAGAATTAATTGTATTCCCGTTTCCTACTTCACCATAACCGGCTCTTATTTTCAAAAAGTTTAGCACTTTAGAACTTTGTAAAAACTTTTCATTTGATGCTATCCAACCCGCAGAAACAGAAGGAAACATTCCCCATCGTTTTGACTCTTGAAAGGCACTAATTCCTTCTCTTCTTAAAGAGGCTGCAAACAAATATTTCCCACTGTATTCATAATCCAATCTTGCAAAATAGGAAATAGAAACTATAGGAGTTTGAACTGAGTGTGATACTACCGCTCCAGGAGCAGTTTCAGTATTATATGAAGATAAATTTAATGACCAATAATTAGATTGCTCTGGGACATTCCAACGTGTTCCTGTCAAAAAATCGCTATTACCTCTAGTCGATCTTGACATACCCAATACAGCTGTAACCTCATGTTCACTAAAAGATTTTTTGAAGGTTACAAAATTATCCCAGTTCCATAGATAACTATTTGCTCTTCTTTGTTGTAAAATATTAATAGGAGCATTTGGAGAATAATCCTCAATAGTTGAAGTAGCATTTTGAGACAACCAAATTTCTCTACTTGGTGTAAAGGTATAACCTTTTGACCAATCATAAGTTGCACCAAAGTTAGATGTAAATTTTAGTTCTTCTAAAATTTTTATTTCAGTATTTATTGAACCAAATAACGTAACGTTTTTATTTTCTTCATTCGTGTAAAACAATTGTGCTGCAGGGTTAGCAACATTATTGAATCGGTCACTTCCGTTAATGTCAATTAAACCGGTTTCAGGATTTCGAAGAGGAACTCCCCATCTTCCGTTATCAAAACGCACTGGTACAATTGGAGATTGCTTGTATGCATTTGTAAATGCACTCAATGGTTTAGGAGTATTGTTTACGATGGATAAATTAATAGATGGAGCAATTTTAACCCGTTGATCTAAAATATAAAACTCATTTCTTGAAGTAACATTAGTTCTTTCAAATTGAGTTCCATTCAATATACCTTTTTCCTTTAAATTTGTAGCTCCCAAATAATATGTAGCATTCTCATTACCACCGGAAATGTTGATGTGATTACTCATCACTTCCCCATTATCCGTTATTTCATCTAACCAATTAGTATTATAAGGCTGTTCAAAGTTAAAATAAGAGGATGATCCTTGTGCGGTATTATTATAATAAGCAAATCGATAGGAATCAGCCATTTTAACTTCTCTTTGGATAAAGCGTTGACCGTAATAAGAATCAACATTCACTTTCATTGTTCCTTTTTTACCTTTTTTAGTGGTGATGATAACCACACCATTAGAACCTTTTTGACCGTAAATAGCCAATGAAGAGGCATCTTTTAAAATGTCCATCGTTTCAATTTCATTTGGACTAAGGCCATTTAAACTATTACTTTCAATACCATCAATCACATAAAGCGGATCTCTTGCACCAAGAATAGTACCTAAACCTCTAATTCGTATTGATGGATTTGCTCCCGGTTCATCATTCGTAACAATATTTACACCCGCTGCTCTACCTTGAATGGATTGAATAGCAGACTGTGATGGGGTTTTTAAAATATCAGCTGATTTGATTTGCGAAACCGAACCGGTTATTGAACCCGCTTTTTTGGTTCCGTAACCTATTACTACGACCTCAGATAGACTTTTTGAATTATCATCTTCCAATTTAACTGTCATTCCATTTGTAGCCGGAACAGTTTTCTTTACAAAACTTAACATTGAAAATTGAAGTTCATCTCCTTCATTAGCTTTGATCTTGAATTTACCATCAAAGTCTGTAACCGTATTTTCATTAGTTTTGACAACTAATACAATTACATCAGGTAAAGGCATACCATTTGAATCAGTAACTTTTCCGGAAATTTCTTGTGCTTGGATAGAAGGAATAGTTACTATTAAAAGTAACAAATAAAGAATCCTATACATAGTGTTAGTTTGTTTAGTTTGATATCGTAAATATACTAACTAAAACGATGTAGTAAACAAATAAATTAAGCTACAATTATACATCAAACAAAAAATAACGTAAAATAAAATATTGAATATCAATTATTTAAATACAAAAATAACGAATATGAATACATCGTTAAAAAAGCTAAATGATGTATAAATGATGTAGTAATAGATTACTATTTAAAACACCTGAAAAATTCTAATTATTTAAAATAATTCAGAAAATTATAGATTTATCATAAATGTTGAAAGATTTACATCAGCATCAAGAGTAATCTTTTTTCTAAGTCGGTATCGATGTAGTTCAACTCCTCGATAAGAAATATTCATTAAAGGAGCAATCTCTTTAGAAGATAGATTCATTTTTAAGTAAATACAAAGTCTAATGTCTTTGGAAGTTAATTGTGGATAACGTTTTGTCAATCGCTGAACAAAATCATCATGACTTTGATAAATGTTTTTCTCGAAACTCTCCCACTCCTTTTTGTTAAGAGCGTTTACCTTTATCACTTTGCGAATTTTACTTTTCAATTGTAACATCTCATTTTCATTTTCCAAAATGCGTTTTATACTTTCAATCATTTCACCTTGTTTGGCTATTGATAATGATTTACCTGCTAATTCGGATGCTTTTGATTGAATTTGCATTTCTAAAATATGCTTTTCATAATCTTGAATTTTCAGCTTATTCTCTGCCTCCAACTCCAATTCAACTATCTGCTTATGATGCTTTAGTTCTTCTTCTTTTAATTTTAGCTTTTCTTGGTACCTAATTTTGTTCCAACGATAATATATAAACAAAATAAGGCCAATAAAGGTTAAATACAATACAATCATCCAAAACGATAAATACCAAGGCTTTTTAACATAAAACGTAAATTCATTAGCTTTAACATAATCCACTCCATTGGTATAAAAAATTTCAATTTTATTTTGCCCACTTGCTAAATTATTCAAAGCTAACTTTCCTTCTGTCAGAGGAATAAGCACGGATTCATTTTGTCGATAAAACAAGGTGGTTTTTTTGTTTCCATAAAAATCAGACAGAAAATGTAATTCCAAAGTTTGGTTATAGGGTATTTTAGTCTCATTTTCAATCAATTCACCATTCAAATACGCCTCAATTGTAACACTTTGTTTAGTAAAATCATTTTTATTAGTTTCAAAAAGCAAAAAACCATCGTCTAAATTGAGTAAATACTGATGATTAAAATTAAATATTCGGGTATCATTATTTACAATTTTTCCTTCATAATATTTTGGAGCAATTAATTTCCATGAAAAATGTTGCTCATTTTGATTTATAATATAAAGCAAATTATCTTTCAAAATACCAAAACTTGAGTCATCAATAGGAATAATTTCACTGATTCCTTTAAAATGTTTATTAAATAATTCATGCTTTTTCAAAACATCTGTAACATGGTCTAAAACATACCATTCTGAGTGAATATAGTACAACACTTCACTTTTGTACTGAAATATTTTTACCCCAAAATCATTACTAATCCGATTCTTTTCTGTTAAATTAACATAGGAAACTACCTCTAGATTTTGATCATATTTTATTTTAAATAGTCCCCTATAACTGTCAGAAGCAACAATTTCATTTGGTCCGGTTTGAATAAAATCTTTAATGGGTCTGTACACCGTATTCAAACGTTTAAATGAAGTGAAATTATCATGTTCACTAAAAAAAGCAATGCCTAAGTAATTGGATTGAATAAAACGTGGGACAGCGATGTCTCTCTTTAATTGCCATCCTCCATTCAGTGGATTAACTTTTTTAAACTGGTTCTTATCCAATAAAAAAGTACCTTCGTTATGACCAATAATATATTGTTGTCCAATCTGCTGTATATTCCAAACTTGTCCTTGAGAACCGTTTAAAAATTCCAATTGTTTATTTTGATATGTAAAAACTCCATGATTCGAGCCTAATAAATATCCGCTTGAAGTTGCTGCAATAGCATAAACACTGCCTAGTTCACCCGTTTTATCAGAAAAAATTCGAAAGGGTGAATTGATTTCTAAGTGTGAAATACCATTATCTAACCCAAGCCAAATATCCTTTTCCTGATCAACTGATATAGTTAAAATGGTATTATTTGATAACCCATTATTTCGATCAATTTTAATGTAATCTCCGGTCTTCAACTGAACTATATAAACCCCATTTGAAACCGTACCAATTACTAATTGATCTTTTTTATAAAACTGGGCTGCATTGATTCCCTCTTTTTTAAGGATTGCATTCAAAGGATGTGTCCATTCTGTTAATCCATTTCCTTGCTCAACAAAAACTCCATTTTTTAAGGTAAAGATGTAGGTGCTTTTTTGGTTTCTATCGATTCCGTGAATTACATTATTATAAATTGCATCCCACTTTCTTAGAAGTGTAAATTGCTTTCCATCAAAAAGATATACACCTTTGTTAACAGAAGCCACATAAATTTGTTCATCAATCACATAACAATAGGAGATTAAAAAAGGAATTTCCACTTTTCTAATCGTTTGATTTTCATGAATATAAAGTTCATTAAACGATTGAAAATACAGTTTGTTGTTGGCACGAAAAATTTTCCATATTTCTTCATTTTTAGAACTTCCTTTAAAAAAATTCTTCCCTTTAGAAAGTGAAAAATACTGCATTTTACCCTTTTCCCTTTTCCAATAACCAAATTCATTATAAGAACCACAATAAATCTTGTCTTGATGAGCGAACACAGAACGAATGATGGTTTTATTGGGTAACGAATAACGTTCCCATTTTACTCCATCATGCCGTAATAAATAATGATTGTTAGCAAAATAAAAGGCTTTATCTTCACCTTGAGTGAGATTCCACACTTGATTATCACCTTTGTAATCAGTTTTTGTAAAATTTTCTACAAATGGAAGAAGTTCCTGAGCAACAAAGTCAGAGGAAATAAAAAGTAATAACCAAATTAAAAATTTACCTTTCATAAAAGCAAGTTTCATTTTCCAAATGTAAAAAACAATTTGGATTAAACCACCTGCTCAATACTGTAGTTATTTTAAAACTGGCGATAAATCATCTACATACTCCTGAAGATAGCTGAAACGTGGCGTAAGTTTTCCATTTTCAGTGATTTTAGCTCGCTGTAAAATACCATCTTTATCTCCATTAAAAAAAGCAGGAATTACATGTTCCATGAACATTTCACCAAAACCTTCACTAGCATCTTTGGGTAGTTCACATGGCAAATTGTCAACACTCATGACCATAATGGAACCCGGATGCATATAAGGAACTTCTTCTCTGGTAGAAGGTAAATAACCAAAAAACGGGTCGGCTATAGTTGAAGCTTTGATTGTGCAGGCAATTGGCCCATCTACATCACACGAAATATCAGCTACTACTTTCAACGAACAATCTACAGCTTTCAACATTTCATTAGTCAATATCTCCGGCGAACCATTGCCATAAAAATGTCCGGCCATAAAAATATCCGCTACTTTCGTAAATCTTTCAAAATCAGAAATATATTCAGCCGGATGTGCATAAAAATCTTGGTTATCCAATCGCTTACCGTCTTTTCGCTTGTTGTAATCTAATACGTCAATATGCACATAAACAGGTTCAGAATATTTTTTAGTGAGGAAATTTTCAACAGAAACTTCTTTGAACTTGATTCCATCTAAAATTTCTTTAGCTCCCATTCCTACTTTGCCTTTTCCGGTCAAAACAATTTTTATTGGTGGAAAAGTTTGACGCTTTAATTTAGTAATCAATTCTGCTTTTCCGTTTAACGATTCAGCTTTAGGTATAGTAAACAGTTCATATTTGATTCCAAAACCTCTCAATCCGTTGTAAGCTCCCACAATTCCAGCATAACGTCCAAAACCGATTAAACGACGATTTTGAGTATCAACAATCGTTTCATGATCATATAAATCAATTTTCTTTTCTAAAATAGCTTGCAACAACTTACGATTATGCGGTTGTTTTTTAATGGTATGCGAAAAGAAAAAATACTTTTTATTCGGAATCAAAGCGTCAATTGGCACTTCTTTAACCCCTATTAAAACATCACAATCTGCCATATCAGTAGTCACTTCCAAACCAACTTCTTGATATGTTGCATCCGGAAAAACCCTGATATCAGAAGCTTCTACTTTAATTTTTGCTTCCGGAAATTGTTGCTGTAACCGAATTAATTCTTCAGGAGTAAATACAACCCTTCTGTCAGGTGGATTTTTGCGTTCTTTGATGATGCCAAATGTCATTTGTGATATTTTTATGGTAAATCTTAAAAATTGTTCCAAATATAACATTATTGGTTTATACAGACAAGTTTTATATTTGACAATTTAAATTGTATATTTGTGGACTGGTTTTTGTTGTGAGTGGCTGAGTGGCTGAGTGGCTGAGTTGACAACTGAAAACTGAAAACTGAAAAAAGGGGTCGACCGGTTTTGACAGCAGGTGGAACTAAACGGTAAGCACGTCGAGCATTGGACATTTGGCTCGTAAATATCAAGGTTCACACTTTATAAACGGCGAAAATAATTACGCTTTAGCTGCTTAATCTGAATTATAGTAAGATTTGCCTAGTCTCGTCAAGGACGAGAAGCTAGATTCTCCTCAGAAGCCTTGGTTTGTGGCGTTTGATTCAGGGGAACCGTAAAAATAAACCTAGGACGGGTAAAGCTTTAAATCCCTTCTGACAACTATAAAGCTAAGCAAGAAGTGGCTGCCTTTGGCCTTGCTTTTTGTCGAAAATCCAATCAAAGGATAAACGCGTAGAAAGCTCTTTGGTTGCTTGTTTGGACGAGAGTTCGATTCTCTCCGACTCCACAAAAAACCCTGTAAAACCTTGATTTTACAGGGTTTTTTATTTCAGGGGACGTTTTAGGGGAAATATATCTATTTATTTCCTGTTTAAAAGTAATTCTGATTTTACTTACATTCAATTATTTTCTTTAAAAAATCAACTTCCTTAAATAAATCTAAACAACCATTGTAGTATCAGCGTTTTTAGTAATTTTGACAAAAATTTGAGATTGAAAAAATTAATCATTCTTGCTGGTTTCTTATTGATTTTTGTTTCTGCTTTTGCTCAAAAAAGTAAAGAAATTATCGTTGAATACTCAGAATTTGCCGACGTTGACCAAGATTTGTATCCGGATGCTATTCTTCTCTCCGGTAATGTTCGGGTGAGCCACGATGGTGCTTTAATGTTTTGTAATAAAGCCTATTTCTTTAAAAAAGAAAATTACATCAAAGCTTTTGGAGATGTACGAATGACGCAAGGCGATACCATTCAAATGACCAGCACCTATGCCGAATATAATGGTGAAAACAAACAAGCGTATGCCTCCGGTAATGTCATCATGACTTCTCCAAGTTCTACCTTAAAATCTGAAGTATTAAACTTTGATAGAAATTCCCAACAAGCTTTTTACAGAACAGGTGGTACTATTACCGATAAAGAAAATGTTTTGGTCAGTCAATCCGGTACGTATGTAGTGCAACGAAAAATGTACCAATTCAGAAATGCAGTAACCATTACCAATCCAAAATATGTCATAAAAACCAACCATTTGGATTACTATGAAAAAGTAGGTCATGCCTATCTTTTTGGTCCTTCCACCATTACCAGCAAAGAAAATTACATTTATACCGAAAAAGGTTTTTATGACACAAAGAAAAACTTTGCTCATTTTGTCAAAAATTCCTACATCAAATACAACAATCGATTAATTGAAGGCGATAGTCTTTACTACGATAGAAACAGAGAATTTGCCTCCGCTACCCGAAATGTAAAAGTGACAGATTCCATCAATAACAGTATCGTCAAAGGTCATTATGGCGAGGTCTATCGCAACAAAGATTCGTTGATGATGACCCGAAAAGCAGTGGCCATGACATTGGTTGAAAAAGATACACTTTATATACACGGTAAAAAACTAATCGTTACCGGAAAACCGGAAAACAGAGTCGTTCGAGCGTTTAACAATGTTCGTTTCTTTAAAATAGATATGAGTGGAAAATGTGATTCCCTTCACTCTGACGAAAAAACCGGCATCACTAAACTAATCCGAAATCCGGTCATGTGGAACTATGAAAACCAAATGACTGGCGATATTATGCATTTGATTTCAAATAAGAAAACCGAAAAATTGGATTCGCTTATTGTGTTCAACAATACTTTTATTGCCTCTAAAGACACACTCGGAACAGGCTTTAATCAAGTTAAAGGTCAAAATCTATATGGAAAGTTTCGGGACAATAAATTGTATGAAGTAGATGTAGTCAAAAACACAGAAGTAATTTACTTTATGCGAAACGATGAAAACGAATTGATTGGCATTGATAAGACCGTGAGCAGCAGTATTAACATGACGCTTGACGGAAACCAAATAGACGCAATTACTTTTTTCAAAAAAGTGGAAGGAGATATTTATCCCGAAAAAGATTTACCTGAAAATGCCCGAAAATTAAAAGGTTTCATTTGGCGTGGCGACGAACGTATCAAAACAAAAGAAGACATCTTCCCTCTCGAAGAATTGGAATATGATGCACAAATGCAAAAGGACAAAAAGGCAGAAGACGAAAAAGAAGTTGTTCCTATGGAAATTCGAAAAGAAACCTTAGAAACGGAAGAAAAAAAAGAAAAGAAAAAAGATAGTTAGTTTAAAGTTACGGGTTGCGAGTAAAGTTTGGAAAATAATGTTCATCCCTATTACCATTTACCTATTACCCATCACCTATTAACCATTACCTATAACCTTTCACCCAAATGAAACAAGATTTCCTAAAATACCAAGCTCAAACCTCGCCCTACCCCCTGGCGTTGGAGGTTTCGTATGCCAAAGGAAGTTATATTTACGATACGAATAATAAAAAATACCTCGATTTTGTTGCCGGTGTTTCGGCTTGTAGTTTGGGACATCAACATCCGCGTGTTAACCAAGCCATTAAAGACCAATTAGACAAATATTCACATGTAATGGTGTATGGCGAATATGCTCAACATCCTGCAGTCGCCTTTTGTAAATTGTTGGCAGAACACATGCCCGATCCACTCAACAAAACGTATTTGGTCAATTCAGGAACGGAAGCAACAGAGGGTGCGTTAAAACTCGCCCGAAGAGTAACCGGAAGAAGTCAACTGATTTCTTGCTTTAATGCTTATCATGGCAACACGATGGGTTCAATGAGCGTAATGGGATTTGAAGAACGAAAACAAATTTTTCGTCCGTTAATTCCCGATGTAGATTTTATTACGTTTAATAATGAAGAAGATATTCATAAAATAACCACTAAAACGGCCGGTATTATTTTAGAAAGTATTCAAGGTGGTGCCGGTTTTATTCAACCGGAAAATGATTTTTTAGCCAAAGTAAAAAAACGCTGTGAAGAGGTTGGTGCCTTGTTGATAGTAGATGAAATTCAACCCGGTTTCGGTAGAACAGGAAAACTGTTTGGCTTTGAAAATTATAATTTGGTACCTGATATTGTCATCATGGGAAAAGGAATGGGCGGTGGCATGCCGGTGGGAGCTTTTACGGCCAAAGCTGAATACATGGATTTATTAAGTCACGACCCAAAATTAGGCCATATCACTACTTTTGGAGGACATCCTGTAATTGCAGCTGCGTGTTTAGCTACTTTGCAAGAAGTACTGGAAACTGACTTAATGCCTCAAGCTTTAGAAAAAGAAAAACTGTTTCGTTCACTTTTGGTTCACCCTTTGATAAGAGAAATAAGAGGAAAAGGGTTAATGTTGGCTGCAATGGTTGACTCGCCGGAAATAACCAACGAAGTCATTTTTAAATGCCAAGACAAAGGGTTAATTTTATTTTGGTTATTGTTTGAAGGTAAAGCCATTCGCATTACACCACCATTAACCATTTCAGAAGAAGAAATTAAAGAAGGTTGTAGTATTTTATTAGAAGCCTTGGACGAAATGGTAATGGGTTAAAGGTAATGGGTAATAGGTTTTGAGTATTAACAACCCATCACCAATTACCTTAAAAAAACTGTTAATTAAATTGTTTACAACAATCTTTCAAAAAAATAGAATCAGAGCAATCCTTTCCTACTTTTAGTGAAGGATAATTTTAAATAAAACGGGTATGCATTTAAGTCACGAAGAAGACGATTACAACGTATCCTTGTCAAGGTTTGAATCGATGTTGAAAACCAATAAAGTTTTCTTTTTTGATTCGGAAGAATTTGAAGAAATCATCCTTCACTATCTTGACATGGGCAAGGCATCTCTGGCCAAAAAAGCCTTGAAATTAGCTCTTGAACAACATCCAAAATCAACCGGTTTAAAATTGGTTCAGATTGAAATGCTTATCTATGATGACAAACTGGATATGGCAGAAAAAATGCTCAATGAACTCTACGCCATTGAACCCCACAACGAAGAAATTTATATCCAAAAAGCCAATATTTTTTCTAAAAGAGACCAACACGATAAAGCGATTCTAGAATTAGAAAAAGCGTTAAAATATACCGATGATTATGCCGATGTTTATAATTTAATGGGCATGGAATATCTGTTTATGGATAATTTAGAATTGGCCAAATATAACTTTATCAAATGCCTTGAAGAAGATTTTGAAGATCAATCTGCTCTTTATAATGTGGTGTATTGTTTTGAATTTTTAGATCAAATTCAAGAAGCGATTGATTATTTAGAAAAATATATCGAAAGAAATCCTTACAGTGAAATTGCTTGGCATCAACAAGGAAGGCTGAGTTATGCCTTAAAAAATTACGAAAATGCTTTGCGTTGTTTTGATTATGCTACCTTAATCGATGATGAATTTATAGGTGCTTTTGTTGAAAAAGCCAAATCGTTAGAAAAACTTAAACGTTACGAGGAAGCAATTGAAACCTACGAACAAACGATTGAATTTGAAGAACCAACTTCTTATGTTTTGTTACGCATTGGAAAATGCCATGAAAAATTAGGCAACAAAGCCGAAGCCCTAAAATTCTACAACCAAACCGTTCATGAAGATCCTTTATTAGACAAAGGTTGGATAGCGATAACCGATTTTTATATTCGGATGAAAAATTATCAAAAAGCGTTGTTTTATGTGAACAAAGCTTTAGCGATTGACAATGAAAATCAATTGTATTGGAAACGATATGCGACCATCAACCGTCAAATGAATTTTTACGAAGAAGCGGAATTAGGCTATAGAAAAGCGGTTGAATTCGGGGATGCACATCTAGACACTTGGTTATTTTGGGTTGATTTGCTCCAGTTTTTAGGCGAATTTGATAATGCGGTCTCAACTTTAACACAAGCAAATGAATTTTTTCCGGATGAATATGAAATTGAATTTCGTTTAGCCGGCATGTTTTTTATGATGGGCGAAAAAGAAAAAGCTACTTTCCATTTGGTAAAAGGCTTGCATTTAAATGCAAAACATGTAACCTTATTGGAAGAATTATTTCCAATTGTTTGGGAGAAAAAACAAGTGCAACAAATCATCAAAAAACATTTGAAATCTTAACCTTTCAACAAAAATAATTCTAAAAAAATCCTTACTTTGCGTTCCGTTTCTATAACGGAACGCTTTTTTTATGAGAAAACTATTTCCCGATTATTTATTCATAACCCTGAAAGGGATTGCAATGGGTGCCGCCGACGTTGTACCTGGGGTTTCCGGTGGAACAATTGCCTTTATTTCTGGTATTTACCAAGAATTGATTGACAGCATCAATAAAGTAGATTTTAGTTTCTTTTCATCGTGGAAAAAAAATGGATTCAAAATTGCTTGGCAGCAAATAAATGGTAGTTTTTTATTGTCATTAGTCAGCGGAATTGCAGTAAGCATTTTGACGCTTTCAAAAGTTATTACACATTTATTGGCTACTCAACCCATTTTGGTTTGGTCCTTCTTTTTCGGATTAGTGATTGCCAGTATTTATTTTATTGGAAAACAAATTACGCAATTTTCAATCATTAATTGGATTGCGTTTATCATTGGAACGGCAATTTCCTATTACATAACCATTGCTGAACCGGTTTCTTCACCGGATAGTTATTTATATCTGTTTTTATCAGGTTTTATAGCCATCATTGCTATGATTTTACCTGGTATATCCGGAGCATTTATTTTATTATTAATGGGTTCTTATGCTGTTGTGATTGGTACGATAAATGAATTTAGAGATGGCTTAACATCACTTAATTGGTCTCAATTATTCAATGCGATTCTAAAATTAAGCACCTTTGCTTTAGGGGCAATTTTGGGATTAAAATTATTTTCAAAAGTTTTACATTGGATGTTTGATAATTATAGAAATGTAACGTTGGCCGTACTTACCGGCTTCATGCTTGGTTCCTTAAATAAAGTTTGGCCATGGAAAAAAGTGATTTCCACCCGTATTGATTCGCATGGACAAGAAGTACCATTTCTGGAAAAAAGCATTTTACCTACACATTTTGAAGGCGACAATCAACTCGTTTTTGCAGTTGTATTAATGATTTTAGGATTTTTAACTATCTTTATACTTGAGAAAGTAGCCGTTAAATTTTCAAAATAAATGCAAGTCCAACGTTCGTTATCTGATAAAATCTTCTTAGTCCTGAAAGGGATTGCCATGGGACTTGCCAATAAAATACCCGGAGTTTCCGGTGGTGTTGTGGCATTTGTAGCAGGTTTTTATGAAGAATTTATTTATTCTTTTAAACGAATCAATAAAACAGCGTTCAAATTTTTAATCGCAGGAAGGTTTAAAAGTTTGTATCGTTACATAAATGGCCCTTTTTTATCGCTTTTGATACTTGGAATTGTCATCAGTTTTTTTAGTATTTCTAAAATATTGGATTACTTGCTTACTCGATATGAAATTCAAGTTTGGGCTTGTTTTTTCGGAATGATAATCGGTTCTATTTATTATATCAACAAAGATTTTGAAGGAGCATGGTCAAAAACTTCCAGAACAGCATTAGTAATTGGAACATTGGTTGGCATCAGCATCAGTTTTTTTGATCCGGCAACTGAAAATTCAAACTTACTTTTTGTTTTTTTATGTGGAATCATAAGTGTTTCCGGCATGACGCTTCCCGGACTTTCGGGTTCATTTATCATGATGTTAATGGGAAATTATGTTTTACTTCTCGTTGATTCTGTTAACTCGCTTTATGATACTATTGCCGATATGTTTTCGGGTGATTTTAGTTTTATTCACAATCCGGCTAGAATTCATTTACTTAAAGTTTTGGTTTCTTTTACGCTTGGTTCTGTGACAGGTTTGGTTACCTTTTCTAATCTTTTAAGTTACTTAATTAAGCATTTCAAAAAAGTGACTTATGCTTCTATTTTAGGCTTTATCATAGGTTCATTAGGAGTTGTTTGGCCATGGAAACATAAGGTTTTTGCTGTTCATAAAGGTGAATTTTTATTGGATAGAAATGGTAATCAAATCATAGCTACTTATAAACGTTACTTGCCTGAATTAACAATGGATACTTTTTGGGCGGTTTTTTATATTTTTATGGGTATTTTACTTGTTTTAGGATTGGAATGGTATGGAGCAAAAACCAGAAAACACTAGATTATTTGGCTTAATTGGCAAAAACATTGGGTATTCTTTTTCAAAAAAATATTTTACCGATAAATTTGAAAAGGAAGGGCTGCTGAACTGTTCGTATGAAAATTTTGACTTGCAAATCATTACCCAATTTCCCGGAATAATCCGAAATAATCCATTGCTAAAAGGATTAAATGTCACCATTCCCTACAAAGAAAAAATTATTCCTTATTTAGAACAACTGAGTAAAAAAGCAGCAAAAATAGGAGCCGTTAATTGCATCAAAATCACTAAAAAAGGAAAACTAAAAGGTTACAATACCGATTATTATGGTTTTAAAAAATCATTACAACCGCTATTGCAACCTCATCACAAAAAAGCTTTGATTTTAGGAACCGGTGGAGCATCAAAAGCTGTTGCGTATGCTTTAGAAGAATTAGGTATTTTATACACTTTTGTTTCCCGAAGTAAAAAAGAAAATGCATTGGATTATAAATATATTAATGCTACAACTTTTGACAATTTCCAAATCGTTATTAATTGCACACCACTTGGAACTTTTCCTAACCTTGAAGAATGTCCGCCAATACCTTATGATTTCTTTACGGAAGAGCATATTGCATTTGATTTGATTTATAATCCGGAAGAAACTACTTTTCTTAAAAAAGCCAAGGCAAAAAATGCTCAAACTAAAAACGGTTATGAAATGTTGGTTTTGCAAGCCGAAAAAGGATGGAAAATTTGGAATGAATAGATAATTTCAGTTTACGTTTAGAAAATAAATGTAGTTCAATCAGAAAACTATTGATTAAAAACGGCATTAATAGCCTTATTCCTTTGTATTTTCAGAACACTTTAGTATCTTTCGCCACTATAATATGAACCTTAAAACATTATTTCGATGTTAGAAGAAAAGAATGATAACCTGTCGTCATTAGAAAATGAGACAGATGGAAATGTAGAAAACACCGCTCAACAAGAAGAAGCTCAATCGGTTATTGCCGATGAAGTAGAAGAATCGATTGCTACAATTGAAGAAGAAAGCAATGAAACTGTGGCTGATGAAGTTGAGGAAGCTCCAGCATCCGCTGTTGAAGAAGTTGCAACTGAAAAAGTAAATGAGCATCAAGAAGTTCTTAACGCTATTGACGAAAGCAATGCAGAAGAAAGTGAAGATGAAACGCTGAAAGATCGTCATGAAATTCCGATGCTGGATTATGCTTCTTTATCAATGGAAGTGTTGGTTGACGAATTAGAAAAACTTGCTGTTGTAGATAAAGTAATGTCTGTTAAAGACCATGTTGAGGAAATTAAAAAAGAATTTTTAGCCAAATACAATCATTTTATTGACGAAAAGAAAGAAGAATTTCTAGCTGAAAATCAGGAAAGCAATGAAGAATTCGACTATCATTTTCCATTGAAAGTAAAATTTGATACGTTATACAAACAAATTAAGTCAAAACAAAATGCTCATTTTAAAAGCATTCAAAATAATTTACAAGCCAACTTAAACAGACGTTTGGCAATTGTTGAAGAAATAAAAAACCTCATCAATCCGCAAGAGAACATTAAAGATACTTTAAAACACTTTAATGAGTTAAGAGACGAATGGAAAAACATTGGTCCGATTCCTAGAGATAAATACAACCACGTTTGGAATAATTATCATTTCCACGTAGAAAATTTTTACGATTATCTTCATTTAGACCGTGAAGCGAGAGACATTGATTTCAAACATAATTTAGAGCAAAAACAGAAAATTATTGCTCGTGTAGAAGAATTAATTCAAGAAGAAGATATTACAAAAGCTTTCCGTGAATTACAAGATTTACACCGCATTTGGAAAGAAGATATTGGCCCGGTTGACAAAGAACACCGTGATGCCATTTGGAATCAATTTAGTGCATTAACAAAGCAAATGCACGACAAACGTGAGAGTTTGTTTGTCAACCAACGCGAAAAAGAAAATGCCAATTTAGAGAAGAAAAAAGGTATCGTTGCCGAAATTGAAGCTCTAGCAAAAGTAACCGTAACAGCACATTCACAATGGCAACAACTGATTGACCAAGTGGAAGCATTACGCAATGCATTCTTTACCGCCGGAAAAGTGCCAAATGAAGTAAATGAAGACATGTGGGCGGCTTTCAAAAATGCAGTTCGTGATTTCAATGCTCATAAAAATTCTTTTTATAAAGACATCAAGAAGGAACAAAATGACAATTTGAATCAAAAAATGGCATTGGTTGAAAAAGCCAAATCATTGAGTGCAAGTGAAGATTTCGCTGCTACCACTCCATTGATGAAACAAATTCAAGAAGATTGGAAAAAAATTGGTCATGTACCTCGTAAATATTCTGATAAAGTTTGGAATGAATTCAAAACGGCTTGCAATCATTATTTTGACCGATTAAAAGCTTCCAGAAACGAAGCTAATTCAGAGGAAGTTGAAGCCTTTGATAAAAAGAAAGCTTATTTGGATAGTTTAAAAGATTTCCAATTGACCGGTGAACACAAAGCGGATTTAGATGCTATTAAAGCACACATTGAACAATGGAAATCATTTGGAAAAGTTCCTTTTTCAAGAAGACATATTGAAGGAAAATTCAATAAAGTATTAGACGCTCTTTTTGAAAAATTAAGTTTGAGCAAAAAAGAAGGCGACATGATGCGTTTTTCTAACAAACTTGAACAACTAGCCGGAGCAGATGACAGTAGAAAGTTAGAAAATGAGAAAATTTTCATCATTCGAAAAATTGACGAAATTCAGTCTGAAATTTTCCAATTAGAAAACAATATTCAGTTTTTTACGAATGCTAAAAAAGACAATCCGTTGGTAAAAGAAGTGTTGAAAAACATTGAAAAACACAAAGATGAGTTGAAAACTTGGAAAGACAAGTTAAAACAACTTAGGAATTTGAACCAAGAATAGTAAAAATGCCATCTTTCAAAGAGATGGCATTTTTTTATGATATTCATAACTTTCTATTGCTATTTTAATAGTAGATTTGCACCATGAAATGGATTAAAAATGCTTTCGCTTTAGCGAGTCTATTGATGCTCTTTTTTTGGAGTGTTAAAGATAATTCATATTTTCTTGAGCATAAAATTAGTTCGCCTTCTTCCATTCATACGGTTGAAAATGTAAAAGTAGTAGGTCTTAAACAGACTATAACGGAGCATTCCATTCAACATTTCTATAAAAACAACACCGTTTTTATATTCGATTTTACTTCATTATATGTTGAAGTAAAGAAAAACGTTTTTATATCAAAGTTTAAAACGTTTTTGTCCCGTCAAGATCACAACCGATGTGATAAAGTTTCTACACTACTCTATCCTTTTCATTTTTTTTGGTAATTGAATTGAACCGTATCTATTAATTCAAGCTGTAATTCTTGTTACAGCTCAATTTTCAATTCTAAAAATATAAAAAAATGGAAACATCCACTACAATAATTGGGTTAGGTTTATTGTTAATTACCTTTTTCCCAATCATCATGTTGATGAGAAATCAACAAATTAAAAAGTCAAAAATTAATGAAATCATAGCATTAAATTGCCCCGAAAATCCAAAACAATTTTCAATTCGAGAATTTCAAAACAGTAAAGTTGTTGCTTTACATCCCGAAAAAAACAAACTCGTTTTTGTTGATTTTAATGCACAACCGGAAACTGCTCAATTTGTTGATTTACATGAAGTATCCACTTGTGAAATGAAAAGTCAAATTGATTCGTCTTTTAATCAAAAAAAGGACTTTGTGGTAAAAGTTGAATTGATTTTAAACCTCAAAAATAAAACAAATCAAATCTTGAAATTCTACGATTTTGAATATGAAAAGCCAATTCAAACGGCTTATTTCAGAGACAATCAGTTTGCAGAAAAATGGTTTCTTGAAATCAACAAACGAATTAAATAATTAAAAAAAACTCTCCCAAAAAGGAGAGTTTTTTTGTATTGACTGTATGACAATTATCATTTTTTTTGCAGTTCATTCCTTTTACCTTTGACTTGTATTTTTACTTCATTCTGTTCAAGTTAAGAGGAAATGAAATGCATGGAATCTTAACTTTTACAGTTTAAAACGTTGGCAAAATGACCTTAATTCAAAAATATAATGTTCCCGGACCACGGTATACAAGCTACCCTACCGTTCCGTATTGGAATGAAGAAGATTTTTCACTTTCAAAATGGAAAGAAACCTTGATTCATTCTTTTACTGAATCCAATCATGCGGAAGGAATTAGTTTGTATATTCATTTGCCTTTTTGTGAAAGTTTATGCACCTTTTGCGGTTGCAACAAACGCATCACGAAACGACATGATGTGGAACATCCATATATCGATGCCGTATTAAAAGAATGGGAATTGTATTGCGAACTCTTGCCCAAAAAACCTATTATCAAAGAAATCCATTTAGGAGGCGGCACCCCAACCTTCTTTTCTCCTGAAAATTTAGAGCGATTGTTAAATGGTTTATTTGAAAATGCAGCTATTCATCCTGAACACGAATTTAGTTTTGAAGGACATCCGAACAATACCACCAGAGCACACCTCCAAAAATTATTTGATTTAGGTTTTCGAAGAGTGAGTTTTGGCGTTCAAGATTATTCGCAAAAAGTACAAGAAGCAATACATCGGATTCAATCGTTTCATAATGTGGCAAAAGTTACTTTTTGGGCAAGAGAAATTGGTTATACTTCGATTGGCCACGATTTGATTTTCGGATTACCTTTTCAAACTATTGAAGATGTAATTGATACGATTGACAAAACCAATTCGCTTCAGCCCGATCGATTGGCTTTTTACAGTTATGCTCACGTTCCGTGGATCAAAGGAAATGGACAACGAGGATTTAGAGACGAAGATTTACCAAAAGATGAAGAAAAACGACTGTTGTATGAAATTGGTAAAAAACGACTTTCGGAAAATGGTTATCACGAAATTGGGATGGATCATTTTGCATTAGAAACCGATAGTTTATATCATTCGTTTAACGAACGAAAACTACATCGTAACTTTATGGGTTACACATCTTCCAAAACTCAAGTGATGATTGGTTTAGGCGTTTCATCGATTAGTGACAGTTGGTATAGTTTTGCACAAAACGTAAAAACGCTAGAAGACTATTATGATGCTTTGGCACAAAACGAATTGCCTGTTTTTAGAGGCCATCTACTAACGGATGAAGATTTAATCATTCGCAAACATATTTTGAATATCATGTGTCAGTTGCATACATCATGGCATGAATACGGCTATTATTTCTCAGAAATCAATCAAGTACTTGAAAGATTACATGAAATGGAAGAAGACGGATTAGTCATCATTACCAACCATTCGCTCACAGTGACTGAAAAAGGAAAAGCCTTTATCCGCAATATTTGCATGGCTTTTGATTTACGCATGACACGAAAACTACCGGAAACCAAATTGTTTTCGATGACGGTTTGATTTTTATTTCTTATACCTTTTGTAACTAATTTATTCTTTTTAGCGTAAAACCCATATAAACTCTTTTTATCATGGGTGGATTTGGTGGTGTTCAATATTTGAATACTGTTATGAAATTTAATCGATATCAACTTGATAAGAAGAAATCTATGTTCTCTTCTAAGAAGGATTATATTGGTTCAACTCATGAAAAAGAGGAAGAAGAATTTGTCGATTATAAAACCGCTTCTCCTGAATTATTAGAAGAAATAAGAATAAAACTGATAAATGAAAAAAAAGCTTCTTTACGTTTAAGTGTCTTACTTTTTCTCCTTATTTCAATACCGGCTATTGGGTTAACTTATCACCTTTTTGGAAATGATAAATCTATTGAAAATAAACAATTAACAGAAAAAAGTGAGACATTTCAAGATTCAATCAGTAAAAAATTCATCTTTTACATAGAAGATGGCGATGAATGGTTAAACCAAGGGAAATTTGAAAACGCTCTTTTTCAATATAATAAAGCATTAGAACTCGATTCAAATAATTTTTCAACTCATTACAGAATATGCTTAGCGTATAGTTATTTATGCAGATATGACAATTTGCTATGCAAGGAAGGTAAAACACATTTAGAAGAAACATTACAAAAATTCCCAAATGAATCAAAACTGAATGATTTTAAGCCATTTTACTAAAAAAGCCCGACACAAATCGGGCTTTACGTTTCATTTCTATTTAAAATTACACTTCTTGTAATTCTTCTTTAAAAGTATGAATCAATTGCTGCTGCATTTCATAAGGCACTTTTTCATAATGTGAAAATTTCATACTTAATTTGGCTCTTCCTTGTGATAAAGAACGAACAGTCCCCATAAAATCATGCATTTCCGCAATTGGAATTAAGGCTTTAATTTTAGTAAAATGACCCTCTGCATCCATGCCTTCTACCATTGAGCGATGGGATTGAATGGCACTCATGATTCCACCTGTGATTTCGTCGGGAGTCACAATAATAACCTCGTAAATTGGTTCTAATAATTGTGGATTGGCATTAACAAAATTTTCTTTAAACGCCATCATACCGGCAATTTTGAACGACAAATCGTTGCTGTCAACCGCGTGCATTTTTCCATCATAAACCAAAACTCCAACATCTTGAACGTGGGAACCGGTGAGTGGCCCTTCTTGCATTTTTTCCATCACCCCTTTTAAAATAGAAGGATGAAAACGGGCATCAATGGCTCCACCTACAATGCAATTGTAATAGATTAATTTTCCTCCCCAAGGTAAATCAATTTCTTCTTTACCCCGAATAGGATAGCCTTTTGGCTCTTCACTATCTGCCGTAATTGGGAATATTTTCATTGAAATTTCACCAAACTGCCCTGCCCCACCCGATTGTTTTTTATGACGATACGTGGTTTCTGCTTCGGTTTGAATGGTTTCCCGATAGGCTACTTTTGGTTTTTTAAATTCAACCGATAATTTATGCGTATTTTCTAATTTCCATTTGATAACAGCCATGTGCAATTCGCCTTGACAATGAATAATGGTTTGTTTTAATTCGGCGGAAACTTCAACAATAATGCTTGGATCTTCTTCCACCAATTGATGCAATGCAGCTGAAAGTTTTTCTTCTTCTCCTTTTTTGGTTCCTTCTACCGCCATTGCAAAAGTTGGAGTAGGAAACTGAATTGGTTGAATTGATATCGGGAAACCTTTTTCATGCAAGGTGTTATTGGTATGCGTATTTTTTAACTTTAGTGTTGCTCCAATATCTCCGGCGGTTAATTCATCTACAGCGATTCGTTTGTTGCCTTCCATTTCAAACAATTGCATGATTTTTTCTAGTTGTCCGGTTTCTTCATTAGTCAGTTCGTCTCCAACTTTTATTGTTCCGGACAATACTTTAAAGAAACTCAACTCGCCCACATGCGGTTCAGAAACGGTTTTATAAATAAAAATGGCAGTTTTCCCTTGCTCATCACATGGAATCTCACGGTTGTCAATAGTCAATTGAGGAGGCATTTCATAGGCGGACGGACAAACATTATCAATAAAACCCATCAATCTTCCTCCTCCCATATTTTGCTTAGCAGAAACACAGAAAACCGGAAAAATTTCATGGTTGATTAACGAATGATGCAAGCCCAATTTCATTTCGTCTTCGTTTAATTCTCCTTTTTCAAAATAATTTTCCATTAAACGTTCGTCGTTTGCAGCAATGGTTTCAATCAATTCTTGGTGCAATTGTTTTGCTTTTTCTTTCTCCGCATCCGGAATTGGAAGTTTTTCCGGTTTTCCACCATCGGAAGGAAATTGATACATCACCATGTTCAGAACATCAATTACCGCATTAAAATTGGGTCCTTGTTTAACCGGATATTGAACAATAACCAATTGATTGCCAAAATGAGCTTTGGCTTCGGTTACCGTTTTATCAAAATCGGCTTGTTCATGATCGAGTTGATTTACCGCAAAAATAACAGGAAGTTTAAATTCATTGGTATATTGCCAAATAATATCGGTTCCAACTTCTACTCCCATTCTAGCATTGAGAAGCATCACACCACATTCGGAAACCCGCATCGCACTGATAATCTCACCTGATAAATCATCATATCCGGGAGTATCTATCATATTGATTTTATAGCCTTTCCATTTTGAATTGACCAATTTAGAAAAAAGCGTTTTTCCTTTTTCATGTTCAATGTCGGTATAATCGGCAATCGTATTTTTTTCCTCAACGGAACCTCTTCGGTTAATGATTCCTGATTCAAACAACATGGCTTCTGCCAATGTCGTTTTACCGCTACCGGTGTGACCCAGTAGCACTACATTTTTTACGTGTTTACTGTCAAACTGTAACATAACTGTTCATTTAGAAATTATACTATAAATTTCGGATTAAATAAGCAGTTAAAACATGACTTTCATCAGGTTATAAAAAGAAAACGAACAACTTTTAAAGGTTGCTCGTTTTCAAAACTGAAAAACTAAAAATCTTAATGACAATTCGGATTGGCTTGAACGATTAATGATGTGGTTTTAGGCGATAGATAAGGAATATCCAACCCCATTCCTCTCATGATGAATAAACTACCGATGATGAATACCATGATGGGAATCATTTTTTGAATTTTATTGCGAACAGGTACTGTAATAAAATTCGCGATTAACACCACGGCACTCATCATCGGGATAGTTCCTAATCCGAATAAGATCATATAGGTTGCTCCCATCCATTCATTTTGCATGGCAATGGCTCCAAAAAGTGCTGCATACACCATTCCGCATGGTAAAAAACCATTGAGTAATCCCATGGTAAATAAAGCATCAAATGTTTTTCTTTTGAATTGAGCTCCTAAATGACTTTTTACTTTTGAAATGATTTTGTAAATGGGTTTTGAAAAATTGTATTGAGCCATTTTCCGTTCTGGAATAATAACAAACAAAATCATTAATACACCTACGATGATTGACAATTGTTGTTGTAATCCGGCTAAGAACAAACCTTTCCCCAACATCCCAAAAAACAATCCTAGCATGGCATAAGCCGATAACCTTCCCAAATGATATAGAGAGATTTGGATGATTCTTTTCGCTGCATTATTTCGATCAACAGGAATCATCATGGCAATTGGTCCACACATGCCGATGCAATGAAAACTGCTGATTAATCCGAATATGAGAGCGGTATAGAGCATGACTGTTGTCGGTTGTCGGTTATCTGTTGTCGGTTGTCGGTTGTCTGATAACGGACAACGGATAACGGACAACTTTCTATAAATAAATTGTTTTCTTCGTTAAAATTTCTTTTCCATCATACGTCCAATCAATAGAAATGTCCCAGCGACCGCCTACCAAATTACTTTTAGGTATGAGCAAATGTGGACCGGAAAATGAAATCGGAACATCAAAATCCAGTTTTTGGTTAGACGGTCTGTAAAGGGACACTTTTCCTTTGATTTTTTGTATATCCATACTTTCAGGAAAAACAATTTTTAATCCTTCCTCCTGAGAAGTTACTTGAACGGGTTGAGCTAAATTTTTGTCATTTTGCTCTTTTTCCATTTGTTTTTCAAAAACGAGTTCTTGTTTGTAATATTCTTGAACTACTAATTCATTATCATATTTACTATCCGATTGCACTTTGAAAACAAAGAATAAGATGAATGTCATAAACAATCCAAATGCAATTACGATTGCTGTTCCCCAATTAATTTTCATTTTTTTTTAAGTTTCTGAGTAGCTGAGTTACTGAGTAGCTAAGCTATTTCGTTAATTAAAGCTTCTTGGTCCCATGAAGTTGGTGGTAGCGGTCTCAATAAGATTTTCGCCATCATATACTTCAATTTTCAATTTAATTTTATCTCCTTCAATGTAGGCCGGATTAATTTCGATAAATAAAGTTCCTTTAGCAATTCCATCCGGTTTAACTTTGATGGATGGATTTCCAACTAAAATAATTTCACCTTTGGGTTCAATTAATTTAAAGGTCACATTGTCAAATTGTTTGGTGGTTTTGTTTACAATTTTATAGGTATAAACATTACTGATATTTTCACCTTTATGTTCAAACAATTGACCGGGTAATCGCAATACAGTAGCTTCCACATCATTTCTCAAAAACAACATACCGATCAACACGCCAATTAAAATGGTTAACACGGCGGTATAACCTTTCATTCGGGTGGTAAAGACGAATTTTTCTTTTTTTACAATTTCATCTTCACTAGCATAGCGAATTAATCCTTTTGGTAACCCAACACTTTCCATGATGGTATCACATTCATCAATACAGGCTGTGCAATTAATACATTCTAATTGGGTTCCATTGCGAATATCAATTCCTGTTGGACAAACATGTACACAAAGTTTACAATCAATACAATCTCCTTTTCCGGTAGATGCTCTGTCTTCTTGTTTATTAAATTTGGCTCGTCCTATTTCTTTTTCTCCACGAACATGATCATAGGCTACATTTATGGATTTGTTGTCTAATAAAACGCCTTGCATTCTTCCGTAAGGACAAGCGATGATACATACTTGTTCTCTAAACCATGCAAAAATGAAATAGAAAACCGCAGTAAATATTAACAACGCAACAAGCGTACTGGTGTGTAAAGCGGGTCCTTCTTTAATCATTAACAACAACCGATCACTACTTACCAAATAGGCTAAAAACACATTGGCTATTAAGAAAGAAAAGATAAAAAAGATGATCCATTTGGTGATTCTTTTTCTTATTTTTTCTGCATTCCATTCTTGTTTTGCTAAACGAATTTGTGCTCCTCTGTCACCATCTATCCAATATTCGATACGGCGAAAAACCATTTCCATAAAAATAGTTTGCGGGCAAAACCATCCGCAGAAAATTCTACCAAAAGCTACGGTAAATAGTGCTAATCCTACCACTCCGATAATCATTGAAATGACAAACAAATGAAAATCTTGTGGCCAAAAAGGAAAACTGAAAATATTAAATCTTCTTTCCAATACATTGAACATCAAAAACTGATGTCCGTTAATTTTGACAAAAGGAGCAACAAATAAGAAAACTAACAAAAAGTAACTTACTAACTTTCTTTTATCATAAAAATATCCTTTGGGTTTTTTGGGAAAAATCCAAGCTCTTTTTCCTTCTTTATTGATAGTTCCGATGCTATCTCTAAAACTTTCGTCAGGTAACTTGCTCATACCTTGATTTTTAAATTTATAAATCCCGGAATTACATCCGGGATTTATTTTTATTTCATTACAACTTCTGTTGAAGTAGTAGTTGAATCTGCTTTTGCATCTGCTTTAGGAGCATTTTCATCCACCCAAACATCTCCTTCCGGTGCTTTTGCATCTTTCGGATTGGTTCCTTGGAGTGAAAGCACATAACTAGCTACTTTTTGAATGTCTGAAGGTTTAATGGTAGCTTTCCAAGGCACCATTCCTTTACCTTCACGACCACCTTCCATAATGGTGTTGAATACATTTTTAATTCCACCGCCTAAAATCCAATGTTCATCGGTTAAATTAGGACCAATTGATCCACCACCATCGATTTTGTGACAAGCCATACAATTTGCATCATAAATTTTCTTCCCTTCTGCTAAAGCTGTAGCATCTGTTAACAAAGTCACTTTTTCTTTGTCCATTAAATCTGGAGCAGTTAACTTATATTTTTCAACTTCTGCTTTCGCTATTGCCATTTCAGTTTCAAATTCAGATGCTTGATCATACTCCTTAATAACATGGAATCTTACTAAATAAACGAAGGAAAAAATAATAGTTATATAGAACAAATATACCCACCATGGTGGCAATACATTATCTAGTTCTTTAATACCGTCATAGTCATGATTAAGCATGACATCATGTTCTTCATCTATTTCCTTTGAACGAGTAAGTTTTTTTATCCAATTTTGATAAAAAGCACTTTCTGTAAATGGAATAGATTGTGCTTGCTCCAATTGTTGTTTTTGTTCTTCTGTTAACAAATGATAGGTTACTCTATCTACTGCACTTACTACAATTTCAATTGCTATCAATAAGAACAAAAACACACCTAAAAATAAGGCTACCATGGGATACTCTACAAATGCAGGCTTGTCTCCCGAGTCAATAAAATATTCCATTCCTCCTAAAACAAGGGCAAAAATTAATGGAACTCTAACGTATGATGGAATTAATTTTTTCATTTTTTACGTATAATAAGGTTAACTAATTATCTTCTTTTAATGGTATATCACTCAATTCATTTATTTTTTCTTTGCTATAAGTGAATACCCAAAATAAAAGTAAAGCAAAGAAGATAAAGAAAATACTCAGCGAAATAATCGGATAAACCTCTATCCCAGAGATACTGTCCATGTGGCCTTTAATAAACTTGAGCATAACAATTATTTTTGAGCGGTTTCTTTTACTTTAATATCCGTACCAAGACGTTGTAGGTATGCAATAAGAGCTGTGATTTCTCTGTCTTTCATGGCTACAAATTCTTCACCACGAGTAGCTGCATTCTTTTTACTTTCTTCATACGATTTTACAAAATCAGGATCAGCATGTAAATTTTTCTCAATCTGAGCAGCTTGCTCATCAATTGATTTTCTAGCATTCGCAATATCTTCCGGAGTGTATGGAACACCAAGTGTAACCATTACTTCCATTTTTTTCTCTATTTGAGAATAATCCATTGCTTTATTATCAAATAACCATTTATAACCAGGCATAATTGATCCCGGTGAAGTACTTTGCGGATCCCACATGTGATTAAAATGCCAATTATCATTGTATTTTCCTCCCAGTCGATGTAAGTCAGGTCCTGTTCGTTTTGAACCCCACAAAAATGGATGATCATATACATATTCCCCTGCTTTAGAATAGTCACCATACCGTTCCACTTCTGAACGGAATGGACGAATCATTTGAGAGTGACAACCCACACAACCTTCGCGGATGTATAAATCACGCCCTTCTAATTCTAATGGTGTATAAGGTTTAACTGAGGCTATAGTTGGTATATTTGATTTTACTACAATGGTTGGTATAATTTGAATAATGCCACCAATTAATATAGCTATTAATGACAATACAGTAAATTGAATAGGTCTTCTTTCTAACCAAGAATGCCATTTTTCATCTTTCATTCTTCTTGAAGAAATTACAGCAAGAGCGGGTGCTTCTGCTAATTCATCTTCTACTTTAGAACCGGCAGCAACTGTTTTGATTACGTTATATACCAATACTAATAGACCCGTAACATAAAGTGTTCCACCAATGGCACGCATCCAGTACATTGGCATGATTTGCGTAACCGTTTCAAGGAAGTTTCCATACACTAAGGTTCCATCCGGATTGAATTGTTTCCACATAGAGGCTTGCGTAAATCCGGCAACATAAAGTGGCAATGCATATAAAATGATACCTAACGTTCCAATCCAGAAATGGAAATTGGCTAATTTTTCAGAATACAATTTGGTTTTCGTCATACGAGGAATCAACCAATAAATCATACCAAACGTCATGAAACCGTTCCATGCTAAAGCTCCAACGTGTACGTGTGCAATAATCCAATCAGTAAAGTGAGCAATAGCATTTACATTTTTAAGCGAAAGCATCGGCCCTTCAAACGTTGCCATACCATAACCGGTAATCCCCACAACGAAGAATTTCAAAACGGCATCAGTTCTTACTTTATCCCAAACACCTCTTAACGTAAGTAATCCGTTAATCATACCTCCCCAAGATGGAGCAATCAACATTACTGAGAAAACAACTCCTAAATTTTGAGCCCAATCCGGTAAAGCAGAATATAATAAATGGTGAGGTCCGGCCCAGATGTAAATGAAAATCAACGACCAAAAGTGGATAATTGATAATCGGTACGAATATACAGGACGATTCGCCACTTTAGGAACAAAATAATACATCAAACCTAAAAACGGTGTTGTTAAAAAGAACGCCACCGCATTGTGTCCGTACCACCATTGCACCAATGCATCTTGTACACCAGCGTAAACTGAATAACTTTTTAAAGCAGAGACAGGAAGTTCTAAACTATTGAAAATATGAAGAATAGCAACAGTTACGAACGTGGCGATATAAAACCAAATCGCAACATAAATATGACGTTCTCTTCTTTTGATGATCGTCATAATCATGTTGATACCGAACACTACCCAAATTAAAGCAATAGCTATATCGATTGGCCATTCTAATTCGGCATACTCTTTTGAGGTCGTAATACCAAGTGGTAATGTTATGGCAGCGGCAACAATGATTAATTGCCATCCCCAGAAATTAATGTTACTCAGCACATCGCTGTACATTCTGGTTTTTAATAAACGTTGCATGGAGTAATATACTCCCGCAAAAATTGCGTTACCCACGAAAGCGAAAATAACTGCATTGGTATGTAAAGGTCTAAGTCGCCCAAAACTAAGGAATGAAATTCCGTCCGTCATGTTGGGAAACAAAAACATAAGGGCCAAAATAAGACCCACTAACATCCCTACTACCCCAAAAACGATTGACGCGTAGAGAAATTTCTTTACAATTTTGTTGTCGTAATAAAATTGTTGCATTTCCATAATTATACTTGTTTTTCTTCGATTGTTTTTATTTGATTTTTGTTTGGTTTCTTGATTTCATCGTCAAAAAGTATTCTGACGGAAGGAGTATAATCATCATCATATTGACCACTTCTAACTGCTTTTATAAATGCATACAGAAAAAAAACGGCCACAATAATGCTGATAGTGATTAAAATGTAAATGACGCTCATACCTTAAATTTATGTTAACAAAGTTAGTTTGACTGGTTTTTATAAAACATGATATTTGTCATGCTATTATTTTTTTGTTGGAAAGCATTTATCGATTTTTTATGGGACAGGTCGCGACCTATCCGTACGTGCGTAAATATTGGTCATTATCGTTACGAAACTTACAATAGTGATGGTACTCAACGGCATAATAATCGCAGCCACAAGTGGTGATAAATTTCCGGTTACAGCAAAACTTAAACCTACCACGTTATAGGCTAAAGAAAGTGCAAAACTCATGTAAATTGTCTTCATGGCATTTTTAGAATAACGCATAAAAAAGCCAATTTTAGAAAATTGAGAAGCATCTAAAATTCCATCGCACGCAGGCGAAAAAACATTCACATTTTCTGAAATAGAAATGCCAATGTTACTTTGTGCTAATGCACCGGAATCGTTTAATCCATCTCCAATCATCATTACATTTTTTCCTTGATTTTGAAGTTTTTCAATGTAGTGCAATTTTTCTTCCGGCCTTTGATTGAATACCAAAATGGTTGATTCAGGCAACATTTTTTCCAGAATTTTTCGTTCACCGTCATTATCACCTGATAAGATGACTAAATCATATTTTTTTGCTAATTGAAAAAACAATTGCTCTAACCCTTCTCGGTACTGATTATTAAACACATAACTACCTTTGTAAACACCATTTATTTCCACATGAACTTTGGTTTTTTTATGCGTATTCTCGGTCATGGTTTTTAAAAACTGCGAAGAACCTAATTTGATGGTATTTCCTTCTATTTCAGCAAAAATTCCTTTGCCAATAATTTCTTCAAAATGAGTGGGATTTATCTTTTTTTGTGCAGGAATAAAATCATACAACCTTCTGCTTAACGGATGATTAGAACCTCTAAGTGCGTTGTTCAACAACTTCAGTTCATGTTCATTCAAAGGAATTCCTTCATACGTAATTGCAGTTTTTTTATTCGTAGTAATCGTTCCTGTTTTATCAAAAACCAATGTATCTACTTGAGCTAATTGTTCAATTACGGTAGCGTTTTTGAGATAGAATTTTCGTTTGCCTAATATTCGAAGCACATTTCCCAACGTAAAAGGAGCGGTTAATGCCAAAGCACACGGACAAGCCACAATTAATATCGCAGTAAAGACATTGAAAGCCGTATTGGTATCGATAAAAATCCAATACAAAAAAGAAAAAAATGCCAATCCTAATAATGCAGGAGTGAAATAGCGACTGATTTTATCGGTTACGGTTTTGTGTTTGACCTCAACTTTTTTCTGAAATACATCGTTGCTCCACAATTGTGTGAGATAACTTTGAGAAACGGAGAAAAGCACTTCCATTTCAATAATTTTACCCATTTGTTTACCGCCAGCGAAGATTTTATCGCCTGATTTTTTTTCGATGGCAACGGCTTCTCCTGTCACAAAACTGTAATCAATGTATGCATTTTCGGAAATTAAAATACCATCAACCGGAATTAATTCTTGGTTTCGGATTAAAAGTCGATCTCCTTTTTGAATGTCATATACTTGCACAGAAGTTTCAGAACCATCGGCTAAAACTTTAGTTATCGCAATAGGAAAATAGGATTTATAATCTCGTTCAAAAGAAAGAAACGCGTAGGTTTTTTGTTGAAATAATTTTCCCAACAACATAAAAAAGATGAGCCCGGTCATGCTATCAAAAAAACCTTGACCGTAATCGAAGACAATATCAACTGTACTTCTGACAAACATCACTACAATTCCTAAAGCAATCGGAATATCAATATTCAACAAACCAGATTTTACACTTTTATAAGCCGAAACATAATAGCCACTGGCGGAATAAAAGAAAGAAGGCAACGAAATTCCGAAAATCAACCACCGGAAAAATCCACGGTATTCATTTATCCAATATTCTTCAACTTCAAAATATTCCGGAAAGGAAAGTAACATGATATTTCCAAAACAAAAAAAGGCAACACCTATTTTATAAATCAAACTTCGATCGATGTCTTTTTTTCCATTATCAAAATTTTCTAGACTTATATACGGTTCATAACCGATTGAACTGAGTAATTCGACAATTTTCTTTAAGGAAGTTTGCTCAGGTTGAAAAGTGACACGAACCTTTTTCTCAGGAAAATTAACTTGCGAAGTAACTATTCCTGATTGAAGTTTTTGTAGATTTTCCAAAATCCAAATACACGAGCTACAGTGTATATGCGGAATGTAGAGTGAAACAATATGTGTTGTATCCTCTTGGAATTCGAGAAGTTTAGTAACAATGTCTTCATTGTCTAAAAAATCATATTTACCTTGTATATCTTGTGGAGTCGCACCCGGGGCTGCTTGAAAATCATAATAACACGTTAAGTCATTTTGACTAAAAATTTCATAAACGGTTTTGCAACCATTGCAACAAAAACTTTTTTCGTCAAAAAATATTTCGTCTTTTTTACTAATTTCATTACCACAATGGAAACAATTTTCTGTGTCCATCTTTTGCTCATTTTACCTGCAACAAAGGTTGCAAAAGGATGAAAATTAAAATATGATATTTGTCATACTTTAATTATCTTTGTAAATACCAACAATAAATAAATACACCATGAGCAAGTGTGAGCAATGTATTGTAAGGGAATTTAGTTCGTTAAAAGCCCTTAACAAAGAAGAATTACTTAAAATGGCCAACTGTAAAACTTCCTACACCATAAAAAAAGGTGAATCTATTTTTGAAGAAGGTGAATCGGTAAACGGAATTTACTGCATAAAAGACGGAGTTTGCAAACTTTCTAAACTAAGTGCTAATGGTAAAGATCAAATCGTAAAATTGGTTAAACCCGGAGAATTGTTAGGACAACGATCCATGATTAGTGACGAACCCACTAATTTAAGTGCAGTAGCATTAGAAGACATGGAAGTTTGTTTTATTCCAAAATCGGAAGTATTGGGCTTTTTTAATAACAACAATCAATTCTCAATGAATGTGATGAAAACCATTTGTGGTGATTTGAAAGAATCAGACGATCACATGGTTTCCATGGCTCAAAAAACTGTAAAAGAACGTTTGGCAGAAACATTATTATACTTAGAAGATACGTTTGGCAAGAATGAAGATGGCTCACTTCATATTCAACTTTCCAGAGAAGAATTGGCTGGGATGATTGGTACGGCAACAGAAAGTTGTATTCGATTATTGTCTGAATTCAATAAAAACGGTTTAATTGACATTAATGGGAAAAGAATAAGTATAATTGAAAAGAATAAGTTGAAAAGAATGGCGGAATAAAAAACCACGAGTATTTTACTACTCGTGGTTAAAAAATAAAATTAATCCTAACTGATTAATTTCTAACTAACTTAATGGTTTGAGTAGCATTATTTGCAGTCACTTTTGCAAAATAAATACCACTTGTTAATCCGTTTCCATCAATAGAAACTTCATTTGATTTTGGTTGAAGAGAAATCATCAATTTTCCGGTAATATCAAAAAGTTGAACGCTATTAATTTGATTATCAGCAACACTCAAATTCCAACTTGAAGAAGATGGATTTGGGTGAACAGTTAATTTCACCAAATTAGAATCGTTTACACTTAAAACTTCTTCAAAGTTATATGCACCCGTTAATCGATTAAAAGAAATATTATATAATCCTGCTGTGGTTGGAATATCAACACCGTTTTGAGAACCCACTCCAGCTGGAAAATCAGCACTTCCCCAGTTTTTAGCCCAAGAAGAATTTGCTCTAAACTTTACAAATCCGTTTGATAAGGTGAAGTTTTCTAATAAAAAAGTAACTCCACCATCAGTAGAAGGCATTGCAATATCTGTTTCCCAACCTTGTGCACCGGTACCTAAAATAGAAACCGGAACCTGAATAAAAGAATAATTTAATCCAGAATAGTTAAAAGTTACATTATAAAAACCAGCTGTTAATTGAATATCATTTCCATTTGGTATCGCCTCACCGGAGGGAAATGTGCTTCCACCCCAGTTTACATCCCAAGAATTGTCTTTTCTGAATTTAACATCATTTGCTGTAAAATGAAAATCATCTAAAGTATAAAGAGAACCATTAAAAGTAACCATTGGAACACTTTCTGACCATTCATTAAAAGCTCCAATTATTCCAATATTATCAAATTGAGATGCTACTGTAGTAAAGGTATAAGCACCAGTATCTTTATTAAAAACGATATCATAAGTACCCATTGGAACCGGAATATCTTGACCTCCTTGTGTAGCAGTTCCTGAAGGAAAAGTAGTTGAACCCCAATTGGTATCCCAATTGTTATCTTTTCTGAATTTAGCTCCACCACTTACAGCAAAATTTTGTGAAGTCAAGGTATAGGTTATACCATCGGTTGTATTCATTGGAATATCTGCATTCCAATTTGTAAATTGTCCGATAATAGAAATGTTATCAAATTGAGCCAATACAATTGACACATTAAAGCATAACAAAAAAGTTAAAAGTAGTTTTTTTATCATAATGATTGATTTTTAAGTTATTAAACAAAATTAAGTTACTAAAAATCAATACACAAAAAAAGAAATATGATTTACGAATTATTTAAAATTAAGTATTCTTGAACACTTGTAATGAATGAAAATGCAATGATAAATTGTTTTCGTCGTATAAAATTCAAAGAAATACGAAAACGTTTTCGCTTATGGTTTTATAGCTTTTTTGCTTCTTCCCAAAAGACATCCATCTCAGCTAAAGTCATATCTGAAAGGGGTTTTCCTAATTCTACAGCTTTACTTTCGAGGTACATAAATCGTTTCATAAATTTTTTGTTTGTTCGCTCCAAAGCATCCTCTGGATTGATTTTTAAAAACCGTGCATAATTAATCATCGAAAACAAAACATCTCCAAATTCGGCTTCCATTTTTTCAAAATTTCCTGATTTTACTTCCTCTTGAAATTCTGAAATTTCTTCCTGAACTTTATCCCAAACTTGATGTGGTTCTTCCCAATCAAAACCAACTCCTTTTACTTTGTCTTGAATTCGGCTAGCTTTAACGAGTGCCGGTAAACTTTTTGGAACTCCTTCTAAAACCGATTTTTTTCCTTCTTTCAGTTTTAATTTCTCCCAATTTTGTTTCACTTCTTCTTCATTGGCAACCACTACATCGCCATAAATATGTGGATGACGGTCGATTAATTTATCGCAAATACTATTGGCTACATCGGCAATATCAAAAGCATTTGTTTCGCTGCCAATTTTGGCATAAAAAACAATATGTAATAATAAATCACCTAATTCCTTTTTGATTTCTTGTAAATCATTATCCAAAATGGCGTCACCTAATTCATACGTTTCTTCAATGGTCAAATGACGCAAACTTTCCAAGGTTTGCTTTTTATCCCAAGGACATTTTTCTCGTAAATCGTCCATGATATCGAGTAGGCGACCAAAAGCAGCTAATTGTTGTTCTCTTGTATGCATTGTATATGATTTATGTAAAAATAAAAAATCCTGCTCATCGCAGGATTTAATTATCAAAATTTATTCGGCTGTTTCTTCTTTTCCTTCTTTAGATAACGCTTCAAGTGTTACAAATCCTTTTGGTTGTAACATATTGTACCAATTGATTATTTTTTTAATATCGGAAGGGTAAACTCTGTCTTCATCAAATTCAGGCATTACTTCTCTGAAATAAGACAACAAGACAGTGTTATCTTCTTTGTGAGAAATAGACGCACCTTCGTTTTCTTTTGTAGCAATGGCTTTGAATACCTCAGCTAATTTCACTTCTTCATTATAGGTATAGACCGCAATTTCAGAAAGCAAACTCACATTGCTTCGCATACCTACCGTAATTTTTTTTCCGTCTAATAAACTTTCTGCTACAAAACCGGTTCTGGTTTGTAATTTTAATTCAAATAATCCCGGTTTTCCCGAAATGGCTAATATTTTCTGTAAACTCATTTTAAACTATAATTAAACTTTATTATCTTCCTTTTTTGTTGAAAAACTTCATCTTATAATCAGCTCTGATTTTGCCATCCATTATGTTTTGAAGTCTTTTTTTAATTAATGTCTTTTTTAATGTAGAAATTTTATCGGTAAATAAAATGCCTTCAATATGATCGTATTCGTGCTGAATTACTCTGGCAATTAATCCATCGTATACTTCAGTGTGTTTGGTGAAGTTTTCATCAAAATAGTCAATCGAAATTCGCTCTTTTCGATACACATCTTCGCGAACATCCGGAATGCTCAAACAACCTTCATTAAAACCCCATTCGTTTCCTTCTTCTTTTAGAATTTTAGCATTTATAAACGTCTTTTTAAAACCCTTCAATTGTTCTTTTTCTTCAGGTTTCAAATCGTCGCTTTCGCTAAAAGGCTCTGTATCTACAATGAACAAACGAATGGCCAAACCAATTTGAGGGGCAGCTAAACCAACGCCATAGGCATTGTACATGGTTTCATACATATTGGCAATCAAATCCGAAAGATTTGGATAATCTGCAGCAATATCTTGACCTACTTTGCGTAAAACCGGATCTCCGTAACCTACTATTGGTAAAATCATTTTATAATGCGTATTATTTGTGAGCTACATTTGCTCTTTTAAGGTGGCAAAAGTAATAAAAAGAATTCTGAAAATTCGTTAATCTTTTTGCCTATTTTGGTTTAAATCATTTTACGGGTTAAGAAATCCTGTAGTAAAATAGTAGCGGCAATTTCATCGACTAAACCTTTATTTTGACGTTGTTTCTTGCGTAAACCACTATCAATCATCGTTTGAAAAGCCATTTTGGAAGTAAAACGTTCATCGACACGGATAACTTTCATTTGTGGAAATTCAACCGAAAATGTTTCTACAAATTTTTCAATAATGGGAGCACTTTCTGATGGTAATCCGTTCATTTGTTTGGGTTCGCCAATTAAAACTGTAGAAACATTTTCCTTTGAAAAATAATCTTTCAAAAAAGGAATAATTGTATCAGAAGGAATAGTTGTTAACCCTGAAGCAATGATTTGCAATTCATCGGTAACTGCAATTCCGGTGCGTTTGATTCCGTAATCTATGGCGAGGATTCGTGGCATTTTATAAAGATTCTTTGTAATTAATAAAACCAAAAATGGTCACTATTTTATTTTCTGTGTCAATGAAATAAACACAAACATAGCCTTTGAAAACATAATCCCTGATATTCTCATTATCAAAATGGATGGATTTTTTAAAATGGAATGGTCTTTTTAAATCTTTACGTAAACTCTTGATCAAATCAGATTTAAACTTTTTTGCTGCTTTTGGCTTATCTTTTGATATAAATCTGACCTGTTTTTCAAGGTTATATTTAAAATCATTGGTAACTTCAATCTTCATATTCTGAAATAGTTTCGTCAAGAAACTTATCTAATTCATCTAATGAATAGCATGTTGCTGTACCATTTTTTAATTTTTCAAATGAAGCTTCCAATTTTCTTTTTTCATCCAGATAAGAAGAGTCCTCATTTATTATTTTGTATTCATGAGAAGAAAAATTATTCAAAAACTCTACAATTTTTGACTTGATGTTTGGTTCACAATCGATTCTAATAGTTTCCATAACAAATACTTTTTACAAATATACATCATTATTTAATTGCTTCAAACTTCGCCAACGGTGCCATTCTTGCTCTATTGAATGACAAATTATTTCCGTTAATACTGTAATTATCCACTTTTTCAAGCATTTCTGCAAATTCTTGTTCGGTTGTCATGTCCGGGCACGCCATCAGGGTGGAAGCTCCTTTAAAGAATTTGATTCTCATTGCTTCTTCTTTAATTTCAAAACTTCCCATCATGTTATTGCAACCAGCAAAAGCAGCATAACTATTTTCCTTATTTAATTGAATAAACATCTCTTTTTTAGATTTATCGGATGCGTCAATTTTTTTTCCGTTTATTTCAACCAAACGCCATTTGGTTGAGATGAGTGATTTATTTTCCACTGATGTAATTTGCTTTTTAACATCATTAAAATTTGAAGCTGATGGAGTTGGCGGAGGAGGTAATTCATCAACTACAGTTTTCTTTTGCAAAACGTATTTCTCAGTCAAATCACCACTAATTTTATTTCCTTCCAAATCTAATTGCGTTAGATAATTTTCTCCAACAAAATAACGATTGGGTGCATTTTCAATTCCGGATAAAATAATTGTGTTTCCGGCTTCATTCCACGAATAAACACCCCGAACTTCATTAGTTGAATTTTTCTTTTTCCCTAAATAATTGGTTTTTAAAACGTAGTTGGTTTCATCTTCCAATGTCAGTAAAGTTTCAATTCCTTCGCAATCAGCACAGGGAACAACACCTTGATACATCCCAATATAATCTAAAGAGTTCTTGGCGTTGTGCTCATTATTTACAACAACCTCAGTAGAATCTGCAACGATTTCCTCGTTTCCTTCTTCTTTTATTTTTTGATTACAACTCAATATCAAAAGAGCGAATAAGAATAGAGATGTGTTTTTCGTTTTCATATTAAATATCATTAGGTTCAATACAAATTTAGTTCATTTTGTTATTTTTCTGAAGTAAGTTTACAAAAATCAAACCAAAATGTATTGCGAAAAGATTTTATCTTTGTCAAAATTTTATAAAATGAACAATTTACAACCTATCATAGAAAAAGCTTGGGAAAACAGAGCTTTATTGCAAGAAGAAACTACTACTGCTGTCATCAGAGAAGTTATTGAATTATTAGATAACGGAAAACTTCGCGTAGCCGAACCCACAACTGATGGTTGGCAAGTGAATGAATGGGTTAAAAAAGCTGTAGTAATGTATTTTCCTATTCAAAAAATGGAAACCTGGGAAGCCGGTATTTTTGAATACCACGACAAAATGGAATTGAAACGCAACTATGCCGAAAAAGGGGTTCGCGTGGTTCCTCCTGCCGTAGCACGTTACGGTGCGTATGTATCCAAAGGTGTAATCATGATGCCAAGTTATGTAAACATCGGAGCGTATGTGGATGAAGGCACAATGGTAGATACTTGGGCAACAGTTGGAAGCTGTGCTCAAATTGGAAAAGACGTTCACTTGAGTGGAGGTGTTGGTATTGGTGGGGTTTTAGAACCGCTACAAGCAGCACCGGTTATCATTGAAGACGGAGCATTTATTGGCTCGAGATGTATTGTAGTAGAAGGTGTTCGTGTGGAAAAAGAGGCTGTTTTAGGTGCCAATGTGGTTTTGACCGGTTCAACCAAAATTATTGACGTAACAGGCGAAAGTCCGGTGGAATATAAAGGATTTGTTCCTGCTCGATCGGTGGTGATTCCGGGAAGCTATACCAAAAAATTTCCAGCTGGCGAATTTCAAGTTCCTTGTGCACTGATTATTGGTCAGCGTAAACCTTCAACCGATTTGAAAACTTCGCTCAACGATGCGTTGAGAGAATATAATGTGGCAGTTTAAAAAAGCTATAAACAATTCAGTTCCTTCTATCTGTTTTCAGAATTGAATGAAGGAACTTTTTATTTTTCACCCAACTATCATTTATTGAATTCTTGCATTTACCGTAATTTTCATTTCAAATGGCAAATTATTTAGAAAGTATCAAATTGTATTTCAAACGATTATTAATCGTTCTTTTCTTTTATCAAATTTGTCGATTTCTTTTTTTTCTATTCAATAGAAATGCGTTTGAAAATGTAACTGCAAAAAGTTTTTTGGGCGGTATTCATTTTGATGTTTCGGCTATTGCCTATATCAATTTAATTTATGCATTTTTTCACCTACTACCCGGTAAGATCAACTATTCTGATCGTTATCAAAAATTCTTGAAAATTGGTTTTTTTAGTGTGAATTTCATCTTTATGTTAACCAATTTTGTTGATTTTGAATATTACAAATTTACGGGCAGAAGAAGTACTTTTGGGATGATAACAGCTAGCGGAATGGAAAATGAAATTGGTGGTTTAATTTTTTCCTTTCTGATTGAATTTTGGTACTTACCCATTTTAGCTATTCTAATCGGTTTCTCTTTTTGGAAATTGTTGCCAAACGGGGAAAAAAGTAGTGAACTCAGTTCAAGTTGGTCGCAAAAAGGAAAACAAGCATTACTATTTTTGATTTGCATTGGTTTTTTTATTGTTTTGGGGAGAGGCGGCATTCAGAAAAAACCAATAAAAATTGTAGATGCGGTAAATTATGGTTCCATAAATCAATCAGCTTTGGTGCTCAATACTCCTTTTTGTATTTTGATGACTATTGGAAAAAAGGAAACGTTAGAATCTCCTAAGTATTTTGATGAAAAGGAATTAGTTGAAATTTTCAATCCTATTACAGAATTTAAAAAGGATGGAGATAACAACCGTAAAAATGTAGTTATTTTAATTTTAGAAAGTTTTGGTAGAGAAAATATTCAACGTGGCCAAACTCCTTTTTTAGATGAGTTGATAGAAAAATCATTGTTTTTTGAAAATGGTTTTGCTAACGGAAAACTTTCTATTGACGCCGTACCTTCTACCCTTTCAAGTATTCCGAGTTTGATGAATCATTCCTTAATTACCTCTAGTTATGCTATAAACGATGTTTATGGTTTGCCTAAAATTATGAAAGCCAACGGCTACTCAACCTCCTTTTTTCATGGAGCTTTTAACGGAAGTCAAAATTTTGATCAATATTGTAAAGTAGCAGGTTTTGACAATTATTTTGGTAAAAATGAATATGACGGTTCCGATGCTTTTGATGGAAGATGGGGCATTTTTGATGAAGAATTTATGCAGTTTTTTTCAGAAAAATTAACTTCATTCAAAGCACCTTTCTTTGCGACACTTTTCACGATTTCATCACACAATCCATATATTATTCCGGAAAAATACAACGGCAAATTTCCAAAAGGAACAACTAAAATTCAAGAAAGTATTGCTTATACTGATTTTGCCTTGAAACGTTTTTTTGAAACAGCTTCAAAACAGGAATGGTTTAAAAACACTTTGTTTGTCATTACCGCAGATCACACTTCCTCTGAACCAACAGAGCCAAAATTCAAGACAAATGTTGGGAAATTTCGAGTTCCCATTTTGTTTTTTGATCCATCTAACCCTTCAATTAATGGAAAAAACGATAAGAATTTGCAACAAATTGACATTATGCCTTCTATTATTGACTATTTAAATATAGAAAGTAAAATGATAACCTATGGTAAATCGTATCAATCTGAAAAAGATTTTGTTGTGTATTATTTAGACAACATTTACCATTATATTTCAGGTGATTATTATTTGGCTTTTGACGGAAAAAAAGCAATAGGTTTATATAATATTAAAAAAGATGAATTACTTTCCACCAATTTAATCAAATCCGAAAATGAAAAAGCAGCCGAAATGGAGAGGTTTATTAAAGCCTATATTCAATCATTTAACGAACGAATGATTGAAAATAAATTAGTCTTGAATCAATAAAATTAGAATTGAATATGAAAAAAATATTGGTCATTCAACAAAAAATGATAGGTGATGTTTTGCTGAGTTCAATTTTGTGTAATACGTTAAAAAAAGCATATCCAGAGGCTCGAATTGATTATTTGGTTCATGAAAATACAATTCCGGTTTTAGAAAATAATCCAAATATTGATCAAATTATTCGTTTTACTGAAGAGCATAAAAACAGTAAAAAGGCATTTTTTAAATTAGGCAAAAAACTTAGGGCTGAAAAATACGACTTGTTGATTGATGCCTATTCAAAGCTTGAAAGTTGGTTACTTTCTTCAATGAGCGGAGCAAAAAAGAAAATATCATACAAAAAAATAGGTCGTAATTTTATTTATGATATTAATGTACCCTACGCTAATTCTCCTAAAACAAATTTGGGTCTAGCCATAGAAAGACGATTATCGTTGTTAGAGCCTTTAAAAATAGAATCATTTTATGAGCCTATTCCGAAACTGTTTTTAACCGAAGAAGAAATTCAAACGGCTCAAAATACGTTTTCTGACTTTGGTGTTGATTCTTCAAAAAAAACAGTCATGATGAGCATTATTGGGAGCGAAGAAAAGAAAACATATCCGCTTTCTTATATGGCTGAATTGGTTAATTTTATTGGTGAAAATTACAATGTTAATATTCTCTTCAACTATTTTCCAAAGCAAATTGAACAAGCAAAAAAAATCTACAATTTATGTTCAGAAAAAACCAAAAGTAAAATATTCTTTGACTTATTAGGACAAGATTTGCGTTCATTTATAGGTATTATGCATCAATGTGACGCCATAATCGGTAACGATGGTGGAGCAATTAACATGGCAAAAGCATTGAATAAACCATCATTTATTGTTTTTTCACCTTGGATTGAGAAAAAAATGTGGGCCACATTTGAAGATGGAATTAATCATTGCTCAGTACATTTAAACGATTTTGAACCGCAACTTTTTATACATAAAACAGAAAAAATACTAAAAAAAGAATCCGAAAGTTTATACCAAAGTTTTAATCCAAAATTAATTCTTCCTCAATTAATAGAGTTTTCGACTACACATTTTTGTTAATTCCATTTGGCGTTTTAGTGATGTTATGCTTTCGATTAAAAGCTCGAATGGCGAGATTTTTATCCCATTCTTCTTGACTAAAATAGCCTCTCGCATGATCTAAATGTAAGCAAATCGCACTGTAACGAATTTGCTTTGAAAGCATTCCGTTATTAAACATACGTTCACCCAATTCACGATCTAAACCACCATATTTCATCACTTCATTAAATCCGTTTACCGCTAGTATATCTTTTTTAAAACCGGACGAATTGTGTCCATTCCAAGAACGCTTAGTTGGAGTAAGCCAATTCATAAAAGCTGCAATCCATTTATTGTGCGTTAACTTAGTAAGTTTAAAATTGAATGATAATCCTTGTTTTCTTAACCATGAAATATCAAAACATTCCTGATTAATTATGTCATTTTCTGAAATGGAATTGGATATTGACATGGGAAGTTTGAAGTAGCCTCCCGATAAAAAGTAACCTTCTTCTTTAAAAAATAAATGCGTGAAAACAAAATCTTTTCTTGGGATACAATCGCCATCGGTAAAAAGTAAATAATCAGAATTGGATGCTAAAATGGCTTTGTTTAGAATTTTTGGCTTTTGAAATCCATCATCCTCTTGCCAAACATGCACAATCGGATGTTTAAATTTTGATGAAAAGCTATCAATTAATTCTTTAGTTTTAGAGGTTGAACCATCATCAGCAATCACAATTTCAAATTCAGATTCGGTTTGAACGCTATAGCCAATTAAGACTTTACGCAACCATTCTTCGGAATTGTAAGTTGTAATGATTATGGATACTTTCATTGAAACTAATAAGAAGCGAAAAGTACTATTTTTTACGAAATTTTACTTCCAAAACTTCAATTTCTTTTTCAATCTTTTTTTTCTGTAAAATCGGCTTTGAAAGTCAGCCGTAAATTTCCACATTTTTTCAAAAACATATGTTTCTTGTTCTCCGGTTAATTTAGCATATTCATTACTCATTAAAGCTACAATTTCTTGACTGGAAGTTAGTTTAGAGAAATTTTTAATTCGTTCATCTAAATTCATTTCCTTATCAAAATTAGTCCGGTTTAAATCAACTAAAAAGAATGAAAAAATATCATTCCCCTCCTCTTTTATAAGTGTATTACCGGTGGAATGGTCAATAAATTCAACATGAGCACAATGTAATTTATATGTAAATGCTACAAATTGCCTGATTATTTTTTCTTTCTTCTGAGCATCTTCTAACTTTAATATATCTCTAAAAGTATAATTTGCTTTGATGTATTCACAAATATAATAACTATCATTTAAGCCTAACCAATCGGTGTTTTCTACATAAGCTATTGGCTCAGGTGTACCAATTCCTTTTGACAATAAGCGTTCAGCATATTCAAAAGATCGTTTTGCTTTACTTTTTCTAACATAAGCATATAAAAACTTATTGATTAGATGAGGTTTTTTAAATGCTTTAATACAAATGACTTGATTTTCAAAATCAACAATTTTTAAACTATTTCTATTGCCTTCATATATATATTGACCAATGCTGTAATAGGATTGAATAATCTCAAAAAGCTTTTCTTTTTTATCACTATAATTTTGGCTAACCATCATTTTCATAGAGGTCTTTTTAGAATTTAGTTTTCAAAATTAGAACATTTAATTTTAAAATTTCCAAAATGGTTTAAAACCTTAATTTAAATCAGAAAAAATCAATCCATCAAAATACTTTTAAATTCAGTATTTTTGTTTACTTTTTAACATTTCAAAATAATTCAATACATCAACATGAGTATTTTTAGTTCAATACAACGAAAAATCACAAAGCGAAGGGTGATAAATACCATTCTGAATACAGAACAATTTAATGTTGATGTTGTCAATATTCATCGTATTGATCCGAATAATATTGGCGATTATTTTTGTGCTCCACATCATTATTTTGAAGTATTAAAAAATAAAAGTCTAGATATTTTTGATTATAAAAGTGAGGATAAAAAAGTAACACAACATTTTATTGATCAAATCACTAATAATTCACTTATCGTTGGTGGCGGTGGACTTTTGAACAGAGATGGATTTACAATGCAAATGCAATTATTTGAAAAATTAACTGCCAAAGGGAAAAAAATTGTGCTTTGGGGAGTTGGACACAATGAAAAATCACCTTCTTCTTATGGAAAAATATCAAAATATAACATCAATACCGATAAATTTGGTTTGGTTGGAACAAGAGATTTTTCAATGCCGGGCGAATATGTTCCCTGTGTGAGTTGTCTTCATCCGTTGTTTGATAAAAAATATGATAGTACAAATGAAGTGGGAATCGTTTTTCATAAAGACACCCTAAAAAAAGAAACTATTGTAGCTAAATATAAAGACTTTCCAACCTCATCCAACACTAAAAACTTAGATGAATTAATTTCTTTTATCGGTAGTTGTGAACACATTGTAACCGATAGTTATCATACAATGTATTGGGCTATGTTGATGAATAAAAAGGTAGTTGCAATTCCGAATTCATCCAAATTTTTTGATTTTAAACACAAACCTGTAATTTCAACTTTTGATGAAGCTTTAAGCCAATTAAAAAACTCTCAAGTGATTGATGGATTATTGGAAGAATGCAGAGAAATTAATATTGATTTTTCAAAAAAAGTATTTGATTATTTAGATTTATAAAAATGAGAGATTTTAAAAAAGGCATTGCACAATTATATATTTTTTCACTTTTAAATATCTTATTAGTTTTTGTTGTTGCTATTTCATACGCTCAACACATTGATGGCTTAGATGATTTTGGGGCTATTCTTTATTTTTTAATTACCACATTTAGTCATTTTGTGTTAATTGGATTATTACCTTTTTTTATTAGTATTTTCATTTATTTCCTTACCAAATCAAAAAAAATCACTTTTGTATTTTATTCCATTTTAGCGGTTTTACTCCTGATTATATTAAAAATTGATTCACAAATATTTGATCAATTTCGCTACCATTTGTCTCCAATTGTTCTAGAATTGCTTTTTGGAAAAAGAGCTAATGATATTTTTCAATTTTCATATGGTGATATTTTTTATTTTGGAGCAATTATATTTTTTATCATTTCCATACAATTTTTGTTTTATTACATTTCGAAAAAGGCCATTTCAAAAATTAAATTGTTTTATTTCAAATATCAAATAATTGCCTTTTCTATTTGTTTTCTTCTAAGTCATTTAATGTTTGCATGGGCGGATGTTAATTTTTATAGACCGATTGTTCAATTTAAAAATGTATATCCTTTGTTTTATCCATTAACGGCTGAAAAATTAATGACAAATGTTGGACTAGTTGATAAAGATTTCATTGCAAAAAACAACAAACTAAATCAAAATTATAGCGGTAATATCATTCAATATCCATTATCAATAATAGAATCATCTCCTTTAGAAAAAACAAAAAATATTATTCTGATAGTGATAGATTCATGGCGATATGACTGTTTGACCGCAGAAATAACACCAACGCTTTTTGAAATTGCACAACAATCTCAAGTTTTTGAAAATCATTACAGTGGTTCAAACATGACTACCGGTGGTATTTTTTCACTTTTTTACGGAATACCCGCAACTTATTATGATTCGTTTACCAACTATCAAAAATCTCCTGTTCTGATAGACGAATTACTTAAACAAAATTATTCTATGGGGATTTTTAGTAGTTCTACTCTTGAAAATCCAACTTTCAATAAAAATGTTTTTTGCCATATCAAAAATCTCAGAAATTTTTCTGACGGAAATAGTCCATCTGAACGAGATTGTGATATAACCTCCGATTGTTTAGCTTTTTTAAAAAATAGAAACAAAGAAAAACCTTTTTTTAGTTTTTTGTTTTATGATGCGGCTCACGGTTTTGACTATCCGGATTCTTTTGAAACTCCATTTAAACCCAGTATAAAAAATGTAAATTATTTAGATTTAAATGATGATTATAATGCATTGCCACTCAAAAATAGGTTTAAAAACTCTTTAAACTTTATTGACCATGAAATTGAAAAAATAATTGAAGCTCTAAAAGATGAGGGAGAATTAGAAAACTCTTTAATTGTAATTACAGGTGACCATGGTCAAGAATTCAATGATAATAAAAAAGGGTATTGGCAACATGGTGGAAACTTTTCAAAACATCAAATCAAAGTTCCGTTTTTACTATTTGATCCATCCTTAGAGGCAAAAAAACACTCTCATTTGAGTCTTCATTATGATGTAGTGCCTACAATAATGAAAAACTATTTAGGTGTTAAAAATGATCTAAATGACTATAGTACCGGAAAAATATTATTTGAAAATTCAAACAGAGATTGGTTTGTTTGTGGATATAATCAAAAATATGCTGTAATTCAAAAAAATAAAATAACGACAATTTATGCTTCTGGTTTTTTTGAAGTTACAGATCAAAATTTGAAAATTCTTAATGAAGAAATTAACTTTTCAATTATTGAAAAAGCTTTGAAAGAAACACATAAATTCTATAAAACAAAATAATGGACATCAACACCGAAATCCACAACGCTTTCCAAGTTATTCAAAACGGTGGAATCATTCTCTATCCTACCGATACTGTTTGGGGAATTGGGTGTGATGCTACGAATCCGGAAGCCGTTAAAAAAATATACGAACTCAAAAAAAGAGCCGAATCCAAAAGCATGATTGTGTTGATGAATGGCGAAAAAATGATGTATAATGTATTCAAAGACATTCCTGAAGTAGCGTGGCAAATTCTTGATTTATCAGAGAAACCCACCACATTAATTTTGGATAAACCCAAAAATGTGGCTCCAAATATCATTGCAGAAGATCAAACTTTGGCCGTTCGAATTGTGAAAGAACCGTTTTGTTATAAATTGATGGAACGCATGAAAAGACCTCTGGTTTCTACTTCTGCAAATATTTCCGGTGAACCCACTCCAAAATCATTTAAAGAAATCAGTCCCGAAATTATTAAAGGTGTGGACTATGTTGTAAATTTGCACCGCGAAAAAATTTGCGACAAGCCATCAACGATTATAAAATTAACGTTGGATAGTCAAGTTCAGATTATTCGGAAATAAAGTTAAAAGCCACGAATTCACGAATTAAATTTTAATGACAGATATTTTATACAAAACGGAAAGCTATAAATTAGTAGGCATTTTATTTGAAGTACATAATAATTTAGGTAAAGGATTTTCTGAAATCGTATACAAAGATGCACTCGAATATGAATTTAAAAATTCATTAATTCAATTTGAAAGAGAGAAAGAGTATTCAGTTAATTATAAGGATACTATTTTAAAACACAAATTTTACGCTGATTTTGTCGTATTGGATAAAATAATTTTAGAAATAAAATCATGTAAATCTTTAAATGACGAGCATATAGCTCAATGCTTAAATTATTTAAAAGTTTCAAATAATAAACTAGCAATTTTGGTAAATTTCAACAAAGATTCATTAGAATATAAAAGAATTATTCTTTAGATAGAATTTGTGAAAAAAAATTTTTTATTCGATTAAAATTGCTACAATTAATTCTAAGTTATTATTTGAGAATTCGTGGCAAAAAAACAAAAAAGTGGTTGTAAATTATAATAAAGCATTAAAAAAACCAATCTTTAAAATCATCTCGCAAGCCGCACAAGAGCTTGGCGTTGAATGCTACGTAATTGGTGGCTTTGTACGTGATTTTTTGTTAGAAAGAGATTTCAAAAAAGACATCGATATTGTTGCCGTTGGTAGCGGAATCGAATTGGCTCTCAAAGTTTCAGAGTTACTTCCAAACAAACCAAAAGTTCAGGTTTTTAAAACCTACGGAACGGCGATGCTTCGTTTTCAGGAAATTGATATCGAGTTTGTGGGTGCTCGAAAAGAAAGTTATCATTTCGAAAGTCGCAATCCGGTTGTAGAAAACGGCACTTTGCAAGACGATCAAAACCGACGCGATTTTACCATTAATGCTTTGGCTTTTTCGCTGAATGAAAAAAATTATGGTGATTTAATCGATCCTTTTAATGGTTTAGAAGATTTGAAAAATAAAATCATACGAACACCATTGGATGCCGATATCACTTTTTCGGATGATCCATTGCGAATGATGCGTGCGATTCGTTTTGCTACGCAATTGAATTTTACGATTGAAGAAAATGCATTGGCTTCTATTTCCAAAAATTATGAGCGAATCAACATTATAACCGGCGAACGAATTGTGGATGAATTAAACAAAATTCTTTCCACAGAAAAACCTTCTATTGGTTTTATTTTATTGTATCAAACCGGTTTGTTAGAGTTAATTTTACCCGAATTAACCGCTTTAAATCAGGTGGAAGAAATGGAAGGTCATACCCACAAAAACAACTTTTATCACACCTTAGAAGTGGTAGATAATATTTGTCCGAATACCGATGATGTTTGGTTGCGTTGGGCGGCTTTGCTTCACGACATTGGAAAAGCTCCAACCAAAAAGTTCAACAAAAAACAAGGCTGGACATTTCATGGTCACGAATTTTTGGGTGGAAAAATGGTCAAGAAAATCTTTGAACGGTTGCACATGCCGCAAAACCATAAAATGAAATTCGTTGCTAAATTGGTGATGTTGAGTTCACGACCTATTGTGCTTTCGCAAGACATTGTTACCGATTCTGCGGTGCGACGTTTATTGTTTGATGCTGGCGAAGACATTGAAGATTTAATGATTTTATGCGAAGCCGATATTACCACCAAGAACCCGAATAAATTCAAAAAATACCATAATAATTTCAAAATTGTTCGTCAAAAAATCGTAGAAGTAGAAGAACGCGATCACGTGCGAAACTTTCAGCCGCCTATTTCCGGAGAAGAAATTATGGAACTGTTCAATTTGAAACCCTCTCGTGAAATTGGCGTTTTAAAAGAAGCCGTAAAAGAAGCAATTTTAGAAGGAGAAATTCCGAATGAATACGAGGCTGCTTATGAATTTGTTTTAAAACGTGGAGCCAAATTAGGTTTGACAAAAGTTTAAGTTTTGTTTCATTCAATATTATCTAAAAATTCTTAATTTTATAAAAATTTAGATAGATGAATATCGCTGCATTAAAATTAGAAATTATTGCCAAAATTATTGCTACGGATGATGTTGAACTTTTGAATAAAATTCAAGAAATGATTAGCGTCTATCAAACAAATACTATGGTAAACGAACCACCATCAACATATCAAAAAACAACTAACGAAAAAGTTCGCGTTTTTAATGAATGGGAACAAAATAGAATTGATAAAGCATTAGAACAATACAAAAATGGAGAATGTATTTCTGATGAAGAAGCCGATAAAGAAATTCAAAAATGGTTAGAAGATTAATTTGGTCTATTGAAGCCAGAACCTCAAGAAAAAACATTTTTGACTATTGGAATAATCGCAATAAATCTAAAGTTTATAGCAAAAAATTAAATAGTCTTTTTAAAGAAAATCTTCTTATTGTTTCAAAATTACCTGAATTTGGAAATGCTACTAAATACGATGATACAAAATTTATAATTATTAGTCATTTTGAAATAATTTATAAAATAACTGATACTGAAATTGTTGTATTAGACATTTGGGACACACGACAAAACCCTATAAATTTTCCGATTAAATAAAAATGAAAACAAACAAACCTGTTATAATTTGGCTTCTTTCCGGCTGTTTTTTATTGTTTATTATGGTGATGGTTGGCGGCATCACTCGTCTAACCAACTCAGGACTTTCGATGACCGATTGGCATTTGGTTACCGATACTTTTCCTCCCACATCTGAAAAAGCTTGGAACGATGCTTTTGAAGAATACAAGAAATTTCCGGAGTATCAAAAAATCAATATTCACAACGACTTTACATTAGACGATTATAAATTTATTTATTTTTGGGAATGGTTTCACCGCTTCATTGGTAGAATTATCGGACTAGTTTTCATCATTCCGTTTGTTTATTTTTTGATAAAGAAAAAATTAGACTCCGAAACCATCAAAAAATGCATCATTCTACTTTTCATGGGTGGTTTTCAAGGATTTTTAGGTTGGTTTATGGTGAAAAGCGGCTTAATTGACAATCCGGATGTGAGTCATTATCGATTGGCTTTGCACCTCACTTTTGCGTTCATCACCTTTGCTTACACACTTTGGGTGGCTTTGGATTTAATTTATCCTAACAAAGTTGAAGTTATTTTACCGTTGCGAAAAATAGCTCGAATTGCCATGGTGGTTTTAATCCTACAAATTATTTATGGTGGGTTTGTAGCGGGATTAAACGCCGGATTAATTCACAATCACTGGCCATTAATGAGTGAAGGAAAATTAATTCACGAAACGGTTTGGATAGAACAACCCACTCTTTTGCAAAACTTAACCGAAGGAAAAAGCGGTGTGCAATTTATTCATAGAACATTTGCCTATTTTGTAGTTGGGATGATTTTATTTTTATATTTCAAAAGCAAAAAGTATTCGCTTACAATACTACAAATCAAAGGTTTAAATGTATTAGTACTTTTTGTATTTGCTCAATTTATTCTAGGCATTTTCACTTTATTGCTTCATGTTCCACTTTGGTTGGGATTGGCTCATCAATTGATGGCTTTCTTATTATTAAGTGCGATGGTTCTCGTGTTGCATCGATTTTCCAAGTAAAATGCATAAAAAAAGTCGATAAACAAATATCGACTTCATTATCTTATTTTCAGATTCTTTTTAAAATGCTGTATTAATAGAAAGCGTGAAACCTGTACTTTCCGGCACAAAACGACAAACGCCACCCACACAAACTAAACCACCACGTTGACGTCCATAATTCATGGCTATTCTGGTAGAATTGATGCGATAGGCACCACCAAAATTGTAGTAATGATTCCTTCTTGCTGTATTATCATTTCCATAATTGATGATATCCCAAAAGTAAAATGAATATTTATCTTTCAAATTCAACTCTACTGTTCCTCCTGCCCAATTTTTAAAATCAGCATCGGCCCACATATGTTCAGCCTCCATACGGATGGATTTATCTGATGCAAAATTATATACTGCTTCAGCCGTTACAATGTTTGTGCGTACATCAGTACTCCCATCCTCTACCCAAGGTTTGTTGTAGTATTGATTGATATAATAGAATCCGGTACGCCAATTTTCAGAAAATTGCTTTTTTATTTCTAAATTATAATCTGAAAAATATTTTTCTCCAACTCCAAAAAAGTCAGTTTTATATTCGGCAGGAGTCAAACGGTATTGACCCGGCAAATTATACCATGAAGCCATGTTCAGGGCAATTTTAGTACCATATTTTCCTCCCAACTTTGTGTCTTTGGCAAATTCATAAAAAATATCAATTTGACCACCTGTTTCTCCTACTTTTAAAATTCGTGGATCTTTAAAATCAAACCCTACTTGGGCTTGATATACATAAATATTTGCCAAATTAGAATGGTGTTGCTTGGTTAAAGCAGGTGTAAAATTCAATACTTTATCATTAAAATTTAAACTCGTATTTTCACCATTTACGGTTGGAATACGTTCAGACAAGAATGTCATATTTTCACTTCTACGAAGCGTTGCATCAATTCCTAGACCTTGCTTGGAATAACCTAAATTTAAACTAATTGCATTACCGTCTTTAATTAGATTTTCATCCAAACTATTACTAATTCGATTCAAAATAGCATCTTTCGATTTGTAATTATATTCAAAGTTGGAATAAAAGGAATTAATCGAATAATTTAACCTTCCTGAAATACCGTGTGTAATTTCCTTAAAATCAGGATCAACAATAGAAGGAGTAATTTCTTCTTGACGACCAACATAACTTAAACCAAGTGTTAAATCAGAATTTTCAAATTTAAAAAGTTGATTCAATTGAAAATCTGAGTCAAAACCATATATTTTTCCATCAGAAACATGAAAACCTGTACGTTGTTGTCCAAATAATGCTGTTAAACGAACATTATCTGAAGGTCTAAAAATAACTCTTCCTCCGCGAAGAGCTGTATTGATTCCTAAAGCTCTATCTTCCCAAGCACGAAGTAACATTCCACTACCAAATTGTTCATAGAAATAACCTGCCGTTATGTCCCATTTTTTAGACTTATAATTGATAAAATAGGTAGCTACATTTGTTCCCTCAAATTCTGGATTGTAATTTAAAAGAGCATTTTTTTCATACGCTTCCACTTGAACTCCTGCAGTCCAACCTTTGTATTGATAATTAACAAACAAATAATTGTTGGATCGAATTGGGTCTTCAGGTTGCACAATCCCTCTTCCCTTGTCATTCAAATACCATTGCGTATTGGATTCAAATCCACCAAAAACTCTACCAAAATCTTTTTTTACTTCTGTAGAATCAATTTGAGCTACAGCCAATAAGGAACAACTTAAAAATACGGTTACAACAAAATTTCTTACTTGCATGTTAAAGTTGTTTCAATTTGTTAAACAACTCTTTTTCACCACCTTGGCTATATCCATTATGAACATAAACAATTTTTTGATTTTTAACCACCACTGTATAAGGAACATTGGCTATTCCCAACGCTCTTTTTAAATCTTGATTGGTATCTAAAAGAACCTTATATGGCCAGTTTTTACCATTTAAAAGGGGTTTCACACGTTTCTGAGTTCTAGTATCGTCTATAGAAACAGCTATTACTTCAATATTCAATTCTTTTGTCCATTCTGCATAATTTTCTTTAATGGCATCCAATTCATTCAAACAAGGTGCACACCAAGTTGCCCAGAAGGTATAAACATAAATTTTGTCTTGCTCTTTAAAATCATTTTTAACATGATACGATTTATTATCATCCGATTTTAAGATAACGTTTGGCATTTGCTTTTGAGCTAAAATTGAAAGTCCGAAAAAGCAAGATAAGATTGTGGTGAGAAGTAAACGCATAAAAAAATAGTTAGTGGTATTAAAAATTTGGTTATAGTTTGTAATTTGAAGGCACAATATTATAAAAAAAAGAACACTTTATTACGAGTATGATATTTTTTTTAAAAAAATGTAAGCAAATTGTTGATTGTTAAGAAAAATATAATATTTTTGAAGCTTTAACTAAAACTAAACCTTTAATTAACAAACCACTAACCCATGAAAAAAACATTACTCTCTGCTCTTTTATTGAGTTTTGGGTTCATGAATGCACAAACATTTGTGAGCACTACACCACAAAACAAAAAAGTTATTTTAGAAGAATTCACAGGTGTTAACTGTGTTTATTGTCCACAAGGGCACACCATTGCAAATAATATTAAAAATGCAAACCCTGACAATGTTTTCTTGATAAATATTCACGTTGGAAATTTTGCAACTCCCGGAGCTGGCCAACCAGATTTTAGAACTTCATTTGGGACGGCAATTGCCAATCAATCTGGTTTAACAGGATATCCAGCTGGTACAGTTAACAGAACTGTTTTCAGCGGTTTAGGCATGGCCACCGGTTCAACAGCTATGGGTAGAGGAAACTGGACGAATGCTTCTAACCAAATATTAGGTCAAAGTTCATATGTAAACGTAGCTGTTCAAGGCCAAATTAATGCTCAAACTAATGAATTGACCGTTACAGTTGAAACGTATTACACAGGAAGTAGTCCGGTTGCAACTAATAAATTAAACGTTGCTCTTTTACAAAATAATACTTTAGGTCCACAAACAGGTGGTAATATGGGTAACAATTACAACCACATGCACCGTTTAGTTCATATGCTTACCGGTCAGTGGGGAACAGACATTACAACTACAACAAATGGTTCATTTAACTCACAATCATTTACTTATACTATTCCGGCTGCTTACAATGGAATTCCAGTTGAAATTGGAGAACTAGAATTAGTTGCTTTTGTAACTGAAACACAGCAAAAAATTATCAGTGGAAATGGTGCAAAACCAACATACACCGGATTAACAGCAAATGATGCAAAAGTAAAAAGTATCGAATCTATTGGACAACAATGTGTTACAACTTTAGGCCCTAAATTTACGTTACAAAATATGGGTCAAAACAATTTGACTTCATTACCAATTACTTACACTATTAATGGTGGAACTCCACAAGTTTTTAACTGGACCGGATCTGTTAGTCCATTAAGTTCAACTCAAGTAACTCTTCCAGCTGTAAACTACAATTTATTAGCAAGTAATACTGTTGAAATTAGTATTCCTTCGGATGATAATAATACCAACAATTCGGGAACAACTAGTTTTACTAAAGCTGTAGAAACACAATACACTAATATAACAGTTAAAATTACAACAGACCAATATGGTAGTGAAACTACTTGGAATATTAAAAACAGTAATGGAACAACTGTAGCTTCAGGCGGTCCTTATCAAGATATGGGAGCTGCCGGTACTACTGTTCAACCTGATGTTAATTTAACTTTACCTAACGAATGTTACACTTTTACCATCAATGATTCTTTCGGTGATGGTATGTTTAGTGCTACTTATGGATATGGAGGTTATCAAGTTCTTGCAAATGGAACTTTAATATCTGGAATTAGCGGTGGTAATTTCACATCTTCGGATACAAAAAAATTCGGTATCAATACCAATTTAGGAATCGACGATTTCTCTAAAGATTTAGTGAAGTTTTATCCTAATCCTTCCAATGGAATAATTACTATCTCTTTGCCAGAAACAGCAAAAATTAGTATCTCGGATTTAAGTGGAAAAGTAGTTTATGCCGCTTCTTTAACAGAAGGAGAATCTACAATAAACTTAAATAATTTGTCTTCCGGAGTTTATTTAATAAACTTTGCAGGAGATACATTTACCAAAACAGATAAAATTATCTTAAAATAATCATTCAAAATCGGGAGCCTTTGTTGGTTCCCGATTTATAAAATCTATGTTATGAAAAAAATAGTATTTAGTTTATTATTAAGTTGTTTGTTTATTAGTGCCAATGCACAACAATTTAACTTTAGAAAATCTGACGGAACTCCAATCAACAATGGAGATGTATTGGCCTATGGTTCAACAGGAACCTATCTAAATTTTAGAGTTACCAATACCGGAAGTGTTCCTTTAGATATAAAAATTAAATGTATCGGATTAACAAATGCAACCGGTAATCAGTTTGAATTATGTTATGGTGGTTCATGCTATGATAATATCAATTTAAATGAAGTGTATCCTGAATATGAAAATATTTTAGGTCCAGGTGCAAGTAATCCTTCACAAGGAGATCATTTTGTAAACTATAATGCCGGTAATGGTACTGCAATGGATTACCAATTTTCGGTATATGCTTTAGGTTATGAATCACAAACCTTAACATTTACCTATCGATTTGATCCTCAACTTGGAATAGGTAATTTATCTTCTGATTGGAAAGGTATTCAACTTGAGAGCACTCTCATTAACTCTGCCATTTCATTCCAAGCTGAACAAAATGGAAAAATTGAATTAGTGAATATCAATGGCCAAAAAGTTTATTCAAAACAATTTGAAGCCGGAGCAAATCAAATGGATGTAAACTCAATCTCTTCAGGAATTTATTTTGCAACGTTTACAAATGCTGAAAATAAAACTGCACAATTCAAATTAATTAAATCATAAAAATGAAAAAAATTAATGTATTTGGACTTTTCTTCTTGTTAACGCTATTTTCTTGCAGTTCTGAATATACCATATTAGAATCAATTGAATCCATTAGTTTAACTGCGGACTCGTCTTATAAATTAATTGGCGAAGAAATTACGTTTACTGTGAAAACCAATAACGGTACTGATGTTACGGAAGACGCAGAAATTTTTGTAAATGATGAAAAAATTGAAGGAAATACTTTTACATCTGAAACAATTGCCAATTACACCATAAAGGCAGTATATTTCGGAGTTTCCTCTGAACCATTTGTAGTTACATTTAGTGATGGTTCTGAAATTAATTTCAAAAAAAGAGTATTAATTGAAGATTATACCGGAACGTGGTGTGGTAATTGCCCTCGTGTTGCCCACGCAATAGAATTGGCAAAACAACAAAGTGATGCAATTGTAACTGTTGCTATTCATCGTTCAAGTTCTAATCCTTCAGATCCAAATTATGACCCTTACAACTATGATTCAAGTGCTTTAGAATCATTGATTAATATTTCAGGTTATCCAAAAGCATTACTGAATAGGATGACACGTTGGTCACCATTGGAACAAAACAATATTCCACAAGTAATCAACTTAACACAAGGCGAAAATCCGAAACTTGGTTTAGCAATGAATGCTCAAGTAAATGGTGGAAATATCAATCTTGAAGTGAAAACAAAATTCAGTAAAGATTTTTCTAATTTAAAATTAGTGGTTTATGTATTAGAAAATGGTTTAATTTATGATCAAGTTAATTATACCAATTTTTACACTGGACCAGGTTATATTTCTAACTTTCAACATGACCATACTGTTAGAACTTGTTTAACACCTTTATTAGGAGAATCTGTTGCCAATAATTTAACTTCAGTTGGACAAACATATACTAAGACTTTTTCAGTTCCTGTTCCAGCCAATGTTGCTAATCCAAATAATATTGAATTTGTAGCTTTTATGGTTGATGAAAATAATAAAGTAATCAATGTAAGAAAAGCAACACCGGGTCAAAACCAAGAGTTTGAACAATTATAAAATTGAAAATAATTTAAAATAAGACTGCTAATTTAATATTAGCAGTCTTTTTTTTATCCTAACCATTCCTTAAAATCATTTACTTTTTCCCGACTCACAATAACCTCATCGCCTTTATAAGTGGGTAAAATCACCTTGAGACGAGAATTACTGTACACCACAATATCCTTAATTGTTTTTAATGGAATAATAAATTTTCGACTGACTCTGAAAAAATCTTTCGGATTTAATTCTGATTCCAGTTGTTCTAATGTTGTATCTAAAAGATAATCCCGATTATCTATAGTATGAAGATAAGTACCTTTATTTTCACTGAAAAAACATTCCACCTCATCAATGGAAATCATTTTCAAATGTTCTCCAATTTTGATGGTAAAACGTTGTTTGTATGACTTTTCAATTGGATAGACCAACATTCGCTTTATTGCTTCAAAATCTAAAGAAGCCAAACTACTTTTTTGAAATTGATTTTTGAATTTCGCAATTGCAATTTCCAAATCATCTTCATCAATAGGTTTAAGTAAATAGTCAATGCTATTCAATTTGAAAGCCCGCAATGCATATTCATCAAAAGCAGTTGTAAAAATGACCGCACTTTTAATTTCAATTTGTTCAAAAATTTCAAACGATAATCCATCCGATAATTGAATATCTAAAAATATCAAATCCGGATGCTGATTCTCTTGAAACCACTGCAATGATTCTTCTACCGAGTGAAGCATAGTTTCAATTTGCAAACCCAATTTTTCAACCTTTCGTTGAAGTAATCGTGCGGCAGGTTTTTCGTCTTCTATGATGATGATTCTCATTTTTTAGGGTAATGGGTTAATTGTAATGGGTAATGGGTGATGGGTGATGGGTTATTGATACTAATTTAACTGATAACAGACAACTGAACACTAACCTCTACTCCCACTTCTTCTTATCTTTTTCCATCAATTCTTTAATCTTTCGTTCTTCCCAATTGCTACCTAAGAACCATTGTGGTAAGAATACTGAAAAACCGTGGGCTACTAAACCAATTCCCCAAAAGAAAGCGGTAAAAAAGTTTTTGTATTGAAAATAAGATTCTCCCGGAGATAAATTTTGAATATTTACTACAATAATCATAATATTTACGACAATATAAACCAATAAATGCGAATAAAATCCTTTGATTTTTTTCACTCGTTTCAGAGCTTCTTGGTATTTAATTTCTTCTTGAGCATTCATAACTTTATAATTTTATAAATAGTTGTTCTTTTTTTCTTTTTCCATTAATTCTTTAATTTTTCGCTCTTCCCAATTTTTACTAAAAAGCGTATCCGTTCCAAAAACGCCAATTGCGTGACCTATTAATCCTACTCCCCATCCTAACATTGGATAAAAAAACCATAAGTGTTCCGGTGTATTTCTAATATTTAATAGTATGAGTAAAGCAATAACAATCACATAACAAATCAAATGAATGTAAAATCCTTTTATTTCCTTTACTTTTTTACATGCTTTTTGGTATCTTTCCAGTTCTGTATTCGTTTCCATAATGATTCCTTATTAGCTCCACTTATTTTTTTTATTCGCTTCTTTTTCTAAAATTTCCTGAATTTTACGTTCCTCCCATGTCTTTCCATATCCGAAAGTTTCTAAGCCATGAAACAGCACTCCCATTCCCCAACCTAACATGGGAAACCAAAACCATTGGAATTTTGACGTGTTCAGATTAACAATAATTAAAACCGGAATAACTACACAATACGAAATTAAATTTCCGTAAAAACCTTTAATTCTTTCTACCCTTTCTTTGGCTCGGGCATACGCCATATCTTGATTGTAATTTGTTTTTGTTTCCATAATTGTAATTTGTTTCGTTAAAATAGGTAAGCCTACCTTAAAACTATTTTCATTTTCTACGACCCATACTTTTCTTTCAGTCAATATGGCGTAACGATTCACAATGTTTTGCAATCCCACTCCTTTTCTATCAGAAAGAATTTCCTTTTTTTGAAGATTATTTTCAATAATTAATTGATTATCATATACATATATTTTTATGTGTAACGGTTTTGATTCACTCACTACATTATGCTTGATGCAATTTTCTAATAATAATTGCAACGATAACGGAACCACTTTAGCCTCTTCATTAGCAAAATTTTCAGGCAACTCAAACGTAATGCTGTTTTCAAATCGCATTTTCAATAAGTTCATATACGTTTTAGCAAAGTTTAATTCTTCCTGAACCGAAACCAATTCTTTGTCTTTTTGTTCTAAAACATAGCGATAGATTTTTGATAAAGATGTAGTAAACTTTTGAGCACTTTCCGGATTTTCTTCTATCAAAGAACTCAACACATTTAAACTATTGAATAAAAAATGGGGATCAATTTGATTTTTTAAACTTTCAAACTGTGCCGAAGCTGTTCCGGCAATTACTTTTTGTTCTTTTACTTTGTTTTCCTGATACGCTTTGTAAAAATAAAATGCGTGAATTCCGAGTGTTACAATAAAAGTGATGATGATAGCCACCACATAATTTGCCGGTTTTTCATTTTGAATAAAGGTTGTAAACGACTGCTTTTCAATTACCACATCTTCAAAAACTCGCATCAAAAAAATCACCATCATACTCATTACAAACGAAGCAAAAGCTCCTAATAACAATCTCCTTTTGGTAAATCGATTGTTGGCAAAAAGCGTATCCAATTGATGAAAAACAAAACTGTTGGCAAAATAAAGCGTATAGCCATACAACATTGTGTAGCCAAAATTTATCCACAGGTTTTGATCAAATTTTATGGTGGCTCCCATAACCAATTGCAATAGAATAAGTACTGAAAATACTGCTAGACTAATCCAAGTGGCTCTGGGAAATTCTTTGATATACGCTTTCATTATATTGCCTATTTACAGTTTTTAGCAGCTTCTTGTGCTCGCTCTAACCCCCAATTTGGATGAAAAACTGTTTGAGGTTTAAAAGTAGCAAAAAGTTCGATTGATTTTTCAATTTGTGCACAGATTGGTTTAGTATCTGTTCCGAAAAATTTGGCAGAACCCATTTCAAATTCAGCTTTGCTAAAAATCACTCTCGGATTATTTGGCTCAATTTGTTCTGCTTTTGCATAGATTTCCATTACTTTTCCGGATAATTTCATTCCGTTAGTCATTGGATCAAAAGCAATCCAAGCGGTATGAATCATGGCTTGCATGACTAACAATTCTGCATTGTTTGGATATTTGTTCAACTCAACGTCTAATGCGGACTGTGCTTTTGATAACAAAGCATTCATTTGTTCTTTGTCTTTGGTAGCAAAAGCCGTTGTGGTGTTCACTAAAACCACATAATAATTGGGTAACCAGTTTTCTTTTTCAGCCGAAGCAATTCGTTCAAACATAGCCGAAGCTTCGGTGTTTTTTCCCTCTCCCCAAAGAGCGAAAGCTTTTCCCATTCCTTGCTCAAATTGACCTTGTGAGAATAATTGTGAAGTCACAAGTAAAACGATGGTAATGATAATTTTTGTCATAATTTAGATTTTTTGGATTGTTAGATAATTAGATTTTTTGATTGCTAGATTGTTCGTTTTTTGAATTTTGATATTGATATTAATTTTTGATCTTGATATTGTTATTGTTATTGATTTTTGATTTTTGATATTAATTTTCTGATTCAAATTTCCCCTGAAATACTCATTTTTAAAAAAGAGTCTGACTGAACTGTTGATTTTTGAGGATGAACTGTTTTTTAAGGTACTAAGCTGCTAAGGTTCTGAGGTAACTGCTATTTTAAAAACCTCAGTTCCTTAGAGCCTTAGTAACTCAGAACCTATAGATTCTCCAACTGATTCGTTTTCTTATTCTCACTAATCGTCCAAAAGAAACCAACAAAGAAGAATCGATCAGCGGGTTGACCAATGGCTCTGCGTTGAAATTGACCATTCATATCCGGTGAATTGGAATATTGATACCCAAAAACATTATCCGTTCCAATAATGTTGGAAACCGAGAAATACAAAATCTTTTGTTGCGAAAGCAAATACGCCCAGTTGAAACTCAAATTTTGAAAGGCTTTTGTTTTACCGTTCATGAATGTGGCTTCATTCGGATTATTATATGGACGACCGGAATTAACAACATAAGAAAAACCTATTTGCGATTTCCAATCTTCAATCCAATGCTTAGTAACAATCGACAAAGTATGATCAGCCACAAAACTTGGTGTGACTTGGTTGAGAAAATTCAAATAATTACGTTCTGTATCGATGTACGAATACGAAACCCAATAATCGGTGTTTTTGAAGGTTTTATTATCTCGCCAAAAAATATCAATTCCTTTGGCAAAACCGGAACCATCGTTGCTGAAAGCTGAATTAAATTGAGCCATTTCAGTATCAAATTTCACCAAATCGTCATATTTTTTATAATATGCTTCCGCTCTGAATAAACGTCCGTTTTTATTATGTTGAAAATTTAAGATATAATGACTAGCTTTTTCTGACTGAAAATTATCAGAATACTTTATATAATCTGCTCTTGGCGTTTGAACAAAATCGCCATAAGCAAACGAAAATTGTCCGTTTTTTGAAACTTTATACGCAAAAGATGCTCTAGGCGAAATTCGAAATTCATCCAACAAACTGTTTTGAGAAGCTCTTGCTCCTATTTTCATCGCCAACTTTTTACTGAAGAAAATATCTGATTCCGCAAAAGCAGCTGCGATTGAATTTTGATAACCTACGTTAAAAGTTTCTCCTTGAAATTCGGTAAATTTTTCATCAAAATCAGTCACAAAATAATCCGCTCCGGCAGTAATTTTGATTCGTTCAGTGATTTTCTTTCCCACTTTCATTTTTAGATGAAGAGCATTTTCATCATTTTCAACTTGATCTGAATTGACACCAATTTTATTCACACCTAAACCATAACTTATTCCGGTATGAAGATTCCAATTATCGCCAAAAGTTCCTTTATAAGAAGCATTTCCATAAAAATTATCGTTTCGCAAATCAAATCGAACTTTTTCCGGCTGATTGATATCTTCTTGATTGATGTCAAATTGCGACACATCAAATGCTCCATAAATTTTTAATAATCCATTTTTAAACTGATAGCGATAAACCATTTCTCCCGATAACGATTGATAGGGTTTATTCCAATCAACTGCTTGCGGAATCAATTTTTGATACGGTTCTAAATTGATATAAGCTGCATTAAAAGTGAGTGAATTTTTATTCCATTTTTGCGTATTTCCGATTCCTAAACCAACTGTCATTAACGAAATATCGGTTTGTTCTTGTGTTGGTTCGTCAATCGTGTTTAAAGTCAACACACTCGAAAGTGCTTCACCAAATTCGGCACTGTAACCTCCGGTTGAAAATGAAATTCCGTTAAACAAAAACGGTGAAAAACGTCCGCGAGTAGGCAAATTCTGTGCTGTTGCTCCATAGGGTTGAGCTACACGAAGTCCGTCCACAAACGTTTGGGTTTCATCAGCTTCACCACCACGCACAAATAATCGACCGCTTTCTCCAACGGTTTGCGTTCCCGGAAGTGTGTTTAAAGCCGCAATAATATCTCCGGCAGAACCAGCAGTGGTCACAATATCCAACGGTTTTAATACGGAAACTCGAGCTTTATCTCCGGCTTCAAACGTTCCGGCAGATACAATCACAGCATCTAACGTATTGACACTTTCTCTGAGTTTGATGGTTTGATTTTTGAAATTAGAAACCTCAATTTGTTTTTTAAATGTTTCAAAGGAAAGATAACTTACAATTAAAATTTTAGTACCCGTTTCGGAAGTATTGAATTTAAAATTTCCGTTTTCATCGGAAGAAGCTCCATCATACGTTCCTTCTAAATAAATATTGGCACCGGGAATGGCGATACCTTTTTCGTCGGTAATTTTTCCTGAAATTTCGGTTTGAGCATAGCTTTGCATTGCTACGATAAAAAGTAAAAAAGTAAAAATAGTTTTCATTAGTTTGATTTTGATGAGACAAAGTTGCTTCAAACTACAGAATTTTAAAATTGAATGTTGCTGAGTTGTAAAAAATGAAGGATGAATTGTGATTTATGACTTTTTTTTTTTTACCATTAAGAAGTTAAGAAAATTAAGCCTTTTTCATTAAGGCTTATTTTATAAATATTACAAACTTAATGAAGCTTAACTTCTTAATGGTTTAGATTTTTAGTTATATCAAGTCGAATAAAAACTTCTTTTTAGCTAAAAGTTTATGATATTTGTAAAATCAAGAAAAAAAAGTATGAACCCAAAAATCCAAATCACCAAAACCGAATTATTATCCGACAATTGGTATCTTCTAAACAAAGTTACTTACGAATTCACTCCCCAAAACGGCGAACCGGAAACACAACGAAGAGAAGTCTATGATCGTGGAAATGGAGCGGCAATTTTATTATACAACAAAGCAAAACAAACGGTTATTTTAACTCGTCAATTTCGATTACCGACTTTCTTAAACGGAAATGAAAGTGGTATGATGATTGAAGTTTGTGCCGGACTTTTAGACGAAAAAAATCCCGAAGATTGCATCAAACGAGAAACTGAAGAAGAAACCGGTTACCGCATTCAAGACGTAAAAAAAGTATTTGAAGCCTACATGTCGCCTGGAGCCGTAACAGAAATTTTATACTTTTTTACAGCCGAGTACCATCCTGAAATGAAAGTTAGCGAAGGTGGCGGATTGGCTTCAGAACACGAATATATTGAAGTGTTGGAACTCGATTTTAACAAAGCTTTGAAAATGGTTTATTCAGGAGAAATCAAAGATGCCAAAACCATTATGCTTTTACTGCATGCAAAAAGCGAAGGAGTATTGCCATAAAAAATCGGACAACTCAAAAGTTAAGCTGCCCGACTTTCTTCACTAATCAACTAATCAATCTTTAATTTTAAATACTTTCGTTAAAATATCATCCATTAAACACCATTTGGTTAAGGATGATTGTAATAAATTGGCTCCTACAAAAGCAGTGAACCACAACCAATTTTGGTTGACATAAATAGCCAGAAGAATACTAATTAAAATAAAAGTTCCGGCAATTCCGCGTACGATTCTGTTTTTCATTTTTTTGAGTTACTTAGTGGCTGAGATACTGAGTTGCTGAGTATTTCGACCAATTATTTAAATAAATTTTTCGATGTTAAATGTGGCTAAATGCACTTTTGATTTGGTTTCTAATTCTTGATTGAAAGCGAGAATTAATGCATATACTTTTTCCAAATTTTCAATCGGTACAAAAGCATAAAAAGCAATCGATTCGTTTTCGCTCATTTCACTTCCAAACCAATTGGAGGCTAACGCTTCTTCTGATAAATCTTTAAATCCGGTTACGTCACGATACGAATAGGTTTTTACACCGGATTGTTTGAGCAAATGCTGGATCTCTCGTTTGAAAGAATGGACAGCGGTTATTAAGACTAGTTTCATGTTTTTGAGTTGCTGAGTTACTGAGTTGCTGAGTTGCTAAGTTTTTGCTGATTACTATTCACTATTACTTTTCCCATTTTTTGCGTTCTGTAATGAAATAAATCAACGGAACTACAATTAGAGTTAACAACGTCGAAACAATCGCTCCGGCTACTAACGATATTGCTAATCCTTGGAAAATCGGGTCAAATAAAATGATGGATGCTCCAATTACAACGGCTCCCGTAGTTAGTAAAATAGGTGTTGTTCGCACTGCTCCGGCTTCGATTATGGCTTGTTTGATTTCGATGCCGTCATTTAACCTAATTTCAATAAAGTCGATTAAGAGAACTGAGTTCCGAACCATCACCCCGGCCAAAGCAATCATTCCGATGAAAGAAGTTGCCGTGAAAAAAGCTCCTAATAACCAATGTCCTAATACTATTCCCACCAAGGATAGCGGAATGGCCACCATCATCACAATTGGGGTTTTAAAATTTTGAAACCATCCGACAATCAACATATAGATAATGATGATAACCACTAAAAATGCAGCTCCTAAATCACGGAAAACTTCTAACGTAATTTGCCATTCTCCATCCCATTTTACAGTAAAATCATTTTCATCTGTGGGCTGTTCCATGTACAATTCGTTCACTTTATAGCCTTTTGGAAGTTGCATTTTTTCCAATTTCTCATTCATTCCTAAAATGGCGTACACCGGACTCTCCAAAGCTCCCGCCATATCAGCTAAAACGTACACCACTCGCTTTTGATCTTTACGGTAAATCGTATTTTGTAAGGTATCGGTAGTTACTTTAACCAAATCACTCACTGGAACCACATTGCCTCGACTTCCTTTAATTTTTACATTTTGAAGGTCTTCGATGGAAGTTTTATCTGCATCGTTTAAAGATAAAGTAATGCCAACCGGATTGTTTGAACGTTCGTCATACAAATGAGAAACCGGCATTTCTCGTAACAAATACGTCAAATTCCCAACCACTTGTTGCGGAGCAATTCCGTTTAACATGGCTTTTTCTCGATCAATTTCGAATTTGTATTCTACTTGTGGAGCCTCTACCATCCAATCGGTATCCACCACATCGGAAGTGTTTTCCAAGATGGATTTCACTTGATTGGCTACTTTAATTTGTTCTTGATAATCGGGTCCGTAAACCTCTGCCACCAACGTGGAAAGCACCGGTGGTCCGGGTGGAACTTCAACAATTTTTACATTGGCTCCATACTTTTTAGCAATTTTTTGCACTTCAGGACGAACCAATTTCGCCAAATCATGACTTTGTAAATCACGGTCTTCTTTGTGCAACAAATTCACTTGAATATCAGCCATGTTGCTTCCGCCACGCATATCATAATGACGCACCAATCCGTTAAAGGTTATCGGTGCAGAAGCTCCAATATAATTTTGATAATCTACCACTTCAGGAACGGTTGACAAGTATTGAGAAATTTCTTTGGTAACCGCTGCAGTGCGTTCTAAAGTAGTTCCCTCCGGCATATCAATCACCACTTGGAATTCATTTTTATTGTCAAACGGTAACATTTTTACGGCTACCGATTTGGTAAAAAACATGACCACAGAACCTACTAATAATACAATTGTTACTAAAAACATTGCATTACGTTTTTTAGAATTATCTAATAATGGTTGTTCTACTTTTTTGTAAATTTTATAAATCCATGATGTTTCAAAACCTTGTTCTTCTTTTTGTTCTTGCTCCTCTTTTTCATGCAATAAATGATAGCCCAAATAAGGTGTTACGGTTAATGCCACAAATAAGGATAACAACATCGCAATAGAAGCTCCAATAGGCATTGGACTCATATAAGGCCCCATCATTCCGGAAACGAAAGCCATCGGAAGAATTGCCGCAATAACCGTAAACGTTGCCAAAATAGTTGGATTTCCTACTTCATTAATTGCGTAAATCGCAGCCTGTTTAAACGGCAATCGCTTCATTTTGAAATGCCTATGCATATTTTCGGCGATAATGATACTATCATCCACCACAATTCCCACCACAAAAACCAAAGCAAAAAGCGTGATTCGATTTAACGTATAGCCCAACAAATAATAGCTAAACAAGGTTAAGGCAAACGTTAACGGCACAGAGAAGAAAACAACCAAACCACCTCTCCAGCCCATAGCTAACATAACCAAAACCGTAACCGCAATGATGGCAACACCTAAGTGCAACAACAACTCGCCTACTTTGTGCGAAGCCGTTTCACCGTAATTTCGAGTTACTTCTACATGTACGTCATCCGGAATAAGTGTTTTCTTTAAGGCTTCTACTTTATCCAAGATTTTTTCGGCAATTTTCATCGCATCAGCACCTTTTACTTTAGCAATTGAAATGGTTACAGCGGGGTACTCTGAATTATAAGTTGTATATTTTTCATTGGCTTTTCCATATCCAAATGAAACATAGTTTTTGGGTGTTTGCGGACCATCATGAATAGATGCCACTTGTTTCAAATAGACCGGTAAATTGTTGTTAACGCCAACTACTAAATTTTCAACATCTTCTGAAGTGGCTAAAAATTTTCCGGTGGTGACCAAATATTCTGTATCGTTTTGCACAAACGCACCCGATTGTGAACTCCCATTATTGGCTTGAATCATTTGCATGATACTAAGAGCATCTACCCCATTTTCCGCCATTTTATCTTTGTCTAAAACCACTTTCAATTCGCGTGTTCTACCGCCAATTTCTTTGGTAATGGCCACATCTTTTACTTTTTCAATTTCAGATGTAACTTCTTCTGCCAGTTGACGGATTTCAAAATCATCGTATTTTTCACTCCATAAAGTTAATCCCAACATCGGAACATCATCAATTGAGCGGGTTTTAACTATGGGTTGCATTACTCCTTCCGGGAAAATGTGACGATGTTTCATCAATTCATCATATAATTTCACATACGAATCCTCACTGTTTTCCCCTACGTAAAATTGCACCACCATCATGGAATAACCATTCATCGCCATGCTGTGAATGTGTTCTACCCCTTTGATGTTTCCGATTACTTTTTCTAACGGTTTCACCACTCTGCTTTCAATTTCTGAAGGGCTGGCTCCCGGATACATCACCATGACATCGGCCATGGGAACATTAATTTGTGGTTCTTCTTCTCTTGGTATTAAGAACGAACTATACGTACCAATAATCATCAACGCCACCATTAATAAAATGGTTAGTTTTGAATTGATAAAGAAATTGGCAATTTTACCTGATATACCTTCTTGCATAATTTTAATGTGTTAATTTGACAATGTGTCAATATGTCAATTGACTAATCGGCTAATTGACCAATTGGCTAATTAATTTGAACTTTAGCTCCGTTGAACAATTTCCCTTCTGCTGAAATGATGTAGGGTTCTTTGGCTGATAATCCGGAAAGTACTTCAACTTTATCGCCATAATTTTTACCGATACGTAACCATCTCAAAATGGCAACATTTCCACTTCCAACAGTATAAATTCCGGTAAGTTGACCTTGTTTTACTAATGCTGAAGTTGGTACAATAACTTGTTCTGAAACTGTTGCATTTGCTTCTTTTTCAATTGGGAATTGCACATTCACAAACATTCCGGAAAGAACAGTTTTATCCATTTCATCTAAATTGACTTTCACTAAATATTGTCCGCCTGTGTTTTTGGCTGACAAACTTACTTCTGCTACTTTTCCGGCTACTTTTTTATTCATTGATTTAATGATGATGGAAACCGGCATATCTTGTTTAATTTTTGAAATATCACTTTCAGAAACCATTGCGGTTACTTGTAATTTACCTGAACCTTCTACACTAACCAATGGCATTCCCGGATTGGCCATGTCGCCTTCTTTGATAAATGTGTTGGTTACCACGCCGCCAAAAGGAGCTGTAATGTTGGCATAACTAAATTGAGCCATGACTTCATTTCGCATTTGTTTGGCACCTTCTAAACCGGCTTTTGCCATTTCAAATCGAGCTGTCATGTCGTCCAACTCTTTTTGAGAAGCACTTTGTTGATTGAACAATGCTACAAAACGATCGTAATCTTTTTTGGCATTGTTATAACCAGCTGTTGCTTGTAAAATAGAAGCATCCACTTGTGCTTTTTTGGCTTGTAAATCGGTGTTGTTAATGCTCACTAACAATTGTCCTGCTCCTACTTTTTGTCCTACTTTTACATGAACTTTGGTTACGTAACCCATCATTCGGGTGCTGACATTGGCACTGTTTTCGGCTTCAATTTTACCGCTTGCCGTTACAAATGGACTGGTTGAATTTTCTACTATTCCATTTACTTTTACAGCAATTGGAGGTAATTCTTTGGTTTCTTTTCTATCGCTTCCGCAGGAAAATAAAAGAGCTGCTGAAAAAATAAGTAGAGAGGTTATTTTGATTTTCATAAGTTTGAATTTAATTTTTAATATTTTTTTCTTGAACACAGATTTAAGAAATTTTAATAATTTTAATAATTTCTCCAATCAGTATCCTTTTAATGATTATTTCGTTAAAAATTCCAAATACATTTTGGTGAAATTGTATTCAAAAACTGCTTGCAAGAATTCCAATTCTTTTTGAGCTGTTTGTGTTTCCGTCATCAATAAATCAGACGTTTTTTCTAAGCCTTGAGCAAAACGATTTTGACGAATTCTAAAACTTTCCTGGGTTTGTTCAAAAGCCAATTTGGAAAGAGCTACTTTGTTTTGAGCATCGGCTAATTGCCGATTGGTTTTGTTCAATTCTAGCTGACTTTGTTTTTTGTATTGTTCAGCTTCCGTTTCTGCTTTTTGAAATTCTACTTTTGATTTTTCAAATTTTCCAATGGATTTATAACCGTCAAATACATTCCATGACAATTGAGCTCCAATAGTATAACCGTTTGCACCAAATTGAAAGATTTCAGTATCGTATAACTCATAGGTTCCAAAAGCATTCAAACGTGGTAGAAAACTCATTTTACCTGATTTCATCATGTTTTTGTAGGCTTCGGTTGATTTTTCCATCGCTAAAAAATCTTTTCTTGATGTTGATAATTGAGCATTTTGGAGTGTTGGATTAATTTCATTATCTAATTTTTCCATCGGTTTATAAATGCCGCCTTTGGTATCTTCATTCAATAAAAAAGCCAAATAATCGGATGCGTTTCGCACATTACTTTTGGCATACGTCAGTTGATTAGCAATTTCATTTACGCGAACTTGCACATCCAACACATCCGTTTTTTGCAACATTCCTTGTTTGAAATAATTGTTGACCAAATTCAGATTGGCTTGGGCCGTTGTGTTCGCTTTTTCCAAAACCCCAACCGCTTTATAAGCCAATTGCAATTGCATAAACGCTTTGTTCACTTCCAATTCTAAATATTCTTTGGTGCGTTCGGTTTGCAATTGATAAGCTTCCATTTTTGATTTTGCTGCTTTTCTTTCAAATAAACCATCCGCATTTAAAATGGGTTGAAGCACTTCAATTCGAGTAGCATAATTTTGAACTTGTGAAGGATCATTCAACAAAGCCGGATTAAAATCGGCTTGTGTTAAGATTTCTTGATTCAATTTAGAACCAAATGCCATTAAAGGATTGGTTGTAGTAATGGCCGTATGCGAAGCCGAAATATTCGGCAAAAAAAGAGCATTGGATTGGCGATAATCTGAACGAGCTGACTCAACATTTTGTTTGGAAATTTTCAATTGAAGATTTTGCTCCGATAATTTTGTGGTTAAATCTGATTTGGAAATTTGCAAGGTATCTTGGCTGAATACAGCTGAAGAATATGCAAGTATCACAATTACAATCGTATTTTTAATAGTTTTCATTCGATTTACTTCTTAATTACATGACAAAAGTAGAACGATGAAAAAAGGTGTGCAGTAACATTTGTTACCAAGAGGATTTTTATACTTTTAGTATAATTTTAAAAAACAAGCTAGTTATAGACGAAGTTTCGGAAAAAACCTCCCCACTTTTTCCTGATAGTCTTTATATGAAGTAAATTATTGTGATAATTGTTTTTCTTCATAAACTGATTTTAAATAAAACCAAATCAACAACAAACCACTAATGAGCAATTTATACAGTGAACAATTATAAAGTGCAAATCCAATAGCAAACATCAAAATTCCGGTGTAAATGGGATGCCGACTGTACCGAAAAAATCCGTGTGTTAAAAGAACTGCTTTTTCGGTTGGCGTTGGGAAAACGGTAAGATTGGATTTTAATTCAAAAACAGTTAATAAAGCAATCATGAACCCGATAATAGCAATCACCATTCCGAATGTTGCTAGAAATTTTGGAATTTCTAAGGATTGAAAAAAATCAAACGCATAAACTCCAAAAAGAAGAAATTGGATAACAACAAAAATGTAATCTTTACTCGTTTTTTTCATGCTTCCTTTTTTTCTTGGGTGAAGTTACAAATAAATTGAATAACAAACCACCCATTAAACCACCATATAATGTACTATTTAATGGTTTTGAAGTGATTGCACAAGTTCCACTAGCACAACCTATTTGTTGGTAATATAAATAACCGACAATAAGTCCTACAATCACACCAATTACTGTAATAATGATTCCTTTCATGTATCTATAAATAACAAAAGTAAGCTCTTTTTTGGAAAAAGTATGTAATAAATGTTACACTCAAATCTTTTCAACAAAATGAAAACTTCAATTTTATTCCAACAAATATTCACTACTTTTGTCTCCCTAAAAATATATAGAAAATGATATATAAATTACGTGTAATCCTTGATAATGAAGAGGATATTTTTAGAGATATTGCCATTGAAAGTTCAGATTCTTTGGAAGATTTACACAATGCTTTGGTGAATGCTTTTGGTTTTGACGGAAACGAAGTGGCTTCTTTCTATACTTGTGATGACAATTGGAATCAAGAAGATGAAATTCCGCTTTTTGACACGGGCGATGTTGCGGGCGAAATGCGTATCATGAGCGATTTTTCGATTGAAGATTTGTTGTATGAAAAACAAACCAAAATTATCTATGTGTATGATTTCTTAAACATGTGGACGTTTTTAGTTGAGTTAGCCGCCATTGAAGAAAAACAAGTCGGAGTTACCTATCCTGAATTATTATTCTCTCACGGACTCATGCCAATTGGTGAGAACAACATCAATTTTGAGGCAGACGATGATAACTTATTTAGTGAATTTGATGATGACTTAGACGAAGACGATTTGGATATGTTTGATGGAGATGATTCGTTTGAGGATTATGGGTTTGAGGAGAATTGGAATTAAGTAGCTGAGTAGCTGAGTAGCTGAGTAGCTGAGTAGCTGAGTAGCTGAGTAGCTGAGTAGCTGAGTAGCTGAGTAGCTGAAAATTAAATATATAAACCATTCAAAACAATTATTAGCCATGAAAAATTTTAAATCATTACTAATTTGGCAAAAATCAATGTCATTAGTAACCGAAACCTATTTAATAACAAAAGAATTCCCAAAAGAAGAAATTTTTGGATTAACATCTCAAATTAGAAGAAGTTCAATTTCAATTCCGAGTAATATTGCAGAAGGATTTGGAAGAGATGGAAATAAAGAATTTTTAAGATTTTTAAAAATTTCATTAAGTTCACTTTTTGAATATCAAACCCAAATTGAAATTTCAAAAAACATAAATTATTTAAACGAACATCAATTTAACAAATTACACGAGTTCAGCAGAGAACTAGAAGCTATGCTTGTTTCATTCATAAAAAAAATTGAGGAATCAAAGTAAACTTAGCTACTCAGCTACTCAGTAACTCAGCAACTTAAAAAAATGATAAACCTTTTCAACGCCCACATCGAATCCCTTTCCATCCACCGAGTTGGAAACAAAAGCCGTAACGAAGCAATCTTTTTATCGGAACAACCGTATCAAACCAACGACGAAATTACACCGTTGTTGAAAGAGTTTTTCTTAAAACCTTTTCGGGAGAAGGAAGAAAACTACTATCAATTTGCCCATGAAGTCGATTTAGAATACCACGACATGTATAAATTGGCTTCTGAAGTGTTTGATAATCCGTCAACTATTCACGATGTTTCCAAAAAAATTACGAAACATTTATTTGAGCAATCCAATCATCCGCACATTAAAAACGGTGAAGTATATGTGGCTTATTTGACTCATTTAACCATTGATAATAATCAAGTAGATGCCATTGGCGTGTTTAAAAGTGAAGTGCAAGCCGACTTTTTGCAATTTGAAGAAAAAGGAACTAACTTGGAAATGTTGCTACAACACGGTATCAACTTGAACAAATTAGACAAAGGATGTTTGATTTTCAACTATAAAAAAGAGGAAGGATATAAAATCTTAACCGTTGACAGCAATCGATATGATGCTCGATATTGGTTAGAACATTTCTTAAGTGTTGATGCTTTTCAAGATGAAAATTTTATCACCAAAAAATACTTGAAATTCTGTCAGGATTTTGCCAAAGATGTAGTACTACCGGCAGAAGACAAAAAGCAAGAAGTGATGTTTATGAATCGTTCGGTGAATTATTTTGCTAAGAATGATGAATTTGAAGAAAGTAAATTTTTGAATGAAGTTATTGATAATCCTGATTTGATTCCGGAATTTAAAAACTATAAAGTCGATCGTGGTGAAAAATACAGCATTGAAGATGTGACGAATTTCCCAATTGCCAATGCGGCAGTAACCGATGCTCGTAAGAAGATTAAAAACGTAATCAATTTAGATACCAATATTCAAATAAAATTGGATTTTATCAACCCTGAAAGTGCCGAAAAATTTGTTGAAAAAGGCTGGGACGAAGAAAAACAAATGTATTATTACTTGGTTTACTTTAATAAAGAACAGAAATCGTAATTGAGTACAAAAATTTAAACTTAAATCCTTCTTCATACGTTGTAGAAGGATTTTTTATTGTAATCTTATTCATGATAAAGCATTAATTTTCAGTAGTATATCGATTATTTTTTGTGAAATATGTAAAATTCATTACGTTTATGTTGCCACAAAAAATACCACATTATGAAAACCTACACTTCTCCCCAAACTGCTTTGGGTCTTTCGGTTATTTGTAACCTGATTGGACACAAATTCAGAATCACCAAAAAAATCACCAATCATTTTCATGAATACCAATGCCGCTGTTGCGGAAAACAAATGACTGAAGATGTTTACGGAAGTCTGACTGAATTGACTGCTGAACGCAAAGAAATCAATACTACTTTACATTTTATTTTCAGTAAAAAACAACATTGTTGACTTTTAATTATTACTATTCCAAAGCAATTTTATGTAAATCTCACATTATTTATTTTTGAATCATTTTCCTTTCTTTTATAAAATACATTTTATTTGTAAGTAAAAACCATTATATTTACTTGATTATTAAGTTATAATCTGTTCGATAAAGGGTTTTTAATGAATTGATTTAAACAGAAAATTTACCACGTTGTCCGAAAATATGAAGTGCAAAACAGGAATAGAAAGCACTATTAAGTACGAAACGGTTATTCATTTAACATGGTATTAAATTAAACTAAATCAACAGGGCGGTACAACTAACCTAACCAAAATTGTGCCTAAAGTTATCGTCCTTCTGGTAATTCAGATGAATAATAAGGCAACAACTTACATTATGAAAAAAATTATTTTTCTTTTTTTTGCATTTCTTTATGCCTCAACTAGTATAGCTCAACTATTAGATTGTCCGGTTACACTCGATCCAAATTATGTTGAGCCGCCAGCTTCAGTATTAAATTCATTAATACAAAACCCAAATTCTACAGATAAATATGTGTTTAATGTTAAGTTTCATATTGTAAAAAATGATGATGGTTCTGGAGTTACTGCTACTTATGGCGAAAACGAAGTGATGAATGCTATTATGATTTTGAATACCAATTTTAATCAATTTAATATATTTTTTAAATATAAAGGATATGATGTAATTAATAGTACTTCGTTTATGAAAGTTCGAGCAGCTAATTTTCCAGATACAAATTTATCACATCCAACCTTTGACCAATTATTAGAATACAGCAAGACAGGAATGACCAATCCTGTTTATGATTATAATGCTTTAAATTTATTTATTGTTGAAGGCTTAGATTATAGTACAATAAGTCCTTTTAATCCAATGGTTAGAGGTGCTGCAAAAATGCCAGGAATTGACAGTATATATGGGCATAATCATTTATTAAGTAAAACTTTGCCTCATGAAATCGCTCACAATTTTAAACTATATCATACTTATCAAGATTCAGGTACACCATTTTGCGAACGTGTTGCTAATTTTGGAGACATTTTTAATAATTCAGCTACTCATGGTGATCGGATTGTAGATACAAAAGCATCTTTTATGTTTGGAGGTAATTATGCAGACCCAGCAACTTGTACCTTTCAAAATACTAATGGTTATGCTGATTGTTTTGGCACACCTTATGTAGATGTTCCAATAAAAAATTATATGAGTTCTACGAATCCATGTCAAGATTTGCATTCGACTTATTTGCCGGGTACTGGCGAATTTACCTCTGGTCAAGGCGTTTATATGAGAAATATAATAGCCTTATACTATAATCATCCAAATAATTTTTATGGATTCAGTAATGCTAAAAACACCGTTGAAAGTTTATATCAACCTTTTGAAACTATACCTTATGGTGGAAACATAATAAGAAGTGTAACAGACAATAATGATGGAACAGCAGAGGTCTGTAGAAACATGTTAATTAAACATCGTTTTCAAAAGGGTTTTGATTATGCTTTTACCAATGTAAACCCTTCTGATCCAAGCATAGCTACTTTAATTGATTTACCTGAAATCATTAATACTACCTATACTTTTGGTGTTCAAATTAATCAAGTAAATCCAGATATTGTAAAAGATGTTTTTGTAGATTGTCATCGAGAATCTTTCTGCCAAACAGAGGACTTTGTAAAAGGATTAGTTGTTTCTACTAATATTTTAGGTTCTATGAATTTGACTTTAGAAGAACTAAATGAAATACAAGTAAAAGACCCGGAATTATATGATAAATTAATGAGTCAGTATTATCATATCATCAATAAAGAAACATCATCAGGTGCTGTTAAGCAAACGTTTATTTATAAAAATTAAAATTAATTATAAATCCTATTGAAAGGTAAACTTTCAATAGGATTTTAATTTAAAAATTTGAGTCATGAAAAATTACTACTTTTTCCTTTTGCTTTTTTTCTTTTATAAGGGTAATGCTCAATATACGGTTATTCCTGACGAAGATTTTGAACAAGAACTCATCAACCAAGGTATTGATAGTGATGGTATCATCAATCATTTGGTATTAAATAGCGATATTAATACGGTTGTTAGTTTAAACATTAATGGCAGTAATTTACACAATATCATAGGAATTGAAGGTTTCACGCAGTTAGAAAGTATCAACATCAGAAACTGTACTAATTTAACCAGTTTAGATTTTAGTAATAATTTGAATTTAATTAATTTATCTTGTAATGACAATAGCCTAACAAGCATTAACATTACTAACAATATCGCCTTGCAAGGGTTAATTTGTGTAAGAAACCAACTCACTACGCTTGATGTTTCGAATAATATCAATCTCACAACTTTATCATGTGAACACAATCTATTAACAAGTCTTGATGTTTCTCAAAATGTTAATTTAACACTACTCTTTTGCTATAATAATCAATTAACATCACTGGATATTTTTGCAAATCCAGCACTATTATTACTTTCTTGTGGTTTTAATCCTTTAACTCATTTAACCATAACCAATGTACCACAATTCTATAGATTGCACTGCACAAATACTCAACTTATCACTTTAGATCTTTCTAATGTACCATCAATAAAAGAGTTATTTTGCCAAAATAATCTATTAACTACTTTAGATTTTGCTAATAATCCAGAATTGAAAGCGTTGTTTTGTATGAATAATATTAATCTTAGTACTCTTAACCTAAATTCCAACTCATTTTTAAATATTTTGCATTGTAACAATAATAGCCTTTCTTCAGTATTGCTTCAAAATGGTTCAAATACTCTACTAAATGGCCAATATGTTACAAATCCCGGTAGTGTAACACTTATTTATGACGACCGTTTTAAGGTTACTAATAACCCTAATTTGAGTTGTATTTTTGTTGATGATGTTGCCAATTGTAATGCTAATTGGCTAGAGAAAGATGCAACAACCCATTATGTGAGTACACAACAAGAATGTGAAGCTATTTTAAAAAATGATGAGTTTACCGCTTCTTCGTTTACCCTATATCCAAATCCTGTTCACAATATGTTGTATATAGAAAATAATACAAATACTCTAATTCAAAAAATTGTAGTGTATGATATAATGGGCAAAACAATTATGGAGCAAATTGGTAACATTGCCCAAATTGATTTTTCAAACGTTACAAAAGGTTTGTATTTTGTGAAAATTTCAAGTGAAAAAGAAATTATGGTAAAGAAAATTATGAGGAGGTAAATGGATTTATCCAAACCTTATCAAAATAAATATTTTATTGACGCTAAATTATATCTACTTATTCTGTATTTTTTGTAAAGCTATTTAATAAGTTTCGTCTTTTTTTAACATTTGTCGTAACAATTTGGTTGATTATTCGTCCTACTTGAATAAATCAATCAGATTCATTTTGGAAACCATTTTAACTTTAGAAAAATTAAACAAACGTTTTGGAGCGGTTCATGCCGTAAAAGATGTTTCTTTTGAAATCAAAAAAGGAAACGTATACGGGATTTTGGGTCCGAATGGCAGTGGAAAATCCACCACGTTAGGCATTGTACTTAACGTTGTAAATAAAACTTCCGGTGATTACCGTTGGTTTGGCGGAACAATTGAAACCCATGAAGCTTTAAAAAAAGTTGGAGCCATCATTGAACGACCAAATTTTTATCCGTACATGACCGCCAAGGAAAATCTGGAATTGGTGTGCAGAATTAAAGGTGCTCCTTTTTCTAAAGTGGAAGAAAAACTCGAAATTGTTGGACTTTCAGAACGAAAAGACAGTAAGTTCAGAACTTTTTCTTTAGGGATGAAGCAACGGTTAGCAATCGCTTCTGCCCTTTTAAACGACCCGGAAATTTTAATTTTAGACGAACCAACAAATGGTTTAGACCCACAAGGTATCAGACAAATACGCGATATTATTAAAACCATTGCTTCGCAAGGAACGACTATTTTATTGGCTTCTCATTTATTAGATGAAGTAGAAAAAGTATGTAGTCATGTTCTCGTTTTGCGAAAAGGAGAAATTCTCTATTCCGGAACTGTGGATGGAATCATTGCCAATGAAGGTTTTTTTGAGCTTCAATCGGATAATATGACCGATCTGAAAGCTAAACTTGAACTGCATCCTGCTGTTGATTCAATAAATGAAGAAGACAACAAATTATTTGTATATCTAAAACAAGCGTTGGAAGCACATGAACTGAATAAATATTTGGTTCAAAAAGGGATTTACCTCAATCATTTGGTCAAAAGAAAATATAGTTTAGAAGAACAATTTTTACAATTAACCAACAATAAATAAATCCTTTCACCTTTTACCCATTACCCATTACCAATCACCCATTACCAAATACCTTCATGAAAAGACTTCTTCAAATAGAATTTCAAAAAATATGGAAAAACAGAGCCAGTAGAATTTTGACCTTGGCCTATTTTATCATCTTAACCTTTATCGCTCTTATTGCATCAATCGAATTTAAGATTGGAAACTTTGAATTGCGAATTGCGGATCAAGGTATTTTTAACTTTCCCTATATTTGGCATTTTAACACCTATGTAGCCGCAATTCTTAAACTTTTCTTAGCCATTGTTATCGTTTCTATGATGGCCAATGAATATTCGTATGGCACTTTAAAACAAAATCTAATAGACGGTTTAAGCAAAAAAGAATTTATTCAATCTAAATTTTTGATTGTTTTTACGTTTGCCGGAATTTCTACCGTTTTTATTTTCATCATGAGTTTGCTACTTGGCCTAAGCTTTTCTGCCTACAATGAAATTGGAATCATTTTCTCTGATTTGGAATATTTATTGGCCTATTTCGTAAAACTTTCTGCCTTTTTCTCTTTCTGTTTGTTTTTGGGTATTTTAGTTAAACGCTCTGCATTTGCATTAGGTTTTTTATTCATTTGGAACATTATTGAAGGAATCATCATAGGTACACTTCGATGGAAAGTATTTAAAGATTCTGATAATTACCAATATATCACACAGTTTTTACCATTGGAATCGATGTCTAACCTTATCAAAGAACCAATTACTCGTTTAAATGTGATAAAAAACATTGAAACAACTATTGGTGGAGAAGCGAGTTTAAAGGATTATAGCGTGCATTGGTATTCATTAGTGATTGTCATTGCTTGGACTGTTATTTTTATGTTAATGTCCTATAAAATTCTACAGAAAAGAGATTTGTAGTATCTTTGCAAACGCTATGAAGTTTGCCAAAAACATTACTTTTTTTATTTTTACGCTGCTGTTTTTCAACACTATAAAAGCTCAGTACATTCAAGTTGACGATAATTCTTTTACCGCAACTGAGCTTATTGAAAATGTTTTGGTTAACAGTCCATGTGCAAATGTTTCAAATGTAAGTGTTTCCGGATGGAGTTTCAGTTCAGGAAATAGTTATGGTTATTTTACGGCTAAAGGCAGTTCATTTCCTTTTCAAGATGGTGTAATTATTTCAACCGGAAGAGCAATTTCTGCGATTGGACCCAATAATTCATTATTAAGTGAAGGTCCAACCAATTGGCCTGGTGATAATGACTTACAACAAGCTATCAACGAATCTAATACGATAAATGCTACCGTAATTGAGTTCGATTTTTTACCATTTGCTAATAAAATTAGTTTTGAGTATATCTTTTCATCAGAGCAATATTTATCCAACCCAAATTCTAATCAATGTAGTTATTCAGACGGATTTGCATTTTTATTAAGAGAGGCTTCCACTTCGCAATATATTAATTTAGCGGTTGTTCCGGGAACTAGTACTCCGGTAAAAGTTCCTACTGTTAGAGGTTCCGGAACCATTTGTCCGCCTGCAAATGAACAATATTTTGATGCCTTTAACGGTATTGCACATCCTACTAATTATAATGGTCAAACCAAAATTCTAAAAGCAGAAAGCAATGTTATTCCCGGCCAATTGTACCATATTAAACTGGTAATTGCCGATCAAGGAAATAATCTGTACGATTCTGCTATTTTTCTAGGAGGAGGAAGTTTTACAGTAGAAACCGATTTAGGTCCGGATAGACTTATTTCAAATAATACTCCGCTTTGCGAAAACGAAACATTGGTTTTAGATGCCACAACTCCAAATGCTATAGCTTATCGATGGTATAGAAATAATCAACTTTTAATTGGAGAAACTGGCCCAACTTACACAGTTACCCAATTTGGTTTTTACAAAGTGGAAGTTCAATTTAATGCGAGTTGTTTTTCTACCGGAGAAATTACCATTGAATATGTTTCAAATCCAACACCTAATTCGGTTGCGCTAACGCAATGTGATGACAATAATGACGGTATTGCCTATTTCAATCTAACGGATGCATATAGTGCAATAGTTGGTTCAAATACGAATGTTCAAACTCCAAGATTTTTCTTTAGTCAAAGTGATGCAGAATTGAATATAAATACTATTTCTACAACAACTCCCTTTTTAAACACGAGTGTTAATCAAATGCTTTATGTTCGATTACAAAATATTTATGGATGTTTTAGTATCTCTACTGTAACATTATCTACTTCAAACAGTACATTAGTATTACCAAGTTCAATTATTTGTGATAATGATGATAGTCCTGACGGAATTACCACTTTTAGTTTATCATCAGTTGTAACACCAAATATATTGTCTTTATTTCCAAATGGTAGTCAATTAACGTATTACGCTTCTTCAACCGATGCTCAATTGCAACAAAATGCTTTCTTAAATTCTTTTACCAATACAACACCTTTTGAACAAACAATTTATATTAGAGTTGCAAATGGCACAACTTGTTTAGGCATTTTTCCACTGGTTTTAGAAATCAAAATTTTTACGCCAATTGGTTTAGAAGATGAAACAATCTATTTGTGTGAAGGTGAAACGATTTCAATTGGAGTGCTTCCCAATTTTTCTTCTTATCTATGGGATACTGGTGAAACAACTCCAACTATTTTTATTGATGAAGCCGGAACCTATACCATTACGGTATCGAATAGTGAAGGTTGCACGGTTTCAAAAAAATTTACGATTCTTTTATCAGGGCCACCAACTATAGATTCAATCCTTATTAATGATTTTTCCGGTAATCAAAATTCGGTGACCATCAATGTTTTAGGTTTTGGAGATTATGTCTATTCTTTAGATGGAAGTTACTTTCAAAATTCGCCGATTTTTCAATCGGTTCCTGCCGGAGAATATTGGGTTACCGTTAAAGATTTAAATGATTGTGGGATAAAAACCCAAAAAATAATAGTGTTGGATTATCCAAAATTCTTTACGCCAAACGGAGATGGTATTCATGATATTTGGAAAATAGAAAAGCTCACAGACACTAAGTCAAGCATTGCTGTTTTTGACCGTTATGGAAAATTAATCGTACAATTTAATCCATCTATAAAAGGTTGGGATGGAAATTTTAATAACACTTCAATGCCTTCATCCGATTATTGGTTTATTTTAACACTTTCTGACGGAAGAATCATCAAAGGTCACTTCGCTTTGAAAAGATAAATTACTATCTTTGTTAGCCTTTGAAAAAGAAAATGAAAAAAATTTTATTATTAATCCTATTCTTGAGTGTTAACTGTTTTGCTCAATTTAGTAAAACGCACTATATACCACCTCTTGGAGGAGCTGACGGTCAACCTGCCCAAAGTCAGTTTATCTATATATCCTCTCCAAGTTTAACTCCTATTAATTTTACGATTTATAATTTAGGTGGCGGTACTGTAAACGGAACTGTTTCTCGTAATAGTCCCTACGTTTTTAATGTTGGATTTGGCACCAATACCCAACTAATGGTGAGTAATGCCAATGTGAATACCGTACAAAACAACAAAGGTTTTATTATTGAAGCAGAAGATCAAATTTATGCCGCAGTTCGATTAACCGCTACGCCACAGAACTTTCAAGCTGGTGGATTAGTATCCAAAGGTCTAGCTGCTTTGGGCACACAATTCAGAATTGGTGCTTTTGTAAATACAGGAATTTCAGCGATAAACACCAATCATTATACCTTTATTTCTGTATTAGCTACTGAAAATAATACCACTGTTTCTTTTAGCGACATTAAGCCCGGAGTTTCATTGATAAACAATGCCGGAGCCGGAAATACTCCACCTAATGTTACTTTAAACAGAGGACAAAGTTTTGTATTGGCCACTACCGGACCAACGGATGGAAACAGAGATGGATTAATTGGAGCACTTGTTACTTCTGATAAACCTATCACAGTGAATTGTGGTTCATTTGGAGGAACTAATGGTACAAATGACAATAATATTGACCTTGGTTTTGACCAAATTGTTTCAGCTGAACGCATTGGAAATGAATATATTTTCGTGAGAGGTTTTGGTGAAGATGTTACAGAAAGAGCCTTGATTGTAGCCCATGAAAATAACACTCAAGTTTTTTTAAACGGAAATACTGGAGCTCCAAATTACACTTTAAATGCTGGTCAATATGTGGCTATTGATGGTTCATTATACAGTACAGACGGAAATTTATATGTAAACACTTCTAAAAATGTATTTGCTTATCAAGGAGTTGGCGGAAGTACTCAAGCCAATCAAGAAATGTATTTTGTTCCACCGTTAAGTTGTCAAACTCCAAAAATTATTGATAATATTCCGTTACTTCATTTGATTGGAAATAGTGTTTATACCACAAATAGCGGACTAAATATCGTCACAGAAACCGGAGCTACACTCGACTTTATTTTAAATGGAACCAACTATACACTTGCCGGATTACCCGGAACTGTAAATGCTCAAGGCCCTTTTACCATTCCCGGTAATGCAAATTATGTTACCTATAAACTAACTGGAATTACAGGAAACATTTCTGTTTTTGCAGATAAACAATTATATATTTCTTACTTCGGTTCGAATGACAATGCAACGTATGGAGGTTACTATTCCGGATTTACATTTAAACCCGAAATTTCTTTTAACCGATTAGATGTATCGAGTTCTAATTGTATCCCAAATGTAAACCTTTCAATTAATTCTCTTTCTCCTTTTGACACCTATCAATGGTATTTTAATGGTGATCCGATTGTTGGAGCAAATTCACCGAATTACACACCTACTGTACCGGGTTTCTATTATTTATCAGCAACTGTAACCACTTGTAATATTACACTTATTTCAGATGAAATACCAGTAAGCGATTGTGCTATTGACACTGACAATGATAACGTTTTTGATAATATTGATATCGATTTAGACAATGACGGAATAACGAATTGCACGGAATCATTTGGAGATGTACCGATTGATCTTTCAAATGCAGCAAATGGAAATTTTTCAGTTGCGACTTATTCAAACGGATATAATGGTTTGATTTCCATCATTGGAAGTGGAACTCCCCCTCCTACTCCTTTTACGGGAAGCACTGATGGAACATTTATCACAAATCCGGCAGATGGTATAGGAAAATCTGTTCAATATGAAATGCAATTTAATCAACCGGTTTCTATAAAATTAGAGTATGTAGATACTGCTAATACTGCTGATTTATTATCCTCTTCAGGCGAATTTATTATTCAAGGAGACACTGATAAAACCATCACATTATTGAATCCTACAGATCAATTGTTAGTGGATACCAATTATGATGGCATTTATGAAAATGGAGTAACCGAATTCTCTTCCTTTCAAATTCGCTTCCGATTAAACAGTGCAACTTCGCTTGCAGCTGGTACTGGAACTTTTTCTTTTTCAACACACCTAACCAATTTTATTTCAATTAGACATATCAATCTTACCGACAATACTTCTAAAGCTTCCTTCAAGCTTAAAGCCACTTGTGTTCCGAAAGATACGGATGGTGATGGAATTCCAGACCAAAAAGATTTGGATTCAGATAATGACGGTATTCCGGATAATAGTGAAGCTCAAGGCCAGAATTTTATTGCTTATACTACTGTTGATGTAAATAAAGATGGATTAAGCGATGCTTATGGAAATGGCTTAATTCCAATTGATACGGATGGTGATAGTGTTCCTGATTATCTTGATTTAGACAGTGATAACGATGGGATTTATGATTGGAGAGAAGCCGGTTTATCAGCTACTGATTCCAATAACGATGGAAGAATTGACGGAGTTCTATTTGGAAATAATGGTTTGGCCGATAATTTAGAAACGACTCCTGAAAATGGCATTTTAAATTATACGATTACCGATACAAACAATGACGGAATTGCCAATTATATTTCGTTAGATAGCGACGGCGATTTGTGTTTTGATGTTATTGAAGCTGGATTTTCAGATACTAATAATGATGGTTTTTTAGGAAACACAGCTCCAGTTACAAATGCAAACGGAGTGGTTACAAATAGTGCAATTGGCTATACTGTTCCCAATCTAAATTACATTATTGCGGCACCCATAAGCATTAGTACTCAACCAACAAATCAAGTGACGTGTAACACGCAAAACGCAAGCTTTCAATTTACGGCAACACCTTCTGATAATTATCAATGGCAGGTTAGCACCAATAACGGAACCACATGGAATAATTTAACTAATTCAGCTATTTACAGTGGAGTAACTACCATAAATTTACAAATTACGGGTGCTACTACTAGCATGAATAATTATCAATACCGTGTATTCATCAACAGAAATGGGAATAGTTGCGGATTATATTCCGATGCGTCTATCCTAACCGTTTACCCTTTACCGGTTTTAAATTCTCCCGTTACGATAGTTCAATGTGATGATGATGATACAAATGATGGTATTTCCTTTGTCAGTTTAATTCAAAAAAACAGTGAACTTTCTGCAAATTCGCAAAATGAAACGTTTACTTATTTCACTTCGGCTATTGCCGCACAAAATAATAATCCTGCTTTTCAAATTACGAATCCTGTAGCTTATTTTACCGGAAATACTACCATTTGGGTGAGAGTTGAAAATGCTGATGGTTGTTTTGAAGTAGGACAAATCAATGTGTTTGTTTCAGCAACTCAAATTCCATCCACTTTCATCAGAAGATTCTCTAAATGTGATCAATACTTTAATGACATTGAAAATGATAGAGATGGTGTATCTCAATTTGATTTTAGCAGTGTAACTACTGATATTTTAGCATTATTACCCACAACAAATACGTACACAATTGCTTACTATCGTACACAAGCAGATGCATTAGCAGAGACGGATGCTAATGGAAATTCATTAGCGGTAAACCCGGCAGCTTATCAAAATATAGGTTTCCCCGGATTTCAACAAATTTGGGTGCGAGTAGAAAGTGCGGTTGATAATGCATGTTATGGGATTGGTCCTTTTGTAGAATTAACTGTTGAAGATTTACCAACAGCTCATCCAATTGCTGATTTTATAACTTGTGATGATGACTATGATGGACTTTTCCCATTTGATACAAGTACAATTGAAACTACCGTTTTGAATGGTCAATCTCCATCAAATATTATAGTTAGCTTTTTTGATCAAAACAATAATCCGTTACCAAGTCCGTTGCCAAATCCATATTTATCCGGAAGCAAAACGATTACCATTCGAGTAACAAATACAACTACAAACGACCCTAATGGTCCGTGTTTTGATGAAACTACATTAACTTTTAAAGTTGATGTTTTGCCAAGAGCGTTTGCAGTAGCAGATTTTGTCACTTGTGATATTGACGGAATAGAAGATGGAAAATTTCAATTTGATACTTCATTATTAGAGTCAACTCTTTTAAACGGTCAAACCGGGATGGTCGTTACCTATTTTGATCAAAATGGTGCCAGTTTACCAAGTCCATTTCCATCCAATTTCTTCACAACATCCCAAACCATAAAAGCAGTTGTAACCAATCCTTTGAATACGACTTGTTTTGCGGAGCGAGATATTGTTTTTACAGTAAATCCATTACCACAACTGGAAGAAAACGAAAAAATAATAGTGTGTGAAAACACTGATCCAATTACCATTATTGCCGGATTACTTGTTGGAAATACATCAGATTTTAGTTATAAATGGTTCAAAGATGAAATAGAAATTGTTGGCGAAAACAACAGTACATTAACTGTTCAACAAAATGGTATTTACCGAGTTATCGTTACAAACATTTTTGGTTGTACACAAACCAGAACAATTGAAATTGTATATTCACAACCGGCAACAATTGATGATATTGTGATTGTTGATTTATCAAATAACAATACCGTTACGATTTTTGTATCCGGTTCAGGAAATTATGTTTATAGTTTGGATTCAGAAAATGGTTTATTCCAAACTTCTAATCAATTTTTTAATGTTATTGCTGGACTTTACACAGTTTATGTAAAAGATTTATTGGGCTGCGAAACGGTTAGTCAAGAAATAGCCGTTTTAGGTGTACCAAAATTTTTCACGCCAAACGGTGATGGTTTCAACGACTCTTGGAATATTAGAGGTGCAAACGAAAGATCAAACGGAAAATCAATTATTTATATTTTTGACCGTTATGGAAAATTAATCAAACAAATCAGTCCACTTGGTAATGGTTGGGATGGAACTTATAATGGAAGACCGTTACCATCTGATGATTATTGGTATTCCATTCAATTTGAAGACGGAAGAAGTGCAAAAGGACATTTTAGTTTAAAACGTTAGTCATGAAAAAGTATATCCTTTTTGTATTGCTATTCAATTTCCTTAACAGTAATGCTCAAGTTATTGAAGTTTCTGATGGAAAATTAGAGTTATACAAAGACTTTCCTTCTAAATATGTAAAACCTAGAGAAATTGCGGTTTGGTTACCTGAAAATTATTCTCCCAAGAAAAAATTTTCGGTTTTATACATGCATGATGGTCAAATGCTTTTTGATGCGAATCAAACTTGGAATAAACAAGAATGGGGAGTAGATGAAACCATTTCAAAACTAATAAAAGAAGGTAAAATACAAAACGTTATTGTGGTTGGAATTTACAATAGTGTAGAAACCCGACATCCGGAATATTTCCCTCAAAAACCATTTGAAAGTTTAACCGGAAACGAAAAAGCAATTGTAACGGAAGCCTTAGTTCAAAAAGGCCGAATCAGTGAAACATTTCAACCTTTTTCAGATTTATATCTACAATTTTTAGTAGAAGAAGTTAAACCTTTTATTGACAAAACCTATTCAACACGAAAAGACCAAGCCAATACCTTTATTGCGGGTTCAAGTATGGGCGGACTCATTTCACTATATGCAATTTGTGAATATCCGGAAGTATTTGGTGGAGCTGCTTGTTTATCAACGCACTGGCCCGGAATTTTTCATACAGAAAATAATCCTATACCGGAGGCATTTTATACCTACTTAAAAGCGAAACTTCCACAACCGGAAACGCATAAAATATATTTTGATTACGGTACGGCTACACTTGATGCTTTATATGAACCGCTTCAGAAAAAAGTAGATGAAATTATGACTTCCAAAAATTTCTCCTCAAAACAATGGACAACCTTAAAGTTTGAAGGTGAAGAACATAGCGAAAATGCTTGGAAAAAAAGACTTTCAACACCTTTACTTTTTCTATTAAAAAAATAAAAGATAGAATAGGTAAAGTTTTCAATGTGTAATGTTGAAAAAAAATTCATTTTTTTAACATTAGTTGGGTTTAAAGTACTACTTTAGTGCTACCAATAATTCAACATTTAGTTCAAACAAATGAAAATTTCGAAACCAAACAAGTATTTCATCGTTTTTCAACTCATTTATATCATCTTTTGTTCCAACGGTGTGTTTGCTCAATTAGGTTCTCCTTTTAAAAAGAGATACCAAGGCAATGTAAAAGGAGACATGACTTTGATTGCAAATAATATTGTGAATAGAAGTGAAACAAAACAAAATGCCAATTCACCCTATAATGAAATAGATGAAAAAGCCAAATTAAATGATGAATTTGAAATGGTTTACATCGATGTTGATAATGATGAATCAACATTTAGTTCGAGTGCAGCAAGTCTTTCCTTATCCAATATTTCAGAAAAGAAAATCGTTTATGCCGGATTATACTGGGCGGGAACGTATAAATATGATTCAGGTATTCGCGATAAAAATTGGAAATATTTAGCCGTAAACAATTCGCGAGAAATTATTAATGAAATCAAATTTAAGTTGCCTGGTAAAAAAGAATACATCAATATTACCGGAGAAGTTTTGTTTGATGGTTTAGCTCATAAAAACTTCAAAGAAAGTGCACCTTATTCCGTTTATGCAGATGTCACATCACATCTACAAGGATTGTCTAATCCAAATGGTGAATATATGGTTGCCAATATTCGTGCAACACAAGGAATTATAAGTGGTGGTGTAGCCGCAGGTTGGACTTTATTTATTGTATATGAAGAAGCTTCTGCTTCAGAAAAATTCATCACTTCATTTGATGGATTTGTGGGAATTACCACTAAGCCAATTGAAATTGCTTACACAGGTTTTAATACACTTCCTAAAGGTAATGTGAATGCCAAATTAGCTTTTGCGGCTTTGGAAGGTGATCGAAATCTAACAGGTGATCAGTTAGAGTTAAAAGATGGGAATAGTGCCAAATATACGTTAGTAAGTCACCCATTAAAACCGGTTGATAATTTCTTTAACAGTACAATTGTTTTAGACGATAATTATTTTAGCACCCGAAATCCAAATAGTTTAAATACATTAGGTTATGATGCCGGAATGTTTACTATTGACAACAAAAACAATTCTATTATCCAAAATAATACTTCAAAAGTATCCATGCGTTTAAAATCATCCGGTGATCGATATGCCATGTTTTTCAGTGCATTTAATGTTGAAGTAACTTCACCTGTTGAAGAATCTGTTCCGGTAATTGTTGAAGCTAAACCTATAGAAACAGAAACAGCATTAAAAAGAGAAGAAATTCTTCAAACCATTAAAGATAGTGAATCTACAAATGTTGCGAAGACCAATGATGAAAACATGAGTCAAAAATCAGTAATGGAAGAAGCTATAAGTCAAGTAGAACAACCAAAAACTGAAATTAAAACAGAAAAAACCGCTGAAATAATTCCACAATCAACTATTCAACAAGAGGTTTCGACTCCTGAAAAAGTAGTGGTAGCAACTCCTTCAACAGAACCAAAAAGAAAATATAACAGTATTATGGACATGATTCGCGATAGCGAAAAAATGAATGCCGAAACAACATCTTCCAAAAAAAGAATCACTGTTTTACCAGGAGCAGATGTCATCATTCCGCAACAAGCGAAAGGATATTATGTTGTAGCGAATGTATTTGCCGTTCCAAAAAATGCAACACGATTCTTAGACAAATTGAAAAAGAACGGGTTTGAGAATGCAGACATCATTTATAATCCTACCAATAATTTTCAAGGTGTTTATTTGGCAAAATTCAACAATTGGTATGACGCTATATCCTACTATTACTCAAATGCAGAAGGGAAATATAATGATGACCTCTGGATTATGTTAGTCAACACTTCAACCGGTTCTATCTTAACACCATAAAACAAAAAAACAACCTACTAAAGGTTGTTTTTTTGTCTATAAATCAATTTAATTATTGAATCTTAAAACGTTTTCTATCATTTTCATTCAAATAGATTTTACGCAAACGTAACGATTTTGGTGTCACTTCTACATACTCATCTTTTTGAATGTATTCCAAAGCTTCTTCTAAAGAGAATTTAATCGCCGGAATAATCTTTGTTTTATCATCAGCTCCCGCAGAACGGAAGTTAGTTAATTGTTTTGTTTTAGTAATGTTAATGGTCATATCATCCCCTCTAGAGTTTTCTCCAACTACTTGTCCTTCATAAATATCTTCGTTTGGATCTACAAAGAATTTACCACGATCTTGCAACTTGTTGATAGAATAAGGAATCGCTTTTCCGTTTTCCATTGAAATTAACGAACCGTTGATACGACCTGCAATTTCTCCTTTGAATGGTTCATAACCAATGAAACGGTGAGCCATGATTGCTTCTCCGGCAGTAGCGGTTAACAACTGATTTCTCAAACCAATAATTCCGCGAGATGGGATATTAAATTTGATTATCATTCTATCACCTTTGCCTTCCATACTCAACATTTCACCTTTTCTTACGGAAACAAACTCAACCGCTCTTCCTGAAACATGCTCCGGTAAATCAATAGTCAATTCTTCAATTGGCTCACATTTTACGCCATCAATTTCTTTGATGATTACTTGTGGCTGACCAATTTGCAACTCATATCCTTCTCTTCTCATCGTTTCAATCAATACTGATAAGTGCAATACACCACGACCAAATACCATGAATTTATCAGCAGAATCGGTATCAGAAACACGAAGAGCTAAGTTTTTCTCTAATTCTTTTGCCAAACGATCTTTTACGTGTCTTGAAGTAACAAATTTTCCTTCTTTACCAAAAAACGGCGAATCGTTGATGGTAAACAACATACTCATGGTTGGCTCATCAATGGCGATGGTTTGTAATGCTTCCGGATTTTCAAAATCTGCAATCGTATCACCAATTTCGAACCCTTCAATTCCAACCACAGCACAAATATCACCGGCAGAAACTTCGGTTACTTTTTTACGTCCTAAACCTTCAAAAGTGTGTAATTCTTTAATTCTTGATTTAATTACCTTACCATCTCTTTTTACCAAAGAAATTGGCATTCCTTCTTTTAAAACGCCTCTTTCCAAACGCCCAATCGCTATACGACCGGTGAACGAAGAGAAATCTAAAGACGTAATCAACATTTGAGGGGTTCCTTCAGAAACTTTTGGAGCCGGTACATTATTAACCACCATATCTAAAAGCGGTTCAATGTTATCGGTTACATTTTTCCAATCATCAGACATCCAGTTGTTTTTAGCCGAACCATAAACGGTTGGAAAATCCAATTGCCATTCTTCTGCACCTAATTCAAACATCAAGTCGAAAACTTTTTCGTGTACTTCTTCCGGAGTACAATTTTCTTTATCCACTTTATTGATTACCACACAAGGTTTCAACCCTAAATCGATTGCTTTTTGCAATACAAAACGCGTTTGTGGCATTGGACCTTCAAATGCATCCACCAACAAACAAACCCCATCAGCCATGTTCAACACACGTTCTACTTCACCACCAAAATCGGCGTGACCCGGAGTATCGATAATGTTGATTTTTGTACCTTTATATACTACAGAAACATTTTTAGAGGTAATGGTAATTCCACGTTCACGTTCTAAGTCATTGTTGTCTAAGATTAAATCACCGGTATTTTCGTTTTCACGAAAAAGCTGACAGTGATACATAATTTTGTCAACCAAAGTCGTTTTACCGTGGTCAACGTGGGCAATAATTGCAATGTTTCTAATTGATTCCATCTGTTATTTTTTCAGGGTGCAAAGGTACACTTTATTTCTACATAAAAAACTTTTGTGTAAAACATTGAGAGATTTAACGTTAGGGTAACGAAGGGTTGTCTGATTTCTGTTGTCTGTTGTCGGTTGTCGGTTGTCTGTTGTCTGTTTGAATCATCTACACATTGACACATTGCTCAATGGAACACGGATGGGATGGATGAAATAGATTTTCGCTGATTTTTTGGTTCGCTTAGCGAAAAGGGATGGAAGAGGATTTCTTCTGGCTAAATTTGTGCTTACTTTTAGATGTTAAGGTTTGTTTATGGAGATGGCGGGTGTCGTTTTGAAATTTGCCAATGTCTTTTTAGACTTGATTCAAGGATTTTTTGCTGATATATAAAAAAAACTGCAAAGTAGGGAGATTTTGCGGTGGGTTTTTAAGGGCTGTTTGTGTAGCTAGTGTCTTAGTCCATTGGTAAATTATCAGTAATAATCTCAACAGGCATACGAGGCAACCCAAATCGACCAACATACGACGAATACTTTTGTTGAATGTGAGTTATATATGGGCTAACTAAACGACATTTTCTATTTCCTCTTTGAGTTATAAAATTATGAATATATATTTTCTTTAAAGAAAACCTAAAAAATTCTTTTTCTTCAACACCGTAAATAACAACTTCATCAATTCGTTCATTAATCATTTCAAGGTTTGAATTATATCTATCCTTAACATCTATCGGACGCATTTTACTTCCTTTAATCGAATAGAAATTTCCATCACAAGAAGCTGATGGTGTCTCATTTTCTTCCATTCTACCAATAATCGTATCACAGATTGGTCTCAAATTAAGATAATAATCTCCTTGGATTTTAAATATATCACCAGGCTGTAAATCTTTATCATGAAGATAATCACTATTCATAAACATAATTCCTTGTATTACTTCCTTAATTTCATTTTTTGTAATGTTACCATTATAACCTTCTAATATTACTTGATCATAGTTAAGAAATTTAGTTCTGGATGATATATTTTTATTTATTGTATCCATAATATTCAATCCTTGATCTACAGAATCTTTTGAATATGTATCCCATAATATTTTTGGCCACATTGGACTCCTTTCAAAAAGGTGCCAAAAAGTTTTATTTTTTGCTTCCAAAAAGGAATTATCCCAAGACTTTAATGTATAAATTGCAGGATTTTTTTTAATCCATTCATTTACAGCATTAAAAAGATTTTCACCATCGATAAGTTCTGATTTACTTTTAATAAAAATAAAATTCCTTTCAGGTGAATCCTCATTTAGTAAATCCTTACCACCATTCTCGGATAGTTCTTCAACAATATTATCCCTGTTTTCCGAACTAAATATAAAAACCGGTGCAAAACACTGCTTTCTAAATTCTTTAAGAAAATTAATGTTTGATGTTGCATTTGCTTTTATCATAAAATCTGTCACAACAACCTCTTGATTTTCAGGGACTGACAACCTCCAATCTAATACTACAAAATTGACAGCTATAAAATTTGAAATACATTTTAGAGCATCATTTAAATTATTATATCCGCAATAAGGAATTCCTTTATTTGAAATAATATTAGCAATTTTATTTATATCGTCAGTATCATCCTTTAACAAATGATCATCAATAATGATAGCAAAACCTTTATTTAATTCTACATTCATAGGCTCTATATTTTGTCCTTTAATTATCTCCATCTGTATTGAAATCCACCAAGAAATTAGCCCCTGAAAGAATTTTTTTATTTTTTCCATACTCTATACTAAATTCATTTCTTTCTAGAAGTTGTCGAGCAATATACAATCCTAATCCTCGACCTCTATCTCCTTTAGTAGAAAAGAAAGATTCGAAAATATAAGGTTCATCATCTTCTGATATTCCTGGTCCATTATCAGCGAAAACAACTTCATAATTATTACCGTCAATCATAATTGAAATTTGTTTATCATCCTTATCTACGGTACTTAACCAATATACTGCATTATCAATTAGATTAATAAATGTTTGGAGAAGAACAGCTTCATTTGTACGGATGACCAATGGAGCACCAACTTCCTCGACTTTTAATTCTATTTTATATTGATTAAGTAATACATCATAATACTTTCTTACTGTCTTAATAATTTCTGAAATCCTAAAATCTTTTTTCTTTCTTCTTGAAGACCTAAAAACAGGTTGAATTCCTTTAATTTGGTCTTCAATAAACGTAATTTCTCCTCGTAACTTCTCTAAATTTTCAGTAATTTTTTCTTGATCAGCATTTCCTGCATTTGACATTCGCATAAGAAAATCCATAGTTTCCTTAGCACGCCGTATCATTGTCATTAAATCATGAGAGGCGGCTTCAACAGTTAAACCGACCGAAGCTAAATCTTCTGATATCTCAGCTTTTTCAATTAAATATTTTCTTTCTGCATGATATTGGCTTACCAAATCAGCAAATTCTTTTCTCTTAACAGGTTCAATTTTATCTGAAAGATATTCCTTGAATAAATCTAATTGATTAGGAACTACAGATTTTTTTACGGATTGAATTACTGACTTATCTTTATTAGCATCTTTATATTTAATAAACTCTTTATGAAGATATGCAAAGAATGACTGAATTAATGTAATAAAGTCTTCGTAAGAATTGCCTATTTCCAATAAACCTTCTCGATTCGTTTTGTCCTTTAAATCTGGATTACTTTCGTTAGAAATTGATAAATAACCAATAGTTTGATCATTACTCAATGAATCACCTGCTCTTGTGATTCCTCTCTTCACATCAATACCAATCCAATCGTCATTTGGATCTCCGTAGGGATAAACCCTAACTCCATCCCTATATAAATAAATTCGATGGTTTTTGATGAAAGTTTTATCCTCATCATTGACATCAAAATGATACTTTAGTGGTGCATCTTTTCCTAAATCAAAGATGTAAAATTGAAATTTGAATGGACCGCATTCAGGATCACGCTTTAACTTCCCCGTTTTAGAATCAATAAATCTATCTTTAAAAACTTTAAAACCTGATAAAGTTTCAAATGAAATTACTCGATTGTTACCATTTAAATTAAACTCAAATTTAAGATTATCGAAATTTCCATTAGTCACTTTAAGAGGTGCTTTCTCTAACAAGCTATCTAATTTATCCTTAAACTTATCGTCTTTAAATCTACTAGAATTATTTATTAATAAATCGAAAATAAAATCTTTTGTAACATTCTCTTCAGAAAATGGGGAACTCAATTTATTTACATCATTTATAATTTCATCTATTTTTTTTAAATCTAGACCACCCTTTTTAAGATTGCTTATTTTTATGAGTGTTCCATATGATTTACTTGAAACTCGTGAATTTTGTATATTAATTGTTCTTTCAACGAAGTGCTCTGGAGATGATTTTATTTCGTAATTGTAATTTATTTGATCTAGATATTTTACCTCTTCTTTTCCAACTTCTGTAAATAAATCTTGATCATACTTAGACAAGTCACTAAATAAAGAAATTTCATCTCCATTCTTGGTTCTTGTTGTTATTTCAACTGTGGAGCCAATTTTAAAAACAGCAAATCGACCTATACCTTTTTCACCTTGTAATAATCTCTTTTTTTGAGGGCTTTTTCTTGATCCTTTTTTCTTTTCTAAATATTTAATAGGTGATGCAGGATTCATCCAAGCATCACTTAAAACTTCCCAAGACATGCCATGCCCATCATCTTCAATTTCAATAAAAGAATCAGGTTTGGCAATTATCTCAATTAGTTGCTCATTGTTATCATACACTTCCTTAAAATTGTTTAATCGGACTTGAACCCAATCAGCATCAGCATCATAAGAGTTTTTTATTAACTCAAACAAAGCAATTTTCTCGTTCTTGATAAGCTGGTCGCCAATCATCGTTAATAAACGTGCATATGGTCGAGGCGATAATGTACCTTTTAAATCTATTGGAATTCTCTTATCCATTTGACGGTTTTCTTGCAATGATTACAAATTCGTAACTATAAATTTTCTTATGATTTTTGTTATTTGAAAATTTGCCTCTCTTATCTCTATAAGGGCTAAGAATTTTTGAACTAATTTTCCTTTTCATAACTTCAATTTCACCAAAACCTCTATTAAGCATACATTTAGTAAGATATTTAGCGTTGTCAATATATATATCTTTATATGTTGTATTTCCTATTACAAATACTGCCATACCACCTGGATTTATTAAAGAATAGGATTTATTAATAGTGTCTCTCATATCAATAAAATACTTTAAAGCTGCCCTAGGACTTTTAGCATCAGCATTACTAAGATTTCTATATGTATCTATTGCAAATTCATCTAAACCTTCAATATCTAAATTATTTAATGATTGATTATAAATGCTTCCTATTGTACCATTACGCAGTTCTCTAAAATCATTAGTATATCCCAACCACATAGTAGATAATTGGTGTAAATCGGCATATTCATATGATGTTACATACGGTGGACTTGTTATAAGCATGTCTAGAATAGATTCATTTACATTTAATCTTAAAAAATTTCTATTTATTATTTGAGCATTTGGAGAATTTGAAACTTTTGTATTTATTTCCTCTACAGCTCTTAACATCGTAATATATTGGGATTTAAAGGACTCAAATACAGGATAAATCGGCTTTGCAGGATCTATCTGAGGTTTAATAGATTTTGTAAGCCATTTAGAACTTCTTTTTAGAATATTTGAGAAAGCAACAAGAAAGAAATCCTGATATTTTCCCTTTGGAATAATTAATTTAATAGCGTTCAATAATTGACTTAAATCTTCTATTTGTTTAGGCCAAAACCAATATAATATTCTATCATTTTGAACAATATAGTCTGGAATTTCACTATAATTATTAGTATAAACCGTAACAATATTTTCGTAGTATTTATTTAAAATATTCTTACTATATGTTTCTCTTTTAACTTTTGCGATTAATGTTGCAACTGGGTTAATATCACATCCCCAAAACTCTTTATCATTAACCTTTGCTTCGAGTGCAGTTGTACCACAACCGCAAAAAATATCTCCAATTGAATTAACTGTAATACTGTTCTTTCTTGCATACTCTAAAGATTTCCCAATAAGAAACGAAGGAAATTTTGCAGGATACATATGAATTTTATGCATCTTTAACTCTTGGTCAACTTGATTATTCCACGTTGATGATTCTCGGATACTTTTAAAATTTGTATCCCAGTTAGCTTGGGTTATTCTCATAAGTGGCTACGTAATTTTGAATTTTATTAAAAAATTCTATTTTAACAAAATTACATTTAATATTATTCATAAAAAAATGTTTTTTCAAAGAATATTTTTCACTATAATTCTATAAATCTGAACGTTAGATCAAAATATAAATAATTCAATTATTTTAATTCCAAATTTTTAATTCCAAATTTCACAAAAAACTGAAAATTCCTTTTGTTACGCCAAAGGTAGTAAGGTAATTTTATAATTTTTTACGGATTTCTGTAATGAGTGAAATTATTTTGTTAATATTGTCAAAATTACGAGATGTCTCCTTCGTCGACATGACAAGATTGCGGAGGATTCCGTTCAAAAATCAATAATCATAATTTTTCAATCGTTAATCAATTTCCGTTTATCTATTCCTTTTTTTAATGGCACGCTGATGAAACGGATTGAACAGATTTTCGCTGATTTATTTTTGTTCGCTTAGCGAAAATGGATAAAAGCGGATTCATAACCATTAAATTAGCAGTAATTTCAACGCCCAGTCTCCCCTCTCCTTTGGAGAGGGGTTGGGGGTGAGGATTATAGAGATTCTTCCTTCGTCAGAATGACAAAAATGCGGAAACCCGACAACCAACAACCAACAACCATCAACCAACAACCAACTAATTTTCCCTCCCCCCCTTGCCAATCAACAATTAAATTTTATATTTGTCATCCAAACTTTTTTGATGGAACAATTTGTAGTATCTGCCCGAAAATACAGACCCCAAACGTTTATTGACGTGGTGGGACAGCAGGCTATTACCAACACTTTGCTTAATGCCATCGAAAACAATCACTTAGCTCAAGCTTTGCTTTTTACCGGGCCTCGTGGGGTGGGAAAAACAACTTGTGCGAGAATTTTGGCTCGTAAGATTAACCAACCCGGTTATGATGATCCGAATGAAGATTTTGCATTTAATGTGTTTGAATTGGATGCCGCTTCTAACAACTCGGTGGATGATATTCGGAATTTGATTGACCAAGTTCGCATACCGCCACAAACCGGACAATACAAGGTGTATATTATTGACGAGGTACACATGCTTTCGTCTGCCGCTTTCAATGCTTTTTTGAAAACGTTGGAAGAACCGCCAAAACACGCTATATTTATATTGGCTACGACCGAAAAGCATAAAATTATTCCAACTATTTTATCGCGTTGTCAGATTTTTGATTTTAAGCGGATTACGGTAAAAGATGCCAAAGAACATTTGGCTTATGTTGCCGAAAATCAAGGTGTACAATACGAAGACGATGCATTGCATATCATTGCTCAAAAAGCAGATGGTGCCATGCGTGATGCCTTATCTATTTTTGATCGCGTGGTTTCGTATTGCGGAACTAATTTGACGCGTCAAGCAGTTACAGAAAATTTGAATGTTTTGGATTATGAATCGTATATCAACATTACGAATTTAATTTTAGCCAATAAATTACCGGAATTGTTGATGGCGTTCAACGATATTTTGGCTCGCGGTTTTGATGCTCATCATTTTATACAAGGTTTGGCTTCTCATTTTAGAGATTTATTGGTTTGCAAAAATCCGGCAACTTTAACGTTGTTGGAAGCCGGTGAACAAGCTCAAAAAATGTATGGCGAACAAGCTCAAAAATGCAGTCAGGAGTTTTTGTTAAAAGCAATTGAGCTGGCAAATGACACTGATTTGAAATATAAAGTGAGTCAAAACCAACGTTTACTCATCGAACTTTGTTTGATGCAATTGGGCTCTATCACTTTTGATGGAGAAAAAAAAAAGTTGACGGATATATAATTCCACCCTTTCATTTTTTGGGAAAATTAGGTGCTATTGAAGTAGCCAATACTTCCGTTGAAGTTGTTCCGACTGTTAAAATTGAAACACCAAAACCTACCGTTCCCGAAAACACAATAGAAAAACCAAAACCGATAATTCCACCGCTTTCAACTGAACCAAAAGTTTCTGCATTTTCTTTAGCGAGTATTAAACAGAAAAAAGAACTAGCCGAAGCTCAAAAATTAGTTGTTAAAGAAACCATTCAATATCCTACAGAACCTTTTACCGAAACGGATATGCTTTTGCAATGGAATAAATTTGCCCAAAAGTTAGAAGAACGAGGGCAGATGATCATGCAATCGCTCATGTTGATAAACGATCCCAAATTGGAAGGAACCAAAATCACGCATGAACTTCCTAATGAAGGAACTAAGATTGAATTTGAACGCACCAAAAATGAAGTTTTAGGTTATTTGCGTGGCATGTTACACAACCATGATATTGAAATTGAGTTGGTTGTGAATGAAAAAATGGAAAATAAACGGGCGTTTACTCCGCAAGACAAATTCAATCGCATGAAAGAAATTAATCCGAATTTGGAGGTGTTGCGAAAGATGTTTGATTTGGATGTTTAGTAATGTGGCAATTGGACAATTAGTCAATGTGTCAATTTGGGTGAACTATATATACTTTTAATGGAACACGGATTGGACGGATTGGCACGGATTTTTTTTGATTTGCTTTGCAAAAGCGGATGTTCGCGGATTTATGAGTGGTAGATTAGTGGTTTTGATTAATTACAACCTTCACACTTGATTGTGTCATTTCGGCGATAGGAGAAATCACATGTCGTTAAGCAAAGAATACGTTATCTACTTTATGTGATTTCTCCTGCATCGAAATGACACAGTGTTACTTTCAATTTTATAAAAACCAATAAATATATTTTCTTTTAATTAAATCCTCCCATAATACATCGCCTTCACAATTCCATCTGAGAGTCCGATTTTTGGAACATAGAGATGGCGAGCTCCACTCCACTTCATGGCATTCAAATAGATTTTGGTCGCAGGAATGATTACGTCGGCACGGTCAGGATTCAAACCTAACTCGGCAATGCGTTCGTCGTAAGTCATTTTATTAAGCATGGAAAATTGAGCATTCAAACCTAAAAATGTTAAAGGCTTATCTTGTTGCTTGCCCGTCATTTTAAACAATTTATTGATGTTTCCGCCGGAACCAATCAACGTAATTTCGTCAAAAGAAGCGGTGTGAGTTTTAATCCATTTTTCAATTTCAATCCAAACGATTTCATTCACCATATTATTTAGCATGCGAACCGTACCGTTTTTAAAGGATTTTGACGCAATAATTTTTCCATTGGAAAACAAAGAAAACTCGGTACTTCCACCCCCAACATCTACATACAAATAAGTTTTATCTGTTGCTATATATTCTTTCAAATCTGAAGAAGCTATGATACTAGCTTCTTTTTTTCCATCAATAATATCAATATCGATATCGGCTTCGCGTTGGATAATTTCAATAATTTCTCTGTTGTTATCGGCCTCACGCATGGCGGAAGTTGCACACGCTTTGTAGTGTTCAACCTTATGTACTTTCATCAGCAATTTGTAGGCTTTCATCGCATCAATCATTCGTTCGATGTTTTCATCAGATATTTCACCAACGGTAAACACATCTTGACCTAAACGAATGGGTACACGCACTAACGAACTTTTATTGAATTGCGTTTCTTTACCTTCTTGTTCTACAATATTAGATACCAACAATCGCATGGCATTTGAACCAATATCAATGGCGGCATATCGTTTAATTGTAATCATTAATTTTAAAAAATTTGGGGTTATAATTTTTCGGTGATGACTTCTAATTGGTTTCTGTAATAATTATAGGTTTCCAATTGAGCTCTGAAAATACGCTCATTTTCATCCCGAACACGGTATTTATTATCTAATTTTTCAGAATGTAAACGGGCTTTTACATTTCCTTTCCATCCAACTTCAAAACTTTCTAAAAGTTCTTGTTTGATTCGTTCATCATAAATTGGGCACGTCACTTCCACACGAGCATCAATATTTCTAGTCATAAAATCGGCTGATGAAATATACACTTCCGGATTGCCGTTATTGCCAAAAATAAAAATTCGGGAATGTTCTAAGAAATTATCAACGATGCTTATGGCTTCAATGTTTTCGCTCATGCCTTTCACACCGGGAATTAAACAACATATTCCTCTGATAATCAGTTTAATCTTCACTCCTGCTCTGCTGGCATCATACAATTTATCAATCATTCTAGGATCGGATAAACTGTTCATTTTTAAATTGATATAGGTTGCTTTACCGGAAAGAGCGTGCATGATTTCACGGTCAATTAACTTGTACAATTTGTTTCGGGTGTAATGTGGCGAAACAATTAAATGTTTGTATCGATGCACACGATAATTTACTTCAAAGAAATCAAAGACTTTATCGGCATCTTTTAAAATCTGTTGATGACTGGTAAACAACGTTACATCGGTGTAAACTCGTGCAGTTGATTCATTAAAATTACCGGTAGAAATAAATCCGTAGCGTTTAATTTTTTTATCTTCAATACGGTCGATGACACAAATTTTGCTGTGTACTTTTAAACCTTTCACACCAAAAATCAAATTAATTCCTTCCGTTTGCATTTGTTCCGCATACGAAATATTGCTGGCTTCATCAAAACGGGCTTGCAATTCAATTTGAACGGTAACTTTTTTCCCGTTTTTAGCTGCATTGATAAGCGAACTAATGATTTGAGAGTTTTTAGCCAATCGATATAACGTAATTTTTATACTCACTACTTTTGGGTCGAGAGCTGCTTCACGTAAAAATTTAATTAGATAAGCAAACGATTGATAAGGTGCATTGACCAAATAATCTTTTTCACTTATTTTCTGTAAAATACTTCCTTCCAAACCTAAACCGTCAACCGGAAGAGGAGTTTTAGGTTGATATAATAAGTCATATCTACCAAGATTTGGAAAATCCATATAATCACGACGGTTGTGATAACGACCACCCGGAATGATACTATCGGTAGCATCAATATCCATTTTTTCAAGGAAAAACTTCAAGGTATCTTTATCAATAGATTGGTCATATACAAAACGAACGGGTTCACCAATTCTTCTGTCTCGTACACTTTCAGAAATTTTTTCAGCAAAACTTTTACTAATGTCGCTGTCCATTTCTAATTGAGCATCTCGCGTAATTTTGATCATGTGAGCCGAAATACTTTCATAATCAAAAATATTGAAAATGTTTTGGAGATTATAGCGGATTACGTCATCAAGTAATATGATATATTGTCGTTCTCCATTTGAAGGTAAAACCACAAATCGATTGATTGTTTTGGGAATTTCAATTACGGCATAGCGAATATCTTTTTTAGATTTTTTAAAACCTAAAAACGAAGATTTTTGTTCTTCAGTAGATTTCATTACCATTTTGATAGCCAAATAACCGGAGGTATCTTTTAACAACGGAAACTCAGCTAAATCATTTAAGATAATAGTTACTAGTGCCGGACTTACTTTTTGAATGTAGAAGTCGTGAATAAAATTCTCTTGGTCTTTAGAAATCTCTTTTTCATTAATAATGTAAACACCTTCTTTTTCGAGCTCTTTTTCAATTACGCCTAAAATTCGTAAACTCTCCGATTGTTGTTTGATTACAATTTCAGTAATCTCTTTAAGCAATTGTTGAGCAGAAATTCCACCTAATACTTTTTCAGCAGCTTGACCAGAAAGAGCTAAACGTCTGATGGCAGCGAAACGGACTCTGAAAAACTCATCTAAGTTGTTGGAAAAAATTCCTAAAAATCGCAAACGGTCTAAAAGTGGCACCGTTGGGTCAGCCGCCTCTTGTAGCACTCTTGCATTAAAAGACAACCAACTTTTTTCACGATCAATATAACGGTAATCTATGGCTTTAATCATTTCTTAATTCTCTTGGAAAAAGTAATTTGTTCGTTTTTCCTTTTGCTATGGTTGACCAACTATTTGTTGCAAAGGAAATGGAAACCATTCCGGCAGTTGGCACATTATCAATAAAAATATCTCCAAATTTATTAACAAAATCTGTGATAGCAGCATTATGTCCGAAAAGAATAACATTTTCATAACGATTATCACTAGATTTTACTATGTTTTCTAATTTGTAAGCATCAAAAGTATATAAATCGTCTAAAAACTGAATGCTTTCGATGGGCCAATTAAGATTTTGAGCAAAAATTAGAGCAGTTTCAGCGGCACGTTTAGCCTTACTACTCATTACAAAATAAGATTTAGGAAAAAACTGAGCAGCTTCTAGGGCCATTAAATGTGCATCTTTAATCCCTCTTTGATTAAGAAGTCGGTCTTTATCTTGAACAGGAGTATCCCAACTAGATTTAGCATGTCGAATAAGAATTAGTGTTTTCATAACCTTACAATTAGTTTTTAAACTTACTAAATATAAACAAGAATCACTAAATTATTACTCAAAAAAAACAAATAGAATGAATTTCAAGAAATAGTTATTAACAAACTTATGAAAATCATAATTATAATTAATTTTCTTACAGATAAAATACTTTAACACACTTTATCGATAAAAAAAAGCATTTTATCGATAAAATATTTTTTTTTTAGAAATCAACTTTATACATTCGTCTTCGAATTAAGATGAAATTAACAAATAAATTATAAAATGTTATGAAAAAAAGAGGTTGATTATCGATAAAAAACATCCATAAAATACATACAAAGTGTCATTTATCGAGTTTTTTGGTTAGTTATGGAAAAAATAAGCAATAACATTATTTAGTATATAGTTTAGCCGTCCGTTAATTGACTAACACTGAAAAAGTGAAAGAAAATTAAAAGCCAAATCAACCAAATTTACATATTATGAAAAAAAACTTAACCAATTATGTCAAAAGTCATGTTATTAAAATCCCAAGCTAAGATTATGGAAAATTTGTTCCAAATCCGGCAGTTTCAACACCTAACATTGAAATTGCTGGTAATGCTATTTCTAGCATTCCCAATTGTAGGTTTTTCGCAAAACTCAAAAATTCAGAACACTGAAGACTTCTTTAAGTCGGTTCAGAAATCTGAAGTTTCGAAAAACAAGAGTACTAACTCTATTAAATCTTTAATTAAAGATTTGCACCCTTCCATTTATGTGGACAACGGACGAGTAAATACGTACGGTAAAAACCCAATTGTTTTATTTGTTGATGCAAATTCAATTTCAAAACTAAAAGGATTGAGTTTAGAAAGCAATCAAATTGAAGTGGTAACCATCAAAATCAATCAAAAAAGCGATTTAGTTCATTTGATGAATTTAGATGTTTTTCAACAATTTCCATCCATCAAAGTAATTCATTTTAGTGTAGGTTTTGATTGTAGTGCTGAGACATTATCTAATAATGTTCGAATTGAAAACGCGAACTACACTTTATTATATTCTATTGAAAAACCTTCTTAACAAAAAATTAAGAATAGATCAATTAAAAGAATTAAACATGAAAAATATGTACTCAAATTTAAAAATAAACAAAAAAACAAACTACCTGTTAGTACTTTTAATGGTATTATTGGGTAACTTGTTTTTTGTTCAAGCTCAGGTAAGAGTTCCTTTTACCCAGCGAACGTCGGTTTACACGCCTGGAAAAACCATATATAATGTAAAAGGTGATTTTACCATGATTGGTAACACCAATTTAACTTTGGTTAACTATGGCGATGAAACATCAAACAATAACAACATGCAATATGTTGATATTGACAATGATGCCAATACATGGAATTCATCTTCTGCCAATTTGGTATTGTCTACAGAAAATGGTGCAAACCCAGCATGTTCAAATATTGTTTATGCAGGTTTATATTGGACAGGAAGAGCATCAAATTCTGACACAAGTCCAACTGTTTTTACTGTTGAAAGACAAGTTCCTGGCGGAGTTGTAAATGTAAACAACAATTATACTGTTGGACATAACCAACAAATTACCAATACTTCATACACATTAACGATTGGTAGAAATAATCCAACTAATACCAATAGAAGTCCTATTTATACTTTTACAAGTGGAGGAAACACTTATGTTTTTAACTTTACTAACAATACTGGTGCAAATAGAGTAACGCTTTCTGTTAATGGTGGAACAGCGATTAATGTTCCTGTGAACTACACAACATCTGGTTCAACTGGAACTGCTACTTTGGTAACGCCATATGTGATAAACAATGGTACTGTAAATTTAACTATTAATAATCTAGTTAGAAATACAGCCACTAATTTATCTACTACTGATACACAAAACAGTTCATTTGCAAATGTAAATGTTACTGGAACTATTATAGGTACTGTAACTGAGAGCAAAACATTTGACAAAAGAAAAGTATCTATTAAAGGGCCAAACGCAAGTAATTATACCGTTTTAACGGCTCAAGATTCTGATATTTATTATCCTGTTAATACCGATGGTTTTATGTATTCTGGTTACATCGAAGTAACCGATTATGTAAGAACAAATGGTTTAGGTGCATACCAAGTTGCTGACATAGCCTTGATTGAAGGTAACGGTGGTGGAACCGGTTACTATGGTGGTTGGGGTATGGTTGTTGTTTATGAAAACGACAAAATGAAATGGAGAGATGTGACCGTTTTTGATGGTCATTCATATGTGGCTGGTAGTATAACTGCTGATTTTGATATTCCTGTTTCTGGTTTCAATACGGTACAATCTGGTCCTGTAAATATGAAATTGGGTATGATGGCCGGAGAAGGTGATAGAAACATCGCTGGTGATTTTTTCCAAATTAGAAACTATCAAGATTCTAATTGGGTTACACTTAATCATGGAGCAAATGGAGCTAACAACTTCTTTAATTCTTCCATTTTTACCGGTGGAAATACAAGAAATCCAAATTTATTAAACAATACTGGTCTTGATATTAGTATGTTTGATATTCCAAATGCTAACAATAGTGTAATTACAAATAATCAAACTTCTACACGATTCCGTTATGGAACTACTCAAGACACCTATGTGATTTTCAACATCACAATGTCTGTAGATGCTTACATCCCTGAAATTGAAGGATTATTATCTGTCCAAAACATTGGTGGTGTTCCTGTTGCACCAGGAGGTCCTTATAATGCTCAACCAGGTCAAGAAGTAGAATTTGGTGTAGATATTAAAAACTTAGGTACTGAAGCTGTAAATAATTACAGATTAGTTATTCCGATTCCTTTTACATCAACATTTGTACCTGGAAGTTTAAATAGCTCAATTTTCTTTTCACCAAACCCAACTCCAAATAACCTTTATTTCGATCCAAATCTTGGAGCGATGGGTTCAATTGTTTGGGATTTTGGAACTTTACCATTACCTGCAAACCCACAAACTTTGTTAGCTTCTTTGCGATTCAAACTTAGAGCTACCGATAATTGTGCTATCTTATCCAATCCAAATTGTGCTAACAATATATTAGTAAATGGCTTAACATTTGGAACTGGTGCAATAACTAATATAACTTTTAAAGATAGACCATTAATTTTAGGATATAATAATTCTGGTGTATGTCAAGGTGAACCAATTTATCAACCTATTACAGTTAACATAGTTGCTGGTAATTATGTAGCTCAAAACTGTTCAAATGTACCGCTGGTTCAAAACTTTTACTATTGTAATGGTCAAACAAGCGTAACAGCTGCTCAACTTGCATCAGCTTTTCCTCCAGGATCTATTTTTTATTCTAGCTATCCTGTCCCTGATGGAGCAACTCCAATTACTAACTTCCCAATTGTAGCCGGTGCAACAAATTCTTATTTTGCTGTACCTTACAATGCAGACGGATGTTTCTTTGAATTTACCATTTCTGCTTGTCGTCCAATTAATGCTGTGGATGACAATGCAGGCCCTATCAATGGTGCTTCAGGTCAAAACGGTGTGGTGAATGTTTTCGATAATGATACTTTAAACGGTGTTATCCTTAACCCTGCTGATGTAACCTTAACTTTAGTTACGCCAGACCCTACCGGTGCTCTTACACTTAACCCTGATGGTTCTGTTGATGTGGCTCCTGGTACTCCTGCGGGAACTTACACTTTAACTTACCAAATTTGTGAAAACTTAAACCCAGGTAACTGCGATACTGCTGTTGTAACTATTACGGTTAGTGCTCCTATTATCGATGCTGTTGATGACAATGCAGGCCCTATCAATGGTGCTTCCGGTCAAAATGGTGTGGTGAATGTTTTCAATAATGATACTTTAAACGGTGTTATCCTTAACCCTGCTGATGTAACCTTAACTTTAGTTACGCCAGACCCTACCGGTGCTCTTACACTTAACCCTGATGGTTCTGTTGATGTGGCTCCTGGTACTCCTGCGGGAACTTACACTTTAACTTACCAAATTTGTGAAAACTTAAACCCAGGTAACTGCGATACTGCTGTTGTAACTATTACGGTTAGTGCTCCAATTATCGATGCTGTGGATGACAATGCAAGTTCTACAAGTGGAATTTCAGGTCAAACAAATATTTTGAATGTATTTAATAATGACACTTTAAATGGTGTTATTCTAAATCCAGCTGATGTAACTTTAACTTTAGTTACGCCAGATCCAACTGGTGCTCTTACACTTAACCCTGATGGTTCTGTAGATCTTGCTCCAAATACACCTCCTGGAACTTATACTTTAACTTATCAAATTTGTGAAATTATAAATCCTGGCAACTGTGATACTGCTGTTGTAACTATTGTTGTTACATGTCCTAATGTAGTTCAACCAACTCTTGCTTGTTACGAAACTGCTACTTTCAATACTACTACTTGTG
>NZ_AUDM01000006.1:45183-187462 GCF_000425465.1 Flavobacterium filum DSM 17961 | reverse complement strand
CTATAGATGTAAAGGCAGTAATGTCATAGTCGAGTAGTACTAATAACCCGTAAGCTTATGTGAATAAAGTTCCCCCGATTACGATCGGGGGAGAAAAACTTTTCTACGAAATTAATTTTTATCTCAGTATGTTAAAATATTTTCTCGTTGCATTAACGAGAGTAATTAGTGACAAGTAATTAGTAATTAGTCATCTGACTAATCACCAATCACTAAGAACTAATCACTAAAATTTAAGGTGGTTATTGCGGCGGGGCTCACCTCTTCCCATTCCGAACAGAGAAGTTAAGCCCGCCTGCGCAGATGGTACTGCATTTTGTGGGAGAGTATGTCGCCGCCTTCTTTTAGAAACCCTTCATCAATCGATGAAGGGTTTTTTGTTTTAAGTTGAACCCAAATTTTAATTTATTTTCATTTAAGTTTATTACATTTGAATAATTGATTGCATAAAATGAATTTAACATTTCAATATGAAAAATTATTTAATATTACTTCAATTTTTACTACTTATAAATTTTGGGTTTTCTCAAAATAAACAGACAGAAAAAGCGGATAAATATTTTGAAACGTATCAATATATTTCTGCGATTGAAGAATATTTAAAATTAACAGAATCAAAGAAAGTTGATAAGTATGTATGTAAACAACTTGCAGATAGTTATTATAATGTTTACAATACTTTTGAGGCTGTAAAATGGTATACAAAAGCTGTTGAAGGAAGTCAAGATGCTGAGTTGTATTACCGTTTTGCTCAATCACTAAAATCTCTTGGAAAATATCAAGAAGCTAATAAACAAATGGATAAATTTTCTGTTTTAAAGCCAAATGATCAACGTGCAATAGAGCATTTACAAAATCCAAATTATATTCCATCATTAGCAGATAAGGCAAAATTATTTGATGTTTTTGAAACAAAAATAAATAGTAAGGAGCAAAGTGACTTTGGTGCAATCTTATCAAATGATGATGTTTTTTATTTTACTAGTACAAGAAATACTGGTAATAAAACTGACAAATGGGTTAATCAGCCCTATCTAGATATTTATTTTTCAAGTTTTAAAAATGATATTTTTACCGAACCTCAAAAGTTGAATGAATTAAATACTCCCTACCATGATGGTCCAATTACTATTTCTTCTGATGGGAAAACAATGTTTTTTGCTAGAGACGGTCATAGTGAAGGGGTTTATGAAAAAGATAAAAAACATAATATAAGAGTTGGTGAACAAGGATTATATAAAGCATCAAAAGTGAACGGTAAATGGACTGATGTTAAAGCTTTACCTATCAATAATAAAAGTTATTCTGTAAGTCATCCAAGTTTAAGTAAGGATGGGAAAACGTTATATTTTGCTTCAAATATGCCAGGTGGTTTTGGAGATACTGATATTTGGAAAATTTCTATTAATGGAAATAGTTATGGTCAACCTGAAAATTTAGGAGCGAAAATTAATACAGCCGGAAAAGAAGGATTTCCATTTATAACAGATGATGATATTTTATATTTTTCTTCTTCCGGTAGACAGGGTTTTGGTGGATTGGATATTTTTAAATTTGATTTTAAAGATTCGTTAATTATCAACGTTGGTCATCCTGTAAACACTGAAAAGGATGATTTTTCATTTAGTTTTAATGTATTAAACAATGTTGGATTTTTTTCATCAAACAGAAAAGGTGTAGATGACATATATAAAGTAGTTCCGGTTTGTAATGCTGAAATTATAGTATTAGTAAAGGATAAGAAGTCTGGAAAAATTTTGACAGACGCTACAGTTTCTATTTTAGATGATAAGCTAAACTTGATTTCTACCAAACAAACTAATTCAAAAGGTGAAGTTGAATACGAAGTGAATTGTAAAACTCCATATATTTTACAAAGTAAAAAACAAGATTATGAACAAAACAGCCTTGAATTAAATAGTACCATTAAAGGAATAAACACTATTACATTGGAATTAGAGCCAATTGAAGTTATCATTACTGAAACAGAAGTTATTTTAAAAAATATTTATTTTGAATATAATAAAAGCAACATTACTGTTCAAGGAGCTACTGAATTGGATAAATTAGTGAATGTAATGAAAAATAATCCAGACATGGAAATTTTGGTTAAGTCGCATACTGATTCAAATGGTAGTGCTGTTTACAACCTAAATCTTTCCAATCAAAGAGCTCAATCAACAGTACAATATTTGATATCTAAAGGAGTATCGAAAGAGCGTCTCTCTGCTAAAGGATTAGGATTTACTGAGCCAAAAATCAAATGTCAGCCGAATTGTTCTGAAGAGCAAGATGCACAAAACCGTCGTTCGGAGTTTTTAATTGTGAAAAAGTAAACTCTTTTCTAGCACTTTTTGCGTGAGGGATAGTAGCGGAAAGCCCACAGAGAGGAGGCACGACGAACGAGGACTTGCAGCGGATAGCCCGACCCTTGTGGTCACGCCCAAATTAAACTTTTAACCGTGAATGGTTTCTTTTTTACCGTAATTGGAAATAAGTTCACCTTCAAATTCGAGCCATTCTTGCCAACGTTTATCGACATCCACATTTTCGGAATATTTTCGGGCAAATTTTAAAAAAGTGGTATAATGGTTGGCTTCGCTAATCATGAGTTCTCGATAAAATTTGGCCAGTTCTTGGTCTTTTATATTTTCGGAAAGTACCTTGAAGCGTTCGCAACTGCGTGCTTCAATCATCGCAGCAAAAAGTAATCGTTCAATCAAGGCATCGTTTCTAGAGCCGCCTTTTTTACTGAATTTTACGAGTTGGTTGACATAATCGTCTTTTATCTCACGTCCAAATTCAAAACCACGTTCTTGAATGATGTTGTGCACCATTTGAAAATGTTCCATTTCTTCGATGGCAATCTTGGCCATTTCGGTAACCAACTCTACATTTTCGGAATTGTTGGTAATGATGTAAAGTGCATTGGCTGCCGCTTTTTGTTCACACCAGCAGTGGTCGGATAAAATTTCTTCGAGGTTAGATTCGGCGATATTGGCCCAACGCGGGTCGGTTTTAAGTTTTAATCCTAACATGATTCGTGAGATTTACTGCAAAAATAATGCTTTTTATTTGAATAGAATTGCCTCTTTTATTGCTATTTTAGTCGAATGAATTGTTTAGAAAACAAACGACTTTTAATCATTGGTTTTGTGTGGCCGGAACCGAAATCATCGGCTGCCGGAAGTAGGATGATGCAATTGATTTCGTTTTTTAAAGACAAAGGAGCAAAAATAACATTTGCCAGCACTGCTTCCGAATCTGAATTTTCAGAACATTTGGAAGATGTTGACCGAAAGTTAATTGCACTTAATTGTAGTTCGTTTGATGATTTTGTAGCAGAATTGAAACCGGATTTGGTTTTGTTTGATCGGTTTATGACAGAGGAACAATTTGGTTGGCGAGTAGCACAACATTGCCCTAATGCACTTCGGGTTTTGGATACAGAAGATTTACATTGTTTGCGAGAAGCAAGGCGTTTGGAAGTTTTAAAGGATAAACCGTTTGATTTGAATAATGATTTGGCAAAGCGTGAAATTGCGAGTATTTTTCGTTGTGATGTGACGTTTATGGTTTCAGAATTTGAAATGGAGTTGTTGCAAACGTATTTTAAAGTGCCCTCTTTTTTATTGTTTTATTTGCCGATTTGGGTGGAGAATAAAAAACTTGATTTACCGAATTTTGAAGAAAGAGACGATTTTGTATTTATTGGAAATTTTTTACATGCTCCCAATCATGATACAGTAGTTTTTTTAAAAGAAGTGATTTGGCCTTTACTACTTGTAAAATTTCCAGAAGCAAAAATGCAAGTTTTTGGTGCTTATCCTACACCAAAAATAAAATCATTACATGAGCCGAAGCTGAATTTTTTTGTTCATGGTCGAGCCGAAAGTTCGTTCGAAGTGATTTCTAAAGGAAGAGTTCTTTTGGCACCCATTCGTTTTGGTGCCGGAATTAAAGGAAAATTGTTGGAAGCCATGCAGTTTGGAACGCCAAGTGTTACTACTACGATTGGTGCAGAAGCCATGAATGGTGATTTTTTATGGAATGGCTTTATTACTGACTCACCGGAAGATTTTACTGATAAAGCAATTGAATTATATCAAAATAAAACAACTTGGTTAAATGCACAACAAAATGGTTTCGAAATTTTAAAAAATCGATTTTCGAAGGATCTGTTTCAAAATACTTTCCTTGAAATTGCACTAGATAAATTTGAAAATTTAGAAAAGTATCGTAATGATAATTTTATTGGATCTATGTTGATGCATCATTTTTTGCAAAGTACCAAGTATATGGCGAAGTGGATTGAGGAGAAGAATAAAGCATAAAAAAAGCGAGTCCAAATTGAACTCGCTTTCATATATAGTTTCAGATAAATCTAAGCCAACATAGTCACCGGATTTTCTAAATACGTTCGTAACGTTTGAAGAAATTGAGCACCCGTTGCACCGTCAACCGTTCTGTGGTCGCATGCTAAGGTTATTTTCATGGTGTTACCAACTACAATTTGACCATTTCTTACTACCGGTTTTTCGATTATAGCACCAACAGAGAGTATAGCAGAATTTGGTTGGTTTATGATTGAAGTAAATTCAGTAATTCCAAACATACCCAAGTTAGAAACCGTAAATGTACTTCCTTCCATTTCGGCTGGTTGTAGTTTTTTGTTTTTAGCTCTTCCGGCCAAATCTTTAACCGCGGTACCAATTTGTGTTAAACTCATTTGGTCAGTAAATTTCAATACAGGAACTACAAGTCCATCTTCTACAGCTACGGCTACACCAATGTTTACGTGGTGATTGATAACCGTTACATCCTCTTTCCATTGTGTATTTACTTGTGGGTGTTTTTTCAATGCCATCGCACAAGCTTTCACCACCATATCGTTAAATGACACTTTAGTATCGGGAACAGTATTGATAATAGCTCTGGATTTCATTGCTTCATCCATTGCAACTTCTATTGTTAAGTAATAATGAGGAGCAGTAAATTTAGATTCAGAAAGACGACGTGCAATGGTTTTACGCATTTGCGAGTTTTTCACTTCCTCTGAATACGATTCTCCGGCAGGAACAAATGGTTGAACAGCAGCAACAGGTTGAGCAACGCTTTCTTGTTGCACTGCTTTTTGAGGAGTAACAGCCGATGGTGTGAAATTTTCAACATCACTTTTTACAATTCTTCCATTTTCGCCTGATCCTTTTACTTGAGCAAGGTTGATTCCTTTGTCTTTTGCAATTTGTCGGGCTAATGGTGAAGCAAAAATTCTTCCGTTTGATTCGGTTGCAGTTACTTCAGTTACAGTTTCGGTTGCAGGTTTTGTCTCTTCCGCTTTTGATTCTGTTTTTGGAGTAGTTTCAACTCCTTTAGTGAAATTTTCAGCTATACCGGAAACATCCGTTCCAGCAGGGCCGATGATGGCTAAAATACTATCTACCGGAGCAGACTGACCTTCTTGTACACCAATGTAAAGTAATGTTCCGGAATTGAATGATTCAAATTCCATTGTAGCTTTATCCGTTTCAATTTCGGCAAGAATATCGCCTTCTTTTACCGTATCGCCAATTTTTTTCAACCAAGTAGCTACGGTGCCATCTGTCATGGTATCACTCAAGCGAGGCATGGTTACAACTTTTACTCCGGCAGGAATTTCGGCAGCAGCTTTCGGTTGAGCTTCTTCTGTTTTGGGAGCTTCTGAAGCACTCGAATTACTTGATACAACAGCACTTCCTCCGGCTAATAAACCGGAAATATCTTCACCTTCTTTACCGATAATGGCTAATAATGAATCAACAGGAGCTGATTCGCCTTCTTGAATTCCGATGTGTAACAAAGTTCCCGAATCGAAAGATTCAAATTCCATTGTTGCTTTGTCGGTTTCAATTTCAGCTAAAATATCACCTTCTTTTACGGTATCGCCTACTTTTTTAAGCCATGTTGCTACAACTCCTTCAGTCATTGTATCACTCAAACGTGGCATTGTTATAATTTTTGCCATAGTGCTTATAGTTTATGTGGGATGAAAGGATAGTTTTCTTGTTCGTACACCACGTCATACAATTGTTGTACTTCAGGGAACGGAGATTCTTCTGCGAATTTTTCACATTCATCTACTAAGTCTTTCACACGTTGATCAATTACATCAATTTCTGCATCGGTTGCATAATTGTTTTCTTTGATAATATCTAAAACTTGTGTGATAGGGTCAATTTTTTTGTATTCTTCTACTTCGTCTTTGCTTCTGTATAATTGAGCATCAGACATGGAGTGACCTCTATAACGATATGTTTTCATTTCCAAGAAAGTTGGTCCGTCTCCTCGACGAGCTCTTTCGATTGCTTCATGCATTGCTTCGGCCACTTTTACCGGATTCATTCCATCAACCGGTCCGCATGGCATTTCATACCCTAAACCAAGTTTCCAAACATCTGTATGGTTAGCAGTTCTTTCGACAGAAGTTCCCATGGCATATCCATTATTTTCACAAATGAATACTACAGGAAGTTTCCACAACATAGCCATGTTGAAAGCTTCGTGAAGTGAACCTTGACGAGCGGCACCATCACCAAAATAGGTTAAGGTAACTCCGCCTGTATTAAAATATTGATCGGCAAAAGCCATTCCGGCACCAACCGGGATTTGAGCTCCTACGATTCCGTGACCACCATAAAAACCGTGTTCTTTTGAGAAAATGTGCATGGATCCACCCATACCTTTGGATGTTCCGGTAGCTTTTCCGTAAAGTTCAGCCATTACTTTTCTGGGGTCAACGCCCATTCCGATAGGTTGAACGTGGTTTCTGTAAGCTGTAATCATTTTGTCTTTAGACAAGTCCATTGCATGCAATGCTCCGGCTAAAACAGCTTCTTGACCGTTATATAAATGTAAAAACCCTCTCACTTTTTGTTGGATGTAAACGGCAGCTAATTTGTCTTCAAATTTTCTCCAAAACTGCATGTCTTCATACCATTGCAGATAAACTTCTTTGGTGATTTTTTTCATTTGTTCTATTTTGAATCTTTTATGTTTGTTTTGTCAGTTTCACAAATAGGTTGTACACAAATTTGCGAGTAGCAAAAATAAGATATCCTAAGTAGATGTAAAAATTTAATCGACTTAAAATGACAAACTTTATGAAAAGTTATTTACGATAACGTTTTAGTAAACGAATAAAATTTACAAGAAATTTTTATCAAAAACTAAAGGAAGTAAGTTGGTCAACGAATCTGATTTATAAATTTCACCAGATTCTCCCATAAAATAAATTTCAATAGGGGTGTTTTGTTTGAATTCATATTCGGCAATCGATTGACGACATGAGCCGCATGGCGGTATAGGAGACGTAACCGGTTTTGCATCAGAGGTAGCAGAAATAGCCAATTTTAAAATTTTGGCCTCCGGATAGATGGCTCCAGCTTGAAAAATGGCTACACGCTCTGCACAAAGACCGGAAGGGTAGGCGGCGTTTTCTTGGTTGGATCCCAATACCGTTTTTCCGTTGTCTAATAAGATGGCGGCACCTACTCTAAATTTTGAATAAGGGGCGTAGGCTTTTTTTCGGATGGCAATAGCTTCTTCCATTAAGATTTTAATTTCTTCCGGAAGTTGATCTAGGCTTTCAAATACATTAAATTCTGTTGAGATGGTAATTTTTTTCATAGTATAAGGGGAAAAAAAATCCAAATTTCAACGGAAGAAATTTGGATTTTTTTTGATTTAATTTATAAATTAATATTCATCATATTTATCACCAAAGTTAAATGTCAGAGAAAAACGCAATGTGTTTTCAAGAGGGTTTTTAACTCTTGAAGCTGACATCAAATAGGAAACATCTAATTTTACAACATTATATTTAAATCCGGCACCAAAGGAAAAATATTTTCTTGCACCTTTTGTTTCATGTTCATTAAAATAGCCCAAGCGAAATGCGAATGATTCCTGATAATTATACTCTGCACCTAATGCCCATGTAAATTCTCTTAATTCTTCACTAAAACCATCCGGTGCGTCACCAAATGATTTAAAAATACCTGAAACCCAACCAATGCGTTGATAATCTTCTCTGGCCAGTTGTCTTTCTTCCTGTGTCATATCCTCAGTAAATTGAGGAGTTGGCACCATTAATTTTGTTACTTCACCATTTAAAGTAATTTTATTGTATTCATCAAAAATAAAGTCAAAACCACCACCCAAACGTAAATTTGCAGGAAGGAAATTAGAGTTGAGTTCAGTAATATCATCATCATAATTAATTTTCGGCCCCATATTTTGTAAATTGATTCCTGCTCTCCATCTTCCGTTGAAACTTTCATACGCTTCTTCTTCAGATTGATAGAAAGCAGCAACGTCAAAGGCGAATGAACTTGCAGGTTTTCCATCAGTGTTTCCATCAGGAATTCTCAATTGTGAACGAATATATCTAAAAGCTACAGCGGTTGAAAAACGTTCGCTTAACTTTAGAGCATACGATACATCAACTGCTAATTCGTTTGGACTAACTACTCTTGCAACATCATCAAAATTTTCTCTCAATTCAATATCTCCTAAACTGAAATAGCGTAAACTACCTCCAAAAGCACTTTTTTCACTGATTCGATTGTAGTAATTAAGTTGACCTAATGAAATATCATTCACTAAATCAGTTAAATAAGGAGTGTAACTTACACCAATTCCGATTTTATCGATGGCAAATGCATATTTTGCCGGATTCCATTGTTGAGAATAAGCGTCTGCAGAAGTGGCAACACCAATATCAGCCATACCGGCAGAACGGGCATCGGATGCGATTAATAAAAATGGAACTCCGGTAGTAATTACTCTATCTTGAGAAAAGGAATTTTGAAATAGAAAAAGGCAAATGAGGAATGCGGTTATTTTTTTCATTATACAAATCGGGATAATTGAATTAACAAATATAGTGTTTTATTAAAGTATTACAAGTTTTTCTGTTTTTTCTGCTTTTTTATTCGATAAAGTGGATTTTACAGTCAATTTGTAGATATAGACGCCTTTACCAATTTTGTCTCCAAAGTCATCTTTACCATCCCAAGTGATTTCTCGTGAAAGGAACCCTTCAGTATTGATTACTTGATTAATGGTTTTCACAATTTTTCCGGTTATGGTAAAAATTTGTACTTGTACATCTAGTGGTTCAAATGGGCGATTATGAGAAAACCAAAATTGCGTATAACTCACAAATGGATTGGGATAATTTAAAACGTTGGTTAATTTAACTACATCATCACCAATCACAATAAATTGAATTTCTGCAGTAACGGGATTGTTATATACATCCCAAGCTCTAAATGTTATAGTATGTAATCCTGGTGCTAAATCACGAAAAGGGAAGCGAACTTTTCCTTTAGTGTAATCGTTTAATTCAGTTTCATAATAATCATTTAGAATATACGGATTGTTTTCATCGCCATCTAAAATTGCAACAATATCATGACCAATTCCGCTGGCGGTGTTTATACCGTTCTCATCTTCTAAAAAAGCAAGAAAGAAAGGGCTTTCATTGGTTATACCGCCTGAAATAAAGGTTTGGTCATTCATATAAAGACGAACTCTCGGGCCGATATTATCTTCTGCAGCATTTTCATTGATACCACCAATTGGGATTGCAATATTGTAACCGGTTTGATCTTGTAAAGTGGGTAGAGCAGACTTTGCATAAAAACTCACTCTACCATTTCCTAGAGGGATAGAAATGTCTCTAGGAACAATAAATTCAATATCGAATAATCCGTTTGTTACAGATGCATTTCCTCTGAATATTGTTTCTCCAAGCGTTTGAAAGTTCATGATAATGAGATTGTTTGAACCATTTCTTGTTCCGTCATTACCAAGTGTATTTCTATTGATGGATTTATCAAAAATTTGTACTGCTACATCTCCATTGTAATTTGAAAGTAATATGTTGCCATCAATATTTCTAATCTCTCCGGATAATTTTATTTTACTTAAAGCATTTAAAACGGTTGTAGAAGTTTCTATTGGTTCGTCATTTATTTTAGTAAGTACAATTGTTGGTTTTGGAATGGCTAATTTTAAAGCGGGATCACCAATATAAAATACCATCAAGGTTTGAGAGTTGTTAGCATTTTTTGCTCTTCTTAAAGCTTCTGCAATACTAATGTTTGAATTATTATTGTTGAAATTATATAAAAAGGAAGAGAATGAATTATTAATGCTTTGACCAGTGGTTACACCAATTTGTCTAGTAGTAGTTACAAGAGAAATGGCACCACCAATAGGGTTCCAGTAAGTGAATTCACCGGCAGTTTGTCTGTAAGGATTATCAAAACGCGTAAATTCACAAGTTACAGTAACGATTAGGGGGTATCTATATCTGTTATTTAAGGTTTGAGCATCTGATTTTTCAAAGATGCGTTCTGAAGCCAATTGGTCTTCGCCTCCATGGCCAAAATAGTTAAAAACTAAAGAACCTTGTTGAAATGCATTTTTTAATTCTTGTTTAAGTTTAGGATACCTTTGTCCGCCGGCAGAGGCTTCTTGCACATACGAATCTGCATGGTATTTCATTACGTTTACAAAAGGTTTTTGGAAACTAATCGTATTGCCAAGATTATCCAATTCTTGTTGAATTTGGTTTTCCCAACTTTCATCTACATCATCTGAAACAAGGGTGAAATTATTTCTCCATCTTCCGTAGGATTTAATGTCGTGATAATCTAGTACTTTATCTACCATTTCCCTTGCTTGTTGAATAGACGAGACTAACATTCTACCAACAGCAACATCAAGTGCTTCAATGGTTGGGGAATTAAAATTAACCAGCATTTTACCTTCATCAGGATCCATCATTCCAAAAAAATCATCAGACATTGTTGAGCTCAAAAGTGAATTACTTACTAAACTATGAAAAACAGGAACTATGTTAGTGTTGTTTGGAATTCTATTTTGATAATCAAAAGAGGTATCGCCAAAAAGATTCAAGTATTTAATTCTTTTTTCTGATGATGATGCATTGAAATAAATATATTTAACTAAGTTTCTAATGGCACCAATGTCTTGTTTGCCTGAAGAGAATTCATGGTAAATTTTATCAAGTGTAACTACCTTTACATTTAATTGACTGTTATTGCGATGAAAATTGGCTAATCTTTCAGCTTCGGTAGCTAGATTTTGTGGCGTTATAATCAAATAGTCAATATCTTGAAATTGCCCCTGAGTATTTAAAAAAAGTGTTCCTTTTAAATTTTGATTGGTAACTTTAGTTTGACTCTCTTTTTTTGGACTGTAAAAATCAGTTGCATCAATAGCGATGTATTTTCGAACTTCACCCAATGTTGATTTAAATGAAAAGTTTGAAGAGCCGCTATTAGCTATACTTGTTACGTCATAAATGGAGGTAATGTCCCAAATTTGACTTATTCCGCTAGCATTGCTAAATTGATATTCGCCTATACCTATATTGGTTGCAGCATTATTATTTTGAAAACGGTATTGTTTTCCAAAACCTTTCAATAAACATTTTGCTTTAATAAATAAATAGTCCAAATAACCTCTTGAACTTGGCACACCATTATTATTATAGGTAAGATCAATAACAGCTAATTCTGAAGCGGGTACTGAAAGATTTGCTTGTGCAGAAGAAAATAAAATTCCTCCTGTAGCTGGTGTTGCTGCTAAATTAATAGTTTGTTCAGTGCTATTGACTTTTATATTTAAGCTCGTTTGAACAAATGAAGCAGCTGCTGCATTCAATGTAAATGCAAATGGAGCACTTATATCAATATTTGGGAAGTTTAGCTCAACACTAAATGGAGTTTGAGTATTTAATTGTTCCCCAAACCATCTTCTTCCTACTCTTCCGATATTTATTAAATCTTTTTCATAGAATTTATATTCATCGTAATTGGTGAAAATTACATTAGAATTTCCTTCCGGTTGAACCATAGGTTGAATTCTTTTTCCATTTTCACCTTGAGCCGTAACATAATAATATGCTTTAGTGTCATACAAATTAAGATGTGTTTCGCTATCATTATTCCAGTTGTCTAAACCTTCGCCATAAAATAAAATATAATCATCATTGTTGAAAATGCCATCTTCTTCACCAATAAATTGGATCGCGTTTTCTGCTAAATCAGATGGATATTCAACGCTATTTAATAAAGGAATCATCCTCCCACCATTGCCGTAAATCTTAATTTTTCTGGGGTCAACATTAGTATTCATACCAAGTTGATTGAGAAAAGAGCGAGAAATTTTATATACTCCTGATTTTTCAATATAAAACCGATACCAATTACCGGTACTGAGAACAGAGTTTTGTAGTGTGTTAAAATTAGAATTGCTTTCTATGGTATTTGAAATAGGTAAGTTAGCGTAACTAAATGTGATAGCAGTAACTTTTTTGAATCCTTCACTGGTTTTAATAATTGGTGAAAAAGAAATAAAGGTTTGGTAAATATTTCGAGCAATTCCGTTGTTTATTGTTGCATTTACATTGTTTGGAATATTTTTTTGGTCTAAATCACCTAATTCGTTAGGGTTGATAGTTTGATAATTTACAGTAACTATTCGTAAAGACTTTGGATCTGCAAAATTTGATACAGTTGTCTTTTGATTAAAATGAATTGATTTCTTTACATCATCAAAATAGAAATTTTCGTGTTGAAATTGCGGAATACTTAAGGTATAACCATCAAAAAGCAATTTTTTATCTTCTTTCCAATCTAGTGAAAACGAAATGGTATTTTGACTAAAGGAAATAAGCGTAAAACAGAAGTATGATAACAGTAATAATTTCTTTTTCATATGAACCAAAAACGTTGGGATTGCAAATTTATTACAATGTAAACTAAAAAACAGAAAAATATATATACTAAACTATTTTTTTTTGCGTTATTGAGATGCTGATAGACAATAAATTGAGGTTATTAACATTTTTTTTTAAAAAATCTTGTTATATAAAGGTTTATTGCTATATTGCGGCACTAAATTTATTACCTACTTAACGTATGAAAGTAAACAAAATTATGACTTTAAAACTGCTACTAATGATAGTAGTTATGTTTGGTTTTGCTAGTTGTAGTAAAAAGTCAAGCTCCAAAAACTCCTCAACTGCAACCGGTTGGAAAATCAACGACAAAAAAGGTGGTTTCCAATATGCTTCCAATTTTAAGAAGCAAGCAGCGGCACCCGGATTGATTGAAATCGAAGGTGGAACCTTTACTATGGGTAAAGTTCAAGACGATGTTATGCATGATTGGAACAATTCTCCAAATCAACAACATGTTCAATCTTTCTTTATGGATGAAAGTGAAGTAACGAATCTAATGTATCTTGAATACTTAGATTGGTTAAAAAGAATTTTTGATCCAAATCAAGAAAACTATACTAACATATACAATGGTGCTTTACCGGATACTTTAGTATGGAGAAATAGATTAGGATACAATGAAACCATGACAAATAACTATTTAAGACATCCGGCTTATAAAGATTATCCTGTAGTAGGAGTAAACTGGATTCAAGCGGTAGAATTTTGTAAATGGAGAACCGACCGTGTTAATGAAGATATTTTAGAGAAAAATAAATATCTAAAAAAAGATTCTAAATTAATGGATGCTACAGCTGAAAAATCTTTTAGTACAGAAACATACATTAATACCCCATCTCAAGCTTTTGGTGGCGATGAAGAAATTGTTCTAAAAGGAAAAGGCGGAAGAGCTAAAGCTTCAACAAATAGAGGTGGCGAAACCGTTGAGCCTAAGAATGTTTATGCTCAAAGAAGTTCTGGTTTAATTCAACCGGAGTATCGTTTACCAACCGAAGCGGAGTGGGAATATGCTGCTGTAGCGAATGTTGGAAACAGAGAGTACAATCTTTATAAAGGAAAGAAAAAATATCCTTGGTCTGGAAATCATACTCGTTCAGGAAAAAGATCTGTTAGAGGTGATCAATTGGCTAACTTTAAACAAGGTAAAGGAGATTACGGTGGAGTACCAGGTTGGTCAGATGATGGTGCTGATATTACTCAAGTGGTTAAATCTTATCCTCCAAACGATTTTGGTTTGTATGATATGGCAGGTAATGTTAGTGAGTGGGTAGCAGACGTTTATAGACCAATTGTTGATGATGAAGCGAACGATTTCAACTATTATCGTGGTAACGTTTATATGAAAAACAAAATTGGTGAGGATGGTAAAGTAGAAATTGTAACTAGTGAAAATATTAAATATGACACGCTTGCAAACGGTAAAATCATAGCAAGAAATTTTCCTGGACAAATTGCTCAAGTACCTGTAGATGAGAAAGAAACGTATTTACGTCAAAACTTTGATAAGAGTGATAATAGAAACTATAGAGATGGTGATAAACAATCTATTCGTTATTACAAATTTGGGTCTGAAGAAGAAGGAGATCCTTCAACTAACGAAAAGAAACGTATGTATGATTCTCCAAAGCATGAAGTTTCAGCAGATACCACTACTGGCGGTTTAAATAGAAAGTATGATAAGTCTTCTAAAAGAACTACTTTAATCAATGATGATGTTAGAGTTTACAAAGGAGGTTCATGGAGAGACAGAGCTTATTGGTTAGATCCAGCTCAAAGAAGATTCTTCCCACAAGATATGGCTACTGATGATATCGGATTCAGATGTGCAATGTCTAAAGTTGGACCAAAATCAAATAAAAAGACAGCTAAAGGAAAACCTAAAGCTTCTAGATAATAAATTTTTGTAATACATGATAAAGCCCTATTTTAGGGCTTTATTTTTTTATTGTTATGGATATATCACAAATTCATGCTTGTTTTTTAACGTGTTCAAGCGTTTCAATAGATACCAGAAAGATTGGAACTAATTCCATGTTTGTTGCTTTTAAAGGGTCAAATTTCGATGCAAATTCTTTTGCAAGTGAAGCCTTAGAAAAGGGAGCTTCTTATGTTTTAATAGACAATAAAGATTATTATATTGACAAAAGAACAATATTGGTTGAAAATACTTTGTCAACCTTGCAAGAGCTTGCAAAATTCCATAGAAATTATCTTGGGTTGCCAATCATAGCTCTGACAGGGAGTAATGGAAAAACTACTACAAAAGAACTCTTTCAAATTGTGCTTTCAAAAAAATATAGAACAAAAGCGACTTTAGGTAATTTGAATAACCATATCGGTGTTCCGTTAACATTACTTTCTTTTACTAAAGATACTGAAATTGGGATTGTAGAAATGGGTGCTAATCATCAAAAAGAAATTGCTTTTTTGTGTGAAATAGCACAACCTGACTTTGGTTATATCACCAATTTTGGAAAAGCACATTTAGAAGGTTTTGGCGGAGTAGAAGGTGTGATAAAAGGAAAATCTGAAATGTATGATTATTTATCTTCATTTAATAAAAAGGTTTTTGTGAATTTTGATGATGCTATCCAAGTAAGTAAAACTTCATCGATGAATCAAATTACTTTTGGCACAACCGATTCAAATAGTTTTGTTAAAGTTGAATGTATTGAGGCTAATCCTTTTGTTAAAGTAGTTTTTGAAAATACAGTCATACAATCCAATTTGATTGGCCTATATAATGCAACAAATATAATTGCTGCGATTACAGCTGGTAAATATTTTAATGTCGATGTTACAGATATAAAGTCTGCTATCGAAATGTATCATCCTGACAACAATCGCTCACAAATTTTACACAAAGGTTCAAATAAAATTATTTTAGATGCATATAATGCTAACCCAAGTAGTATGGAGGTAGCACTTCTGAACTTTATCCAGCTTAATGATGTTAATAAAGTAGCCATTTTAGGCGATATGTTTGAGTTAGGGGAAGAAAGTTTTTTAGAACATCAACATATCGTTGAAAAACTTCAAAGCGAAGTAAATTTTAATTGTTTTTTAATAGGCAAAGAATTTTATAAAACGAGAGTTAGTCATAATTATTTACATTTTTTTGAGTCATTTGAAGCCTTCTCAATCTATATAAAAATGGAAAAGATTAATAATAGTTTGATTTTAATAAAAGGCTCTCGTGGAATGGCACTTGAACGCACTTTGGAATTTTTCTAAAGAAAATGATATAAAAAAACTCCTTAATTGCTTAAGGAGTTTTTTGTGGGCGATGAGGGGTTCGAACCCCCGACCCCCTCGGTGTAAACGAGGTGCTCTGAACCAGCTGAGCTAATCGCCCGATTAGTGCTTGATTGCGAGTGCAAATATAGCACAGTTTTTGGTAACTGCAAATAAAAAACAAAAAAAAATTATAAAATTTCTGCTATAACAAAAGTGCTTCCTCCAACGTAAATAAAGTCATTTGCGGTAGATTTTTCTTTAGCCTTCTTATAAGCTTCTGAAACAGAATTGTATACTTTCCCTTTAAGTCCAAATTTAACAGCATTTTCTTTAAGAATTTCAGGATGTAATCCTCGTAAATTTTTTGGACTGCAAAAATAATACACTGCATTTTTTGGAAATAAAGGTAAAATTTCATCCAAATCTTTATCGTTTACGACGCCTAAAACGATATGAAGATTTTTAAATTTTTGTTTTTTGAGTTGTTTGAGGACTATTGATAAACCATGTTTGTTATGAGCGGTATCACAAATTATTGTTGGATTTTCTCCTAATTGTTGCCATCTACCAGCTAAACCGGTGTTTTGGATGACATTCAAAAATCCGTTTTTAATGTTTTCTTCTGTAATGATATATTCATTTTGTTGTTGCAAAATACGAATCGTTTGCATCACTGTTTTTCTATTTTGAATTTGATAATCTCCCAATAAGGCGGAGGGATATATTTCTTCAATCAAATCGGAAGCAAAATACTTTTCTGAATTGGTTTCAATTGCTTTTTTGATAAAAACTGGTTTTGTTTCACTTGTAAATTCACCTAATACCACCGGAATATTAGGTTTGATAATTCCCGCTTTTTCATATGCAATTGCTTCTAATGTATTTCCGAGAAATTGTGTATGATCTAGACCGATATTTGTAATGACCGAAATTAAAGGTGTAATGATATTGGTTGAATCTAATCGGCCGCCCATACCAACTTCGATGATTGCAATATCTACTTTTTCTTGCACAAAATATTCAAATGCTAAACCAACTGTCATTTCAAAGAAACTAAGTTGATGGCTTTCAAAAAAGGTTTTGTGTTGCGAAACAAAGTTGATTACAAATTCTTCTGTAATTTCTTTTCCATTGATTTTTATACGTTCTCTATAATCTTTTAGATGTGGGGAAGTATATAATCCCACTTTATATCCTGCTTCTTGTAAAACCGATGCTAATAGGGAAGAGGTTGAACCTTTTCCGTTTGTTCCGGCAACGTGAATGGTTTTCAATTTTTTCTCCGGATTGTTGAGATAGTTGGCCAACAAAATTGTGTTGTCAAGGTTTGGTTTATATGCCGATGCTCCTTGCGTTTGATACATTGGGAGCTGATTAAATAGCCAATTGACAGTTTCTTGATAATTCATGAGTAAAAAAATAAACCCCACAAAAAGTGAGGTTAAAATATATAAATTTTTAATTTGTTATTCTCCGTTTCTAAAATTAAACACAATAAACCCAATTTGTCCGTCTGGTGCTTTGTCGTCATCATTCCAACGGTATTTATATGCTGATTTTATAGCAGCATCTTGCAAGCAACGACTTGTTGTATTAGAACCGCTTGGGCTAAATTTGGCATTGGTAACGGTACCGCTTTTGCTTACTTTTACTTCAACCACAACAGTTCCTTCGTCGTTACATTCGGCTTTTACGGCACCCGGACTGGAAAGTCGTCTTCCGTTTAAGCCCCATGCTCCGTTGCCTGTTCCAGTTCCTTTACCACTACCGTAGTAACTGTTGGAATAGATGCTTCCATCAATTTTTCCTTGATTACCCGGATTATTTGATGTTCCGTCTCCTTCGCTAGTTTTACCATCAGATTTTTTTACGCCACCAATTAGAGCATCTAATTTTGCTTTTTTATCTGCTTCTTCTTTCTTTTTTTTCTGTTCGGCTGCTTTTGCTATTGCTTCGGCATTAGCTTTAGCTTTTGCTTCTTCTTTCTGTTTTTTTAAGGCAATGGTTGCTTCATTATCGGCAGTAATTACATTTTCTGAGGCTTTACTAGGAGTGGTAGGTTCAGAAGTTGCTTCTTCTACCGGTTGTTCGGTTACCTCTCTAGGTTCTGTTTTTACCGGTTCTGTTGTGTTGGTGTTTCCTGAACCGGCGTCGGTATTACCAAAGTTAATAGCGATTCCATTTTCCGGCGGCGGATCCATGTAGGTTAATCCGAGAAAAATAACTAATAAAAGCAACACTGCCATAATTGTTGTAGTAATGGCAAATGATTTTTTTTCGTATTCGGTTTCTAAATATTTCATAGTTTCTCGTTTTAGCCCTGATTGTAGCGGAAAGCCTTTGGTGAAAAAAAACCTATTTTTTCTTGGTTTGGCAGAGCGACCAAAGGAAGCTCCTGCCGGACCTTAGAAAAAAAGGTTTTTGAGCCAAAGCTTGTAGCGAAAAGCAGGATTAGCTTCTTATTATTTTGGTCGAACTGCCAATACCACTTTAATCTGGTTGCGGTTGGCGATGTCTAACACATTGACTGCTTTTTCAATTGGCACACCTTCTTCGGCTCTTAAGATTAGAGCTTTATCTTCTTTATTCGAAAACAAAGCTAGTAATTTGGCTTCTAAATCGGCTTCTTGTACTTTGTCTTTGTCAATAAAAAATTCTAAATCTTTATTAATGCTTACCGAAATGTTTTTATTACTATCTGTTTTTCCTTTTGCTTTTGGCAATACTAAATCCAATGCGTTAGTGGTTACCATGGTGGATGTTAGCATGAAGAAAATTAACAACAAAAACACAATATCCGTCATAGACGACATATTGAATTCGGGTGATACTTTGTTTCTTCCTCTGATATTCATATTAAGACGGTTCGTTTAAAAGGTCAAGGAAATCAGTTGCATTGGCTTCCATTTGGTGTACTACTTTGTCTGTTTTTACCACCAAGTGATTGTAACCGATAAATGCTACAATACCAACTATTAAACCTGCTACTGTTGTGGTCATGGCAGTGTAAATTCCTTCGGCTAAAGCACCTACTTCAATTTGTCCGCCACCGCTAGCCATTTTATGAAAGGCAAGAATCATACCAATTACGGTTCCAAGGAAACCAATCATTGGTCCGGCTCCGGAAATAGTAGCAAGCATACTTACGTTTTTTTCTAATTTATAAATTTCAAGTTTCCCTGCATTTTCAATAGCTGTATTAATATCTTCTAAAGGTTTTCCAATTCGTGAAATTCCTTTTTCGGTTAAACGAGCAACAGGCGAATTGGTTTGGGCACATAGCATTTTGGCGGCATCTAGTTTTCCGTTAAGGATATTCATTTTAATGTTATTCATAAAATTAATATCAATTTTGGAAGCGGCATTTATAGCCATAAGTCTTTCAAAATAAAGATATAAAGCAAAAAACAACAATAAAGCCAATGTAATCATGATGAGTTGTCCGCCAATTCCACCACTAGTGATTAACTCCCAAATGGATAATGTTTTTTCTACGGGTTGGTTAGATTCAATAAACGGATTGTTTTCTTGTCCAGCTAAACTATCTATTTGCATAATTGATTTCGTTTTTTAATTGATTTAAGTATATAACGCTAAAGTATTAAAATTAATTGTTTATCTAACATAATGTTCTATGAACATAAAAGTAAGAGCACCGGCTAAGAATCCAACAAATGCAATCCAAGTAATTCTTTTTAAGTACCAAATGAAATCTATTTTTTCCATTCCCATAGCCGCCACACCTGCTGCAGAGCCAATGATAAGCATGCTACCACCTGTTCCTGCTGAATAAGCAATAAAATGCCAAATAGGATTATCAACTTCAAACGTGAACATTCCCATTGAGGCGGCAACAAGTGGTACGTTGTCAATTACAGAAGATAAAATTCCAAGTAAAATTACAACAATATCCATGTTTGGTACAGCATTCGACAAGGATTCTGCGGCATAGCGAAGTGTTCCTGTATCATTTCCGTTGATTTGGCCAAATACCATACTTTCTAGAGCTGCAACCCCCATTAAAATTCCTAAGAAGAATAAAATACTTGAAAACTCAATTTTAGTCAATGCTTTATGACCTGAATAAAGATGTTTGTCATTTTTATTAAAATTGTCGAATGGGGTAACATATTCTGACGCTAACCATACAAAACCTAAACTAAACATCATTCCAACATAAGGTGGAAGTCCGGTAATCATTTTAAAGACCGGAACAAAAACAATCGCTCCTAAACCAATGTAAAGCATTTTTTTGCTACTCAATAGTCGCTCTGATTCTTCATTTACGCCAAACGCTTTACGCTCAGTTGATCCTTGAAAAGGTTTTAATCTTGAAGCGATTAAAAACGGTACAACAAAACATACAATTGAAGGAACAATTACATATTCTGACAATCCAACGGCGGTCACTTTATTGGCAATCCATAACATGGTAGTTGTTACGTCACCAATAGGAGACCATGCTCCACCGGCATTGGCGGCAATAACAATTAGAGAAGCATACCAAATTCTGTATTCTCTCTTTGGAATTAATTTTCTGAGTAAAGTGATAAGAACAATAGTTGCGGTTAAGTTGTCAATAATAGCAGAAAGGATAAAAGCAACAATTCCCATTGTCCATAATAAACGAACTTTATTGGTTGTTTTTATTCTGTTTTTAATGACGTCAAAACCTCTGTGTAAATCAATAATTTCAACTATTGTCATTGCACCAATTAAGAAAATCAAAATTTCAGCCGTTTTACCAAAATGATGCATCAAATTTTCTAGAAAGCCTTCATGATTGTGTTCAATGCTTCCCTCGTTCATATTGAAAACATGTCCGTGAGCATCTATTACAGATAACCATCCGTTGTTGAAACCAAATGATAAAAAAGCCCACATAACAGCTGCCATTAACAGAGCAGGGACTGTTTTATCCAATTTTAAAGGATGTTCAAGTGTTATCGACATATATCCGATAACAAATAAAAGTATAATTAATAAAGCCATTTTGAGCTATTTTTTAAGTTAATTGTTTTAGGGCTATTTCAAATGCAGTTGCACTAATATTTGTTTTGGATGAATGTAAAGCATGCGTTTTTTCAATTGCTTTTTTGATGGTTTCTGAAGTGTCAAAAAAAATCGCTTCATCCGTCATTTGAACTTTCTTTTCCATAAAATAGGCAAAAACACGTGCCATACCGCAATTGGCAATAAAGTCAGGAATTAAACTTACTTTAGAGTCGGTTTCTTCCATAATTGGGCCAAAGAATATTTCTTTATCAGCAAAAGGCACATTGGCACCGCTTGAAATCACTTCTAATCCGGAAGCAATCATTTGATCAATTTGGCTTTTTTGAACCAATCGAGAAGCAGCACAAGGAGCAAAAATTTCAGCATTAATGTTCCAGATTTGTTGATTGATTTTTTCAAATGGAATCATGTTTGGGGCAACCAGTTTATTGCCGTCTTTGTTAAGAAATAATCGTTTAATTTCATCAAAAGTAAAACCATCTTTATTGATAATTCCACCTTCACGGTCGATGATTCCAACAATTTTTGCACCCATATCAGCTAAGTAAAATGCAGCAGCTGAGCCAACATTTCCAAAACCTTGTACAACAGCTTTTTTGCCAACTACACTTCCGCCATAAATATCATAATAATGGCGAACGGCTTCGGCAACACCAAAACCGGTAATCATATCGGCAACAGTATATTTTCGGTTTACATCTGGCGAAAATTTAGGATTTTCAATTACTTTGATTACTCCTTGACGAAGTTGACCAATTCGGTTGATTTTGTCTGCTTCTGTGGGTTTAAAATGACCATTAAAAACTCCTTCTTGTGGATGCCAAACCCCACATTCTTCTGTGATTGGAATTACTTCATGGATTTCATCTACATTCAAGTCGCCTCCAGTACCGTAATAACTTTTTAATAAAGGAGAAACAGCTTTGTACCAGCGTTGCAAAACTTCTTTTTTGCGAGGATCGTTTGGATCAAAATTTATTCCGGATTTAGCACCACCAATGGCGGGTCCTGATACCGAAAATTTTACTTCCATTGTTTTGGCTAGCGATAACACTTCGTTCATATCCAGGCCTTTTCGCATTCTGGTTCCGCCTCCCGCTGCACCCCCACGAAGTGAGTTGATCACTGTCCATCCTTCTGCATCCGTTTCAGGGTCTTTCCAATTAAAAATTATTTCAGGTTCTTTATTCTCAAATTTTTTGAGTAATTCTTTCATTTTAGTTTATTTGTGATGCAAATTTAATTCAACAAAATCAATTTATTTTGTTTTTTTACTAAAGTTTTCAAGAGTTTTATTTACAAGTTAAGGTTTATATACAAAACCGGAACAATGGTCATTTTTTGCACCTGTAACACTACTCAAAACATTGACTTCATTTCGCAATCGCAAAACACCTAATAATCCAAAAATCAACGCTTCTTTAAATTCTAAGGTTTTAGTATCAGGAACAACGATTTCCATTTCATGTAAATAATATTTCATTCGTTCCAGCAAAAAAAGATGATAGGCACCACCGCCTGTAACCAACAATTTTCCTGATTTTTTTAGCAAAGCCAAAGCAATTTGAAGGGCAATATGTTCAATAAATGTGGCTAATTTATCTTCAATTTCAATTGAAAATTCTTCCATTAATGGCAGAACTGTGCCATTTACAAATTCCATTCCAAGCGATTTCGGATATTTTGTATGATAAAAATCAATTCGATTTAATTTTTCTAATAAAACAGTATTGATCTTTCCCGAATGAGCTATTTCGCCTTTGTCATCATAATCAAAACCCATTTGATTGGCATAAAAATTTAGAACCGTATTTACAGGTGAAATGTCAAAAGCAATTCGTTTTCCGTTTTCTTCAAAAGAAACATTCGAAAATCCACCTAAATTCAAACAATAATCGTATTCAGAAAATAACATCCTATCACCAATCGGAACTAGCGGAGCTCCTTGACCACCCAATTCCACATCTTGAACTCTGAAATCGCATATTACAGTTTGGTTCGTAATAGTCGCGATTTCGGGTAAATTCCCAATTTGTAACGTCAATCCGTTTTGAGGTTGATGCAAAATCGTGTGACCATGACTACACACTGCGTCTAGGTTTTTAAGTGAATTTTCTTGAACGAAATCGCATATAATTTTGCCTAAATATTGGGTATAATCATTATTGAGATTTTGCAATTCTTCATTCGAATAATGTAAGGCCTGCTTCAATTTGTTTAACCAATCATTAGGGTATGAAACCATTTGACAATTCCCAATTTGATAGTTCCAAACGCCGTTTTCAAGCGAAAAATAAAGGTGAGCTAAATCAATTCCGTCGAGCGAAGTACCGCTCATGACACCAACAACTTGATAGGATTCTTTAAACATGGCTTAAAAATACGAAAACGTTTGAGAATTAGTGGTAATTGTACTATTTTTGCCCTCAAATTTATAAAAACAAACCTTCAAATTAACAGATATGGATTTCAATCTTACCGAAGAACAATTGATGATTCAACAAGCAGCCAGAGATTTTGCTCAACAAGAATTATTACCCGGCGTAATTGAACGCGACGAACATTCTAAATTTCCTACCGAACAAGTGAAAATGATGGGCGAATTAGGATTTATGGGAATGATGGTTGATCCAAAATACGGTGGTGCCGGATTAGATAGTGTTTCGTATGTTTTAGCCATGACCGAAATTGCCAAAGTAGATGCTTCAGCAGCTGTAATCATGTCGGTAAACAATTCATTGGTTTGTGCCGGAATGGAAAAATATTGTTCTGAAGAGCAAAAAATGAAATATTTAGTGCCTTTAGCCAAAGGGGAAGTAATTGGTGCTTTTTGTTTGTCTGAACCGGAAGCCGGAAGTGATGCGACTTCGCAGAAAACAACCGCTATCGACAAAGGTGATTATTATTTACTAAACGGAACTAAAAACTGGATTACCAACGGCGGAACGGCTTCTACTTATTTAGTTATCGCTCAAACCGATATTGAAAAAGGCCACAAAGGAATCAATGCGTTTATAGTAGAAAAAGGTTGGGCAGGTTTTGAAATTGGTCCCAAAGAAAAGAAAATGGGAATCCGCGGAAGTGATACCCATTCCTTGATGTTTACGGATGTGAAAGTACCAAAAGAGAATAGAATTGGTGCCGATGGTTTTGGGTTTGCTTTTGCCATGAATGTTTTGAACGGCGGTAGAATCGGAATTGCGTCACAAGCATTAGGAATTGCTACAGGTGCTTATGAATTAGCTTTGAAATATTCGCAAGAGCGAAAAGCATTCGGGAAAGAAATTTTCAAACACCAGGCTATTGCTTTTAAATTAGCGGATATGTATGTAAAAATTACAGCTGCAAAATTATTAGTAATGAAAGCCGCTTGTGAAAAAGATGAAGGAAAAGACATTGCTCATTCCGGTGCGATGGCCAAATTATACGCATCTGAAATTGCGTTGGAAGTAGCTAATGAAGCCGTTCAAATTCACGGTGGAAATGGTTATGTAGCCGAATACCATGTAGAACGTATGATGCGTGATTCTAAAATTACACAGATTTATGAAGGAACTTCTGAAATTCAACGCATAGTGATTTCGAGAGGTTTGGTTTAGAAATTTTTCACAAATCAACATATTTTAAAACCCTTTGAGTGCTATCTTAAAGGGTTTTTGTATTTTTAGCACTTATAAAAAAAGGTATGAAAAACATCATTATTACCGGAACATCTCGTGGCATTGGATTTGAACTGGCTTTACAATTTGCGAATGAAGGCCATCAGGTTTTGGCCATTTCCCGAAAAACGCCAAAAGAATTAATTGAACATTCCAATATAACTTGTCTTTCCGTTGATTTATCAGATGAAAAAGGATTGCATCAAGTAACCGATTTTTTGTCGCAAGCTTGGAAAAAAGTGGATATAGTTATTCACAATGCCGGAAGTTTGGTACTCAAACCTTTTTCGCAACTCACCCAATCCGATTTTGAAAAAGTATATCAGGTGAATGTATTTGCTGTGGCAAATTTAACTCGGGTTTGTTTACCTTTTATGCAAAAAGGCGGTCATGTGGTTACGATTAGTTCTATGGGAGGCATTCAAGGAAGCATGAAATTTTCCGGTTTGGCAGCCTATTCTTCCAGTAAAGGAGCGGTGATTACGTTATCGGAATTATTGGCAGAAGAATACAAAGAACAAGGCATCTCCTTTAATGTTTTGGCATTAGGAGCCGTTCAAACTGAAATGTTACAAGAAGCATTTCCAGGCTATCAAGCTCCACTTTCAGCTAAAGAAATGGCCGATTATATTTATGATTTTTCGTTAAACGGAAATAAATATTTTAATGGAAAAGTGTTGCAAGTAAGTTCATCTACGCCGTAATTATTTCAACAATTAAATGAGCGAAGTCCTCTTAAAATATCTCCCTGAACACGCGGTTGAACCGGTTTTTGAGTTAATCAAAACCAATTCGGTTCATTTAAAAATTGTGAATGAACGGGTAACTCGGCATGGTGATTATAGAAGACATCCTTCGGGGAAACATCAAATTACGGTGAATGCCAATTTGAATAAATACCGTTTTTTGATTACACTGGTTCATGAAATTGCTCATTTGGCTGCTTTTGAAAAATATGGCAGAAACATCAAGCCACACGGAAATGAGTGGAAAATTACGTTTCAACGGTTGATGATTCCGTTTATTCGGCCGGAGATTTTTCCGAATTCGGTTTTGCCTTTGATAGCCAATCATTTTAGAAATCCAACGGCTAGTAGCGATACCGATGCACGATTGGCTTTTGCTTTAAAGCAATTTGACGAACGAAAACCGGATATTCATTTTATTCACGAAGTACCTTCTGGTAGTTTTTTTAGAATTAAAAATGGAAGAGTTTTTCAAAAAAAAGGACTTCGGGTTAAACGTTATGAATGTTTGGAAGTAAAAACCGGAAAGTTGTATTTGTTTAATGCCAATGCTGAGGTGGAGATTATTCCGGGGTGATTTATTAACGATAGATGAATAACGATTTGTGATTTTAGAATTACTTAAAAACAAACCTTATTTTTTATTGCTTTTAGCTGCAATTTCATTTTTGATTTTGTCTTTTATAGTAGATAAAAAGGAAACATTCGTTATAAATGTTCACGATACTTATTATGTAATTACTTTTCAGCATGCTTATATTTTATTTTGTTTGATATTTTTCATTACAGGATTGATATACTTCATTTTTAATTTTTTTGAAATTCAATTCATTTCAATACTCTCCTTAATTCATGTTTATGGTTCGTTGATTTTTTTAGGAGTGTTTTTCTATTATTTAGGTAAAATAAATTCATCTTCCATTTTTGATTCTATTGATTATAATTTAAGAACTATATTTTCATTATTAATTTTTGTTGGGTTGCAATTCTTGATTGTATTTAATCTTTTAATTTCAATCATTAAAAAACTCAGCATCTCAGCCACTCAGTAACTCAGCAACTTTACTATATTTGTAAAAACTTAGTAACTCAGAGTCTCAGTAACTCAGCATCTCATACAATGAACAAAAATTATTACGCAATACTAATGGCCGGTGGAGTAGGTTCCCGTTTTTGGCCAGTAAGCACAACCGAATTTCCGAAACAATTTCACGATATGTTGGGTTCGGGTGAAACCTTGATTCAAAAAACGTTTAGTCGGTTATCCAAATTAATTCCAACCGAAAACATTCTAATTTTAACTAATGAAAGGTACAATGATTTGGTTTTGAAGCAATTGCCTTTGGTAAAACCAGAGCAGGTTTTGTTGGAGCCTACTATGCGGAATACAGCTCCTTGTATTTTATATGCTTCTTTAAAAATTAAAAAAATGAATCCTGATGCCGTGATGGTTGTGGCTCCAAGTGATCATTGGATTGAAGATGAAACCGCTTTTGTTTCAAATTTGCAGCAATGTTTTGAGTATTGTCAGAACGAAAATGCATTGATGACGTTAGGTATTCAACCCACTTTTCCCAATACCGGTTTTGGATATATCGAATTTGACAAATCTGATTCAAATCCAATTAAAAAAGTAAATCAGTTTCGTGAAAAACCCGATTATGCTACTGCAAAATCGTTTCTAGAAAGTGGAAATTTCCTTTGGAATGGTGGTATTTTTATTTGGTCAGTCCAATCAATTACGGAAGCTTTTGCTGCTTTTCAACCTCAAATGAATCAATTGTTTTTAGAGGGTTTTGAAAAGTATAACACAGAAGCAGAAATTGATTTCATTCATCAAAATTATGCTTCAGCAGAAAATATTTCTATCGATTATGCCATCTTAGAAAAAGCTCAAAATGTATTTGTCCTACCCGCAACTTTTGACTGGAATGACTTGGGAACGTGGGGTTCTTTACATGAAAAACTAGATAAAGACGAACAAAATAACGCTGTTGTCAATGCTTCTGTTGTTTTGGAAAATGCTTCAAATAATATCATTCGAACGGAAGGTAAAAAGGTAGTTGTGATTGATGGTTTGAACGATTACATTGTTGTAGATCAAGGGAATACTTTGTTGATTTATCCTAAAAATAAAGAACAAGATATTAAAGCGATTGTTCAAAAAATTAAAAATTAAGTATGGATAATACATCCTCTAATCGTCCTCTAAAATACAATTGGAATAGTTTTAAATTATTTCTAAAAGATATTTTAGATATCCGCGAAGACACCAATCATGAAGCAACGATTGAAGAGGTGACTTCCGGAATTTCTATTAAAGGACAAGGTGCATGGGTCTTGATTTTTTCTATTTTAATAGCATCAGCAGGATTAAATACAAGCTCTACTGCCGTGGTTATTGGTGCAATGTTAATTTCACCTTTAATGGGGCCGATTGTAGGGATTGGTCTTTCACTAGGTATCAACGATGTTGATTTGATGAGAAAAGCGGTAAAGAATTTTGGGATAATGGTTGTTTTAGCCTTATTCACGTCCTTTTTGTTTTTTAGTATTCCAATGTTTCAGGAAGAAACAAAAGAATTGATTGCTAGAACTTTTCCTGATGTTAGAGATGTAATTATCGCTTTTGCAGGCGGTTCTGCTTTATTTGTGGCATTGAGCAGAAAAAATAAACAAATAAATACAATTGCCGGTGTAGCTATTGCAACTGCTTTAATGCCTCCACTTTGTACAGCGGGTTATGGTCTTGCTACACATAAGTGGAATTTTTTTGGTGGTGCAATGTATTTGTTTACCATTAATACCATATTTATTGCTTTATCAACCTTTATTATTGTAAAGTCACTTCAGTTTCCAATGAAGGAATATTTAAATTCCTCTCACAGAAAAAGAATTTCTCAATTAGTTTACTTAGTAGCTTTTTTGATTTTATTACCTAGTATATACATGTTCTACGGACTTTATAAAAAATCCGATTTTGAACAGAAAGTGAACTCAATTATTACAAATTTCAATTTAGATAAAGATGTTGTAGTTTTGAATCAGAAAATTAATTTTCAAACAAAAACTATTTCCTTTGCAACTGTAGGAAAGTCGGTTTCAAAAGAGAATGTTGAAGAATGGCGTGCTAAACTTGAAAAGCAAGGTTATCCTGATGTTATATTTGAAATTACACAAAGTGTTGAGAATCTTGAAACGCAAAACATGCTGGAAAAATTAGAATCAACTTATTTCACTACGCAACAAATATTAAACAAAAAGGAAGAATTGTTAATTAAGCAAGAAAAAGAGATCATCGAATTGCAAAAACAGCTTTATTTGTCTGAAAAAAGTAAAATACCATTTGATCAAATAGCGAAAGAAATTAAAATAAATTACAATGATGTTTCTGAAGTCGCTTACTCGAAGTTATTAAAAACTAATTTTACAGAAATAGATACTATACCATTGATATATTTAAAATGGAAGCCAAATGTAAATCAAAATCAAATTTTTTCTCAAGAGCAAAAAATTCAGAAATGGCTTAGGCTGAAATTAAATAATGATAAGTTAATCATCAGTAAATTGAATTAAAATGATACCACTTTTAGGCATAGATTTTACGTTACCGCTCAAAAATCCGGTATTATTGTTTTCATTACTACTCTTTATAATTCTATTTGCCCCGATTCTTTTAAACAAATTAAGAATTCCTCATCTTATCGGACTAATCATTGCCGGGGCACTAATTGGACCAAATGGCTTCAATTTGATTGCACGCGATATGAGTATTATTTTGTTTGGAACGGTTGGTTTACAATATATTATGTTCTTGGCGGGTTTAGAAATTGACTTAGCAGAATTCAAAAAAAATAGCCGAAAAAGTTTGGTTTTTGGAATGCTTACTTTTTCAATTCCCATGATTTTAGGAACTGTTGTTGGATACTATGTGCTAAAATTTTCAATGCCTACTTCTGTTTTACTAGCCAGTATGTTTGCTTCACATACGCTATTAGCTTATCCACTTGTGAGTAAATTAGGTGTGGCAAAAAATAGAGCTGTAAACATTACAGTTGGTGGAACAATGATAACCGACACACTTGCTCTTTTGGTTTTGGCCGTAATAGCCGGAATGCAAACAGGAGAGATTAACCAAGAGTTTTGGATTCGTTTAGGAGTTTCGGTGTTGGTTTTTGGATTAGTAGTCATGCTTATTTTTCCTATCATTGGGCGTTGGTTTTTTAAACGTTTTGATGATAATATTTCGCAATACATTTTTGTATTAGCGATGGTTTTTTTGGGTTGTACGCTCGCTGAATTAGCCGGAATTGAAGCAATTATTGGTGCCTTCTTAGCCGGATTAGCTTTGAATCGACTCATTCCGCATACTTCTCCGTTAATGAATAGGATAGAATTTGTAGGAAATGCACTTTTTATTCCTTTTTTTCTGATAGGAGTGGGAATGCTAATTGATTATAAAGCCTTTATTAAGGATTCGAATACAATTGAAGTAGCAGGTATAATGACGATTTGTGCAATTATAGGAAAGTATTTACCGGCATATATTACTCAAAAAATATATGGTTTTTCTTCAGATGAAAGAAGATTAATTTTTGGGTTGAGTAATGCACAAGCAGCAGCAACATTAGCAGCTGTTTTGGTTGGTTTTAATATTATTGTTGACTATAAAAGTGTAAACGAATACAATGAAATTCATTTGAAAAGAAATACATTAATTACTGAGAATAATTCAGAAATTCTATTTGATGGATTGGAAAAAGGAGATTTTCCAAAAGTTGGTAATCAAGGTTTTGTGGCAGGAATTCCGGCTAATGGTAAATATAAATTAGCTGATAAGTCTGAATTAACATTCAATCAAGGGAAATTATCAGAAATTAAACTTCCAAATAGATTATTGAACGAAAGTGTCTTGAATGGTACAATTTTAATGATTCTGATAACCTGTACAATCGCCTCATTTGTTGCTCAAAAAGGAGCTTATAACATTGCATTAATGGAAGAAGACAATGATGAAAATGAAGGTGAAGAACCTGTTGAAAGTGATGAGCGGATTTTAATTCCGATGAAAAATATTGAAACGGTAGAAGAATTAATTCAATTAGCCGTTACAATTAAATCAAAAAAAAATAAAACCGGACTATTTGCATTAAATGTTATTAATCATAATTCCTCATCGTTATCAATAGAATCAAAAGCAAAGAAAATTGTGGATAAAGCGGCAGTTGTAGCTTCTGCAACGGATAATAAATTAAATATGTTGATGCGGTATGATTTAAATACGTTAAACGGCATCAACGGTGTAGTAAAAGAGCAAAAAATTACGGATATAATTTTAGGACAAACAGAAACACTCGGCTCTGCTGAGAGTTTATATGGTCCTTTGACGGATGGAGTGCTAAATAAATGTAATACAACCACATATATTTATAAATCTGTTCAGCCTATATCAACCATTAAAAGATATATTGTTGTGATTCCGGAACGTGCTGAACGTGAAATTGGTTTTCCGTTTTGGTTGTTAAAAATTTGGAATTTAGGTAAAAATACGAGTTCTAAAATTATATTTTACGCTGGTGAAACCACCTTGAATTTAATCAAAGATATTCATGCAAAACATCCTGTTGATGCAGATTTTAATCTTTTTTCTGATTGGGAAGATTTTTTGATTCTCTCCAGAAATGTTAATAAAGATGATGCTTTTGTCGTAGTAATGAGTAGAAAATCAAATTTGTCTTTCAATTCAGTAATGCAGCACATCCCAACATACATGAACAAGTATTTCGATAAAAACAATGTGATTTTAATATATCCTCTTCAATTTGGAATCGATGGGAATTCAAAATTAGATTTAAAAAATCCGGGTGCTTTAGACACATTTACTGAAAATTTAGAACGATTAGATGACGTTAGAAAATTGATTGGAAAATTGTTTAAAAAGAAATAATTCAGCAATTTTTCTTATATTTATGAAAAAATAAGATAAATGAAGAGAATTTGTATTTCATTTTACCAATCAAAATCGATTCTTTTGTTCGTGTTGTTTTGGTGCACTACAATACAAGCTCAACTATCTGATTTTACATTAGTCGTTACGCCAACTAACCAAACTTGTACCGGAAATGGGACTTTAACTTTTGAAGTGAACGGTGCAACAAATGGTGCTAATTTTATATATAGTGTTTATTTATTACCAAATACAACGGTACCGCTAGTTACTGTAACCACTTCGATAGTTTCGGGTTTAAATGCAGGAGACTATCTAGTAATTGCTACTCAGGTTTTAAATGATCAAACCAATACACAACAAGCCAATGTTACTATTTTAAATCAAATACAACCGCTTAGTTTTCAGCTGACAAATCAGAATGGTTCATGTAATTCAGGTAGCAGCATAACTGTAAATATTTTAACCGGAACCGCTGTTTCCTATGAAATTATTTCAGGACCAATTATTTTTCCTCCTCAATCTTCAAATGTTTTTTCAGGATTAGTATCAGGAGAATATGTGTTTAGAGTTTATGATATATGTGGTGATGCAGTTGTGCAAACTTACACCTTAATTGCTGTCAACTTACCCAATGATTTAGACATGCAAGTGAAGACAAACCAAGTATTATCCAGTTGTGATACTGTTGTTTTTTATCAAAATATTCAATATGAATCAGGTACAATTGTATATCCTTTAACGATTCAATTCACCATTTTTCCTCCCAATGCTAGTCCGGTTGTTTTTGATCAGGTTTTTACCACGGGATTTACAAATAGTTCAATTGTAACGCAAACCTATACTTTAGTTAATGATGAGGTGTATAATTACACCTACTCAATTACTGATAGTTGTGGATTTTCAATTTCAGGAAATGGAATTATCGCTGTTCCAGAATTTGATGCTTATTCAGAATTAATTGATGAAACATGTAATTTAGCCAACTATCAAATTACATTTGCTTTAAATGCCACAATAATAAGTGCACCTGATACTTATACAACAAATCCAATACCTTATGATTTGCCAATTGGTTCGGGAGGTTATCCCATTACCGGTCCGCTATCAGCAGGTAGTTATGTTGTAGTTGGAGTGAATGAATGTAATGAGCCATACGAATTAACAATAATTGTTAATCCATCAAATGCTCAATCTCCAATTATTTTTGTGATGGAAGGTTGTGGAATTGGAAACGGTTCTCTCAATTTGAATGGAGCAAATGGCTTTGAAAATGTATTCATTATTGCAGCACCACCGGGTTTTCCTTTTCCAATACCTTATGATGTTTCTTCTAATATCAATAACAACGGAGATTTAATTTTAACAGGTCTTCCTACGGGAAATTATTCTATTCAATCCATTGATACTTGTGGAAATCTCAATGTAACGGTCGTAACAATTCAAGGATATTTTTCTAATACAGAATTTAATTTAGATGAAAACTGTGGTTCTTTTAATTTAGAATTGATGCACACCAGTAATAATTTTGGAGCACCTAATTATTGGCTACAAAAATATTATCCCGCTTTGAATAGTTGGGGTCATCCGGGAACGGGTTTACCCTATGTTGAAGGTACACCATTCAATAACACAAATGCTGTTGTTTTATCTAACAATACAAACAATCTTAATTTAGCATATTCTGGTTTATTCAGGGTTATGAAAAGGTATCAAATTGTGAGTAATGGCAGTACGGCTCAATATTGTGTTGATAATCTTTTTGAGTTCGAAATAGATGGTCTGCCTAGAATTAATCAAGTGTTTAGTTTTTCTTGTCAAAACGGATTGAGTGATGTAATTGTTGATGCTTCTGGTGTAGCACCTCTTCAATATAGAATTATACAAAGAAACGGTCAACCCTTTTTTGTTGATAATCAGTTCTCCAATTTATTTGTTGGATTGCAAACCGGAACTTATCTTTTTCAAGTTCAAGATACGTGCGGTAACATAAGAAATGCTGAATTTGAGATTTTTAATCCATTTACTTTTACCATTACAGCGTTTAATTTATGTTTCAATCAAACCGCAATTTTGTCAACACCTAATTTTCCATTTTTAAATTACAGATGGTGGAGAAGTGATAATCCTTCGGCAATCCTCAGTACAAATAATACTTTAGAATTGTCCGGATTTAACCCGGCTGTTGATAATGGAATTTATCATGTTGAAATTACCAATCCTTCAAATCCTTCTAGTTGTATAAATTTTGAATTAACCTATGAATTAAGTCAAGATATTTTGAATCCTCAAGCGGGAATTGGAGTTAATCAATCGTTTTGTGGAAGTCAAAATGTTCTAGATTTATTTTCCTTTTTAACGGGCGATTTTTCTGTAAACGGGGATTGGTCTGAAATCACAACTAGCGGTACTTTAAGTGAAAATTTATGGAATACTACGAACCTGCCATCCGGTATTTATCAATTTAATTATAGGGTAGAGGGAGGTTGTGATACATTTTCAGAAACACAAGTAGAAATTCAATTGTTTGAAGTTCCTCAGGCTCCAATTATTCAAGCAAGTCCAATCGTTTGTGAAACCGGTGAACTGCAACTTTTTGCTTCAACAATTACAAACGGAACATACAATTGGGTTGGTCCTAATGGATTTAGTTCAAACGAGCAAAATCCAATTATTCAAAATTTGCAACCTAGTAATGGAGGTACTTATTCATTAACAATTACAACTCAAGAATGTTCATCTCCAATGGTAAGTGTCGATATCAATATTAGTAGTCTACCTCAATTTAGTTTAAATAGAGAATGTTTAAATGAGCGGATGATTGTATCAATGTCAATAGTTCAAAATTCATTTGTTTCATCAGATGTAAATTTTGAATGGAGTGGACCCAATGGTTTTTCAAGTTCAGAAAGTTCAATTGATATAACCAATGGCGAAAGAGGACTATATTACTTAACAGTAACTACAGAAGAAGGGTGTTCTGTAACACAATCTATTTTTGTTCCGCAAACCATTTGTATAATTCCAAGAGGAGTATCTTCTAATAATGATGGTTCAAATGACGCATTTGATTTATCCGGTTTTGGCGAGATTAGAAAAGTTAAAATTTATAATCGATACGGAAGAACAGTTTATGAGCTAGCAGATTATGTTGATCAATGGAAAGGACAAGACTTTAATGGGAATATACTTCCTAGTGCAACCTATTACTACTACATTGAATTTCCGGATGGTAATGCCAAAACAGGATGGGTGTATCTCACACATGAAAGATAAACTTATATTTCTTTATTCTGTGCTTTTCTGATTTTTTTGAAAAGATTGGAAGAATAGACAAAGTCAACAATTGCTTCGTTGTCGGTTTTGAAAATGTCTTTTTTAGAACCTTCCCAAGCTAAAATTCCTTCCTTTAGAAAAATGATTTTTTCGCCAATTTCCATAACAGAATTCATATCATGTGTATTAATTACAGTTGTAATATTGTATTCTACGGTAATTTCATGAATTAGGTTGTCAATTACGATGGCTGTTTTTGGATCTAAACCCGAGTTGGGCTCATCACAAAATAAATATTTTGGATTGTTCACGATTGCTCTGGCAATAGCAACCCTTTTTTGCATACCTCCTGAAATTTCTGAAGGTTTTTTGGTATGAGCATTCACCAAATTTACTCTGTTCAACACAAAATCAACTCGTTCTTGAATTTCTTTAGGAGATTGATTGGTAAACATTTTTAATGGGAAGCCCACATTTTCCTCAACCGTCATACTGTCAAACAATGCACTTCCTTGAAAAACCATTCCAATTTCAGTACGTAAAGCTCTCTTTTCGTCTGCATTTAATTCGGAATATATTCTTCCGTCAAAAGAAATAGTGCCTATCTCTGGGGTGTGAATTCCTAAAAGTGATTTCAATAAAACCGTTTTACCAGAACCGGATTGACCTATAATTAAATTGGTTTTACCGGTCTCAAAAATGGTAGAAATACCTTTTAAAACTTTCGAGTCGCCAAATGACTTTTCTATGTTTTTGATTTCTATCATTTGCTCAATAATAATTGGGTTAGAATATAATTAGCTAAAATGATGGCAACAGAACACCACACAAATGAAACGGTACTGGCTTTACCAACTTCTAAAGCACCACCTTTCATATAATAACCATGATAGGACGGAATAGTTGCTAAAATGATGGCAAACACAAATGTTTTTATAAAAGCATACGTAATATGAAATGGAATAAACTCTGTCTGCAATCCCATGATAAATTCATCACTTGAAGTAAATCCACCATAAACTCCGGCCATCCATCCTCCTAAAACACCAAGAAACATACTGATTCCGATAACAAAAGGATAGAGGAGAAGTGCAATTATTTTTGGAAAAACTAAATAATTCAATGAATTTACTCCCATCACTTCCAATGCGTCAATTTGTTCCGTGACTCGCATGGTGCCAATGCTGGAGGTAATGAATGAACCCATTTTACCAGCCATAATAATCGAAATAAAAGTAGGGGCAAATTCTAAAATCACCGATTGTCGTGTAGCAAAACCAATAAGGTATTTTGGGATTAAAGGATTCGTAAGGTTTAAAGCTGTTTGAATGGAAACCACACCGCCAACAAAGAAGGAAATAAACGCTACAATTCCCAAAGAACCAATGATTAAATCATCAATTTCTTTAAAAATTAAATTCTTCATCGCACTCCATTTTAGGGGTTTGTTGAAGACTTCTTTGAGCATCAGGAAATATTTTCCAATGTGAGTAAGCATTTTTAACATGTAGCAAAAATAGGAAAAAGATTCGGTTTTGTTTGATTAAATATACTTGGTTTTAAGAGGAAAACAATTTTCCTTTCATTTTCTCCCAACGATAATTTCGAATGAATTTTGCTTGTTCAGCTGTCACCAAAAGTGGTTTTTTGGATCTTTTGGCTTTCCAAAACCCTTTTAAATAATCAAAAAACAAGAAAGGTTTTTTCTTGAGTAGTGCCAATTTCAAAGAGGCAATTGCCGTAATCCAAAAACCATAACCCAAACGGTAAAATGCTTCACCTTGTTTGAATCGAGCAGCTTGATTGTAATTGGCTCCGGTAGGTTTGAGGTGTTTTACCTGTAATGTTTCATTGGTTACCACTTTCCATTGGTAAAATTTACAAAGTAATTCGTCCACGGTATCCCAGCCCATTTCGGGTTTTAATCCACCAATTTGTTTGAAAGTCTCTTTTCGATAGGCTTTTATTGCTCCACGAATATGATCTTTATCGGTTAAGTTTTCAAGAACCCATTCGCCGTTTTTTTCGATGTAACAAAATCCACCCGCCATTCCAACTCGGTTATCCGATTGAAAATGGTTGCTGATCTTTTCAAAATAATTTGGAGGAAAAATCAAATCGGCATCGGCTTTTACGATAAAATCAAAGTGGTCATCAATTGTTTCTAATCCTTTGTTGAATGCTTGAATCACTTTGCTTCCGGGAAGATGAATGGCTTCAGACGTTTTGTTAACCAAAGAAATAAATGTATATTTTTCAACGAATGATTGTACAATTTCTCTTGTTTTATCGGTTGAGCCATCATTTACCACCACCACTTTAGAAGGCAGAACTGTTTGTTCTACTAGCGATTGTAAGGTTAGTGAAATAAATTTTTCTTCGTTAAAAGTTGGAATGATGATGTAATATTTCATTAGACAAAGTCTATATTCTTTTCTCTTTTCTCTATTTTCTTTCTGCGTAAACCAAATAATACCGATTGATAAAATACCGCAATAAAGGTCTGAAACCTAATTTTTTTGTAGGATGCGTAAATTTTACGCGATCTATAATGGTAAAGCCGTTTTTTTCTAATAACCAATCCAACTGCCAGTCTTCAAATTCGTGGTAATGCCGGTCCCACATATCGGTTTTACTTCTGTAAGCTGGGGAAAACCAGAGTCGTAATGGAATGGAAATGAAAATTTTATCTGATTTTACGTTTTGTAAAACGGTGAATGGATTTAGTAAATGTTCGAATATTTCAAAAGCCGTTACTGTAGTATAATTTTCATTTTGCAAGGCGGATTGGTCGATGTCTAAATCTTCTCCATTCGTATTTTTAACAGTATATCCATTTTTAATCATGATTTTGGAAAACGGATTTTCAACCCCTAAATCTAGAATGGTTTCCGATTTAGAAAGGTGTTTTTCTAAAAACTCTAGTGAGATTTTAAATCGTTTATTGGGAAATGTTTTTTCGTACATGGTTTGGTTTTCGTGACACAAATGTACTAAATAATTTGATGTTGGCACGTGGTAGCCCTGATTGGAGTGGAAAGCCCGGAACTCAAAAAATGAGTTTTTTTGTGGGAGGCAAAGCGACCTTGAGAGCTCTTGAAAACCACATTAAAAAAACCATTTTTTGAGTGAGGACTTGAAACGGAAAGCAGGATTAGCTCCTAAAAATTACATTCTATACACAATTGCATTTATATTCATTCCCGCACCAACCGAAGCAAAAATTATAACATCACCTTTATGCAATTCTTGGTTTTCAACCTTTCCTTTAAGAATGGAATCATATAAAGTTGGAACAGTTGCTACACTCGAATTGCCCAGTTTGTGAATACTCATGGGCATAATACCTTCGGGTGGGGTTTGCTTATAATGTTTATAAAAGCGTTGAATGATAGCCTCGTCCATTTTTTCATTAGCTTGATGAATCAAAACTTTTTTAACTTCTCGAATGGGAATTCCACTTTTTTCAAGGCAAGAAACCATGGCTTTTGGAACTTGGCTCAACGCAAATTCATAGATTTTTCGGCCATGCATTTTGATGTATCGAACATCTGGATCGTGTGTTTTATTAAAGGAATCACCAAAAAATAAATAATACGCTTCATCATAGGTAAATGAGGCTGTTTCGTGGGCTAAAATACCGCCTTCGTCTTCGGTTGCTTCTATAATTGTTGCACCGGCACCATCCGAGTAAATCATAGAGTCTCGGTCGTGCATATCTACTACGCGAGATAAGGTTTCGGCACCAATCACCAAACATTTTTTAGCCATTCCGGCTTTAATGAATGCTTGAGCTTGAATGACTCCTTCCACCCAACCAGGGCATCCAAAAAGCATATCATAGGCCACACATTTCGGGTTTTTGATACGTAAATCAAATTTAACTCGAGTGGCTAAACTCGGTAAAATATCAGTTTGAATAGCTCCTTTTTTCACATTGCCAAAATTGTGAGCAAAAATGATATAATCCAATGTTTCAGGATCGATTTTAGCGTCTTCAATAGCTTTTTTGGCAGCAATGGTGGCAATGTCAGAAGTGTTTAAATCATCCGTCACATAACGTCTTTCTTCAATACCGGTAATGTCACGAAATTTTTCGGCAATTACCTCGTTGGGTTGCGGAAAGGGAGTTCCATCATCGTTTAGAAAAACGTGTTTAGCAAAATCAATGTTGGTTACTATTTCGGTTGGAATGTAACTTCCGGAACCGGTTATTTTGATATTCATAATCATTTAAAATATAATCGACTAAATTATCAATAATAAACGGTAATAAGTATAAGTATATTAAGTTAGGTAGAAGAATTGCGAATAAGTTGATGTTTTAGGTATAAAATTTAACAAGTCGTAATTATTCATTCTTTTTCTGAGAAATCTTTATTTGCATAATCGTAGCTATACTGAGTGCTTGGGTTTTAATTTTCTCAGCCTTTTCGCCTTTAAAATTTTCATCAACCGAATTGTTAAAATGGGTCAACCAAATTTGAAATAATTCCGGTGATAAAAATTCTCTTTCATTTACATCCAAATGAATCTGTGTCAGGTTGTTGGTGTAACCACCTGTACCTAAAATGGCTTGCGACCAAAACGTAACTAAAATGGGCAAATGTTCCTCTAACTTAATTTTGACCACATCGGTAAAAATGTAACTGATTTTTGGGTCGGATAAGAGTTTTTTGTAGAATTCATCTACGAGAAGATATAAATCATCTTGGGTTAGGATGTCTTTCATTTCTGACTATGATTGGAATACAAAGTTACATGAATGAAATTCTAATAATTAGATTTATATCAAATTTATGAAAAGAAAAAGGTTTCAAAATTAATTTGAAACCTTAAACTATTTACTTAGGACTAATCACTTAGGACTAATCACTTTTTTTACATATATGCTTCAATCGGAGCACAGCTACATACTAAATTTCTATCGCCATATGCTTCATCAACACGACGAACACTAGGCCAGAATTTATTTTCAGCAATATATTCTAATGGATAAGCAGCTTGTTCTCTAGTGTATGGAAAAACCCAATCGTTGTTTGTAACCATTGCCAACGTGTGTGGAGCATTTCTCAAAATATTGTTGGCGTCGTCTTTTGTAGAAGTTTCAATTTCTTTACGAATTGAAATCAAGGCATCACAAAAACGATCTAACTCAGCTAAATCTTCTGATTCTGTGGGTTCTACCATCAACGTTCCGGCAACAGGGAAGGAAACCGTTGGAGCATGGAAACCATAATCCATCAAACGTTTGGCAATATCGGTTACTTTGATACCTTTTTCTTCAAATGCTCTGCAATCTAAAATCATTTCGTGAGCTGCTCTTCCCATTTCTCCAGAATATAAAATCGGATAGTGGGCTTCCAAACGAGCTTTCATATAGTTGGCATTCAATATGGCATATTGCGTAGCATTTTTTAAGCCTTCGGCACCCAACATCGTGATGTAGCCATACGAAATCAAACAAACTAAAGCAGAACCAAACGGAGCTGATGAAATAGCCGTTATCGCTTGACTTCCTCCGGTTGGAATGATAGGATTGGTAGGTAAAAAGGGTACGAGTTTTTCGTTTACACAAATAGGACCAACTCCAGGTCCACCACCACCGTGAGGAATAGCAAAGGTTTTATGTAGATTCAAGTGGCAAACATCCGCACCAATTGTGGCGGGATTGGTTAAACCTACCTGTGCATTCATGTTGGCTCCATCCATATATACCAAACCGCCATTATCGTGAATAATTTTGGTGATTTCGCAAATCGCACTTTCAAAAACACCATGTGTGGAAGGATAAGTTACCATCAAACAAGATAAATTTGCTGCGTGTTGAATGGCTTTCGCTCTTAAATCTTCTACATCAATATTTCCATTATCCATCGTTTTGGTTACGATAATTTCCATACCAGCCATGGCAGCCGAGGCCGGATTGGTTCCGTGTGCCGAAGCCGGAATCAAACATACATTTCTGTGATTATCGCCTCTGGAAAGATGATAAGCTCTAATGGCCATCAAACCGGCATATTCTCCTTGAGCACCTGAATTGGGTTGTAAAGTTGTACCTTGAAAACCGGTTACCACATTCAATTGCTGCTCTAATTTTTTAAGCATAATTTGATAACCTTCGGCTTGTTCTATAGGAGCAAAAGGGTGAATGCTGTTCCAATTGGCCATAGATAAAGGCAACATTTCGGCAGCAGCGTTTAATTTCATGGTACAAGAACCTAATGAAATCATGGAGTGATTTAACGATAAATCTTTGCGTTCTAATTTTTTTATATACCGCATTAATTGCGATTCTGAATGATGGTTGTTGAAAACGTCGTGCTGCAAGAATGTAGATTTTCTTACTAAGTTTTCAGGTACCATTGATTCATTGGCTAATTGACTAATTGGCACATTTTCTTTACCAACTGCTTCCGCAAAAATGGAGATGATTTGGTTGATATCTTTGATTGAAGTGGTCTCGTTTAACGAAATTGAAATGGTTTCGGCATCTACATAGAAGAAATTTACTTCATTTTTTTCGGCAATGGCTTTTACTTTTTGAGCATTTGCTTTTACCAAAATGGTATCAAAGAATGAAGTATTAATTTGATAAACGCCTAATTTGTTTAAGGCATCTGCTAAAGTTACAGCTGAGGCGTGCACTTTATTAGCAATATATTTTAAGCCTTTTGGACCGTGATATACCGCATACATTCCGGCCATAACGGCTAATAATACTTGAGCTGTACAAATATTGGATGTCGCTTTTTCACGTTTGATGTGTTGTTCACGTGTACCCAAAGCCATACGTAAAGCTCTGTTTCCATTAACATCAATGGAAACCCCGATAATTCTTCCCGGCATTGAGCGTTTGTATTCTTCTTTAGTGGCAAAGAAAGCAGCATGTGGCCCTCCATAACCCATCGGAATTCCGAAACGTTGCGTGGTTCCCACTACAACAGAAGCTCCCATTTCTCCTGGTGGAGTTAATTTGGCTAACGATAAAATATCGGCAGCAACGGCAACTTTAATTTCTTTTTCAGCTGCTTTTGCGATATAAGCCGAATAGTCATTTACTTGACCAAATTTTCCTGGATATTGAAGAATAGCACCAAAAAATTCGGTTGAAAAATCGAATGTTTCGTGGTTTCCAACTACTAATTCAATTTTTAACGGAGTGGCTCTTGTTTGAAGAACCGAGAGTGTTTGAGGTAAAATTTCTTCTGAAACGAAGAATTTATTTACGTTGTTTTTCTTTTGGTCACGGGTTCTAACATCTAAAAGAAGAGCCATCGCCTCTGCGGCAGCCGTTCCTTCGTCAAGCAAAGACGCATTGGCAATTTCCATTCCAGTTAACTCAATAACAGTGGTTTGGAAATTTAAAATAGCTTCCAAACGTCCTTGGGCAATTTCAGCCTGATAAGGAGTGTAAGCCGTGTACCATCCTGGATTTTCAAAAATATTTCGTTGAATAACTGCAGGAACAATGGTAGGGTGGTAACCTAGTCCGATGTAAGTTTTGAATACTTTATTTTTTTTGCCTAATTCCTGAATGTGATTCAAATATTCATATTCAGTTAGAGCCGGTTCTAAATCCAAGTCTTTTTTTAAACGAATATCATCCGGAATAGTTTCATAGATGAGTTGTTCAAAATTTTCAACGCCAATGGTTTTAAACATGTAATTTAAGTCGCTCTCACGTGGACCTAAATGGCGTAAAGCAAATGCATCTGTTTTCATGTAATTTCTTGAGGTAAATAGGTGTTGTTATTGAAACTGAAACAAGTTCAATTTTAGCTAACAAATGTAATTATTAGTATTGTAATTTTTCGTTAAACAAGGACTAATATTTTTAGAATTTTTCAACTAAAAGTTTAATTTATCAACAAATTGACAAAAGAGTTTGTCTTAATTAGTAAGAAAAATCTTTTATTTATTATTTTTTGACGTTTAAAAAATGCTTTATAACGATTTTACTATATAAATGTTAATTTGGTTTGAATTCTTATATAATTTCGTTCCGTAAATAAAATTTTAATAATGAAAAAAATAATTTTTGTCCTTTTATTTTTACTTTATTTTGAAGGGTCACTAGCACAAAGTCTTTACATAAATGAAATTATTACTTCTAATTCTAGTGTTATCACAGATGATGATGGTAGTTATGAAGATTGGGTAGAACTATATTACACCGGTTCAGAAGCTTTCAATCTTGAAGGTTACGGATTAAGCGATGATGTAAATGTTCCTTTTAAGTGGGTTTTTCCTGAATATTGGATTGAACCGGGTCAACATTTGCTAATTTGGTGTTCTGATAAGAATAGAACAGATATTAATTTTGATTTACATACTAATTTCAAAATTAGTTCCGGTGGCGAAGTGATAACATTGACCAAACCAAATGGAGAGGTACAAGATAGTTATCCTGCTATAATTATCCCTCAGAATTACACGTATGGAAGACAAACAGATGGATCTTCAACCTTGGTTTACTTTCCTATTCCTACACCGGGAGCTACCAATAATACTGAAACAGGATATAATGAAATATTATCTCAACCTACTTTTTCAGTTAATGGTGGTTTTTTTACACAAAGTTTTAATTTATCAATTAGCCATCCAGATCCACTTGTAACTATTGTTTATACACTCGATGGTTCAGATCCGGATAATATAAATGTAAGCGGAACAACATACAATTATAAAAATCAATATGTTCAAATTCCCGGACAAACGGATGGACCATTTTTACAAAATAATTTCCAATCGAATAGTTATACTGCTCCAATAGTTATTGCAGATAGAACGAATCAACCGAATGACTTGGCTAAGATTTCTACAACTAACAGCAATAATCCAACTTATATCCCTAGTTTTCCTGTTTTGAAAGGAACTGTTGTTAGAGCTAGAGCCTATAAAGCCGGAGCTTTAATGAGTCCGATTGTTAGTCAAACGTATTTTGTTTTTCCAAATGGAGTAAATACTTTTTCAACTCCTGTAGTTTCAATTAGTTTGTCAGAAAATAAGTTTTTTGAATACAATAATGGAATTTATGTTGCCGGAAAAGATTTTGATGATTGGAGAGCGGAAAATCCAACTATGCCAATTGAAGAAGATTTTTTATATACAGCCAATTATAGTAGAAGAGGTGATGACACAGAACAAATAGGTAATTTAAGTTATTTTGTGAATGGAAATCAAGTTATAAACCAAAATGTTGGTTTCAGACTTCATGGAAATTTCACCAGAACTTTTGAATCAAAATCAATTCGCTTGTATGCTCGATCTGAATATGGAGTAAGTACTTTCAATTATCCGTTTTTTGCAGGTAATAGTTATACTAGCTTTAAACGTTTGATACTAAGAAATTCAGGGAATGATTTTTATCGAACAATGTATAGAGATGCTTTAGCTCAACAAATTGTAAAGCACATGCGATTTAATATTCAAGATTATCAACCGACTGTTACTTTTTTAAATGGTGAGTATTGGGGAATTTTAAACATAAGAGAACGTTTTGATAAACATTATTTTGAAAGAGTTTATGGAATTGGAGAATTGGAAATTGATATTTTGGAAGATGAAGCAGAGATTCAAGAAGGTGATAGTGATCATTACAATAATATGATTTCATTTGTGTCAAATAATTCACTTGCAAACGAAGCTAATTACAATTATATCAAAACGCAAATGGATACCGATAACTTTATCGATTATAATGTAGCTGAAATGTATTTGGCTAATCAAGATTGGCCTGGAAATAATGTCAGCTATTTTAGAAAAAAAACAGCAACCTATGAACCCAATGCTCCTTATGGTCAAGATGGACGATGGAGATGGTTATTGTTTGACGTTGACGGTGCTTTTGGTTATTATTATGAAAATATTGGTTTTGATATGTTGGCATTTGCAACGGAAGAAGACGGTCCAGAATTTCCGAATCCGGCTTGGTCAACCCTTTTGTTAAGAAAGTTATTGGAAAATTCAACTTTCAAAACTGATTTTATCAATCGTTTTGCTGATATGATGAATACGACATTTTTACCACAAAGAATTGTGGCAATGTCTAATCAAATGAAGTCTGTTATTGAACCTGAAATGCAAAGACATATATCTAGATGGCAGTCAATTGACAACATGGATGATTGGAATTTTTATGTTAGTGAAATGGAAAACTTTGCTAACCAAAGAGCTCCTTTTCAACGCGACCACATTCGTACCAAGTTTGGAATTTCATCAAATGTTAACGCAACATTAAACGTAAATGATGATACAAATGGATATGTAAAAATAAACACTATAAATATTACCTCAGAGACTCCCGGAGTTTCAGCAAATCCTTATCCATGGACTGGTATTTATTTCCATAACATTCCGGTAACGTTAACGGCTATTGCATTAGAAGGTTATGTGTTTAGCCATTGGAGTGGAGATGTATCAAGTATTGAGGCACAAATTACTTATATTCCAACAGGAAATTTTTCAGTGACGGCAAATTTTGTTCCTTCACAACAACCGGCTACTGAAGAACCTATTTATTTTTGGATGATGGATAGCAGTATTGCTAATGATACACCACTTACATTCATAAATTCAAGTTTTGAAATTCAAAATGATGGTGTTTTAAATTATCAATCTTGTTTGGTGGGCTATCCATTTGATAGTTCAAATCCAAATTGGAGAAAAGCTTCAATGGAAAGAAGAAACAGTCCAACCGATATCAATTATATTCCGGAGGCAAACAATAATCTTCCTTTTGCATCATCAAACATGCGAGGTTTACAAATCAAGCAACCATTTCAAAATGAAGGAAATGAAAATGCATTAATTTTTAGTTTTTCAACCGTTGGATATAAAGATATTGTATTTGGTTTTGCAGCGAAAGATGAAAGTGCTGCAGAAGGAATGTTACTTGATTATTCTATCGATGGAACTTCATGGATAACTACGGGTTTGACTAATTCAAATCTTCCGTTAACTACGGCTTATCAATTGTTTGAAACCGATTTTTCCGGAATTGTAGGAGCGAACAACAATGCTAATTTCAAAGTTAGAATTCGCTTTTATGGTAGTAATATGACCGTTGATAATGGTAATCGAGTTACGTTTAATAATTTTAGTGCTAAAGGTGTGGAAATGCCATTAGGAGTTGTTGAACAAAACAATTCAAGATTTATCGTTTATCCAAATCCTGCAAACGAGGTCTTAAATGTAATGCATCAACAAGGTGAAATGTTTTATCAATTGATTACCATTGATGGAAAAGTCATCAAATCAGGAAGTATCGAAAATCAACAAATCAACATAAGCGATTTGCAAAGCGGCATTTATTTGTTACAATTGAATTCTGATGGAAAATCAGAAACTAAGAAAATTGTGAAACGTTAAGTCATTAGAATTTTAAAATAGAAAAGGAGTTTGTTTAGGCAAGCTCCTTTTTTTATGGCATTTTCAGTAAAAAGCTGTTTCTTGCAGAAAAATAAGTATCTCATTTTTGAAATTTTTTAAAAACATATTCGATTTCTATATTCAATCCTCTTTGCATGTTGCATTTGCTATTTTTGCATTGCTCCATGTGACTGAAGTTTCGCTTGAACTTACAAGAAATAAAAATCTTGAATGCATTATTTTTTTCGGAACAATTGTAGGCTATAATTTTTTAAAATATTTTGAAGCCTTTCAAAAAGGAAAGTACGATTTCAAAAAAAATCGTTATGTAATAGGATTGACTTTTCTTTCTATTATTGCTGTAATATTCTTTTTTCTGCAATTGAATAGTGAAACTCAAATCTTTTTAATCAAAATAGGATTATGGGTTGCACTTTATCCCTTTTTGCGAAAATTTGGTTTTTGGAAGTTGTTTTTAGTCAGCTTTTGTGTTACAGCAATTACAGTTTATGCTCCTACTTTACAACAAGTTTTTCCAACTAACAATGAAAAAATCATTTTGCTACAGAGGTTTTTAATTGTAATCAGTTTAATGATTCCGTTTGAAATTTTAGATAGTCAAACTGATGATGATTCAATGAAAACCCTTCCGCAACGATTTGGAATTTTTAAAACTAAACTGTTCGGAATTGTTCTTTTGTTGCCGTTTGTTTTATTGGAGTTTTTAAAAGAAAAAATTGAAATAGCAACTTTTATAATAGCCATTATAACGGCACTTTTTATCGGATTTACTACCTTAAAAAGAGATAAGTATTACACTTCTTTTTGGGTAGAAAGTGTACCGATTTTGTGGTGGTTGATTTTGGTTTACACCTGACAGGTTTCAAAAACCTGTCAGGTTTATTAGTCTAACCTCTAAATACAATTCGTTCCTCCACTTGTGGCTGACTCGCTTTTCTTTTTCCTCTAAAAAATAAATACAAATTGAGGAAGAGCATAATTCCTAAATAAATAGAAAATCCACCAATTTTGCTGCTCAATTCTTCAATCATCACTTGATACGAATTGTTATATAAACTTATTTCCATAATTTTTAAAGCAAATCCGATGTTGAGCAAATAGAATCCCGTTTCAAATAATTTGTTGGTAGCTTTGGCAATTTCTTCTCGACCTTTAAAAATATCGGTCATATAAATTAAACTGTTTTTAAATAATGTTTTTGAAACATAAATAGTCAAGGCAATCGTTACCGGAAGATAAATTGCATAGGCGAGAATTGTTTTTGTAGTTTCCATAATATAAAGATTAATTGATTAATTTTTTAAGGTAGTTGGTAATCATAAAAATGTTGAGGTAATGCAGAATTCCAATAATAAAAAGGATGATTGATGTTTTATAAGCGATAATTCCGATGAGTTGATTTATGCTTTCAATTTTCTCCCAACTCAAAATCGTAATCGCACAGTAGCCAAGGTTCAATAAATAATAACCTAACAGTAAATTTTTATTCACTTTTTTGCACAACTCTTCATGATTAGGAACCAATTGTGAAACAAACACATTTCCGTTTTTGTACAAAATTTGACCTACCACAAAAATGATAATAGCGGTGATGGTTAGATAAATGGAGTAGGAGAGGATGTTGAGGTTCATAGTTTTTTCCTTTTATAGATTAAAATGGATAGATAAATTGCTAATAGCAAAGGAATTGGGAATAAACAGAATGTCAAATAATCAGAATAGTAAATAGTAACATTGTAATACCAAAGTCCAAAGAATAGTATAACAATAGTTATATAACTAATGAAGTACCAATTTTTCGGATTTTTTATCAAAAGAACCAACCCTAAAATCACCTGAATAAATCCGGTTGCCATTGTTGAGACAAAAGCATACATCAACATTCCTTCATCAAAAATTCCCAAAAAAGCTAAAACTATTGGTATTCCAATCGCTACCGTATTCAAAATTTTTAAATATTTCATCTTATCTATTATTTTAAACTTTCAGAAAAAAATGAAAGTTATTATTAAAAAAATTTACCTCATTATTTTCACCACCAATTTCGCCAACCAATTGTCTTTGTATTCAGTCATTTTATCCAAAACATTATCGGCTTTCAACACAAAATCATACAATTTAGACGTTTGATCTACAAAGTGTTTTTCGGCTGCTGTTCCGTCTGATTCAATGGCTGAAACTTCTTTCAACACTTTCAAAGCTGGCTTAATTTCACGTTTGCTGCGTTCTCTCGAAATTTTTACGGCCAATTCATCCAAATCTTTTTCGGCAGTAAAAAACTCCTTGCGTTCGCCGGCTTTGTATTCTTTATACACAATTCCCCAATCCATCAACGCCCGTAAATTCATCGAAGCATTTCCGCGAGAAATCTGCAATTCCTCCATAATATCTTCCATCGAAATCGGTTCGTGCGAAACCATCAACAACGCATGAATCTGAGCCATGGTCTTGTTAATTCCCCATTGCGAACCTAAAGCTCCCCAGGTTTGAACAAATTTATTTTTTGCTTCTTTAAAATCCATGAAACAAAGATATGTAAAAGTTTTTAAACTTTCAAAAAAAAATGAAAGTTTGTTCAAAATTTTTAACTTGGGCGTTCCCCTCCGCAAGCTACTGGTCAGGCTTTTCGTTGCAAGTCCTCGTTCGTCGTGCCTCCTCTCTGTGGGCTTTCCACTTCAATCCTTAACGCGGGGAGGAAATAGTAATATTTGAGATGAATAAAATCACAAAGTATTATATTTATACCAAACATGATTAAATAATAAATTACGTATGAAAAAAGGAACTTGTAAATTGTGTTTAACTGAAAATGTTGAATTATTAACCAAATCACATATAATACCTCAATTTTTATTTAAAGATATGAAGGATATTAATAACTCTTTTGTTCTTATTGATACAAACAAATTTGTAAAAGGAAGAAGACAACACGTTAAATTTCAAAGAGATGCTTTTCATCAATCAGATATACTATGTGAAAAATGTGATAATGTATTATTAAAAAAATATGAAGATTATTTAAAACTAACATTTCACGATACAAAAAAATCAGTATCAAGACCATGTTTTGTAGGGAAAATTAAAGACATTAATGGATTGAGTGTTTTACTAATTGAAAACATTGACTATAAGTTATATAAATTAGGTTTTCTATCGATTTTATGGAGAGCTTCTATTTCTGATTTGCCGTTTTTTAATAATGTCGAATTAGGTCCTCATGAGGAATTAATTAGTCAAATGTTATTTAAAGGAAATCCATTAGACGAAAGTGATTATCCTTTTATTACTTCAATTTTAAATACAAAAAATGATTTACATCAAATTATATTACCAGTTACAAAATTTAAAATGGAAAAAATGACACATTATAGATTCGTAATAAATGGTATAGATTTAATTTTTATGATAGGGAGTAAGAATATAGAATTTAATCAAAAGTTATTAGATTTTGTTCCAAATTGTAAATCAAAATTGAAAGTTATTATGCATAAAGATAATTATGGGAAAGATATGTTTTTTTCATTTTTGAAAAGAATTTGAATTATTTCAAAAAATACTAGAATTTAAAAATATAAGATTTTTTTCATCTATTTAGGAATGCCCTTTTCGGGGGTTAGGAGCCCAACCCCGCTCTTCAACAACGCCTCCACTTTCGGTTTCCTGACCTCTAAATTTTTATTTCTTCAAACTTTTCATCTGCCTATTCAACAACGCTTTCATTTGTGTAATCGCAATCGCATTCAATTGCACCAATCGTTCCGATTGTGTTTGCCCTTTGTGAATAAAAACCGAGTTTAAACTTTCTAAGTTGGATAAAACAACCAATTGCTCAATTGTTGCTTGGTCTCTGATGTTGCCTTCTGCTTCAAGATTTTCATCCCGCCATTGTTTTGCTGTTTTACCAAAAAGTGCCACATTCAATAAATCGGCTTCGTTGGCATAAATAAAATTTATTTTGCTTTTGTCTAACTCCAACGGAATCAAATTGGCCTTGATAGCATCCGTATGAATATGATAATTCACTTTAGCTAAAGTTCGTTGAAAATTCCATTCCAATTTTAATCGGTCGTTTTCATCGTCTTTTAAACGTTGAAATTCTTTGATTACATAAAGCTTAAATTCAATCGAAATCCAAGAAGCGAATTCAAAAGCAATATCTTTATGAGCAAAAGTTCCGCCATATCTTCCGGATTTGGAAACAATTCCGATTGCGTTCGTTCCTTCAATCCAACGTTTAGGCGTCATTACAAAGCTGTTAAGTCCAGCTTGTTTTCTAAACCCCTCGAATTCGAGGGGTTTAAAATTTGTATTGTAAATTGTCTCCCAAAATCCTAAAAGTTCAATTGTATTTCTGTTTCTCATCCAATTTTGAATGATTGAGTCTGTGTGTTCTGAATCTTTGTGTCGAGCAATATCAGTTAAAGAAATATAGTCATTTTCGTTTTCTTGATACAAAACAATTTCAACACCTTGCACATTTATTTTTTTACTTTTTGGCATATACTTTACTTTTAAAATTATTTCAAAAATAGAAATTTTTTAAGGATTTTCACAAAGTGGTAAAAGTTCTTCGTTAATGTAGATTATTGAGGCTAAACGAGCCCCGCTCTCTTCAACAACGCCTCCACTTTCGGTTCCTGACCTCTAAACTTTTTATACAATTCCATCGGCAACTCCGTTCCGCCTTTTGATAGAACGTTGTCTTTGAATTTCGTAGCTACTTCATGATTAAAAATGCCTTTTTCCTGAAAATAAGCAAACGCATCGGCATCCAAAACCTCCGCCCATTTATAACTGTAATAACCCGACGAATAACCACCCTGAAAAATATGCGAAAACGACGTGCTCATGCAATTTTCTTCCACATCCGGATACAAAGAAGTGCCTTCAAATGCGGCTTTTTCAAATGATTTTACATCGTCAATCGTTTGCGATTTTCCATGATAAGCCATGTCTAAAAGTCCAAAACTCAATTGGCGTAAAGTTGCCATTCCTTCCAAGAAACTTGCACTTTCCTTTATTTTTTCCACATAGTGTTGCGGAATCACTTCGCCGGTTAAATAATGTTTGGCAAACAACGCCAAAGCTTCCGGTTCGTAGCACCAGTTTTCCATCACTTGACTTGGTAATTCTACAAAATCCCAATACACCGATGTTCCTGACAAACTCGGATAGGTTGTGTTCGCTAGCATTCCATGCAACGCGTGACCAAATTCGTGAAACAAAGTTGTCACTTCATTAAAGGTGAGGAGTGAAGGTTTGGTTTCCGTCGGTGGCGTAAAATTGCATACAATCGAAACATGCGGTCGTTCATTCACACCATTTTTAATGTATTGTGGTTTAAAAGAAGTCATCCAAGCACCGTTACGTTTTCCTTTTCTTGGGAAAAAATCAGCGTAGAAAATGGCTACCAATTCATCTTGAAAATCCAACACTTCAAAAGTTTGCACATCTTCGTGGTATGTATCAATATCGAAAACTTCTTTAAACCTAATTCCAAATAATTTCTCGGCAATCGTAAAAGCTCCGTTCAACACATTTTCTAATTTGAAAAAGGGTTTCAACAATTCATCATCCAAACTAAATAATTTCTGTTTTAATTTTTCCGAATAAAAAGCACCATCCCATTTTTCTAACTGATCAATTCCATCTAATTCTTTCGCAAAAGCGGTCAATTCAGCAAATTCTTTTTGTGCAGCGGGTTTGGCTTTTTCTAATAAATCATTTAAAAAGGCTTTCACTTTTTCCGGATTTTGAGCCATTCGTTCTTCCAAAACAAAATGCGAATGTGATTCATAACCCAACAAATTCGCTCGTTTATGACGCAATTCTACAATGCGTTTTACATTTTCTTTGTTGTCAAATTCATTATTTTGAAACGCTTTTTTCCCGGCCGCAATCGCGATTTCCTTTCGCAATTCACGGTTGTCAACATAGGTTACGAACGGCAAATAACTCGGAAAATCCAACGTAAAAACCCAACCTTCCAATCCTTTCGATTTAGCTAAACTCGCGGCCATTTCTTTGGCACCATCGGGTAAACCTTTTAAATCAGCTTCGTTGGTAATGTGTAATTGATAATTGTTGGTTTCGGCCAACACGTTTTCGCCATACGTTAATTTTAACTTGGCTAATTCGGTGTCAATTTCACGTAATTTTAATTTATCTTCATCCGAAAGTAAAGCTCCATTTCTTGAAAAACCTTTGAATTTTTTATCCAATAAAGTGGCTTGTTCAGTAGATAAAGTCAATTTGTCTTTTTGATCATACACCGCTTTCACACGTTTAAATAAATCTTCATTCAACGCAATATCATTGCTAAATTCCGTCAACATCGGCGAAACTTCCTGAGCGATTTTTTGCATTTCATCACAGGTTTCGGCTGAATTCAAATTAAAGAAAATAGAAGATAATCGGTCTAACGTTTCACCGGAAAAATCGAGTGCTTCAATTGTATTTTCAAAAGTGGGAGCTTCAGGATTGTTTACGATTTCGTCAATTTCAGCTTTTGCCTGAGCAATCGTAGCTTCAAAAGCCGGCTTATAATCGGCTAATTGTATTTGCGAAAAAGGTGCTGTGTTGTGCTTGGTTTCGAAATTTTGGGTAAGTGTTTTCATTTCTTTTTTAACATTAAGGAGTTAAGAAAATTTAAGGGTTTTTCATTAAGGCTTACTACTCTTAATGGAAAACCCTTAATTTCTTAATGTTGTATTTATTTTTTCAATTCAGAAGCCGCTTTATTCACAGCCTCTTTCAAACTTTCTTTATAAAAAACAATTTTATCTAACACGCATTTATCATGACTTCCAATAATTTGTGCGGCTAAAATTCCTGCATTTTTGGCTCCATTCAAAGCGACAGTCGCTACCGGAACACCACCAGGCATTTGCAAAATCGACAAAACTGAATCCCAACCATCAATTGAATTACTTGATTTCACAGGAACGCCAATCACAGGCAACGGCGACATCGATGCAACCATTCCCGGTAAATGTGCTGCACCACCGGCTCCGGCAATAATCACCGAAATACCACGTGTGTGAGCATTTTTACTAAAATCAAACAATTTTTCCGGTGTTCGGTGAGCCGAAACAATATCCACTTCGGTTTCGATGTCAAATTCTTTTAAGATGTCGATGGCTTCCTGCATGACCGGCATGTCGGAGATACTTCCCATGATGATAGCTACTTTGCTCATTTGTTTTTTTGTTTCAGGTTTAAGGTTTCAAGTAGTTTCTGTTTCAATATTGCCAACTGCTTCTGTTTACTGTGACTGATTACTGATCACTCGAATGCTATTCTTCACTTTTTCCGCCACTTTTCTCGCTTCTGTCATATTTTCATTCACAATCGTCACATGTCCCATTTTGCGAAAAGGTCGGGTTTCTCTTTTACCATAAACATGAGGTGTTACACCATCAATTGCCATGATTTTTTCAATGTTTTCATAAACCACAGGACCGGAAAAACCCTCTTCACCCACCAAATTTACCATAATTCCGGCAACTTTACTAGCGGTATTTCCCAAAGGTAAATCTAAAATGGCACGTAAATGATTTTCAAATTGTGAAGTATAACTGGCTTCAATACTGTAATGTCCTGAATTATGGGGCCGTGGAGCGACTTCATTCACTAAAATGTCATCATTTTCGGTTTGAAACATTTCCACTGCTAATAACCCTACATGATTGAAAACTTCTGAAACTTTTAGTGCAATTTCTTGGGCTTTTTGGGCTACTTTTTCGTCAATTCGAGCCGGACAAATTACGTATTCCACTTGATTGGCTTCGGGATGAAATTCCATTTCCACTACCGGATAGGTTTTGACTTCACCTGAAACGGAGCGAACGACAATAACTGCCAATTCATTTTTAAACGGAATCATTTCTTCGATAAGGCAAGGTGTTTCAGGTAAATCTTCAATATCGTTTTTCGATTTTAAGATCTTTACACCATAGCCATCATAACCAAATCGATCTTGTTTCCATACACAAGGAAATGTCAATTTTTCTTTTTGAGCTTCTAAATCTCCTTTCGATATGAAAAGCAATGCGTTTGCAGTCGGAATTTCATTTTCGAGGTATAATTTTTTCTGTGTGATTTTGCTCTGAATATTACGTAATGTCTTCGGCGAAGGAAATACTTTTTTGCCTTCTATTTCCAATTGATCCAAGGCATCTAAATTGACATTTTCAATTTCAATGGTGAGAACATCTACTTTTTTTCCAAATTGATAAACAGTGTCAAAATCGAGCAAATTTCCAACTTCAAAATAATGAGCTCCAAACTGACAAGGAGCATCTTTGCTTGGATCTAACGCATAGGTTTGAATGTCAAATTTTCTGGTTTCAGCCAAAAGCATCTTGCCCAATTGACCGCCACCTATAATGCCTAATTTAAAATCGGATGAAAAATAATTCATGGTGTTGTGTTGTTGTTTCGTAGGGACAAGTCACGACTTGTCCGTACTTGTTTTTATTCAATCGTTGTCAAAAAATCATCCGGTGTTAAAACGGTTATTTCTGCAAATTTATAATCTTTTAAATCTCTAGTTACTATACAATCCATATTATTTATCGATTGTGCCGACACAATTTGAATGGCATCTTCAAAATCTTTATGATTTGATTTTAGGCTTTTTTTCAAAATGGATTCTGTAACTCCAATAATTGATATTGTATCTAATAAGTCTTCAATTATTAACCGTAGTTCTTTTTCATCAACTATCTTTTTTACTAAATAATGTAAAGTTGCTATAGAATGTGAAGTAGAATACATTTTGATATTAGACTTTTGACAATAATCGAAAATTGAAATTGCGTTTTTTGAGAAAGGAAGCCTATTCGTTACAATATCTACCAAAATATTGGTGTCTAAAAATATGTTTTTATAACCCATATTTTTCTTTGTGATATTCTGCTTTAATTTTTTCTTCATCAAAATCTTCCGGAAGTGTAATTCTTCCGATTAATTTTTTAACTTTTGGATGAATGTCTTCCTCTTTCGGTTTCGACACCAAATTCTTAAAATAATTCTCTACCATTTCAGATAAGCTTCTGCCGGTGCCTTTGGCGTAGATTTTAGCTTTCTCAATGATTTCTTTGTCGAGTGATAAAGTGAGCTTGGTATTCATATACGTACAATTTTTACAAATGTACGTAAAATTATTTTTTAATCTTGTTAATTTTCTTCAAAATATTCTTCGCCGCCGCTTTATAACCGGCAGAATGATTCGAATAATCCTGACTCAAAATGGGCTTCAATTCCTCGTGAATCCAGTCGTATTTTTTTCCAAAAATAAACAACGCTTTCATAGCATAAGCCTTAGAAGCCACTTTTTCATCTTGAATTAATCGGTCAATCAAAGCTTCAATCAAAATATGTTCTTGTTCTTGCGATAATTTTATGCCATTTTTACGATGGTTACTTTTCGCTAAAAACATCGCTATGCGAGTGGCAGGTCGTAATGAGGAATCATTTTTAATTTTAGGTAAAACTTCACAAAACGCATCTAAGTAAGGAATCAATAATTTCAACTTTTTTTCACCAACCAAATCCAAACTCCAAAAAGCTTTCACGTGCAATTCATGGTGAATATCAAAAGCTATTTCAATGAGTTCCTGTAAATTTTCATTACTCTTCATGGCTAAATTACTAATTGCAACTCTGCTTTTTACATGAGCCGTTCCTGTTTCAATTTTTTCATAGAGTTTCGAATTCATTTGGTAAATATATCAATTTTGCAAAAAAGTAAGGATTCTTACTTCTTAATACTCAATACTTCCTTAAATTTGCAACTTATTAAAAAACACAACATGATACATCTTCACGATAAATCGTTTGAACCTTTCATTTCATCAGAAGAAATTGATTTTGCGATCTCTAATTTAGCCAAGCAAATGGATGATGACTTTTTTGATGAAGTGCCTGTTTTTATTGGCGTTTTGAATGGTGCTTTTATGGTATTGTCTGATTTGATGAAAAAATACCGTGGCATGTGCGAAGTAAATTTTGTAAAAATGTCTTCTTATGAAGGAACCCAAAGTACTAATCAAGTGAAACAATTGATTGGTTTGAATGAAAGTTTGGAAGGAAAAACGGTTGTTATTGTAGAAGATATTATTGATACCGGAAATACAATCGAAGAACTAAAAGCAATTTTTAAAGAGAAAAAAGTAAAACATCTCAAAATTGCCACCTTGTTTCTAAAGCCTGATGCTTATAAAAAAGACATCAAAATTGATTATGTAGGCATTCGAATTCCAAATAAATTCATCGTAGGCTATGGACTTGATTACGATGGTTTAGGAAGAAATTTACCTGACGTTTATCAACTTGCAGAATAAAATCTAACAATCCAAAAATCTAACAATCCAACAATCTAATAATCTACATTAAAAATGATTAACATCGTTCTTTTCGGAAAACCGGGTGCGGGAAAAGGCACACAAGCAGAATTTTTAAAAGCAAAGTACAATTTAACGCATTTATCAACGGGTGATATTTTTCGTTTTAATATTAAAAATGATACGGATTTAGGTAAATTAGCCAAAACATTCATGGACAAAGGCGATTTAGTGCCGGATGAAGTAACCATTCAAATGCTGCAAAGCGAAGTGGACAAAAATCCTGATTCTGCCGGATTTTTATTTGACGGATTTCCAAGAACAATTGCTCAAGCAAAAGCTTTGGATACTTTTTTAGCATCCAAAAATCAAGAAATTACTGCCACTGTTGCTTTAGAAGCGGATGACGAGATATTAGTTCAACGTTTATTAGAAAGAGGAAAAACTTCCGGAAGACCAGACGATCAAGACGAAGAAAAAATTAGAAATAGATACCAAGAATACAACGAAAAAACGGCTCCGTTAATGGAATATTACAAGCAACAAGGTAAATTTCATGCGGTAAACGGAATAGGAACCATTGCTGAGGTAACAGAACGATTGAATTTGGTTTTCGATAATTTGAAATAAATCTTATTTATCTAAAAAAGGGCAAATTAGTGCTGTTTTTTTTAGATATTTGCAAAATTAAAAAGGAGCTTCATCCGGTTTGTCGGAAATGTTGCTCTTTTTTTGCTAAAAAATATACATGGAAATTGTAATTATTTTATTTTTAATAGTATTGAATGGCGTTTTTTCGATGTCGGAAATCGCATTAATTTCAGCACGGAAAAATCGTTTGGAAACAGCAGCTAAGAAAGGAAATCCCGCAGCTAAAGTTGCTTTAGATTTAGCCAATTCTCCTAATAAGTTTCTTTCCACTGTTCAAATTGGAATTACCTTAATTGGGATTTTAACCGGTATTTATTCCGGAGATAAAATTACTACCGATGTTCAAAATTTTGTTGCTGGTTTTGAAATGTTAAAACCCTATGCTAATTCGGTTGCTGTGGGTATTGTAGTGGTGATTTTGACTTTTTTTTCACTTGTTTTGGGCGAATTGGTACCCAAGCGAATAGGTTTAAATTATCCTGAGACAATTGCCAAAGCTGTTGCCGTACCTATGAAAATCATTTCAAAAATTACGGCTCCGTTTATTTGGCTTTTGACTATTTCTACAGAATTTATTTTAGATGTTTTCCGAATCAAACCAACCGCCGACGGAAAAGTAACAGAAGAGGAAATCAAAGCCATCATCAAAGAAGGAACTGAAGTAGGAGAAGTCCAAGAAATTGAGCAGGATATTGTTGAGCGAGTTTTTCACATAGGAGATAGAAAAGTAAATTCGCTTATGACGCACCGAAAATCAGTTGATTATTTATCGTTGGATGATTCACCTGATGAATTGAAAAATAAAGTTTTGAATGACTTACATTCCTTTTATCCGGTTTGTCAAGAAAATTTAGATGAAATAATTGGAATTGTTTCTTTGAAAGAGTTGTTTATAAATTTTGATAAAGGCCTTTTTGATTTAAAAACCATGCTAAAAGACCCGGTATATTTTATCGAGCATACCTCGGCCTACAAAGCATTGGAAGTGTTTAAAAAATCAAAAGTTCATTATGCCTTGGTGGTTGATGAACACGGCGTTTTTCAAGGAATTATTACTTTAAATGATATCTTGGAAGCTTTGGTTGGGAATGCATCTGATTTTTATGATGAGGAAATTCAATTAGTAGCCAGAGAGGATGGTTCATGGTTGGTAGATGGTCATTATTCGTTACATGATTTCTTGACTTATTTTGATATGGATGAGCACATCAATGATTATGAAGTGACTACGGTTAGCGGTTTTATCATCACCGAATTAGGCGATATTCCAAAAACCGGACAAAAATTGATTTGGAATAAATTGGAGTTTGAAGTAATAGATATGGATGGTGTTAAAATTGATAAAATTCTAATCAAAAATTTAAAAGAATAAAAAAACAATTATCAGTTGGCAGTAATTAGTAAGTAGTTGATTTAACTTATTTTCAGCCAACCGACAACCGACAACCGACAACAGAAAACAGAAAAAATGACAGAGGGAAATTTCGTAGACTACGTAAAAATATATGTTTCATCAGGAAAAGGTGGAAAGGGTTCTTCGCATCTTCACCGCGAAAAATTCATTGAAAAAGGGGGGCCAGATGGAGGCGATGGAGGTCGTGGTGGTCACGTTTATTTAAAAGGAAATAAAAATTTGTGGACACTTTTTCATTTGAAATTTGTCAAACATATTCGTGCCGGACATGGTGGTGATGGTGGTAGTTCAAGAAGTACGGGTCACGATGGCGAAGATAAATTTGTTGAAGTGCCGCTAGGAACAGTAGTTCGCGATCAAGAAACCGGAGAAATTCTTTTTGAAATTACCGAGCACGATGAAGTAAAAATCGTAGCCGAAGGTGGAAAAGGTGGATTAGGGAACTGGCATTTTCGTTCGGCAACCAACCAAACGCCACGCTATGCTCAACCCGGTATGCCGGTGAAAGAAGTGGATATTATTTTAGAATTAAAAGTGCTGGCCGATGTTGGTTTAGTTGGTTTTCCAAATGCGGGAAAATCAACGTTGCTTTCAGTAATGACATCTGCAAAACCCAAAATTGCCGATTATCCATTTACAACCCTAAAACCTAATTTAGGAATTGTAGCTTACAGAGATTTTCAATCGTTTGTAATGGCCGATATTCCCGGAATTATTGAAGGTGCTGCTGAAGGTAAAGGATTGGGTCATTACTTTCTACGCCATATCGAACGAAATTCAATTTTACTGTTTTTAGTTCCTGCCGATGCTGCAGACATCAAAAAAGAATACGAAATTTTGTTAGACGAACTTCGTCGTTATAATCCTGAAATGTTGGATAAAGACCGAATTTTGGTGGTTTCCAAATGCGATATGTTAGATGAAGAACTCAAAGCAGAACTTGAAAAACAAATGAAAAAAGAGTTCAAAGGAACCAAATATCATTTTATCTCTTCTGTGGCTCAACAAGGCTTGCAAGAATTAAAAGATATGTTGTGGAAAATGTTGAATGAGTAAAAAACTCAAAAATTATATATTTCTTACAAAAGCATCCTAAGCGGGGTGCTTTTTTTATGGAATTCTAAAAAATAAGTTAAAAAACAGAAAAAAATAATTGAATTTTGAAACAAAAAAGAACTACTGAATACAAATTAAAGTATATTCGCAAATATTAAAAATGAATCAAAAAATGAAAAAAATTATTTTAAGTTTTGTGGCATTAATTGCTTTTGCTCCGGCAACAGTTTTTGCTAACGAAGGAATGTGGTTTTTAATGCATATTCAACGTCTAAACCAACGTGATATGCAAAAAATGGGATTGCAATTAACTGCAGAAGAAATTTACAGTGTTAACAATTCCAGTTTAAAAGATGCAATCGTTCAATTCAATGGAGGTTGTACAGCAGAAATGATTTCCAAAGATGGTTTGGTTTTAACCAATCACCACTGTGGTTATGATGCGATTGCCGAATTGTCTTCACCGGAAAGCAACTATTTACGTGATGGATTTTGGGCTCAAAATCGTAAAGCAGAATTAAAACCAAAGAGTTTATATGTACGTTTTTTCGTTCGTATGGACGATGTTTCGAAAAGAATTTTAAGTTTGGTAAACGATAAAATGACAGAAGCGGAACGTGAAGCTGCTATCAACAAAGAAATTGCTAAAATTCAAAAAGAAAACGATGGTGGTGGAAAATATACGGTTTCTGTACGTTCGTTTTTTCAAGGGAATGAATACTACTATTTTGTGTATGAAGATTATAAAGATGTTCGCTTGGTAGGAACTCCAACTGAAAGCATTGGTAAATTTGGTGGAGATACAGACAACTGGGAATGGCCTCGTCATACTGGAGACTTTTCGTTATTCAGAGTGTATGCTGATGCCAACGGAAATCCGGCTGAATATTCTGAAAACAATGTGCCCTTGAAACCTAAACACCATTTACCAATCAGTTTAAAAGGTGTTCAAGAAAATGATTTTGCGATGATTTTGGGTTATCCAGGACGTACAAACCGTTGGATGCCAGCAGAAGGAATTGAGCAAAACGTAAAATATGCTTATCCTGCTTGGGTAGAAGGTTCAAAAATGTCGATGGACAAAATGAAAGTGCACATGGACAAAGATGATGCAGTTCGTTTAAATTATGCGTCAAAATATGCTCAAATTGCCAATTATTGGAAAAATAGACAAGGTATGATAGATGCTCTTTCTAAATTCAAAACGGCTGATGCCAAAAGAAAAGTTGAAAAGAAATTTGATTCATGGGCAAACAGTAGTAAAAATAAAGCACAATATGGTACTGTCATTAAAGACATTAACGCCTATTATGCTTTGACAAATGAAAAAGCGAAACACGACAATTATTTAATGACAATGTTACGTGGTTCAGCTTTTGGTTCAATGCCGGGAAGGTTGGGTAACCAATTAGTTACATACGCAAAAGCAGAAGCAGCTCAAAGAGCACAAATGAAACCTCGTTTGGTAGAAATGATTGAAGGTACATTTGAAACTATTTATTTACCAGTTGAAAAAGATGTATTAGCTGGACAACTTGGTTTATATGCTGAAAAAGCGAAAGCTCACGGTCTTGCACCAAGCGTTCAAGCAATGGTAAATGACAAAGTAGATTTTGCTAAATATGCTTCAAGTGCAATTGATTTAAGTTTGTTTACTTCTAAAGACAGATTGTTAGCCTTTTTAGAATTACCAAGTGAAGAATTGGTAAAAAATGATCCTATATATAAATTGTCTGCCGATTTATTAGACCATTACAACAAAAAGTCAGATGAGTTGAAAGCTGCTGAGGAAAAATATCAAGCAGGTTTTAGAAAATTAGTCGCTGGTTTACAAGAATCTAAATTAAGTCCTATTTTATATCCGGATGCTAACTCTACATTGCGTTTAACGTATGGAAAAGTTCGTGCTTTACCGGCTGACAAAAGAAATGACGCCAAAATCAATAATTATACAACCTTAGAAGGAATGGTGAAAAAACACAAACCAGGTGATCCTGAATTTGATTTATCACAGCCTTTAATTGATTTGTATAACAAAAAAGATTTTGGTCAATATGCAGACAAAGCAGGTTACATGCCGGTGAATTTCCTTTCGGATAATGACATTACAGGTGGTAATTCAGGTTCTCCGGTACTAAACGGAAAAGGTGAATTAATCGGATTAGCGTTTGACGGAAACATTGAAGCAATGGCCGGAGATGTTATTTTTGACAAAGATTTGCAAAGAACGATTAATGTTGATATTCGCTTTGTATTATTCATTATTGAAAAATATGCAGGTGCGAAACATTTAATTGACGAATTAACTATCGTAAAATAAGTTGTTATTAATTCTATAAAAAATCTGCTTCAGTCATGGAGCAGATTTTTTTTTAATCTACACTTATTCTATTCCCTTTTGTATGATTGCTAAATTCAGGAGCATACATACTTTGTATTGTTGTAATTCCTGAAGAAACGTTACCTTTATTGTTTATTTTGACATCGTATTCTAATTCATAACGTCCTTTTGGTATAATGTCAAAAAAGAAATTTGTTGAAGCATCTTTAGTTGATTTATAATATTCTAAACTATTTTCCCAGCTATAGCCAGAGAGCACATCAATTGGCTCAAAAGCAGAAGTTCTCATGTCTTTTAAATGCACAAACTCCATATTTTCATCAGCATTTATAAATAATTTAATAGTAATAATATCACCGACTTTTAATGAAGTAGTATTTGTTATTTTCTCTAAAGTCTGACCTTTTTTTACATACATTTCTTTTATTACGTTTAATGGATTATTTTGTCCATCTTTGATTTTTTCCAATTCTTCAAAATATTGCCAATATATCCCACCAATTCCGGGTGTTATGGATTTATTATCAATTGAAATAACATAGAAATTGGAATTAATTTCATCTTTACCAAAATTCAATTTTATATAACCCGTTTCAGATTCCATTTCAGATTCTGAAATTTTTTTTGTCAAGATTTTTTCAGAACCTATCTTAATTTTTGTGTTATTTCGAATTGATATCCAATTTGTGTTTCCTTGTAATAAAAGAGCGTAAATAGCTTGAGTAGTTGATTTGGTTGTTGACCAGTGATTAATTTGTTTGTTTTTTATCAGCCATGTTTTCATTTCATTGATAGATTTTTCATCATTCTCAATTTCATGAAAAGCTTCAATAAGAAGAGATTGAGTTTCAATAGGTGATTTATGCCATTCCCAACTGGATGTATTCTCAATCCAATACATACCCCAATCCTCATTTGTTGATGAAGTTTCTTTAAGCGAATTTATTATTTTTTTTGCCGTTGTTTTTTCGCCAAATCTATTTAAGACTAATGCAGATAGACCTTTTTCAAATAATGTTTTTTCTATCCAATTTGATTTTAATTCTTTCAAATAAGTATCTGTTATTATTTTTAAACTATCCGAAAGTTCAATATCTTTTAAATAGAAACTTCTAGCATATAAATAATGTAGTTCATCATTTTTTATTGGAAACCAATCTGTTTTTGATTTTATCTTTTGTTTATACTCTTCCATTATTTTTTTATCCATGTATATTATGGCTTTTTTTGTTACATTATCTGTTTTATTGTCTAAAGTTGGGATAATCTTTTTTAACTGTCCAAAACCTGAAACAAGATAACGAGTAATGTAGAAATTTTCGGGACCTCCTTCAAACCATGAAAAACTTCCATCTTTATTTTGTTTTTTAATTATTTTATCGAGCGTTTCAGTAATTTCACTGCTCAATTTTTCTAATTCAAAAAGCGTAGCCAGATTTTTCTTTTTTATTTCTTCATTTTCCGCATCTCTTAGCCAAGGTGATTCGTGAATTAAAATTGATTTTAACTCTTCATTTTGATTTAATTTCGATGTATTTTGAGTTGTGTTTTTCCATTTATCAAAAACCTGTTTAATGTTAGGGTTTTGATTCATTATTTCTGTTGCTACACAATTAGAGAAAAATCTTGAAAAAGTTTGTTCTGAACATTCAAAAGGATATTCCATCAAATACGGTAAACTTTGAATAGCCAACCACGTTGGATTTGTACAATATTCTAATGTTAATTGATGATTTTGTAAAGTATTTGACGTATTGTTTTTTAAATTTTCTAAAACAAATTCTTTTTTTGAATTACCTTTTACCCAAATTGGAATTGATTCTGTTACAAGAAGATTATTGGTCAAAACAGGTAATATGTTTTCTTCGCCATCTGAAAAATTACCTGATTTTGCAACAATTTTATAATGAATGCTTTTACTATTTTTCGGGATGATAATTGTCCAATCGACTTTAGTGCTACTTTTAGGATTAACTGAAAATTCTTTTAGCGATTTTGATTGTATTGTACTATTTTCAATTAATTGCATTGATTCTGCATCATATAATTGTAATTGAGTTAACCCTTCTTTTTGATCATTGGTAAGATTAATAATTTTAGTTGAAATGGTGATAGTATCTTTTTCTCTAAAAAAACGAGGTAAATTGGTGGAAATCATAAATTCCTTTTGAGTAACCACCATCTTTTCTAAATATCCAAGTTTTGCCTCTTTTGTATGAGCTAATAGTCTAAATTTCCATTGCGAAAGTGATTCTGGGGCTTCGAATTCAAATGAGATGTTTCCATTTTTATCAGTTCTAAGATTGGGATAAAAAAAGGCAGTTTCATTGAATTTTTTCCTTGTTTTAACTTGAGTTAATTCCGCTATGCTTTTTTTAGTTGTAATGAAAACAACTCCGTTTTTTGCATCATTTCCATATTTTTTTATTACTTCCGGATCTTTTTTAACCTCTATACTTAAAACATTTTCAGAAATTATTTCTACTACTTTTTCAATGGAATTTAAATCATATAGCACCCCATCTACAACAAAAAGAGTAATATTTTCTTTGCCAAAAGTAGAGTATCCTCTTATAATTTTTTTTGTTTCAGATTCAGTTGAATTAATTTTTTCTTGAATATTTACTCCTGGTGCTTTTCCTTTAAGTTCTTGAGTTATTTTTGAATAAGATTTCTCATTTATTTCGTCATCAGTAACCATTGAAACAGCATATCCTAAAGCTTTTTTTTCTCTTTTTATTCCTTGACTTGCTACGGTAACTTCATAAAGGCTGTTGTCGTCCTCTAATACAATTTTAATAACATTTTTATTATTAGAAGTGAAAATTTTATATTCAGCATCTTTATAACCAACAAAACTTATCTCAATTATTTCGTTTACTAAACCCTCAATTTCAAAATAACCGTCAAAATCGGTTGATGTTTCACGGGAACTATTTTTGATTCTTATTGTTGCTCCCGGAAGTGGCATTCCTGAAATATCAAAAACTTGTCCTGATATAAGAAATGTGTTTTTTGGTCTAGAAGATGTTGCTTTTTTCTTGTTGTAAAAGCTATTAGAAAGATAATTTTTATACATTTCGAAGGTAAGACCAAACCAAAATAAATCAATAGAGTTATTTTTCAATTTTAAATATGGAAGTTTTGTTGCAATAGATTCGAAATTTACATATTGATTTTCTACATCTATTGCATTTCTTTTATTTGGATTAAAATAGGAAAATCTATCATAAAAATTACTGTAACTCCATTGACTATTAATAAATTGGTCTAATGATTGGTCATACATTGTAGCCAATACTTCTGCTATCGCAGAATTATTTGAATCTTTAATTGTAAAACTCCATTTTTCCTTCGTACTTGGTTCAAATTTATAATTCATTGTCCCAACATCTACAGTCAAAAATTGATTTTTTAATTGAAAATCAAAAATCGAATTTTCAGAAAATAAACTACTTTCAAAATAGGTGTCCATTCTTAATGCAAGTTTTTTTTCTTTGGTGTAATTAAGAGGTATACGTATTTTTTTTTGATAATTGTTTATTTTTTCATGATGTTCACTAATAATTGAATTTGTAGATTCTACTTGAAAGGTAAAATAGAGTTCAGCCACAACACTATATAATTCTACTTCGATAAAATTATCTATTAACATGGAGTCTTCATTTATAATTTTATAGGTAAAAAGTTTATTTTGAATTTGATTTTCTCCATGAATGACTTTAAAGTTTTTTGTTTTTTCGATGTGATACCCATTTTTATCGGTACAATAAAAATGAAGTTTATAGTTTCCCGGTTTTAAATTCTTTAAAAAATCTAAATCAATCTCTTTATTGATTTTAGTATCAACTGTCTGTGAATAGAGAAGTTGAGCTTCGTTTTCTGAATTTGTATTTATTTTTTCATAAGGAAAAAGTTGTTCAAATTCTTCATTGGAAATTAAAGGTATTTCAGGGAAATAATTAGCTGATTTAAATTTATTGCTGAATTCTTCAATCAAATAAAAATCAATTTTACCTTTACATGGAGTATCTTCATAATTTAGATTGGTGCTACTTAATTTTAAATTGTTTTTTTTACTTGTATTTACAATTTCATTTAGTGATGCATCTAATATTAGAGAATGATGGGCAAGTTTAATACTTGTTTTGGTTGTTTGAGTTTCTCCATTAATATCCGTTACCTTGATTTGAATTACATAATTATAAATTGGAAGAAATTCTTTTTTAATTGTTTCATCTATGGTTGCATGAAATGAAATGTTAAAGTTTCCCTCTTCATCAGTTTCTATATTTTTAGATAATAATTCAGTTTCGTTTTTTCTGTTAAATTGGTTATGATAACTACTAAATCGGTAAATTGAGTAGGAAACAGTTGCATTAGTTAGTGGAGCTCCGGAAAACATTGATGCATTTCCTTTGATAGTAATGTTATCTTCTAATGAATAGTTTTCCGTTACGGGGTTAATTTTAATTTGAAAAGTAGGCTTCTTATACTCCTCAACTTGAAAGGATAAACTCGAATTTTTTAAATCGTAATTTTCAAAAAAAAGAGATTCCTCCGCATTTAGTTTTTCCGGTTCTTCTACATTAATATAAAAAGTTCCGGTCAAGCTATTTTTTGGTATTTCAAACTCAAAATCAAATGAACCATAATCGTTTGTCTTAATTTCAAATTCTTTAATCGTTGTATTTGAATCTTCAATTTCAATTAAAAATGTTTGGTTTGGTACAATTGAATCTCCATTGATTTCTTTTTTTATTGCTATTCCTTTAACAAACATCTTTTGTCCAGGTCTATAAATTTCTCTATCAGAGAAAAAATTAACAATAACAGTTTTCTTATTTTTATCTTGACTTGTATGTTGAAAGTTATTATGACGATTAGCAAACTGAATTAAGGTGTCTTTTTCATTAATTGCCATTATTTTGGTATTGATGTAAGATTTTTTGCTCGATTTGCTTTTAATTATTTTCACAATACCAAATTTATCTGATTGATATTGAGTTGAATCTATTGTGATTTGAATCGATTTTAGTGGCTCACCAGTTTTTCTATTTACAATTTGATAATTATCATACAAATTATGGTTTTCTGTTATAATTGCAAGATTACTAACTGTAATAAAGCTATGATTAATAACTGTTTTGTTTTCTGAATCATTTTTATTGGCTGAGAAAACAATGATATAATGACCGGTTTCTAATTGAGGTAGAACGATTTCAGTGGAATACAAAAAATGTTTTTTGCCTTGTTTTAAAGTATATTTTTTTTGAGCTATTAATTCTTTGTCTTTACAATAATCTAAAACTAAATCGTCAGTATATTCAACATCCCTATTTTTAAAACTCAAATCTAAAGGGGCTCTGTAAATTTTTATTTGAAGACTGTCAATGTTCTTGTAATTTACTTTAACACGCGTGTTTTCATTACTATAAAGGAGTGATTTATGTTCAAAAGCAAGATGTTTATTTGTAATAGTGTTTTTATATTCAATTGCTTTGTTATAATAATAGTTGTTTTTTTTCAAATTTATTACGCTGTCTAGCTTTTCAAGTGCTATTTCATTAAAATTTATTTCTGAATTTTTTGAAGCTCTTTCATGATAGTAATCGGCTTTTTCTAACAAAATTTGTTGAATAAGTTCAGGATCTTTGGAAGATGTTTGAATGGAATCAAGTTTGCTTAAATAATTTGGGTCTAAATAATTTAATTTTTTTTCAATAAATATTATTCGCTTTACGGTGTAACTTTTATGATTAGGATATTCATTTTCTAATAATTGGTACAATTTTAAAAGTAGTAACAAATTAGGATTTTCTATTTCATTAAAATTCGTAGAGTTGAAAAAGTTAATGTTATAATCGTTTTTATTGGCAAATAATTTAAAGGTGTTGCTATATAAATAGTTATCATTGTCTTTAGATAATAGTTCAATATATTTTTCAGACAAAAACTCATGTAGATTTTTATTCTCTAAATAACTTTTTCTTTCAAAATCTAATATTTTTTCAAATACATCAAGTGGTGTTTTCTTTAGAAAGGTTTTATTTTTAATAAAATCCTCAATAATTTTATTTCTTTCTATTAAAACTTCTTCTGAATTCCATTTTATGATTGGATGGTTAAAATTATTTTTGGAATTAAAATTTGGTTTTCTTCCGTAACTAATTTTTTCAGCATATCGGGTTAACGCTATACAATAAATATAATCTAAAATAGTTTTACTTGTATTGGATACATTTTTTCTGTCTTTTTCTATTTCTTCAATTATTTTATAAAAAGCATCTTCTTCTAAACGTTGAATATATTTTGCTCGATAAAAAAAAGTTTTAATTAATTCCGTTTCATTTTTGTTTTTTTTTGACTTTAAATAAATATCATTTACCTCTTTAAAAGCAGATTTTATTTGATCATCTGACTCAAATTCAATAACTTTTTTCCATTTTTCATCATATTTTTGAGTATATGAATTTAAAGTAAAAAAAATGATTACAATCAGGAATATCTTTTTAAAGAAGTTTTTCATATAACGTTCTGTAAAGTTAGCAAATCAGTTTAACAACCTTTTAGTCAACAATATACTACATTTTTTTAAATAAAACTTAAATTTTCTCAAAATCACAAACAAATCTTTATTTTTGAATTTATTTTGCCATGAACATTATATTCATTTTATATTCATTTATTTCTGTGTTTTTAATAGAGCACAATGATTTTGAAAAAGCAGAACAATTATTCCAAAAAGAAAAATTTTTGGAAGCTAAAGTGTTGTTTGAAAATTATTTAAAATCAAATCCAAATCATACTAAGACGTTAGAATATTTAGGCGATATTTCAGGAAAAGAAAAAAATTGGGATGATGCGATTCTGTATTACAAAAAGATAAAAATACAATTTCCAAAAAATGCCAATTATCTCTATAAATATGGCGGTGCGTTAGGAATGAAAGCCAAAGAATCTAATAAATTCAAGGCACTAGGAATGATTGACGAAATTGAACAATCTTTTTTAACTGCGGCTAAATTAGATGAAAAACACATCGATTCTCGTTGGGCACTCGTGATGTTGTATATTGAATTACCCGGAATTGTGGGTGGTAGCGAAACGAAAGCCCAAAAGTATGCCGATGAATTGATGAATTTGTCTAAAGTAGATGGTTTTTTAGCCAAAGGTCATATTGATGAATACTTTAAACGATATACAAAAGCGGAAGTAAATTTTAAAAAAGCCCATGAAATTGGCAACTCTAAAACAACCTTTCAAAGGTTATTCAACTTGTATAAAAACAAAATGAAACAACCTCAAAAAGCCGAAGAATTAAGAAAGAAGTTTGAAAGTAAATAATTTTGTTGTTAAGCGACCAATTACCCATTACCAATAACCCATTACCATAAAAATGAGAACCCACTTTATCGCCATAGGCGGAGCCGCCATGCACAATTTAGCACTTGCCTTGCATCATAAAGGATACCACGTTACCGGAAGTGACGATGCTATTTTTGAACCTTCCAAATCACGTTTATCAAAATTCGGATTGTTGCCGGATGAGATGGGATGGTTCCCTGAAAAAATCACATCCGATATTGAATCAATTATTCTCGGGATGCATGCCAAAGCCGATAATCCTGAATTGTTAAAAGCGAAAGAATTGGGGTTAAAAATTTATTCCTATCCGGAATTTTTATACGAACAATCCAAAAATAAAACCCGTGTGGTAATAGGTGGTTCACATGGGAAAACGACCATTACTTCGATGATTTTGCACGTCATGCATTATCACAATATTGAAGTCGATTATATGGTAGGAGCACAGTTGGAAGGTTTTGATACGATGGTCCATCTTACCGAGAAAAATGATTTTATCGTTTTAGAAGGCGATGAATATTTATCCTCTCCAATTGATAGACGACCCAAATTTCATTTGTATCAACCCAATATTGCTTTGCTTTCAGGTATCGCTTGGGATCATATAAACGTGTTTCCGACATTTGAAAATTACGTTGAACAATTTGAAATATTTGTCAATCAAATTACCAAAGGAGGAATATTAGTTTATAATGAAGAAGATGAAACGGTAAAAAAAGTAGCCGAAGAAACGACCAACACTATACGAAGATTGCCTTATCAAACACCCAATTATTCTGTAGAAAATGGTACAACCTATCTTGATACTCCAGAAGGACCCATGCCCATTGAAGTATTTGGGGCTCATAATCTAAACAATCTTGCTGGGGCCAAATGGATTTGCCAAAATATGGGTGTCGATGAAGCCGATTTTTACGAAGCCATTGCCAGTTTTAAAGGAGCCTCTAAACGATTAGAAAAGATTGCAGATGGGAAAGGAAAAGTAGCCTATAAAGATTTTGCTCATTCGCCCAGTAAAGTTTCAGCTACCACAAAAGCCGTTAAAAATCAATATCCCGATAGAAAATTAGTAGCTTGTTTAGAGTTGCACACGTATAGTAGTTTGAATGCTGAATTTCTAAAAGAATATGAAGGAGCTTTGGATGCTGCCGATGTTGCGGTGGTTTTTTATTCACCCGATGCAGTCAAAATAAAGCAGTTAGAAGAAGTGACTTACGACCAAATCGCACAATCTTTCAAACGAAATGATTTGATTATTTATACCAATCCAACTGAGTTTAAAGACTTTTTATTTTCAGCTAATTTGGATAATTCTGCTTTATTATTAATGAGTTCTGGGAATTATGGTGGTTTAGATTTTGAAGAGGTGAAGCAATTAGTCAATTAGACAATTAGCCAATGTGTCAATTAGTCAATGATGGATTAATTTGCTGAATTAATTGACACATTGACTAATTGGCACATTGCCACATTAACCTCCGTAACGAAAATGCCCCACAATCTTCCAACTAAACAAACAATCTTCCAAAACTTGTCCGCCACCCACATTGTGAACAATCAAATTGCGTTTGCCATCGGCAGATTTTTTGTGTGTCACAATTCCAATATGTGGCAATTTATTGTTAATCATCCAAGTTACTAAATCGCCTGTTTTGTAGTCTGATGGGTTTTGAGTGACCGCTAATTTTTCTCCTTTTCGTTCAAAAAAAACTTCAAGATTTGGAACTCTACGATGGTCGATATTTGTATCCGGTTTTTTTAACCCCCATTTTTTTAAGTTTGGATAGTTGGAGAAATTGGCTTTCAAATCTTCATGTACTTCTTTTTGCAAATCGATTCCTAATTTTCGATAAGCTCGAATTACGACATCCGTGCAAACGCCTTTGTCTTTTGGTACATCACCATTTGGATATTTTATACTTACATAAGATGGATCATAGGTTACTTTGTCTTTGGTTAATTCAATAGCCGCTTTTGAAAGTTTTAGTTGAAACGTCTCATGCAAAAATGAACTACTTAAAAAGAGACAAATAAATAGGAATGTCGTTTTCATCTTTTTTAATTTGAAAACGTAAAAGCTTTTTAAATAGTATAAAAAAAGCCCCTTTCGGGGCTTTGATAGTAAAGGAACAATTTAATTATTGTTCTTTCAAGAATTCTTCTTTTGTTTTCAAAGCAAAAGGAATACCTTGTTGAGTAGCTTGCTCAATCAATTTGTTTTTATATTTCACTTTTAACGCTTCAAAACCGGTTTGAGCCGTTTTGTATAAATCCATCACGTTTTCAATATTTGCTTTTTGTGAAGGCGAAGGAGCGTCAAACTGTGAAGCAATAGTTGCATAAATGGTACTTAATTTTTCTCTTAACTGCGGTTCTGCTGCACCAACATACATATCTCCGGTAGTTACCACCATTGTGTTTTTTAGCGAATTAAATTCAGAATCGATTTTACCGTTTGTTTTTTGAGCTTTAGGATTTTTCTCGATGATTTTAGCATTCAAAGCAATCAATTCATCAAGCTCATATACCATGAAGGCTAATGTTTCATTTCGATCAAAAAGTTCTTGGGTGATTTTTGCTTGTTGTTTTCTGTCTTCCGATGAAATGACACTTTTCGGGTCATAAATTACCTCAAATTCTTGTTCGAATCGTTCACTTCCTTTCGTTAAAACTACTTTATATTTACCGGCTTGTACTCTTGGAGATGTAAATCCGCCGAAACTTAATGTTTTTGCAGCGGCAATTTTAGGATTCTTGGTATTGAAACTCCAAGTTACAATATTAATCCCTTTTTGTTTGCCAGGAATTAAGGATACAATTTTATTTCCTTGTAAATCTTGTACTTCCATTTCCATTTTTCCAAAAGTGTGTCTTTTTTTCAAATAATAAATGAATTGAGCAGATTCATTTGGATTTGGTCCAACAAATTCAAGTTCGGATGCAGTACCGCCAAAACTTGATTTTTCACTCATTACAAATGGTTTTGAGATAAAAAAGTGGACCTCTTTTTTGAGAACTTCCGGATTAATTTGTCTTAAAGGACTGATATCATCTAAAATAATGATTCCTCTTCCGTGAGTAGCTAAAACCAAATCATTTGTTTTTGGATGTAAATCAATATAATGTACAGCAACTGCCGGCATATTATTTTCAAATTTTGACCAGTTTTTTCCACCATCAACCGTAATGAAAAGTCCTGTTTCTGTTCCTAAAAACAATAAATTTGGATTTTTATAATCTTCTTGAATATTTCTGGCAAAACTATCAATATCAGCAGTAGAAATGGATGTCCAAGTCTTTCCAAAATCACTTGTTTTATAAACATAAGCGGCGTAATCATTTTTAGAATGACCATCAAAAACAGCATATGCAGTACCTTCATTAAAGACACTTGCTTCTATATGGTAACACCAAGTGTTTTTAGGTAAACCTTTTACATTCACCGTTACATTTGTCCACGTTTTTCCGCCATCTCTGGTGATTTGAACATTACCGTCATCTGTACCTGCCCAAATTACATCTTTATTCAAAGTTGATTCTGCAATGGTAAAAATAGTACAATGATTTTCTGCTCCTGAATTATCCACTGATAAACCACCGGATTTTTCAGTATTGGTTTTGTTAGGATCATTTGTAGTTAAATCTCCCGAAATTTTTCGCCAAGTTAATCCCATGTCATCGGAAACATGCACAAATTGACTACCTGCATAAATTCTATCCGGATTATGATGTCCGGTTACAATAGGCGTATTCCAATTAAAACGCAATTTTGGGTCACCTTTTTCAGCTAAAGGTTGAATTGTTTTTAATTCTTTTGTTTCCAAATTGTATCGCCAAATGTTTTCGGCACCTTGCATTTCACTGTAAATGATTTTTTTGGTTGGATGTTTCAAAACACGGAAACCATCTCCGTATCCTACACTGTGCCAATCTCTAGCTTCAATACCACCATCACTTTTACTTGGGCCATACCAAGAACCGTTATCTTGCAATCCACCATAAATATTATAGGGTTCTTCATTATCCAAACTTAAATGGTAGTATTGAGAAAGCGGAAGATTTTTTACAATATCTAAAGTGTTTCCGGAATCCCAGCTGCGGTATAAACCACCATCAGTTGCTACATAAATTCTGTTACTGTCAAATAAATCAACCGTAATATCATGTATATCAGCATGCATACTTCCTAATGACTTAAAAGATTTTCCACCATCTCTACTGATAGAACCTCGTAAACCGGCTTTATAAACAATATCATGATTTCTCGGGTCAACCGTAATTCTTGAAAAATAGAAAGGCCTTACTACCAATTCGAAATCACTATTTAAATGTTTCCATGAACTACCACCATCTTCAGAACGGTATAATCCTTTATCTTTAGCTTCTTCTGTTTCTAAAACAGCATAAAGTATTTCCGGTTTTGAAGGAGCAGCGGCAATGGCGATTCGACCTAACTGACCCTTTGGAAATCCATTGTGAATTTTATTCCAAGTTTTACCTCCATCGGTTGTCTTGAATAAAGCGGAATTATTTCCACCTGAATTAAAAGACCAGGCCGTTCTTCTGAATTCCCAAAAACTGGCATACATCGTATCGGGATTTTTAGGATCTATGACTAAATCAGCACAACCCGATTTTGCATCAACATACAATTGTTTAGCCCAAGTTTTACCACCATCAGTGGTTTTGTAAATTCCTCTTTCTTCACTGTCACCCCAAAGTGCTCCTAAAACACCAACCCAAACTACATCACTATTTCTTGGATCAACCACAATCGAAGTAATTCGGTCAGATTTTGGTAAACCCATGTTGGTCCAGTTTAAACCACCATCAACCGATTTATAAATTCCGTTTCCTATTGAAACACTATTTCTGGTCCAAGGTTCACCTGTTCCTACCCAAATTACATTATCAGGATTATTTGGATCAATTGTCACACAACCAATAGATTGTATATGTTTGTCAAAAATTGGAGAAAATGAAGCTCCTCCATCGGCACTTTTCCAAACTCCACCACCGGCAGCACCAATGTATAGAATTTTATTATTTGTTGGATGATTTGCAATATCAGAAATCCTTCCGCTCATGATGGCCGGTCCAATTTGTCTGGCTGATAAATCACCATACAATTCTTTTCCTTTCAAAACAATTTCATCTTGAGCTTGAGCTGTAAAAAGGGAACAAAACCCCAAAATGAGTAATGACGTATTTATTTTTTTCATACAAAAATGATTTAAAAAATCCCCAAAACGATGGGGATTTCATGATGATTGATTTTAATTATTCTTTAAACATAAATGATTTTTCATCCACAGTAGGATTTAAAACAATTTTTTTGATTTTCAAAGGTTGACCTCCTTGATTCATAGAAAAAGGGAAATACATTCCGTCCACTTCTTGATAATCACTCATGGTTGAAACAGACATTTGACCTTTTGCGGGTCCTTGTTTGATTTCTGTTTCTGTCATAATAGGAACATTATTTTCAATATCAAAATAATAGAAAACTACATTGTCCACCTTTTGACCGTCAATCATTTGAGGTTTTTTGGTTAATTTAAGTTTATAGCATTCTGTACCTTCTTTGGTTTCCTTACCTAAATATTCAACTGAATATCCTTTTGACTTATAGTCTAATAATGGGTCTGGATAATCAACAGCCTCTTGTTTAATGTTTTCAACCATTTCTGATTCCATTTTTTCAGCTTTCATAGTCATAAAATTGGTTGACCAAGCTGTATTTCCATCAAAAGCCATTTGAGTAATTTCTTGACCTTGGAAATTGATTTTAAGGTACATTTTTCCACCTTTCAGTTGAACCATTTCTACAGGAATTTCCATTCCTTGAGCATTTACGGTCATTTCCATTTTTGTGCCGTTTAACGCTCTGTATTTTTCAAATCCACCTGTGTTTTTGAAATAGTTATCAATAATTTGGTCTGCTGTTTGAGCTTGTGCAGATAAACTTATGAATGCAAAAAGCATTGTGCTGAATAAAAGGTTGATTTTTTTCATTATTTCTGTTTTATGATTTTTAAATTAGTTATAAAAATAGTATTTTTGTTACACTATAAGCACATTTTTTAATTATTATTTGCCAAACAGATGGAAAATCAAACACCTTTCCCCATTAAATACTGGGCTGAAGACGACAAACCCAGAGAAAAATTACTACTTAAAGGAAAATCTTCCCTTAGCGACGCTGAATTATTAGCCATTATTTTAGGTTCCGGAACACGAAATGAATCTGCTGTTGGATTAAGTAAAAGAATCCTAAAAACTACTGACAATAGTTTATATTCATTAAGTAAATTATCCTTTCAACAATTGTGTAGTTTCAATGGAATTGGTCCAGCAAAAGCCATCAGTATTATTGCAGCTTTAGAATTAGCCAAACGAAAAAAAGAAGAATCAGTTGTTGAATTGCCAAAAATTATAACCACCAAAACTGTCTTTGAATTGATGCATCCTTTATTAGGTGATTTACCTCATGAGGAATTTTGGGTTATTTATCTTAATAATTCCAATCAAGTAGTTCATAAAGCACAAATTAGTAAAGGAGGAATCACAGGAACAGTAGTTGATGTTCGAATTATTTTAAAAATCGCATTAGAATATCATGCACTTTCCTTTATTTTGTGCCATAATCATCCTTCTGGAAAATTATACCCAAGCGATGCAGATTTGGAAATTACCAATAAAATTAAAATTGCAGCAAAGCAATTGGATATTTTATTAGTAGATCATATGATTGTTTGTGAATTGGGTTATTACAGTTTTGCTGAAGATGGAAAATTATAAAATGACAGCTTCAAAAAGAGTTCAACAAGCCAAAATAATTCGAATATTCAGAAAAATTCATCGTACAACCGGAATTTTTTTGTTTGTATTCTATTTTATAATTGCCATAACAGGTTTTTTGTTAGGCATCAAGAAACATAGTGGCGGATTAATACTCCCAAAAACGCAAACGGGTTCTTCAACGAAATTAGTTGATTTTATAGCGTTGGACAGTTTGCAACAAATTGCTCAAAAAGAAATTGCACTTTTCTTAAAGGAATCGAAACCTTCACAAATTGATAGAATTGATATTCGACCAGAAAAAGGAATAGTTAAATTTACTTTTAAATCTAATTTTTATGAAGTACAGCTTGATGGTGCAACCGGAAGTTTACTGCAAATTGATTTACGAAGGTCTGATATCATTGAAAAAATTCATGACGGTTCAATCATTGATTATTATTTAGGATTTGAATCGGGTTTTTTTAAATTGATTTACACTTCAATTTTAAGTATGGCATTATTACTTTTTGTTATAACCGGTTTTTGGTTGTGGTATGGACCTAAAAGAATGCGAAAAGGAAACTGATTTTTTTGAATTGATTAACATTTCATTTTTTTTAAATTACATACCTTAGACCTCTAAAAATCAAGTAAAAATGATTCAAACAGAAAGCCTCTCTTTTTCATATAATTCAAATACGGTTTTTTCATTTCCAAATATCAAAAATAATGTTTCAGAAGCGTTATTAATCACCGGAAATTCCGGAAAAGGAAAAACTACTTTATTACACCTTCTGGGTGGATTATTACGACCTAAATCGGGTTCAATTTCCATACAAGATACCACTATTTCCTCTTTATCCGAAAAAGAATTAGATCACTTTCGCGGAAAAAACATTGGATTAGTTTTGCAACAATCGCATTTTGTGGCTTCTTTAAATGTGCTAGAAAATGTTGTTTTGGCCTCGTGGTTAGCAACAGGAAAAAAAGCAACTGACAAAGCAAAATCACTTTTAAAACAATTGGATTTAGAAAACCAGATGTATAAATTGCCTTCCAATTTAAGTGTTGGACAGCAACAACGTGTTTCCATTGCCAGAGCTCTGATAAATGAGCCAAAACTACTTTTAGCCGATGAGCCAACCTCAAGTTTAGATGACGAAAATGCATTTAAAGTGGCAGATTTATTGGCTAAGCTGTCCAAAGAATATAAAGCTTCGTTGATAATTGTGACGCATGACCAACGATTAAAAAATAAATTTCCTAACCAATTAAACTTAAACTAAATGATAGCAAAATTAGCTTGGAAAAATCTTTGGTTTAAGCCATTGAATACGGTGTTGAGTTTGGTATTATTAACCGCATCGGTTGCGATAATTTCATTATTGATTTTATTGCAAGAGCAATTTGAAAAGCAGTTTTCAAGTAATATTGACGGAGTAGATTTGGTTTTGGGAGCTCAAGGTAGTCCGTTACAATTGATACTTTCATCTGTTTATCACGTTGATGATCCTACCGGAAACATTGATTACAAAGAAGCGGAAGTTTGGATGAAACATCCTTTTGTTGAAACTGCTATTCCCTTGGCTTTTGGTGATAATTATCGCGGATTCAAAATTGTCGGAACCACTCCAGACTATATTAAAAAATATGCGGCAACCATTTCTCAAGGAAAAGTGTTTGAAAAGAATTTTGAAGTGGTTATCGGAAGTGAAATTGCCAAAAAATTAAACATTAAAATTGGAGATAAATTTTTTGGAACACACGGTTCAGCAGAAGAAGGTCACGTCCATGAAGAATATGCGTATGTGGTTGTCGGAATTGCTTCGCCAACAGGCAAAGTAATTGATAATTTGGTTTTGTGCACAATTGAAAGTGTTTGGGCGATGCATGCAAACCACGGACATGATCATGGTGAAGAAGTTCGATCTTCTGATGAAAATCCCCCACATGGTGAAGAAGGTCATGTTCATGTTGACGGTGATGAACACGACCATGAAGAACACGTTCACGATGAAAATTGTAATCACGATCATGACCATGAAGTTACAGAAAATCCTCCACATGGTGAAGAGGGACATATACATGAAGATGGCGATGAACACAACCATGACCATGAAGAAGCAAAGGAGATTACCGCAGTTTTAATTAAATTTAAAAATAAGATGGGCATTATTTCTTGGCCAAGAATGATTGCTCAAAACACAAAAATGCAAGCGGCTATGCCTGCATTAGAAATCAACAGATTATTTTCATTATTCGGAATTGGTTTGCAAGCATTACAATATTTAGCCTACGGAATTATGTTGATTTCAGGTATAAGCATTTTCATTGCCTTATATAATCGATTGAAAGAAAGAAAATATGAGTTTGCCTTGTTGAGGGTTTCGGGAGCATCGCGAATTCAAATGTTAGGGTTGGTATTGATTGAAAGTTTATTACTTTGCATTGTAGGCTTTATCTTTGGTACGCTTTTTGGCAGATTGGCTTTGGTTATGATTTCTAGCACAACAGATGAACAATTCAAAATGGCATTCAATCCAATGACAATAATCTGGGAAAAAGAAGGAATTCTGTTTTTGGTTACTATCTTTGTTGGGATTTTAGCCGCTGTCATTCCGGCAGTAAAAGCGTATCGATTAAATATTTCAAAAACTTTAGCAAATGCGTAAAATTTATATTTTTTTCATTCTACTATTTGGTGTTTTTATACTGTTGGACGCTTCATTAGAAGTGAAATATCCTTTTTCAAAAATGGATTCCGAAAATGTTACAACTATTCAAAAAGCAGGATTTGTTCCCTCAATTTTTAGTGAAGTTAAGCTTGAAAAAGAAGAATTATTTCTTTCATCACCTGATACGTTGACTTGGCGACTACTCGGAATTATTAAATACGTTAAAAAACCGGATAAAGATTATCCTGACGGAGTAATGTTTCCAATTGTAAATTCAGAATTGAAAGCCAAAAACAAAAAGAAAATTGTGATGAGCGGATTTATTGTTCCCATCGATAATGTTTCGTATGCGTTAAGTAAAAACGTATTTGCTTCTTGTTTTTTTTGTGGAAAAGCAGGTCCCGAAACCATCATGGGAATCAAATTTAGAGGTTCAACACCAAGATTGAAAACAGATCAATATGTTACTTTAGAAGGTAATTTTAGATACAATGATAATGATGTGAACGATTGGATTTATCATATTGAAGATGCTGTAATTGTTAAAGGAGGAAAATAAATTTATAACTCTTTAACCCATTTCCAATTACCTTTCACCCTCCATCCAAATGAAATCTTTCCACCACAAATCCGATATCTTTTTTGATTTAGATCACACGTTGTGGGATTTTGAGAAAAATTCAGCATTGGCTTTTGAAACAATCTTCAAAAAGCACCAACTGAATTTGGAATTGGATGCATTTCTTCATTTTTATATTCCTACAAACTTAAAATATTGGAAGCTTTACAGAGAGGAAAAAATTTCACAAGAAGAACTTCGGTATAAAAGATTAAAGGAAGTTTTTGATTTGATGAATCAAGCAGTAAATGATGAATTAATTCACTTGCTATCACAAGAATATATTGTCTATTTGCCTCAATTTAACCATCTTTACCATGGTGCAGAGGAAATTTTAAATTATTTATTTCCAAAGTATAATTTGCATATCATTACGAATGGTTTTCAGAGCGTTCAAGCCGGAAAAATAAAAAACGCCAATCTTGAAAAATATTTCAAGACAATTACGAACTCTGAATCTGCAGGAGTAAAAAAGCCAAATCCGATGATTTTTCATTACGCCATCAATAGTGCTAAAACTAGTGTTGAAAAAAGTGTAATGATTGGCGACAGCATTGAAGCTGATATAGAAGGAGCATTAAATGTTGGCTTGGATGCCATTTTTTTTAACGAGTTTAAGGTAGAAGTAAATCAACAAATCCATCAAGTATTTGATTTATTATCCTTAAAACAGTATCTTTAGTTTAAATTTAATAAGATGAAAAAAATAGTTTTATTTTTAGTTTTGGGTTTTTGTATTCAAGGTTTTTCTCAGGTGTTGAATAAATATCAATATGTAGTTGTACCTACTAAGTTTGATTTCATGAAAGTTGAAAATGAACATAGATTGAATACTGTAGTAAAAAATAAGTTAGAAAAAATGGGCTTTATTGCTTATTATGAAAATAATATTCCATTAGAAGTAGCTCAAAAGGCGTGTGAAATTTTAAAAGTAGATTTAGTGAGAGGTGGCACTTTTGTTTGGACAAAAATGAATTTAGTATTCAAAGATTGTCAAAATAAAGTTGTTTTTGAAAGTGATGAAGGAAAAAGTAAAGACAAGGATTTTAAAGTAGCGTATACTGAATGTACAGACCAAATTTTTGAATCATTGTTTGCTTTAAAATATAAATTTCAAGGAAATCAAGATAAGTCTTTAACAACAAAAGAGGAAGTAAAATCTACTGTAAGTCAAGTAGAATCAACAAATGATAATTTAATTGCTGAAAAAACTACTTCAGGGTTTATATTAAAAAACAATCAAAATCAAACCGTATATAAACTTACTTCAACCGGCAAATCAGATTTATTCTTAGCTCAAAAAGGTCAAAATAACGGAATGTTATACCTGAAAGACCAAAATTGGATTTTTGAATATACCAACAATGACCAATTATTTACAGAAATTGTTAAAGTGAAATTTTAGTATCCGTATTTGTCTTTCCAACGGTTTTTTAAAAAAGTGCGTAATTCTTTTTCTCGGGCATTATTACCAGGTTCATAAAAATAGGTGTTTTGAATTTCATCCGGTAAAAATTCTTGCTCAGTAAAATTGTTGTCAAAATCATGAGCGTATTTGTATTCATCGCCATAACCCAATTCTTTCATCAATTTGGTTGGAGCATTTCGTAAATGCAAAGGAACGGGTAAATTACCGGTTTGTTTTACGATTTGTTGAGCTTTTCCTATGGCTAAATAACTTGCATTACTTTTAGCTGAAGTAGCCAAGTAAATCGCACATTGACTTAAAATAATCCGACTTTCAGGGTAGCCAATTGTAGTTACGGCTTGAAAAGTATTGTTAGCCAAAATTAACGCTGTTGGATTGGCATTCCCAATATCTTCACTGGCTAAAATGAGCATTCTTCGAGCAATAAACTTTACATCTTCGCCACTTTCAATCATTCTTGCAAGCCAATAAACTGCTCCATTTGGATCACTTCCGCGAATAGATTTGATGAAAGCCGAAACAATATCATAATGTTGTTCGCCCGTTTTGTCATACAAGACCGTATTCTTTTGAACCAAATGCATTACTTTTTCATTCGTAATTTCTATCGCATTTTCTTCGGTTGCATTAATAATCAATTCAAAAATATTCAACAATTTTCTTCCATCACCACCCGAAAGTCTCAAAAGAGCTTCGGTTTCTTTCAGGTTTATATTTTTGGTTTTTAAAATTTCATCATGCTCAATGGCTCGATATAACAATTGCTCTAAATCTTCTTTGGAGAAAGCATTTAATACATATACCTGACATCTTGACAATAATGCTGGAATGACTTCAAAACTTGGGTTTTCGGTAGTAGCACCAATAAGCGTAACCCAACCTTTTTCAACTGCAGCCAACAAAGAATCTTGTTGTGATTTGCTAAAGCGATGAATTTCATCAATAAATAATATCGGGTTTTTGGCGGTGAATAAACCTCCACTTGTTTTGGCTTTGTCAATGACCTCTCGAATATCTTTTACCCCAGAATTAATAGCACTTAACGTAAAAAATGGTCGTTTGCTTTCTTGAGCCATAATTTGAGCTAATGTCGTTTTTCCTGTTCCGGGCGGTCCCCAAAGAATTAAACTGGGAATGATTCCTTTTGCAATTTGATGCGTCAAAGAACCTTGTTCGCCAACCAAGTGCAACTGACTGATGTATTCCGATAAATGTTGAGGCCGAATGCGTTCGGCAAGTGGTGCTTCCATGGTGTAAAAATACGGTTTTCTGACAAAAAAGCACTACTTTCGTTTTGGTTGTATTTTTGATACGATTCTTTTTATGAAACAAAAATCCTTCGTTTTTTCAACTTCAGTAATCGCTTGGCCTTTATTTTTTGTATTGGCCCTGTGGATTGTATTTTGGGTAGAAGTCAGATTCAAAATTGATTTAAGTACTTTTGGAATATTGCCCCGAACATTAAGTGGTTTGAGAGGTGTTGTTTTAAGTCCTTTTTTGCATGGCGATATCAAACATTTGTATAACAATTCTATTCCATTATTATTTCTCATTGCTTCAATACGTTATTTTTACAGAGAAGTTTCCTTTCATGTACTGGTTTTTGGTATTCTTTTTTCCGGCTTGGGGACCTGGATCATTGGCAGAGAAAGTTATCATATAGGTGCGAGTGGATTGATTTATGTTTTGGTAAGCTTTATCTTCTTTAAAGGAATTCAAACCGGATATTACCGCTTGGTAGCTTTGTCTTTATTGATTGTAATGCTTTACGGCGGGATGGTTTGGTATATTTTTCCGGAAGTTGATAATCAAATTTCTTGGGAAGGGCATTTGGCTGGATTCATCACAGGGTTTCTATTTTCTTTAGTGTATAAAGCAGAAAAATATAAAAGACCAATTCGATACGAATGGGAAAAACCGGATTTTAATCCGGAAAATGATCCGTTTATGAAACGTTTTGATGAAAATGGAAATTTTGTAAATCCACCAAAACCGGAAGAAATAGAGGAGGAGTTCACATTTTTCAATATAGATAAAAATGTGTTTTATGAATATAAATCGGAAAAAGAGAAAGAGTAATTGTTTGTTTTTTTTTATTTATTACTGTCTCTGTCTAACTACTTCATATAAAAAAGCACCGCAAGCAACAGAAACATTCAAAGATGAAATAGTGCCAAACATAGGAAGTTTTGCTTTTTCATCTACAATTTTCAACACAGAAGGATTTACTCCTCTGTCTTCACTGCCCATAATAATGGCTAAAGGTTCGCTTAATGAAAGATCATAAATGGAGTCGTCTGTTTTTTCAGTTGCAGCAATGGTTTTGATTCCAGAACCTTGTAAATAAAAAATGGCATCCTTTATATGTTCCACTTTACAAATAGGCACATTAAAAACGGCACCGGCACTAGTTTTTACAGTGTCGCCATTTACAGGAGCTGCACCTTGTTTGCCAATGATTATTCCGTCCACACCCGTACATTCAGCTGTTCGAATGATGGCTCCAAAGTTACGAGCATCTGAAAGTTGATCTAAAATTAGAAACAAAGGAGTTTTTCCGCTATCAACAACATTTGTCACTAATGTTTCTAGGCCAACAAAAGAAATAGGTGCTATGCTAGCCACTGCACCTTGATGATTTTTTGAAGTTAATCGATTTAGTTTTTCTACCGGAACATAAGTAAAATTGATTTTGTTAGCTTTCATTGTTTTCATCAAATCCCGCATCAAATCACCTTGAGCATCTTTTTGAATAAACACTTTGTCTACTTCTTTTCCGGCTTGAATTGCTTCAATAATAGCTCTAATTCCAAAAATCTGATTGTCTTTTTCCATGGGGTAAAGGTAAGGTTTTTTACGAATTTAAAAACTCGTCTTAAAACTAATATGTACAATTGAATTGGAAAGTTTAATCTCTTGATTGCCGATGCTTCCATTCGCATAAACCAAATTAAAAAGGCCATTTTTAGTCAACAATCCAAAACCAAAACCTAATCCTAAAAGTGAATCTTTCACATCATTGGTTTGGTCTTGAAAGTAACCATAATCAATAATAGAATGAATATACATGCCGGAAGATAAAACATAGCGATATTCGGTTAAAAGTGATGAAAAAATACTTCCCTGTAAACTGTTCTCGTTGAATCCTCGAATCGAATTAATTCCGCCAAAACGATGTAATTCGTTCACAACATATGAATTACTCTTTAAATAATAGTTTTGCGATTTTAGATGAAAAATATTTTTAGCATTTAGATAAAAATTGTGTTTGAGTTCAACTTGAACAAAAAACTGATTTTGATCATCAATTTTAGATTTTCGGCTTCCAATTCCTGATTTTAAATGAATGACCGTTTTTTCGGGAAAAAGAAAATCACCAATTTTAAAATCGATATATTCAAATTGACTGGTAACAAAAGCATTTTTGAAATCACTTATAAAATTAGAATTTACATTTTGAATATCACTCGATTCAGAGGATTGGTAGCCCACATAAACTCTTTTGTTGTAGTTAAAAAAATAGCCTAAATCAATTGAAGTTCTTGTGTTTTGAAAAGTGCTGTCTTGTTTAAAAATTTGTAGTTCAGTTTTTAATCCGAAAGAACTTTTAAAAATATAAGGAAGTTGAAGTCCTACGTTAAAAGTAGTTTGTTCATTTCCGTCACTTTTCCAAAAAATGGAGAAATGCTCGCCGGAATGCAATAAATTGTGTAAAAGTAAATCTACGTAGCCATTAAAATTCACTTTTCCGCCTTCATCATTGTTGAATCCTATGAATCCATCAAACCGATTGGCTTTAGCTTTTTCTAAATAGAGATAAATTTTAGTAGAATCTTGAGTGAATAAAATCTCCGGATATTTGGTTTGCGAAATAAATCGATAGCTTTCAACAGTTCGGAATAGCTTGTCTAAATTGGATTGATTGAAAGTTTGTTTGGCGAACATTTTCTTCAAGTTCTTGCGGTAATTTTCTGGAAACTTTGGAAAACCTTCTATAATGATATCATTTACAATTCTTTTTTTGTTTGCTTGAATGTTTAAATCAGCATGCAACGATTGATTTATTTTTTTAAAGTTGATGAGTTTTAAGTTTGCTAGAGAATAACCGGTGGCTTCCATACGCTTTAAAATTCCATTCATAAATTGCGGAACCTGATAAATGGGTAATTTTAAAGTATCATTTTTCAGTTTATATTCATCATTTAAATAAAATTGATTTTCCTCACCTATATATATATGTAGGTGTGAAGTTTTTTTTCCGAGTTTAAATTGAAATAAAAAAGTAGAGTCGTTTTGTTTTTGGTTATTCACAATTTCTGATTCCAAATAACCGGACTGAAAAAGGATTGTTGAAAAATTACGGGTCTCATCAACAACTCCTTTTGCGTTTTGAAATTGTTTTGTGTAACCAATGGAATCAATTTTTTTGGTTTCAGATTTGTTTTGTCCTTCAATAGATAAATATACTTGTTGTGCTTTTCCATTCAAGAAAAACATGAGTGATATTAATAGTAGAGCAAACTTTTTCAACGCAGTTTTAATTTCGATAAAAGTAACGCAAAAAAAGGAGATATGGTATAGGGCTTTATTCTGCTTTTCATTCCAAGCCGTGCTTTCTCTCGAAGCTTCGCGACAATTAGGAGGAGGGGTGAAGCAAAATCAATTTTCTATTTCAAATTTTCTCTTGATACTTGTATTTGAAAACTCAGTCCCTCAGCACCTCAGTCCCTCAGCACCTAAAAAAATCCAACTCAAACAAAATAAATAAATTATGATTTGTTTTGATAAAAAATATTACTACATTTGCAACCCCTAAAAATAGGGTAAATTTAAAAAACATAGAAATTTTTAGTATTAATTATGCCAACAATTCAACAATTAGTAAGAACAGGGAGAGCCCAAGTAACTAAGAAGAGTAAATCGGCTGCTTTAGATTCTTGTCCTCAAAGAAGAGGTGTGTGTACTCGTGTTTACACAACGACGCCTAAAAAACCAAACTCAGCAATGAGAAAGGTAGCAAGGGTTCGTTTAACAAACGGAAACGAGGTAAATGCATACATTCCGGGAGAAGGACACAATCTACAAGAGCACTCGATAGTATTAGTGAGAGGCGGAAGGGTAAAAGATTTACCAGGTGTAAGATACCATATTGTACGTGGTGCTTTAGATACTGCTGGAGTAGCAGGTCGTACGCAACGTCGTTCAAAATATGGTGCAAAACGTCCAAAACCAGGTCAACCAGCAGCACCCGCAAAGAAAAAGTAATTAGAAACTTTTAAAGAAAAGACATGAGAAAAAGACAGGCCAAAAAAAGACCTCTTTTACCGGATCCAAAATTCAATGATCAATTGGTAACACGTTTTGTAAACAACTTAATGTGGGATGGTAAAAAATCTACCGCTTTCAAAGTATTCTATGATGCTTTAGAAATAGTGGAAACAAAAAAGCAAGATGCTGAAAAATCTGCTTTAGAAGTATGGAAAGATGCATTAACAAATGTTATGCCTCACGTAGAAGTTCGTTCACGTAGAGTGGGTGGAGCTACTTTCCAAATTCCTATGCAAATTCGTCCGGATAGAAAGATTTCTTATGCTATCAAATGGATGATTCTTTATGCAAGAAGAAGAAACGAAAAATCAATGGCTGGTAAATTAGCTTCAGAAATTTTAGCAGCAGCTAAAGAAGAAGGAGCAGCAGTTAAGAAAAGAATGGATACGCACAAAATGGCTGAGGCTAACAAAGCGTTCTCTCACTTTAGATTTTAATTCATAAAGAAATGGCTAGAGATTTAAAATACACAAGAAATATCGGAATTGCGGCTCACATTGATGCTGGTAAAACAACAACAACTGAACGTATTCTATTTTATACTGGTAAATCACATAAAATAGGTGAGGTACACGATGGTGCAGCTACTATGGACTGGATGGCACAAGAGCAAGAAAGAGGTATTACCATTACTTCTGCTGCTACAACTTGTGAGTGGAATTTTCCAACCAGCCAAGGGAAAGTTTTACCTGAGTCTAAACCGTATCACTTTAACATTATTGATACTCCCGGACACGTTGACTTTACCGTTGAGGTAAACCGTTCATTGCGTGTATTGGATGGTTTAGTGTTCTTGTTTAGTGCTGTTGATGGTGTTGAGCCTCAATCAGAAACAAACTGGAGACTTGCTGACCAATATAGAGTTCCTCGTATGGGATTCGTAAACAAAATGGACCGTCAGGGGTCAAACTTCTTAGGAGTTTGTCAACAAGTTAGAGATATGTTGAAGTCTAATGCAGTTGCCATTACTTTGCCAATTGGTGAAGAACAAGATTTCAAAGGAGTAGTTGACTTAGTGAAAAATCAAGCTATTGTATGGCATGATGAAACACAAGGAGCTACCTTTGATATTGTTGACATTCCAGCTGATATGGTTGATGAAGTTAAAGAATATCGTTCTAAACTTATTGAAGAGATTGCAACGTATGATGAGAATCTTCTTGATAAGTATATGGAAGATGAAAACTCAATCACTGAGGAGGAAATCAACAATGCATTACGTGCAGCTACAATTGACATGGCTATCATTCCTATGATTGCTGGATCTTCTTTTAAAAACAAAGGAGTTCAGTTTATGTTAGATGCAGTTTGTAAATATTTACCATCTCCCTTAGATAAAGAAGGTATTGAAGGAATTCACCCTGATGATGCTGATTTATTAGAAGAAGACCAAAAGAAAATTATGCGTCGTCCTGATCCAAAGGAGCCGTTTGCTGCTTTGGCATTTAAAATTGCTACTGACCCTTATGTTGGTCGTTTAGCTTTCTTCCGTGCTTATTCAGGTCGTTTAGATGCAGGTTCATATATCTTGAATACACGTTCTGGAAACAAAGAAAGAATTTCTCGTATCTATCAAATGCACGCTAATAAACAAAATCCAATCGAATTTATTGAGGCTGGAGATATTGGTGCAGCAGTAGGATTTAAAGATATCAAGACTGGAGATACAATGTGTGATGAAAAACACCCAATTATCCTTGAGTCAATGAAATTCCCTGATCCGGTAATTGGTATTGCAATTGAACCTAAAACAAAAGCTGACGTAGATAAAATGGGTATGGCTTTAGCTAAATTAGCTGAAGAAGATCCAACGTTTACAGTTAGAACGGATGAGGCTTCAGGTCAAACAATCATCTCTGGTATGGGTGAGTTACACTTAGATATCTTAGTTGATCGTATGAAACGTGAATTCAAAGTTGAAGTTAACCAAGGTGAACCACAAGTTGAATACAAAGAAGCTTTCACTAAATCTGCTCAACACAGAGAGACCTATAAAAAGCAATCTGGTGGACGTGGTAAATTTGGAGATATTGTATTCCGTTTAGAGCCTGCTGATGAAGTAGATGGAAAAACACCAGTTGGATTACAGTTTGTCAATGAAGTAAAAGGAGGTAACGTTCCAAAAGAATATATTCCTGCTGTTGAAAAAGGTTTCAAAGAAGCAATGAAGCAAGGTCCTTTAGCCGGATATACTGTTGATAGTTTAAAAGTTACTTTGTTAGACGGGTCTTTCCACCCTGTGGATTCGGATGCACTTTCTTTCGAATTGGCTGCTAAAATGGGTTACAAAGAAGTAGCTAAAGCTGCTGGAGCTGTAATTCTTGAGCCAATCATGAAAATTGAAGTAATCACTCCAGAAGAAAACATGGGTGATATTGTTGGAGATTTGAACAGAAGAAGAGGTCAAGTAAACGACATGGGAGATAGAGCTGGTGCAAAAACAATTAAAGCTTTTGTTCCGCTTTCTGAAATGTTTGGTTATGTTACTACTTTAAGAACTTTGTCTTCAGGTAGAGCAACTTCAACAATGGAATTCTCACATTATGAACAAACTCCTTCTAATATCTCAGAAGAAGTAATTAAAAAAGCAAAAGGTAACGCTTAATTTTAACGAAAATGAGTCAAAAAATCAGAATAAAATTAAAATCTTACGATCACATGTTGGTTGATAAATCAGCTGAAAAAATCGTAAAAACGGTAAAAAGTACCGGAGCCGTGGTAACAGGGCCAATTCCATTACCAACGCACAAAAAAATATTCACTGTTTTACGTTCTCCACACGTTAACAAAAAAGCGAGAGAGCAGTTTGAAGTGAGTTCATACAAAAGATTGTTAGATATCTATTCTTCTTCTTCTAAAACCATTGATGCTCTAATGAAATTAGAGTTGCCAAGTGGTGTTGAAGTTGAAATCAAAGTGTGATAAATGTACAAAGATGAAAGTATTAAGTATTAAGACATTCTCTTAATGCTTAATACTCTTGTCATAATACAAAACAAAAAGAGAATTTTTAATCATTTATAAATAGTTTAATATGTCTGGGTTAATTGGTAAAAAAATCGGCATGACTAGTATTTTCGATGAGAACGGGAAAAATATTCCTTGTACTGTAATTGAAGCTGGTCCTTGTGTCGTTACCCAAGTCAGAACCAAAGAGGTTGACGGGTATCAAGCGTTTCAACTTGGTTTCGATGACAAAGCAGAGAAACATGCTACAAAAGCGGCTATAGGTCACTTTAAAAAAGCAGGTACTGTTGCTAAGAAAAAAGTCGTTGAATTTCAAGAATTTGAAAAAGAGTATAAATTAGGTGATTTAATCACGGTAGATCTATTCAACGAAGGAGAATTTGTTGATGTACAAGGTGTTTCTAAAGGTAAAGGTTTTCAAGGGGTAGTGAAACGTCACGGATTTGGTGGTGTTGGACAAGCTACTCATGGTCAACATAACCGTTTAAGAGCACCAGGTTCTGTAGGAGCTTCTTCTTATCCATCAAGAGTATTCAAAGGAATGCGTATGGCAGGAAGAACTGGAGGAGACAATGTAACAATTCAAAACCTTAGAGTTTTAAAAGTAGTAGCAGACAAAAATCTATTACTTGTTAAAGGATGTGTTCCTGGACACAAAAACTCTTATGTAATCATTCAGAAGTAATGGAAGTAAAAGTTTTAGATATCAACGGAAAAGATACCGGCAGAAAAGTTCAACTTTCTGACGATGTATTCGCTATCGAGCCTAACAAACATGCTGTTTATCTTGATGTAAAGCAATACTTGGCTAATCAAAGACAAGGAACGCACAAAGCAAAAGAAAGAGCAGAAGTAACTGGTAGTACTCGTAAAATTAAAAAACAAAAAGGTACAGGTACTGCTCGTGCGGGTAGTGTTAAGAACCCATTGTTCAAAGGTGGAGGTACTGTTTTTGGACCAAGACCAAGAAGTTATTCTTTTAAATTAAACAAAACATTAAAAAGATTAGCTCGTAAATCTGTTTTCTCGCAAAAAGTAAATGAATCAGATTTAATCGTTTTAGAAGATTTTAATTTTGAGACTCCAAGCACTAAGAAATTTATTACAATATTGAATGCCTTAGGATTAGAGAATAAAAAATCTTTATTTGTGTTGGGTGATTCAAATAAAAATGTATATTTGTCGTCACGCAATTTGAAGGCTTCTAATGTTGTAACTAACTCTGAATTAAGTACTTACGCTATTTTGAATGCAAATAAAGTTGTGCTTTTAGAGAGTTCTTTAGAAGGAATTGAACAAAATTTAAGTAAATAATAGGCTATGAGTATCATAATTAAACCTATCATAACAGAAAAAATCACTAAGCAAAGTGAGCTTAACAATCGTTATGGTTTCGTGGTAGATAGAAAAGCAAACAAAATTCAGATTAAGAATGCTATTGAAGCAGCTTATGGAGTAAATATTGTTGCAGTTAATACCATGAATGTAAGACCGGATCGTTCTGTAAAGTACACTAAAAGCGGTATGATTAGTGCTAAAACAAATGCTTATAAAAAAGCAGTTGTAGAAGTGCAAGAAGGAGAAACAATTGATTTTTATAACAATATCTAATAAGTAATGTCAGTTAGAAAATTAAAACCTATTACCCCGGGTCAGCGTTTTAGAGTTGTGAATGGTTTTGACGCCATTACAACTGATAAGCCGGAAAAGTCATTATTGGCACCGAAAAAAAACTCAGGAGGTAGAAATAGTCAAGGAAAAATGACCATGCGTTACACAGGCGGTGGTCACAAACAAAAGTATCGTATGATTGATTTCAAAAGAACAAAAGCGGGAGTTCCTGCTGTTGTTAAATCAATTGAATATGATCCAAACAGAACAGCATTTATTGCATTATTAAGTTATGCTGATGGAGCAAAAGCATATGTTATTGCTCAAAACGGATTAAGTGTTGGTCAAACTGTTGTTTCAGGTGAAAATGCAGGTCCGGAAATCGGAAATGCTTTACCATTAAGTAAAATTCCTCTAGGAACAGTTATCTCTTGTATTGAGTTGCGTCCGGGTCAAGGAGCAATCATTGCTCGTTCGGCTGGTACGTTTGCTCAGTTAATGGCAAGAGATGGAAAATATGCTACTATCAAAATGCCTTCTGGTGAAACAAGACTTATCTTGTTAACATGTATGGCTACTATTGGTGCGGTTTCGAATTCTGATCATCAGTTGATTGTATCTGGAAAAGCAGGTAGATCAAGATGGTTAGGAAGAAGACCAAGAACAAGACCAGTTGCAATGAACCCTGTAGATCACCCAATGGGTGGTGGTGAAGGACGTTCTTCTGGAGGTCACCCACGCTCTAGAAAAGGTTTACCTGCAAAAGGTTATAGAACTCGTTCTAAAGTTAGCCCAAGTAATAAGTATATTGTTGAACGCAGAAAGAAATAATTAGATAGACATGGCACGTTCATTAAAAAAAGGTCCATTTGTACATTACAAATTAGATAAAAAAGTTCTTGAAAACGTTGAGAAATCAAACAAAGCTGTGATCAAAACTTGGTCAAGAGCTTCAATGATTACTCCGGATTTCGTTGGACAAACAATCGCAGTACACAATGGTCGTCAGTTTGTACCGGTTTATGTAACAGAAAACATGGTAGGACACAAATTAGGAGAGTTTTCACCAACAAGATCATTTAGAGGTCATGCAGGTGCTAAAAATAAAGGTAAAAAATAAGAAGCAATGGGAGTTCGTAAAAGAGAAACAGCAGATGCGAGAAAAGAGGCTAATAAGTCGATAGCTTTCGCGAAATTGAATAACTGCCCTACTTCACCTAGAAAAATGCGCTTGGTAGCAGACTTGGTAAGAGGTCAGAAAGTGGAAAAAGCACTAAATGTATTACGATTTAGTCAAAAAGAAGCTTCTAGAAAATTAGAAAAATTATTGTTATCTGCAATTGCCAATTGGCAATCTAAAAATGCAGATGCAAGTATTGAAGAAGCAGCTTTATTTGTAAAAGAGATCAGAGTAGATGGAGGAATGATGTTAAAAAGACTTCGTCCTGCTCCTCAAGGTCGTGCACACAGAATTAGAAAGCGTTCTAACCACGTAACAATCGTGCTTGGAGCTAGTAATAACACACAAAGCAATTAATAAATAAGATGGGACAAAAGACAAATCCAATTGGAAACAGACTTGGTATCATCAGAGGATGGGATTCAAACTGGTATGGTGGAAATGATTACGGTGATAAAATTGCCGAAGATTATAAAATCAGAAAGTATATTCATGCTCGTTTATCAAAAGCTAGTGTATCAAAAGTAATCATTGAGAGAACTTTAAAACTTGTAACCGTTACTATCACTACTGCAAGACCTGGTATTATTATCGGAAAAGGCGGTCAAGAGGTAGACAAGTTGAAAGAAGAACTTAAAAAGATTACGGACAAAGAGGTTCAAATTAACATCTTTGAAATCAAAAGACCTGAGTTAGATGCTTATTTAGTTGCAACTAGCATTGCTCGTCAAATCGAAAGCCGTATTTCATACAGAAGAGCTATTAAAATGGCTATCGCAGCAGCAATGCGTATGAATGCAGAAGGTATTAAAGTTTTGATTTCCGGTCGTTTGAATGGAGCTGAAATGGCACGTTCAGAAGGTTTCAAAGAAGGAAGAATTCCTCTATCAACTTTCAGAGCCGATATTGATTATGCTTTGGCTGAAGCACATACTACTTATGGTAGAATGGGTATCAAAGTGTGGATCATGAAAGGTGAAGTTTACGGAAAGAGAGATCTTTCTCCACTTGTAGGTATGGATAAAAAACAAGCTACAGGTAGTGGAAAAGGTGGTGATGCTCCAAAAGGAGGAAAGCCAAATGGGAAATCAAATTCTCGTAAAAGAAAGTAATTTTTTAAATTAAAAGAAAATGTTACAGCCTAAAAGAACAAAGTATCGTAAGGTACAAAAAGGTAGAATGAAAGGTGATTCTCAAAGAGGTCACATGCTTTCTAACGGTATGTTTGGAATCAAATCAATGGATTCAGCTTTTTTAACTTCTCGCCAGATTGAGGCAGCACGTATCGCAGCTACTCGTTTTATGAAAAGAGAAGGTCAATTATGGATCAAAATTTTCCCAGACAAACCAATCACTAAGAAACCTCTTGAAGTACGTATGGGTAAAGGTAAAGGTGCAGTTGAATATTGGGCTGCCGTTGTTAAACCCGGAAGAATCATGTTTGAAGTTGGTGGAGTGCCATTAGCAGTTGCAAAAGAAGCATTGCGTTTGGCCGCTCAAAAACTACCCGTAAAAACTAAATTTGTTGTTGCTAGAGATTTCGAAGCATAATCTTATATTCATTATGAAACAATCAGAAATTATAAGTCTATCTGTAGCTGAGTTACAAGAAAAACTTAGTCAGTCTAAAAAAACTTATGCCGATCTAAAAACGACTCATACTATTTCTCCAATTCAAAACCCTCTTCAAATTAGAACAATGAGAAGAGTAATTGCGAGATTAAACACTGAGCTAAGTAAAAGAGAGTTACAATAATTGTAAGCTAGCTGAAAGATGGAAAAAAGAAATTTAAGAAAAGAGAGAATTGGTGTAGTAACTAGTAACAAAATGGAGAAATCTATTGTTGTTTCTGAAACTAAAAAAGTGAAACACCCATTATATGGTAAGTTCGTGTTAAAAACAAAAAAATATGTTGCACACGACGAAACAAATGACTGTAACATTGGAGATACGGTAAGAATTAGCGAAACGCGTCCTTTAAGTAAATCAAAATGTTGGAGATTAGTTGAAATCATTGAAAGAGCGAAGTAATTATGGTACAACAGGAATCTAGATTAAAAGTAGCAGATAACACAGGAGCAAAAGAAGTTTTGACTATACGTGTTTTAGGAGGAACGAAACGTCGTTATGCCTCTGTTGGAGATAAAATTGTAGTGTCAATTAAAGATGCAACACCAAACGGTAACGTAAAGAAAGGTGCTGTTTCTACTGCAGTTGTTGTACGTACTAAAAAAGAAGTGAGAAGAGCTGATGGATCTTACATCCGTTTTGACGATAACGCATGTGTATTGTTAAACGCTGCAGGTGAAATGAGAGGAACTCGTGTTTTTGGTCCGGTTGCAAGAGAACTTCGTGAAAAACAATTCATGAAAATTGTATCATTAGCACCTGAGGTGCTTTAAATCGATTAATGATGACAAAGTTAAAAATTAAATCAGGAGACATCGTAAGAGTAATTGCCGGAGACCATAAAGGTACTGAAGGTAAAGTTTTGCGTGTTTTTGTTGACGCTAATAAAGCGATCGTTGAAGGTACAAACATGGTTTCAGTTCACACTAAACCAAGTGCAAAAAACCCTCAAGGAGGAATCGTGAAAAAAGAAGCTCCTATTCAAATTTCCAACCTTTCTTTAATTGACCCTAAGTCAAAAAAAGTAACTAAAGTTGGTTTCAAAGTAGAAGGAGATAAGAAAGTAAGATTTTCAAAAAAATCTAATCAAGTATTATAGTAATGGCTTATATCCCTAGACTAAAAGAAGAATATAAAAGCAGAGTTATCCCTGCTTTGAAAGAAGAGTTCGGTTACAAAAACGTAATGCAAGTTCCTAAATTGGAAAAAATCGTTGTTAGCCGTGGTGTTGGAGCTGCTGTTTCAGACAAGAAATTGGTTGATTATGCAGTGGACGAATTGACTAAAATCACAGGTCAAAAAGCTTTAGCTACTATTTCTAAAAAAGACGTTGCGTCTTTTAAATTAAGAAAAGGAATGCCTATTGGTGCTAAAGTAACTTTACGTGGAGAAAGAATGTATGAGTTTTTAGATAGATTGATTACATCTTCTTTACCTCGTGTAAGAGACTTTAATGGTATTAAAGCAACTGGTTTTGATGGTAGAGGTAATTATAACCTTGGTGTTTTGGAGCAAATCATTTTCCCTGAAATTGATATTGATAAAGTAAACAAAATTGCCGGTATGGATATTACTTTTGTAACTACTGCCAAAACTGATAAAGAAGCAAAATCATTATTAGCAGAATTAGGATTACCTTTTAAAAAGAATTAAGTTATGGCTAAAGAATCAATGAAAGCCCGTGAGGTAAAAAGACAAAAAGCGGTAGATAAGTATGCTGAAAAAAGAAAAGCTTTATTAGAAGCTGGAGATTATGAAAGCCTACAAAAATTACCAAGAAATGCTTCTCCGGTTCGTTTACACAATCGTTGTAAATTAACAGGAAGACCAAGAGGGTACATGAGACAATTCGGTATTTCACGTGTAACTTTCCGTGAAATGGCAAACCAAGGTTTAATCCCTGGTGTTAAAAAATCTAGTTGGTAAATTATTTTTAATTGGTTTCAGGTTCAATAGAAATAGTTTTTATTGAAAACCGTTACCGCAAATCGATACATATGTATACAGATCCTATTGCCGATTATCTAACGAGAGTTAGAAATGCTGTAAAAGCTAACCACAAAGTGGTAGAGATTCCAGCTTCTAATCTTAAAAAAGAAATCACAAAGATTTTATTCGATCAAGGATATATCTTAAGTTACAAATTTGATGATAGTTCAGTTCAAGGAACCATCAAAATTGCTTTAAAGTATGATAAAGATACTAAAGAGCCTGTAATCAGAGATATCCAAAGAATTAGTAAACCAGGTTTACGTAAATATGCTGGTTCATCAGAACTTCCAAGAATCCTTAATGGATTAGGTATTGCAATTGTTTCCACTTCTAAAGGTTTAATGACCGGAAAGCAAGCTAAACAATTAAATGTTGGAGGAGAAGTTATTTGTTACGTATACTAATAAAACACTAAACAATGTCAAGAATAGGTAAAAATCCAATTGTAATTCCTGCCGGTGTAACTGTAGAGGTGAATGAAGGAGTAGTTACAGCAAAAGGAAAGTTAGGTCAGTTAACACAAGACTTTTCAGATGTTAGTGTTAAAATTGAAGATGGTCAAGTAATTGTGGAAAGATCTTCTGACCACAAAGATCATAGATCAAAACATGGTTTATACAGAGCATTAATCAGTAACATGATTAATGGTGTTTCAACCGGTTTTACGAAAGAATTAGAGTTAGTTGGGGTTGGATATAGAGCTTCAAACCAAGGTCAAAAATTAGATCTTGCTTTAGGTTTCTCGCACAATATCGTTTTAGAAATTGCTCCTGAAGTTAAATTAGAAACAATTTCTGAAAAAGGTAAAAATCCAATCGTTAAATTAACCTCTCACGATAAACAACTTCTAGGTCAGGTTGCCGCTAAAATTAGAGGTTTCCGTCGTCCTGAGCCTTACAAAGGAAAAGGAGTTAAATTCGTTGGTGAAGTATTAAGAAGAAAAGCAGGTAAATCAGCTTAAAAATTAAGATTATGTCGTTAACAAAATCTGAAAGAAGACAGAGAATTAAGTTCAGAATAAGAAAGATTGTAAGCGGAACTGCTACAAACCCAAGACTTTCTGTATTCAGAAGCAATAAAGAAATCTACGCACAGTTGATAGATGACTTAAATGGAGTTACTATCTTAGCAGCATCCTCTAGAGATAAAGGTGTTGATGCTAAAGGTACAAACGTTGAAGTAGCTAACGCTGTTGGTAAATTAATTGCTGAAAAAGCATTGAAAGCTGGTATTGAAACAGTAACTTTCGATAGAGGGGGTTATTTATACCACGGTCGTATTAAATCATTAGCAGAAGGAGCGAGAGCTGCCGGACTTAAATTCTAAGATATTATGTATAGTCAATACAAAAATGTAGAGTTAGTAAAACCTAGTGGTCTTGAATTAAAAGATCGTTTGGTAAGTGTAAATCGTGTTACCAAAGTAACAAAAGGAGGTAGAGCTTTTGGCTTTTCTGCAATTGTTGTTGTAGGTGATGAAAACGGAGTAGTTGGACACGGATTAGGAAAATCTAAAGATGTTTCTGAGGCTATTGCTAAAGCAGTAGAAGATGCAAAGAAAAATTTAGTTAGAATTCCTTTGAGTGGTCAGTCAGTTCCTCACGAACAAAAAGGTAAATTTGGTGGTGCTCGTGTTTTCTTGATGCCAGCTTCTCACGGTACCGGGGTTATTGCCGGTGGTGCTGTACGTGCGGTATTAGAATCAGTTGGTATTCATGATGTATTATCAAAATCTCAAGGTTCTTCAAATCCACATAACGTGGTAAAAGCAACTTTTGATGCATTATTGCAAATGCGTAGTGCTCATACAGTAGCTAAACAAAGAGGAATTTCTTTAGAGAAAGTATTTAAAGGTTAATATACAAGGAAATTATGTCAAAGATTTTAGTAAAACAAGTAAAAAGTCAAATCAATTGTCCTCAAACACAAAAGAGAACTTTGGTTGCTTTAGGCCTTAAAAGATTAGGACAAGTAGTAGAGCATGAAAATTCATCTGCTATCCTTGGTATGGTAAATAAAGTTAAACACTTAGTTTCTGTTGAAGAAGCTAAATAATATTATTCAAAATGAATTTAAGTAACTTACAACCTGCTGAAGGTTCAACACATAATCAAAATAAAAGAGTAGGTAGAGGAGAAGGTTCCGGTAAAGGTGGCACTTCCGCAAGAGGTCACAAAGGAGCAAAATCTCGTTCAGGTTATTCTAAAAAGATTGGTTTTGAAGGAGGACAAATGCCTCTTCAAAGACGTGTACCTAAGTTTGGATTTAAAAACATTAACAGAGTAGAATACCAAGGAATTAACCTTGATACCTTACAAAGTTTAGTTGATAATGGTATTGTAACCGATACAGTAGATTTCGCTGTATTGATTGATACCCGTTTAGCCACCAAAAATGAATTAGTAAAAGTTTTAGGTCGTGGTGAATTAAAAGCTAAATTAAAAGTAACTGCTCACAAATTTACAGCAACTGCTAAAGCGGCTATCGAAGCAGCAGGTGGAGAAGCTGTAACTTTATAATTTAATGTCTGTATGAAGAAATTTTTTGAAGCTCTCGGAAACGTTTGGAAAATAGAAGAATTAAAGAATAGAATTCTCGTAACACTAGGATTACTTCTTGTTTATCGTTTTGGAGCACAGGTTACCTTACCAGGTATAGATGCTACAAAATTGGGTGGTTTGGCTACTCAAACGGATCAAGGTATTGGTTCAATTTTAAACATGTTTACCGGTGGTGCATTTTCACAAGCGTCAGTATTTGCTTTAGGAATCATGCCTTACATCTCAGCCTCTATTGTAGTTCAATTGATGGGAATTGCTGTTCCTTATCTTCAAAAACTTCAAAAAGATGGTGAGAGCGGAAGAAAAAAGATTAATCAGATTACACGCTGGTTAACCATCGCTATTACATTGGTACAAGGTCCTGGATATATTTATAATTTATACAGAACATTACCATCAGAAGCATTTTTATTAGGATTCAATTCATTTTCATTCCTTTTCTCTGCGGTTGTAATTTTAGTTACTGGTACTATTTTTGCCATGTGGTTAGGAGAAAAAATTACAGATAAAGGTATTGGAAATGGTATTTCACTATTAATTATGGTTGGAATCATTGCTCGTTTACCTGAAGCATTTTTACAAGAATTTGTTTCAACTGTAACACAAGACAATGGTGGACTAGTATTGTTGGTATTTGAAATCATTCTTTGGTTATTAGTCATTATTGCTAGTATACTTTTAGTAATGGCCGTTAGAAAAATACCTGTACAGTATGCAAGAAGAACTGCCGGAGGAGATTTTGAACAAGACATGATGGGTGGTAATAGACAATTTATTCCACTCAAGCTTAATGCATCTGGTGTTATGCCAATTATTTTTGCTCAAGCAATTATGTTTATTCCTGCTGCTGTAGCTGGGCTTTCTTCAACTGAAGCCGCTCAGTCTGTAACAACTGCTTTCAGTGATATGTTTGGGTTTTGGTATAATTTAGTTTTTGCGTTATTAATCATAGTTTTTACGTATTTTTACACCGCAATTACAGTACCAACTAATAAAATGGCTGATGACTTAAAGAGAAGTGGTGGTTTTATTCCTGGAATTAGACCAGGTATTGAAACTTCTGATTACTTAGATAGAATTATGTCCTTGATAACTTTCCCTGGTTCTTTATTTTTAGCTTTGATTGCAGTGTTCCCTGCTTTCGTAGTAAATCTAATGGGTGTACAACAAAATTGGGGTATGTTTTTTGGAGGTACATCTTTATTAATCATGGTTGGAGTTGCAATTGATACTATGCAACAGATAAATTCTTATTTGTTGAATAGACATTATGATGGTTTAATGAAAAGTGGTAAAAATAGAAAAGCGGTAGCTTAATTTTTATGGCAAAACAATCAGCAATAGAACAAGACGGATCAATTATTGAAGCATTATCAAATGCAATGTTCCGTGTAGAATTAGAAAATGGTCATATTGTGATCGCTCACATTTCCGGTAAAATGCGTATGCATTATATCAAATTATTACCTGGTGATAAAGTAAAATTGGAAATGAGCCCTTATGATTTGACAAAAGCAAGAATTACTTATAGATATTAAAGCTATTTCACAATGAAAGTTAGAGCATCAGTAAAGAAAAGAAGTGCCGAATGCGTTATTGTACGCAGAAAAGGTAGATTGTACGTTATTAACAAAAAGAATCCTAGATTTAAACAAAGACAAGGATAATTATGGCAAGAATCGCAGGGGTAGATATACCTAAAAACAAAAGAGGAGTTATTGCTTTAACCTATATCTTCGGAATTGGTAAAAGCAGAGCTATTGAGATTTTAGAGAAAGCTCAAGTTAGTCAAGACAAAAAAGTTCAAGATTGGAACGATGATGAAATCGGTGCAATTCGTGATGCAGTTTCTTATTACAAAATAGAAGGTGAATTACGTTCAGAAGTATCTCTTCACATCAAACGTTTAATGGACATTGGTTGCTACAGAGGTATTCGTCATAGATCTGGTCTTCCATTAAGAGGACAAAGAACGAAAAACAATTCTAGAACTAGAAAAGGTAAAAGAAAAACTGTTGCTAACAAGAAAAAAGCAACTAAATAATAAATAATATGGCTAAGACTATAACAAAAAAGCGTAAAGTTATCGTTGAATCAACGGGAGAAGCTCATATTAATGCAACTTTTAACAACATCATTATTTCTTTGACAAATAAAAAAGGAGAAGTAATTTCTTGGTCTTCTGCCGGTAAAATGGGTTTCAGAGGTTCAAAAAAGAATACTCCTTATGCTGCTCAAATGGCAGCTGAAGATTGTACAAAAGTTGCACTTGAAGCTGGTTTGAAAAAAGTAAAAGTGTATGTGAAAGGACCAGGTAACGGACGTGAGTCTGCTATTCGGTCTATTCATAATAGTGGTATCGAAGTAACTGAAATTATTGATGTTACACCAATTCCACACAATGGATGTAGACCTCCAAAAAGAAGAAGAGTTTAATAATTTGCTCTTTTGAGCATAAGAGTTTAAGTATAACAATAGGTAGAGTACGATTATCGAAGGATTAGACCTGAATTCATAATTACTACCTTTAATAAATTTTAAAATGGCAAGATATACTGGTCCAAAAACTAAAATAGCCCGTAAATTTGGTGAGGCTATCTTCGGAGAAGACAAAGCCTTCGAAAAAAGAAATTACCCTCCTGGGCAACATGGTTTAGCTAAAAGAAGAGGTAAAAAATCTGAATATGCAGTTCAGTTAATGGAAAAGCAAAAAGCGAAGTACACTTACGGAATTCTTGAAAAACAATTTAGAAACTTATTCGAAAAAGCAGCCGCTTCTAAAGGTGTAACTGGTGAAATCCTGTTACAATTATGTGAAGCTCGTTTAGATAACGTTGTTTTCAGAATGGGAATCGCTCCTTCAAGAAGAGCTGCACGTCAAATCGTTGGACACAGACACATTACTGTAAATGGTGAAATTGTGAATGTTCCTTCTTATCATTTAAAACCTGGTGATAAAGTAGCAGTTCGTGAAAAATCAAAATCTGTTGAAGCCATCAATAGTTCTTTAGCGAATTCAAGTAAAGTTTACGAATGGATTACTTGGAATAACGATACCAAAGAAGGTACTTTTGTAACTGTTCCACAACGTTTACAAATCCCAGAAAACATCAAAGAACAATTAATCGTTGAGTTATACAACAAATAATATTTGACAGAAGTCGTAATTATGGCAATATTTAATTTTCAGAAGCCCGATAAAGTTATCATGATCGATTCAACCGATTTTGAAGGTAAGTTTGAATTCAGACCTTTAGAACCTGGTTACGGATTGACCGTTGGTAACGCACTAAGAAGAGTTTTGCTTTCCGCTCTAGAAGGATATGCAATTACATCTGTTCGTATTGAAGGTGTAGATCACGAATTTTCTACCATTCCCGGAGTAGTTGAAGATGTTACCGAAATTATCTTAAACTTGAAACAAGTTCGTTTCAAACGTCAAATTGAAGATGTTGATAATGAGACTGTAACAATTTCACTTTCTGGAAAAGAACAAATAACTGCCGGTGATTTTCAAAAATTTATTTCCGGATTCCAAGTGTTGAATCCAGAATTAATCATCTGTAACCTTGATTCAAAAGTTAACATCAACATGGAGTTATCAATTGAAAAAGGTAGAGGTTATGTTCCTGCAGAAGAAAATAAAAAGCAAAATGCAGCTATCGGAACTATTTTCACTGATTCTATTTTTACACCTATCAAAAATGTAAAATATGCAATTGAAAATTTCCGTGTGGAGCAAAAAACAGATTATGAAAAATTAGTTTTTGAAATTAAAACTGATGGTTCAATCAATCCAAAAGATGCTTTAACAGAAGCGGCAAAAGTTTTAATTCACCACTTTATGTTGTTCTCTGATGAGAGAATTACGTTGGAAGCTGATGAAATTGCTCAAACAGAATCGTATGATGAAGAATCTTTACACATGAGACAGTTGTTAAAAACTAAACTTGTGGACATGGATCTTTCGGTTAGAGCTTTAAATTGTTTGAAAGCGGCAGAAGTTGAAACATTAGGTGACTTAGTGTCATTCAATAAAAATGACTTGATGAAATTCCGTAATTTTGGTAAAAAATCATTGACTGAGCTTGATGAGCTTGTGGCAATCAAAAACTTACATTTCGGAATGGATTTGTCAAAATACAAATTAGATAAAGAATAAATTTACTTCATATTTTGCTCTCCAAAGCGGATAGATGCAAGATGAAGGTTTAAAAAACACGTCATGAGACACGGAAAAAAAGTAAACCATTTAAGCAGACAACAAGGTCATAGAAAATCGATGTTGGCTAACATGGCTTGTTCATTAATTGAACATAAAAGAATCAATACAACAGTTGCTAAAGCTAAAGCTCTAAAACAATTTGTTGAACCATTGGTAACAAAATCAAAAGAAGACACTACGCACAACAGACGTATCGTTTTTGCTTATTTAAGAAACAAATATGCAGTTACTGAATTGTTTAGAGAAGTAGCCGCTAAAGTTGGTGATCGTCCGGGTGGTTATACTCGTATCATCAAGTTAGGTAACCGTTTGGGAGATAACGCTGATATGGCTATGATCGAGTTAGTTGACTTCAACGAACTATACAACGGAGGTAAAAAAGAAGAGAAAAAAGCAAAAAGCCGTCGTGGTGGGAAAGCGAAGAAAGCAGAAGTTACTGCTCCTGAAGCTAAAGCACCTGAAGCTCCAGCTGCAGAATCAACTGAAAATACCGAAGCTGCTGAATAATGAAACCATTTATTCAATAATACAAAAGGATGAACTTTCGAGTTTGTCCTTTTTTTTTTGATTTTTTCAGAAGCAAATCGTTCGGGCTTTTTCAGGAAACCTTATTCCCGCTTTCCGCTATATCTTTTGTTCCGTAAACTACACAAAAGGATACCGCTGCAATCGGGGCTAAAAAATAAACCATAAAAATATTGAATTTCACAAGAAGTCATCATCAAAACCTTAGTGCCTCAGAACCTCAGAACCTAAGAAAAAAACTTTCCCAAATTCAGAAATTAAACTAAATTTGCAAAACAACACACAACAATGAACTACACAACGAGAAAACCAGCCATTCTTTTACTAGCAGATGGCACTATTTTTCATGGAAAATCTATCGGAATTAGCGGAACTACTTTTGGAGAAGTATGTTTTAATACCGGAATGACCGGCTATCAAGAAATTTTTACGGACCCTTCTTATTTTGGTCAAATCATGGTGGCCACCAATGCTCATATTGGTAATTATGGTGTAAATAATCAAGAAGTAGAATCTGATTCTATAAAAATTGCCGGATTAGTTTGTAAAAATTTTAGCTTCAATTATTCCAGAGATGATGCTGCAGGAAGTTTGTTTGATTATTTTGAAAAACAAAATCTTATAGCCATTTCTGATGTGGATACAAGAGCTTTAGTTAGTTACATTCGTGAAAGTGGTGCTCAAAACGCCGTGATTTGTACTGATGGAACAGCCGTAACTGAACTCAAAAAACAATTGGAAAATGTTCCTAATATGAAAGGATTGGAGTTAGCATCCAAAGTTTCCACAAAAGAACCTTATTTTTTTGGTAATGAAAATGCAACTTATAAAATTTCTGCACTAGATTTAGGAATTAAAACGAATATTCTACGCAATTTGGCAAAAAGAGATTGTTATATTAAGGTATTTCCATACAACGCAACTTTTGCAGATTTACAAAGTTTTAATCCTGATGGATATTTTTTATCAAACGGACCCGGTGATCCTGAACCTTTAGCCGGAGCAATTCAAGTGGCAAAAGGAGTTATTCAAGCCAATCAGCCTCTTTTTGGTATTTGTCTTGGACATCAGGTAATCGGTTTGGCCAACGGTATTTCAACCTACAAAATGTTCAACGGACATCGTGGAATTAATCATCCGGTTAAAAATTTAATAACCGGTAAAGGAGAAATTACTTCCCAAAATCATGGATTTGCTGTAGTTCGTGAAGAATTGGAAAAACATCCGGATATGGAAATAACACATGTTCACTTAAATGATAATACGGTAGCCGGCATGCGAATGAAGTCAAAAAACTGCTTCTCTGTGCAATATCATCCGGAAGCAAGTCCGGGACCGCATGATTCTTCCTATTTGTTTGATGATTTTATTTCCAACATCAAAAAAGCTAAATTACATGAAGTATAAAGAAATTGACCTAATTATTTTTCAATAATTAGGTCTTTATTACTAAATCGTTTGCGTTTATAACTTTGCCAAATTTTTATAAATTGCCTGATTTAGAATCCTTAAATTTGTGTATCATTCAAAAAAAGTAACAAAAAATAATAAATAAACAGTATCATGAGTATTATTATCAAAGTACACGCAAGACAAATTCTTGATTCAAGAGGAAATCCAACCATTGAAGTAGATGTTATCACTGAAAACGGAATTTTAGGAAGAGCGGCCGTTCCTTCAGGAGCTTCAACCGGAGAGCACGAAGCCGTTGAACTTCGCGATGGTGGTAAAGCCTATATGGGTAAAGGAGTTTTAAAAGCAGTAGAAAATGTAAATACAATCATTGCAAACGAAATCATGGGAACATCTGTTTTTGAACAAAATCAGATTGATAAAACGATGATTGAATTAGACGGAACACCTAATAAATCAAATTTAGGTGCGAATGCAATTCTTGGTGTTTCTCTTGCTGTTGCAAAAGCGGCGGCTAACGAATTAGGAATGCCTTTATACCGTTATGTTGGTGGTGTTTCGGCGAATACGTTGCCAGTTCCAATGATGAATATCATCAACGGTGGTTCGCATTCCGATGCTCCAATTGCGTTTCAAGAGTTTATGATTATGCCTGTAAAAGCAACCAGTTTTACACATGCCATGCAAATGGGAACGGAGATATTTCACAACTTGAAAAAAGTGTTGCATGATCGTCATTTGTCAACTGCAGTGGGTGATGAAGGTGGTTTTGCTCCTAACTTAGCCGGTGGAACTGAAGATGCTTTAGATTCAATTAAGTTAGCCGTTGAAAATGCCGGTTATACTTTTGGTGATGATGTGAAAATAGCGTTAGATTGTGCTTCAGCTGAGTTTTATGTAAACGGAAACTACGATTACAAAAAATTTGAAGGAGAAACCGGAAAAATCAGAACATCTGCGGAGCAAGCTGAGTATTTAGCTGAATTAGCCGCAAAATATCCAATTGTATCTATTGAAGATGGTATGGATGAAAACGATTGGGAGGGTTGGAAATATTTAACCGATTTAATTGGTGATAAAGTACAATTGGTTGGAGATGATTTATTTGTAACGAATGTACAACGATTATCTACAGGAATTCAAAAAGGAATTGCCAATTCAATTTTGGTAAAAGTAAACCAAATTGGTACGTTAACAGAAACAATTGCTGCTGTAAACATGGCTCACAATGCCGGTTATACCTCAGTAATGTCGCATCGTTCAGGAGAAACAGAAGACAATACCATTGCCGATTTAGCGGTGGCCTTAAACTGTGGTCAAATCAAAACCGGTTCAGCTTCGCGTTCTGATCGTATGGCAAAATACAATCAATTGTTGCGTATCGAGGAAGAATTAGGTAATGTGGCTTACTTCCCTGGCGAAAAAGCTTTTAAACAAAAATAATAGAAATTTCATTTCAACTACTAACCCTTTCAGTGCAAACCGAAAGGGTTTTTTGCATATACTCATTTAAAACCTTCATTTACTCATTTACACCTTCGTTTCAAAAAAGGAAAACTTATATTTGTTTAACAATACTATAAACATGAAATATCGTATTTGTTTTGTTTTAATGAGTTGGTTTTGCCATCTTTTCCTTTTTGGACAAGAGAAAAAAGCGGACAGTTTACTTTTACTTCTTCAAAATACGAAGACCGATATTGAAAAAGTACAGCTGCTCAATCAAATTTCCGATTCTTATAAAGGATCCAATCCTGAGAAGATGGAAAATTATGGGCAACAAGCTTTGAAACTTTCCCAAAAAATAAAATACAAATCAGAAGAAGGATTTGCGTTTCTAAACATTGGAATTGCTAACATTATCAAAGGTGAATACATAAAAGCTCTCGATCAATTTTATGTAGCTCAAAGTTTATTTGAAAATGAAATAGCTTCAACTACCGATGAAAAAGTTAAAAATAAAAACGGACTTGCCAGAACCTACGGAAGTATAGGAATTGTTTTTTCCGAACAGAGTAATTATGCAAAAGCGTTGCACTATTATCTGAAAGCAGTTGCCATTTATGAAGAAATCAAGGATGAAGAAAAATTAGCCAGAGTGTACAATAATATTGGCGTGGTATATAGAGCTCAATCAGAAGATTTTAAAGCACTGGATTATTTTACTAAAGCTCAAAAAATTCAGGAAAAAAATGGCGACAGAACGGTTGGCATTACCACAACAAATATTGGCAATCTACATGTAAAACAAAAAAATTATAATCAAGCTCTGCACTATTATACCAAAGCTTTACGATTGTTTGAAAAATATCCGGATGCAAGAGGTTTGGGCGAATTGCATAATAATTTAGGATTGTATTACAAAGCAATTAATGAACCAAAAAAAGCAATGGAATCCTGGAATTTGGCCATTGCTTCCTTTGATTCAATTGGAGATAAGTTTGGAAAATCAGATACGTATTTACATATTGGAGACTATTTATTTGAGCAAAATAAATTTCAAGAAGCCTTGCCAAATGCCCAAAAAGCTTTAGCATTATCAAAAGATTTGAATGTTTTAGAAGGAATTGCTTTGGCAGAAAAATTGTTGAGCTCGATTTATGAAAAAAGCAATCAACCACAGGAATCTTTACAACATTTTAAATTATACAAAGCAGCTCAAGATAGTTTGATAAACCATCAAAATATCAGAAAAAGTGTGCAAGCCGAAATGAATTTTGCTTTTGAAAAGAAAGAAGCACTTCATAAAAAAGAATTAGAAAAAAAAGAAGTATTGATTTCCGAAAAAGCCAAACGCCAAACACTTCAACTCCTTTTTGTCGGCTTATTCGTTTTATTATTATCCGGAATAGCGTTTTTAATATACAATCGAATACAGTTAAAAAAGACCTTAACTTTACAAAAAGAATTAGCAGAGTACGAACAAAAAGCGTTGCATTTACAAATGAATCCGCATTTTGTATTCAATTGTTTGGGTTCTATTTCCAGTTTTATTGTGCAAAACGGAACAGATTCCGCCATAAAATATCTTTCCAAATTTTCCAAACTAATGCGTTTAACGTTAGAATATTCAAAAGAATCGCTCATTCCGATTGACAAGGAAATGGAAAGTCTGCAAAACTATTTGGAATTAGAACAACTACGGTTCAACAATGTGTTTTCGTTTGATATATCAAAAAGTAGCGATATTGAAGATGATATGGCTATCCCTCCGCTACTTTTGCAACCTTTTGTAGAAAACGCTATCATTCACGGGTTGATTCCCAAAAAAGAAAACGGTCAAATACAAATTTCATTTTCGATTCGCAATGAGAATTTAATTTGTACCATTCAGGATAACGGAATTGGTATTGAAAAATCAAAAGAGTTAAAAGAACATTTGGTCTCCATTCATAAATCAATGGCGTTGGATATTACCAAAAAACGATTGGAAATGATGGAAGCTTCCACCGCTCAAAAAGCAAATGTGGAAATAAAAGAAATTAAAAATGAGTTAGGTGAAATTCAAGGAACGAAGGTTGTTTTGAATTTACCTATACAATACATAAAATAGTACGGACAACTCGCGAGTTGTCCCAGAAAATAATTTTAAATTATTTTCATCATAAAATAAAACAAAAACATGACAACAGCCATACTAATCGACGACGATGCCAACTTAAGAGCCGGAATGCGACAAATGCTTTCGATATATGCACCCGATATATTTATCATGGGTGAAGCCGATAGTGTTGAAACCGGTGTAGAAGTGGTTCATCGTTTAAAACCAAACGTTTTGTTTTTAGACATTCAATTAACCGACGGAACCGGTTTTGATGTATTGGAAAAATTAGCGGAAATCAATGGGAAAATTACTTCACAAGTAGTTTTTATTACCGCTCATGAACAATATGCGATCAAAGCCTTTCGCTTTAGTGCGTTGGATTTTTTATTAAAGCCGGTTGACCCGGATGAATTGCAAAAAGTAATTCAAAAGATAAAAGAGGTGATGTCAAAAAGCGATAATTATGCTCACATTGATTTGCTATTGGAGAACATTCGCAGAAAAGTAGATAACTTCAAACGAATTGCTCTTTCCACCTCGGAAGGGATTCATTTGTTTGAAATCAGTGATATTATTCGTTGCGAAAGCGAAGACAATTACACCAAGTTTTACATCAAAAACAATAAACCGATTTTGATTTCCAAAACATTAAAAGAATATGAAGAATTATTAACCGAACATGGTTTTGAACGCATTCATCAATCGCATTTAATCAATTTGGCCTATTTGAAATCATATATTAAAAAAGATGGAGGATATGTGGTAATGGCGGATAACAGCAATTTGCCTATTTCACAACGAAAGAAAGAACGATTGCAGGAGTTGTTAAAGATGATGTAGCGAATTCTAAGTGAAAACATGCATTTACTAAATCAGTTGAAAACCCTAAAAGCATTAGTATTATTTTTATAAAAATTATTGTTATGAAAAAGATATTCTTTTTACTTATTCTTTTCTCAAATTTTGTTCAGGCTCAAATAATTACTATTCCAGATGCGAATTTTAAAGCAAAGTTATTAGAAGCTAGTCCTTTTAATCAAATCGCTTTAAATGCCGCAGGTGAAAGTGTAGCAATTGATATTAATACTGATGGGGAAATTCAGGTGAGTGAAGCGTTACAAATTCAAACGCTATATTTAGGATACAGTTTTATAACATCGTTAGAGGGCATTTCTTATTTTGTAAATTTGAGAAGATTAGATGTTTATAATTCTCAATTATCAGAATTAGATTTAACGCAAAATATAAATTTAGAGTACCTCTATTGTCAAGAAAATCAACTAACAATTTTGAATGTTTCAGGCTTGTCGAATTTAATAGAGGTGGATTGTAGTACAAATCAAATTTCAATTTTAGATATTCAAAATTCTATTACTATGAAAGTATTGATGTGCCAAGACAATTTGATTGAAGAACTGAATACAACTAACTTGTTTCAATTAGAATATTTAGATTGTAGACTTAATCAAATTACTAATTTAGATCTTTCAAATAGTAATACACTTAATTATTTAGATTGCGGTAATAATCAATTAAGTAATCTAAATATTGCAGGGTTAGAAAATTTAGTTTCAGTATCTTGTTCAGGAAATTTATTGACAAATCTTGATCTTTCTTTATGTAATGCCATATCATTTTTAAGCTGTACCAATAATCAATTAACAGCACTAGATTTGTCTGATTTGTCAAATTTGAATTTTTTGAGTTGTAGCGAAAATCAACTTGTGGAACTTAATGTTTCAATGTGTACAAACATTACTACACTTGGATGCTACAATAATTCAATTGAATACCTTAATCTTAAAAATGGGAACAATAGTTTGACGTCTTATTTTTTTGACGGAAACCCTTCTATTTATGTCTGTGCAAATGAAAGTCAAGTTTTGGCTTTACAAAATTATATGAATTCCAATAATATAATTGGTCATGTAAATTCCTTTTGCTCATTCACTCCCGGAGGAGATTACAATACTATCACAGGTAATGTTCGTTTAGATATTAACAACAACGGTTGTGAAGAAACCGATTTTTCCATTCCTTTTTTCAGATTAACAGTTGATTTAAATGCTATGACCACCAATTCATCCGTGTTTTCGAATAACAATGGAGTGTATAATCTTTACACGGCAACTGAAGGTGTTTATACCTTAACGCCGGTTTTAGAAAACCCTACTTATTTTTCTGTTTCGCCACAGCCGGGTACTGCAATTATCAATGAAATTGAAAATACAAGTACTACGTTAGACTTTTGTGTCACTGCCAATGGCGTGCATCCCGATTTAGAAGTGGTGATTGCACCGGTAACACCCGCTCGTCCCGGATTTGAAGCGGTGTATAAAATAGTTTATAAAAACAAAGGCAATCAAATATTGTCACAACAATACGGCGTGAACTTTTTCTATAACCAGAATTTGATGCAATTTCTTTCTGCTTCAACTCCTCCGTCTGCTCAGGGAGTCGGTGGGTTGCAATGGGATTATGCTGATTTGATGCCGTTTGAATCAAGAAGTATTCTGGTTTCCATGCAGATTAATCCGCCCACAGACCCTGAAAATCCGGTAAATATTGATGATGTGTTAGTGTTTACTTCGGTCATTCTTCCACAAGCAGGTGATGAAATGGTACAAGACAATACCTTTGTATTCAACCAAACCGTTGTAGGTTCCTACGATCCAAATGACATTACTTGTCTGCAAGGTGATGTGGTTCCTCCATCAGAAATTGGTAATTATTTGCATTATGTCATTCGTTTTGAAAATACCGGTAATGCTCCGGCAGAAAATGTTGTGGTAAAAGTAGAAATTGACCCCAATCAATTTGATACTAATTCGTTACAAATGCTTTCATCTTCTCATGATGCTTACGTTCGTATGAATGGAAATAAGATAGAATTCATCTTTGAAAACATTCAATTGGAATCTGGCGGTCATGGAAACATTTTATTAAAAATGAAAACCAAACCAACACTTCAAGTGGGCGATATGGTCGCTAAAAAAGCCAATATTTATTTCGATTATAATTTCCCAATCATTACAAATCAGGCGGAAACCTTATTCCAAGCGTTGAGTGTTGTTAATCCGGTTATAGATAGTTTGATTTCCATTTATCCGAATCCGGTAAAAGATATGCTAACTATTACTATCAAAAATGACTCGATTATTAAAACGATTGAATTGTATGATATTCAAGGTAGATTATTGCAAACCCAATTGGTCAATGATGTTCACTCAGAATTGAATGTTTCATCAAGAGCCAACGGTATGTATTTTATAAAAATTAATACGGACAAAGGAACTAAAGTTGAAAAATTGGTGAAAGAATAAGTGGTTTAAAATAATTTTAGTTAGCAACTCACGTGTGAAAATGCGTGAGTTTTTTTGTGTGTTTTGATGGATGTATAGAAAATTAGCAATTTTTATACTAAATTTAACGAAAACGTTTCGAATAAAATTTTAACAATCCTAGTTTATTTCGTAATTTCGCAAAAAACATTATTTATACCTATTAATTTTATATATAATCATGTCAAAAACAGCCATATTAACGTACGAAGGTAAAGAGTATGAGTTTCCGGTAATAGTTGGAAGTGAAAATGAACCTGCCATCGACATCGAACAATTACGTGCCTTAACCGGTGCGATTACGCTTGACCCGGGTTATAAAAACTCCGGTTCGTGCAAAAGTGAAATTACTTTTTTAGATGGTGAAGAAGGAATCCTTCGCTACCGTGGATATTCTATTGAAGATTTAGCCGAAAAAGCCGATTTCTTAGAAGTTTCTTATTTGTTGATTTTTGGAGAATTACCTTCCAAAACGCAATTAGAAAAATTTGAAAACGATATTCGCAAATATACCTTGGTAAACGAAGAGATGAAAAACATCATCGACGGTTTTCCAAAAACAGCTCACCCAATGGGTGTGTTAGCTTCGTTAACCAGTGCATTAACTGCTTTTAATCCAAAGTCGGTTAATCCACACAACGAAAAAGAAATGTATGAAGCGGTATGCAAAACCATGGGTAAATTCTTGGTGATTGCTACTTGGACGTACCGTAAGTCAATGGGTTATCCGTTGAATTATTATGATAATACAAAAGGATATGTGGAAAACTTCATGCATTTGATGTATGAGTTGCCAACCGGCCCTTATAAAATTGACCCGGTAGTGGTGCAAGCGTTAGATAAGTTATTTATCCTTCACGCTGACCATGAGCAAAACTGTTCTACGTCAACCGTAAGAATCGTTGGTTCTTCACATGCCGGATTGTTTGCTTCTATTTCTGCCGGTGTTTCTGCTTTATGGGGACCACTTCACGGTGGAGCCAATCAAGCAGTATTGGAAATGTTAGAAGAAATTCACAAAAACGGTGGCGATGTAGCCAAGTTTGTTTTAAAAGCAAAAGATAAAGATGATCCATTCCGTTTGATGGGATTTGGTCACCGTGTGTATAAAAACTTTGACCCACGTGCAACCATCATCAAAAAAGCAGCCGATGATGTATTAACCGCTCTTGGCGTAGATGATCCATTATTGGATATCGCGAAACAATTGGAAAAAGTAGCCTTAGAAGACGATTACTTCAAAGCGAGAAACTTATATCCAAACGTTGACTTCTACTCCGGAATCATTTACCGTGCGTTAGGTATTCCAACCGAAATGTTTACCGTAATGTTTGCCATCGGTCGTTTACCGGGCTGGATTGCTCAATGGAAAGAAATGCGTATCAACAAAGAACCAATCGGAAGACCACGTCAAGTGTATGTGGGACATCCGTTGAGAGATTTCGTTGCGATGGAGAAAAGATAATCGTCATAATATAAATTACTTTAGAAAGCCTTCCTACAAGAAGGCTTTCTTTTTTTAAGAAATCGTAAAATCAAACCTCCAAAATTATTAATACTTTAAAAACATTGCTTTTGGAAAGCCTTTTTTTATCTTTGTAAAAAGTCAAAAGCAAGTATATGCTACCACTCCATATTCAAAATGAAACGTCCCGATTGAGGGCTGTGGTGTTAGGAACCGCCGTAAATAATGGTCCAACACCCACCGCCGAAGAAGCCTATGACCCAAAATCACTTGAACACATTCTAGCCGGAACCTATCCCGTTGAAGCCGATATGGTCAACGAAATGGAAGCATTTAATCAAGTGTTCAAAAAATACGACGTGGAAGTATTCCGTCCGGATATTATTCCCAATTATAACCAAATTTTTAGTCGTGATATTGGTTTTGTGATTGATGATGTGTTTATTAAAGCCAACATCTTACCCGACAGAGAAAAAGAATTGGATGCCATTCAATACGTGATTGACCACATCGACCCGAAAAAAGTCGTTCGTCCGCCGGAGGAAGTACACATTGAAGGGGGCGATGTCATGTTGTGGAATGATTATATTTTCATTGGCACCTACAAAGGTTCCGATTACAAAGATTACATTACGGCTCGCACGAATATGCAAGGTGTGGAATACATCAAACAACTATTTCCCCACAAAAAAGTAAAAGAGTTTGACTTAGTGAAATCGAAATTAGAAGCGAGAGATAATGCCTTGCATCTCGATTGTTGCTTTCAACCCGTTGGCACCAACAAAGGAATCATCTACAAAAGCGGTTTCCGTGAAGAAGCGGATTATGTGTTTTTAGTCAACCTTTTCGGGAAAGAAAATCTGTTTCACATCACCCGAGATGAAATGTACAACATGAATTCCAATGTGTTTTCCATCGCACCGGATGTAGTAGTTTCTGAAAAGAATTTCACCCGCCTAAACAACTGGCTTCGTGAAAACGGTTTCACCGTAGAAGAAATCCCATATGCAGAAATTGCCAAGCAGGAGGGACTTTTAAGATGTTCGACTTTGCCTTTGGTGAGGGATAAATAGTTCTGCATTCTTCATTCGTTAATCGATATTCAAAATTAAAATGATTGTATTTGATAATAATGAATTGAAGAAGGTTGAATAAGGAATTTTGAAGTGTTTTACAATTGAAGAAATTCAAAACTTAATAATTAACGAGAAACAGGCATCATCGTTCGTTACTTGCGAATACCGTTGATTTGTGAATAGTTTAAAATTATAGAAATAATTGTTATATTTGGTATTCCAAAATCTTATTTTATGGGAACTGCAACCTCCAAAAAAGAACTAATCGATTGGATTTCTAATTTAAATGACGAAAAAATGTTGCAAGAGTTGACGATGATAAAACAAAAAGCAACGTTTAATTTTGACGAAGAATTTAAAAAAGGAATAACAGGAGAAGAATTAAAAAAAAGGCTTTCAGACAGGCTTAAAGCTTTACCATGGAAAAAGTAAATATTCTGTATAAACCGGATGTTGAAGAGTTTCTATTTCATTTAGTTTTTATTCTTTTCAAAGAAGATTACTTTTCGTATCTTGAAAATGCGGAATTATACAAAGACAACATTGTAGATTTTGTTGAACAAAATATCAAAAATTTTCCATCCAAAAAAACACCAATAGCATTAACTAATTTCGGGAGCAATTACATCTTTTACAATTCCAATTCTCGAACAACTTGGTATATTTTTTTTGAACAAAAAGGCTCAAATTATTTAATAACAAATATTCTCAACAACCACTGTGAAGAAGCAAAATGGTTGTAGTTTTAATAGACAATAATTATAAATTTAAATGAATAATTCTACATTCTATATTCGTTAATCGATTTTCAAAATGTAACAACGAACCGATGAATGTTGAATAACGAATAATGAAGTATTATTCAAATGAAGAAATTTCAACATAATAATTACCAGACAATAGGCTTTATGATTCGTTGTCAGACAATGTTGTTGATTTGTAAATAGTATAATTTTATTGAAATAATTGTTATATTTGGTATTCCAAAATATTGTTTTATGGGAACTGTAACCTCAAAAAAAGAGCTAATCGATTGGATTTCTAATTTAAATGACGAAAAAATGTTGCATGAGTTGACGATGATAAAACAAAAAGCAACGTTTAATTTTGACGAAGAATTTAAAAAAGGAATTCCTTTAGAAGAAGCGAAGAAACGATCGATAGAAAAAATTCGAAAATATTGGTCAAAATGAATGTTGTAATTTCTGATGAAGCGTTAAATTATTTGGACGATTTAATCGAAATTTTATACAAGAAAGAATATTTTGGCTTTATTGAAAGTGCTGAAATGTATGTAATAGATATTTACGATTTTATTTTTCAAAATATCAAAAATTTTCCATCCAAAAAAACACCAATAACATTAACTAATTTCGGGAGCAATTACATCTTTTACAATTCCAATTCTCGAACAACTTGGTATATTTTTTTTGAACAAAAAGGCTGAAATTATTTAATAACAAATATTCTCAACAACCACTGTGAAGAAGCAAAATGGTTGTAGTTTAAAAAGACAAAAATTATAAATTTAGATGAATAATTCAACAATCAATATTCATTAATCGATTTTCAAAATGTAACAACGAACCGATGAATGTAGCATAACGAATATTGAAGTAGTAACCATATTTAACAACGAACCGATGAATGTAGCATAACGAATAATGAAGTAGTAACCCATATTTAACAACGAACCGATGAATGTTGAATAACGAATAATGAAGTATTAATCCATCACCATTAACCCATTACCCATTACCATTAACCCATTACCCATTACCATTAACCCATCACCCATCACCATTCACCCATCACCACAAAAAAATGAACCAAACCACCAATTCCATCCTCATGATCCGTCCCGTTGCCTTCAGAATGAACGAGCAAACGGCCGTAAATAATTATTACCAAAAAGTATTAGAAAACACCACTCCTTCAACGGTAAATGCCAAGGCTCAAAACGAGTTTGATGCCTTTGTAGAGAAACTACGCAAAGTAGGCGTAAACGTGATTGTGGTAGAAGATACGCTTGACCCGGATACTCCCGACAGTATTTTTCCCAACAACTGGATTTCCTTCCATGAGAATGGAGATGTGACGTTGTATCCTATGTTTGCTGAAAATCGAAGAGCAGAACGTCGGGAAGATATTTTGGATATTTTGGAAGATAAAGGCTTCGTGATTAACGAAATTATGGATTATACTTCTGCCGAAGAAGACGGCTTCTTTTTGGAAGGAACGGGAAGTATTGTCTTAGACCGCGATAACGGAAAAGCCTATTGTGCTCTTTCGCCCCGAGCAGATGAAGAATTGTTCATCGAGTTTTGTGAAGATTTTGATTTGGCTCCGGTGATATTTGAAGCCTACCAAACCGTGAACGGCGAACGCAAACACATGTATCATACCAACGTGATGATGTGTATTGCCGAGACTTTTGCTGTGATTTGTGCGGATTGCATTGACGACAAACAAGAACGCAAAATGGTGTTAGACAATTTGAAAGCCGACGGGAAAGACATTATTTTAGTCACCGAAGACCAAGTAAATAACTTTGCCGGAAACATGCTGCAGGTAAAAGGCAAAGATGACAAACGCTATTTAGTGATGAGCAATTCGGCATACCAAAGTCTAACGAAAGCCCAAATTCATAAAATTGAACAACATTGTGAAATTTTGCACGCCAATTTGGATACCATTGAAGCCTGTGGAGGTGGAAGTGCCCGATGTATGATGGCGGAGGTGTTTTTGCCACTTCAATAATAAACAGATCATTTGACTATAGATCCAAATACTTGAAAAAGTGTTTGGATTTTTTTTGGATTGTGATTGGGGTTTTTTAGGCAAAATAAAGTGTATTTTACTTATTTTAGTGGTTTCATAGCACATCAATTTTACATTCTTTCGGAAAAGGTACTTTTTTTGAAAAGGCGACTTCAACAAAGGGTACCACAACCCCGAACCAAACCCGAACCAAACCCGAAGCAAACCCGAAGGAAATACGAAGCATCCCCAAGGAAGGTGCAATGCTACTCGCAACCGTACTGAATTAGCCTGTTCTCAATGAAATCAAGCTGTTGCGGAAGAGTACTTTCTTCGTTTTTGAGCCTATTTTTTGTGAAATAATTGAAAATTGATTTGTAACCTCCTTTGCTCCGTTTTTGTATTTTTGGTATTAATGTATTTATATTCAGTAATTTATATAATTTATTTTACAATAATATATTATTTTTCCTATTTTTGTAGTACCACAACCCTAAGATGTGGGATGATAATATACCCTTTTTTAAACGAAAACACCATGGCAAGAATCAAATCCTATTCGGGGAAGATACCTAAACGTATATTGGATCAGTATGTGCTATACAAGTTAGGCGAGGAGCTGATTATACGCGAAATATCGGGGTTTACGTCAAAGGAGTTATTGCACAGTGCTAAGTATGCCAATTGCCGGAAAAATGCCAGTGAGTTTGGGCGGGTTTCCAAAGCGTGTAAAGGTTTACGGGTGCTACTGGCAGGGATTTTACCCAAGCACAATAACTTAGCGGTGGTGAATGCCTTGACCAAGCACATGCGTTCGCTGTTGGTATATGAGACGCAACACCCTCGTGGAGAAAGAACCTTGGCTTCTGCTTTGACTCATGAAGAAGCAATACAGAAGTTGAATGGATATGCTTTTAACCCGTTGACCCATTTACCTTTAGGCTACAAGGTAGAAGACAACCGATTAGAGTTGTTTGATATCACCCTACCGGAAGGCGTTTTGTGGGTGGGTTTTCGTTTGCACGTAGTGGCGTATGATTGGGACACGTTGGAGGGAACGTTACACTCCGGGGGTTGGCATTTTGAGCAACAGTTTACTACCGGATTATCGTATGGATTTCCAAAGGTGGAGGTTGAGCCTAGAAAGGCATTGTATATCCTTGAGCTACACTATTTTGAAGAAACCGATGGAGCTTTTCTCCCCGTTCGAACGGAAGAGAAAGGGGTTTGGGTGGTGAAGGTAAGGTAGTTGGTAATTGGTAATTGGAAATTGGTAATTGGTAAATGGTTGCTGTTGGCTACTCACTAAGGACTAAGGACTATTCACTAAGGACTTAAAAAATACTACATTTTTCCACTTGATAATCACCGTAAAAAGTAGTAGGTTTGGGGAAGATTGAAAAATGAATTACTGATACCGATGCAAGTAAAACCTTTTTAAGGTCAAACATTTAATCCATAAAAGCGTTTGTTATTAAAAATTAAATTTTGAAAAAATGAAGCAAAACGAGGCAGTCATACAAACATTGGAGCGATTAGGTGGTGTTGCAACTTTGGGTCAATTGAATCAAGAGGTTTTTACGATTAAAGACTGCGAGTGGAAAACTAAAACCCCTTTTGCCAGCATACGACGAATTGTTCAACTCGATAAAAATATCTACAAAATAAAACCCGGTTTATATGGTTTAGTTAGTTTCAAGAATGAACTGGAAAACAAAGGTTTTATTCAAGAAACGGAACAAAATAAAGATTCAAATGAAATCAAAGAATTTAATCATTCGTATTATCAAGGACTATTGATTAAAATTGGTAATTTAAGAGGATTCAAAACGTTTGTACCTAGTCAAGATAAAAACAGATTATTTTTAAACGAAAAATTAGCAACGTTGAGTACGCTAGATGTTTTGCCCGGCTATTCCTATCCATCCATTGTAAAAAGGAGTTCGACAGTTGATGTGATTTGGTTTAATGAACGTGAAATGCCTCATTCTTTTTTTGAAGTGGAGCACAGTACTGATATTCAAAATTCTTTAGTGAAATTTAATGACCTTCAAGATTTTTATGCAAGAATGATTATTGTAGCCGATAAAAAAAGAAAACAAGAATACTTGCAAAAAATTAAATATTCCTCATTTGCTTATTTAAACAAGGAAAATAGAGTTTCATTTTTAGATTATGAAGCGGTCAATAAGCAATATGAAACCATTATTGAGCAACAACAGTATGAAGTTTTATTGTAATCCATGTAGCCATGAAAAAATTTATATTTATTACGCCTGAAGGGGAAACCATTTCACCCAATGGAAGTGACGTTGAAAATTTACAAGTCATTGGTATCGTTGATGAAGTAAACGATAAAGAGGAGGCTTTAAAAAAATTATTGATTGAAAATGAATGGATAATTGATGCTGAATTCAATGTTGCTGAATTTATTTGCTATGAAATCGTGTAGTTATTTCAAGTATAAAAATTTACCTGCTATTCCTGAGTTCTTGAGCAACTCTGCATTTTCTTCCCCATACGCAATAAAAATACTGGGAGCACCGGGTGTTCCTTTTTGTTCGCCTTTGGTGGTGTAGAATTTAATTCTTCCTTTTACGAATAAAACGGCATGAGCATCGTGCCAAATGTGGTCAAAAAAGCATTTGGTTTCGGTGCGGGCAAAGATGAGGGCGATGCCGTTGCCGTGGATTTTCAATTTTTCGAGCCATTTTTCCATGCCTTTGCCATAGGGTGGGTTGAGGTACACTCTCCCGAACCACGGTTGGGCGAGTCCGTTGTCATGAATGGTGAAGTTATGCGTAGCATGCACAAACGGCGGATGAACGGGCGTGCACGGGTCAAGGTCGAACGCACCCAACTGTTTCACGAGTTCGGGAGGAGTGAGCCACTCTACCGTAGTGTGTTCTGTTCGTTCAAAGCGTACATCCATTTGCGTATGATTTGCCACAAAGATGTGATCAAATTTTGACATATCAAAACACAAATAGATCATTATCAATTAGTTATACACACAATGTGTGTGATTTTTACGATTGTTTTTTGGTAAGGTATTGAGATTGAGAAAAGTAGAAAATGTATTTTTTTGAAGATGTATTAGAATTTAAAATATTATGAGACTGTTAATTACTCAATATGTTTTAATTTTCTTAGATTTGATTTTTTCTTTTAATTAACGTTTGAAAATAAATTTTGTGAAATGAAATTTGAAAAAATAAGAATCAAGAATTTTAAAGGTATTGAAAACATAGAGATAGATTTAAATAGAAATCCTCAAGCTAATATTTACACATTAATCGGATTAAATGAAAGTGGTAAAACTACTATATTAGAAGCGATTAACCAGTTTGCTCAAAAAGATGAGTCTATAAATAATTTAGAATTACCAGGAGCAATAATTGATGATTATAATAATATAATACCAATAAATACAAGGGATAACTTTAATGGTGAAGTCATTATAGAAGTTGATATTTCTCTTGATGAAGATGATTTAAATGAAATTGAGTTATACATAAAAAAAAATACTCAATTCAAATCTATAGAACGAAAAAAAAAACTTACCTACTTTAAGTATTTTAAATTTGAAAATTCTAGATTTATAAAACTTGAGTCAAAGTGGTCAGGTATTTCGGGAAAAAAAAATAATGGAAAAAAGTTTCAAAAGTTAACAGAGGATGATAATTTTAAAGCAAGTGTTTTTTGTAAGTCATTAATTCCTAGTATTTTATATTTTCCAAATTTTCTTTTTGATTTTCCATCAAAAATTTATTTGGAAGACAATCAAGAAGGAAACAAAAAACAAATTTTCTACAAAGAAATAATTCAAGATATTTTATACACTTTAGAGAATAATACTAATATTGAAAAGCATATTATAGAAAGATTTAAAAATAAAGAAGATAAAAACGATAAAAGAAATTTAGAGACTCTTTTAAAAAAAATGAATAGGAAAGTAACTGATGTTGTTTTTAGTTCTTGGAATCAAATATTTAAAAGAGATATTAAGGAGACAAGTGTATTGATTGATTGTTATGAAGATGAAGGCGGGGTTTATCTTGAATTTCAAATTGAATCAAGTGACGGTATTTATCAAATTAATGAAAGATCAATGGGGTTTCGTTGGTTTTTTACTTTCTTATTGTTGACTCAATTTAGGCCTTTCAGAAAAGATAAACCAAAAAACATAATGTTTTTATTTGATGAGCCAGCATCTAATTTACATTCTCTAGCACAAAAACAATTATTAAAAAGTTTTGAAAATCTTTTAGAAAATTGTAAAATAATTTATACTACTCATAGTCACCATTTAATTAATCCAAACTGGTTAGAGAGTACTTATGTAGTTAAAAATGAGGGTTTAGACTTGGAAAATATTGAAGATTTTAATATTAAAGCAACTAATATTTCTGTAACTCCATACAGAGATTTTGCTACTTTACATCCTCACAATACAGCATATTTTCAACCTGTTCTTGATGTATTAGATTATGTTCCAAGTAATCTAGAAATGATACCAAACTGTATTTTTTTAGAGGGAAAGAATGACTTTTATACTCTTACTTATTTCAATGAAATACTTTTTAAAAACAGATATGATTTAAATTTATCACCTAGCACAGGTTCTGGTAATATTGATACTTTAATTAGTCTATATATAGGTTGGGCTAAACCCTTTATTATACTTTTGGATTCTGATAAATCTGGTAAAAATGAAAAGGAACGCTACATAGAAAATTTTGGAATTTATCTCGAAGATCGAGTTTTCTTACTAAGTGATATAAATAATGAATGGTCGAACTTTACTTTAGAGGATTTATTTTCTAAGAATGATTTATTAAATTTTCAAAAAAGCAAATTTATTGAATCTCAAAAATTTATAAAAAAACAATTTAATAGAGTAATTCAGGAAAATTTAATGAATAAGACTTTTTTTGAATTTGAAAATAAAACAATAAACAATATAGAGCATGTGTTAAAATTTTTAGAATCAAAAATAAATAATCTAAAGATAAAACTTAATAATTAATTTTTTGATGTAATTAAACTTCATTTAGATTTAAAGATGTTGTCATTATCTCCCTCTGCCGAGTTAATTATTTGGGCTCGTAAAAAAGAAAAAGTACCCCATTATTACAATTATGAGTTAATGAAGCAACTCAACGGCGACAAACAAATGAAAGATGTTTGGAAGTTGCCTGCTATTGCGAAATGGGAAAAAAGTTGTGGTAAACATCCCACACAAAAACCATTGTCCGTTTTAACCCGAATCATTTTAGCTTCTACTAAACCCGGTGCATGGATTTTAGATCCGTTTACCGGAAGTTCTACCACCGGAATTGCCGCTAATCTTTCCAATCGCAGATTTTTAGGGATTGACATGGAAACTGAATTTTTAGAAATCAGTAAAAACCGAAAACTAGAAATTGAAAATCCAACATTAGCCGAAAGTTACCGCAGTAAAATCAGTGGTTTTGAAACCAAAAAACAATTGGAGTTGTATTTGGTGGAGGAGCCTAAAGAGAAAGAAAAAGTTGTGTTGGGTTATGTTCGTAGTAAAGATATTGCTAAGTTGATAAAACAGAAAACATTTTATTTTCATTCCACTGACAAGCAAAATAACTTAATTGGTTTTCCTTATGATTTACATAATGCTTCAAAAATTGTTATTTACTCCGGTGGGAGAACAAAACTTTTTTACTTGACTTCTTATTATGGTGAAATTGAATCAATTCAACATAAACATAAAACTGAAATAAAAGGAAAAAAGAATTCAATTACCGAATATTATTTTGAAGTAAAACTTAAAGATAATTTTCAACAAGATTTTAGAATAGAAAGTAAAAAAGAAATTAAGAAGTGGATGAATGAATACAAGAACGAGTATTCAAGGGAGCAGATTGATTACTTGCCCTTTTTGACATTGGCGGAAAACATTTTTTAAATTTACATCCCCTTCTAGTGCGAGTGTCTCGCTCGTACCCGAAAAAAGAAGTAAAGGCGAAGTCCGTGTTCCATTGATTTGTGTTTAAAAGTAAAAATATAATTAACGTGATTTTGACGTAATTATATTTAAATTTAGACACGAATTGCACGAATTTACACGAATCATAATTTTTAACAATTAAGTTTCACGAATTAAAATCTGATTTATCAGATTTTATTGGTATAATATTCCATCTTCAATTCGTGTTAATTAGTGTAATTCGTGTAAAATGGTGAATGTTTCTTTGGTTTTTATATTGAACTCACGTTAATTACTATTTTAGTTAAATAAAATCAACGTTATGCTCACAGCAATCCACCCAAAATTACCCATGCGGAATAAAACCATCACCATTCGGTATTATACAGAAAAGTTAGGTTTCAAAATTTTCGGAAGTCACGATTATCCTGACTATTTGATGGTAGAAAAAGATAACATTCAAATTCATTTTTTTCTGTTTGCAGATCTTGTTCCTGAACAAAATTACGGTCAGGTGTACATTCGTGTAAATAACATTGATCATTATTACCAAACCTTATTGGATAATAAAGTACGAATACATCCAAATGGGTTTTTGGAAACTAAACCTTGGGGACAGCGAGAGTTTTCACTACTAGATCCCGATAGTAATTTGTTAACGTTTGGCGAAGGGTGACAATTGTAATCATCTGTCAATCAGAAAAAATTAAGTCACTCTAAATTGACCATTTGTTTTATTTTAACTTTTTTCCCTACATTTGCCCCATCATGAAAAACACCAACCAACATAAAATGTACATCCTTTCGATAGAAAGTGATCGTTTATTCGGGCAAAATCCGAGTAAATGTATGGACGTTGGTATGGTTTTTACAGAAAAAACGAATTGATTTTTTAGCTAAAAAAGCATTTATATACACCAACGTCCTTTGCAAAAAGGGCGTTTTTTTGTTTTATAACCGATTGAATATGAAAAAAATGAAAAATAATTTAAAAAAATGTTTCACAACTAACCTCATGATTGCATTATAGTTTTGAAAAGTAACCAAATGAGAGACAGGCATTTGACGATTTCAACTCATCTGTAGGAATACGGAGCAGGTTTTTATTGTCTAAAAAATAAGCATAAGTAATTGAAAATCAATAAAATAAATTAAAATTTTATTTGGAAGTTAGTTTTTTTTGACTTTATCTTTGCAGAGGAAATTTTGAGAATGGGGTTGGGAGTATGGAGATGGGAGTTTGGAGTTTAGAATTGATAAGAAAGTTTAATAAGTATAAAAAATAGAATATGTGTTATTCAAATCAAATAGAGCGTAAAAATAGTTTTCATCCAAGTGTGGAGTTTGGAGATAGCAATAAACAGGTGCATAAGTATAGGTCTTTGGGATAGTATATTCCCTTGTGATGATACGAAGCACCTTTGATGAGGTGCTTTTTTTATGTCTAAATTTTAAACACAGATTAAAAAAAATTGAATAATTGGAAAAATTAAATCTGTTTAAATCAGTCCAATCCGTGGCAATAAAAAGAACGCGGATCCTGATAGTTATCGGGACGAATTTTTGAAAGATAAAAAAATGATTTTGTAGCTCAACGGTAGAGCAATGGGCTGTTAACCCGGAGGTTGAAGGTTCAACTCCTTCCAAAATCGCATGAAGTTCTGTAGAAAGGAACAGGCTTATTGGGGTTACTGGCTAACCTTCCCGACTGTCTCTCGGGAGAAACGAGTTCGATTCTCGTATAAGCCGCAAACTTGGAGAGTAGGTCAACTAGTGGTTCGTTGCGTCTGACTGCTAATCAGATTCACATTCGTGTGGTGAAGGTTCGATTCCTTTGCTCTCCGCTGATGGTGTTTTTAGTTTATTTGGTAAAACGGCTGATTGTGGTTCAGCAAAACAGGGTTCTTCCGATGCTTCGGAACGAAAACACCCAAAGCTCTGTTCGAATAACGGTTAGTTCACTCGGCTTTCTACCGAGCAATAAGGGTTCGATTCCCTTACAGAGTACAAAATGGGAATAGTGGTGTACAAGGTGTTGCACGTTAGTTTGAAGCACTAAAGGTATTTGTTCGATTCAAATCTATTCCGCAAGTTGATGTTTAATTTAAATAAGTAATGTGATGAGACCAGACATTTTAAAACGGTTTTTAACCAACACCGATGAAACAGGTAGATTTTTAATGAAGTCTAGGATTACCGGTATCATCTATTTTGTGGAACCCATCTATAATGGTAAAACGCCTAAATGGGGTGATGTAGATCCGGCCACCAAGCAAATCACGGGTAATTATGGTTCAAAATATACCGGAGCGATTACGAAAAAAGAATCTTTGATAACCGAAGAAAACGGATTTAAAAACATCGGTTATTTTAAAGGGAGTCCGTTTGGAGCGATTGATGCCCGGGATAAAGCACATCAAGAAGCGATGGGTTTACTGTAAATATAGGTTACGCAAATTAGCTGCGTAGTGATTTTGAAATCTTTGAATGTGATTAACAATTGAAGAATAACGAATGAAGATTTTAGAATTAGAGGATACTAAGCAAGTCCTGTTGCGTGTTTCTGTATAGCACCTTTGTAGTATTCGTTTCGCTCAGGCGAATGATGTTGTACTGTGCAACTTGAGTTGGAGGTTTAGGTGGTTTTCCAAAAAATTGCCGACAAGGTCTCACAGGTTCGAATCCTGTTGCTACAAAAGTAGTATGGCGGAGTGGACAAACGCACAAGATTTAGGCTCTTGTAGACTATCAGTTGTCGCGGGTTCGATTCCCGTACGCATACCGATGCGTTAGCTCAGTGGGTAGAGCACTACACTATTAATGTAGTAATTCAGAGTTCCATTCACTCTCCAAAAGAATGACAGAAAAAAAACGATTGGTCTTTGTTGGTGATGGGTTTATTCGTAAACCCATCACACTCCAAAAAAGACCTGCATGAAGACGACGTTTTCGCAACTGTTTTTTTGCTTTTTGCTTTGCCTGAAAGAGAAGCTATTTCTTTCGGAAAATAAGTCAGAAACCATTCAAATACTTGGGCTAACCTCCTTTATTCCGTCCTTTTTTTTGAGGACATAGACCAATGGTTTTTTATTAGTAAAAACAATTAATGAAGAATTAACCACATAGTAACATAGTTTTTTGGGCTTATAAAGGCGTTTCACTTATTTAGAGAAAACCATAGTTTAAAAAAAGAAATGAAGCGGTATAGCAATCAGGCAATTTGAGCCTTATGCCGAATAATTATGGGGTTAAAAATAACAGTAAAACAAAATCAAAATGATCAGAAAAATTACAATGAATGCCTACCAAGTGGGTTTGGTATTTAAAAACGGAAAATTAGAAAGCGTGTTGCAAGAAGGCAACTACTGGATTTTTGGCAACAGAGAAATTAGGGTGTATGAAATGAGACAATCTTTCGTAGCCCCCATCGAATTAACCCTTTTGCTACAAAATGAAACCTTAGCTTCTATGTTGGAAGTGGTGGAAGTAGCCGATGCTCAAATTGCGTTGTACTTTGTAAACGGTATTTTCAGTGAAGTATTGACAACCGGTAGATATGCCTTTTGGAAAGGTTACAAAACAAACAGTTTCATAAAAGTGGATTTATCAAAAGTAACCATCACAGAAGCTGTCAATGAAGCACTTTTGGAAAACAGTAAGTTAAGACCCTACACCAGAAGATTTCAGGTGATGGAGTATGAAAAAGGTTTATTGTTTGTGAACGGTGCTTTTGTAAAAGAGTTGCAAGCGGGTAGTTATTACTTTTGGAACAATGCTATTGCAGTTGAGGTTAAAACAGCCGACATCCGAATGCAACAAATGGAAATTTCCGGTCAGGAATTGTTGACAAAAGACAAAGCAACCTTGAGAATCAACTTCTTTGTGAGCTATCAATTGGTGAATATGACCAAAGCTTTAGTGGAAAACAAAGCGTTTGACAAGCAATTGTATGTGATGATGCAGTTGGTCTTAAGAGCCTTTGTGGGTGGTTTTACCTTAGATGAATTGTTGAGCAGAAAAGACAGTATTGCACAAGCTATTTTAGAGCAAACTGTGGATAGAAGTGAAGCCTTGGGTTTGAAAATTTTAGATGCCGGTATTAGGGATATCATCTTACCCGGTGATATGAAAGAAATCATGAACCAAGTATTAGTGGCTGAAAAGAAAGCCCAAGCCAACAGCATCATGAGAAGAGAGGAAACTGCTGCCATGAGAAGTATGTTGAACACCGCCAAATTAATGGAGGACAACGAAATGTTATGGAAATTGAAGGAGATGGAATATGTAGAGAAAATTGCTGATAGAATTGGTGAAATTACCGTTTCCGGCAGTGGTAACATTATCGGACAGTTGAAAGACATTTTTGTGAAATAAACCATCCCCGAGAATTTAATTTTCGGGGATTTTTTGTTTTATACCTTCTTTTTTTTCAAAAAGTCTTTTCCTATCTATAGCCTTTGAACAGTATGTTAAAAATAGAAGCAATTATGCGAAGTAAGGCGTTATTGTTGTGAATCGTATTCAGTTTTTGTGGCTTTCAAGCTCAGGTAAACCCTCGAAGGGTTAAAAATCCTTCGAGGGTTAGGGTATGATAGTCAACTCCATTTCACGACAATTTTTTATATTTGTCAAAACTCCTTGAAGCATGAACTACAAAATATCCTTTCAGGAAAGAGCCAAGTTGAGTTTGGAGCAACTATCCAAGCAGCCGCCCGTTACTTTAGAAGAAGCAAGAGCACAAGTGAAATGGCTCAAGGAAGTATCGACTTCAAAAAACAAGAAGAAAGCTTTTTAGAGCAATTTTATCATTGGCCATCCAAACCATATAATCCCAAAACTTCCTCCTATTCGAAGTCAATCCATACTGTTTCCAGTCATCTTACACAATTCATCTTACACAATATACCGCTCTTTTTTTTGTTTGTAATGGAATAATAAGCCGTTTGGTTTTCAAAATATGAATATGATTTCATTTCGCCACATTGTTCTTTTTGGATGTATTGTTCTCCTCGTTTTTTTAAATGTGAATCAAGTCTTTGCCTGCAGCGGCTATAAAATCACTAAAAACGGAAAGACATTTTTTGGTAGTAATGAAGATGCTTGGCGATTAACGCCTCATTTGTGGTTTGAAACGGCTAAAACAGCTGATACTTATGGTGCGGCGTTCACCGGTTCGCGGTGGGATGGAAAATATGGTTATGCTCCTCAAACCGGTATGAATGAAGTGGGTTTAGCTTTTGAACGATTGGCTTCTTATCATCCGGTTCAAAAAGCAACTGGAAATAAAAAACCGATTACGGAGCCCACCAATTTTTTAAAAGAAGTTTTAAAACGATGTAAAACTGTTGAAGAAGTCAAAGCATTTTACAGTCAATATGACCACAGTTATTTTATTGAAGATGTCTTTATTTATGTTGATTCCACCGGAAAATATTTAATTGTAGAACCCTATCAATTGACTATTGGGAACGAACCAACCTATGTAATTGCTAATTTTTGTCCGTCTATTACCGATAAAGAAAAAGCATTTCGAATGGACAGGTACCGCAATGGCGTGGAGTTTATTGAAAAAGAATTCGAAACCTCATTTGCTTATTGCCGAGAATTGTCAAAAGCCATGCATGTTTCCAGACTCAAAATTGGAGATGGAACGCTCTTAACCTCCAATTGGAATTTGAATGACCTCACCTTTCAATTGTATTTTTATCATGATTACGAACATTCTATTTCGTATGATTTAAAAACCGAATTGGCTAAAGGTGATCATATTATTGCTTTACCCGAATTATTTCCACCTAACAAATCATTTAAGCAGTTAGAAGCCTATCAAATTCCGCAGAACAATATGAAAATAGGGTTGATGTTGGTGGGTTTTGGGGGCTTGTTTTTTGTGACCGCTTTGTTTTTCTTGGTGCAAATGGTGGTAAAAAATTCAGTTCAGTCCTATCGTTTTTTGCCTGTAATACTGATTGTATTGGGATTACTGTTTACGTATTACATGTTTGTGTTGGTTACCAACATGGCGATTTTTTATTTTCCCGCACCGTATCAGGATGCTACGCGTTGGACGGTTACCTTAACCTCTTATTTTCCCTATTTGTTATTGTTGATTATTTTGCCGTTTTGGTACTTAACTTTCCAATTATTTCGGCAATCCAATTGGGGAAAATGGTCTATTGGTTTGGTGACTCTGAATCTTCTGGCGTATACGGTTTTGATTGGATTTTTTGTGTATTGGCAGTTTTACTTTTTTTAGGATAAATTATATGCATAAAAAAAAGACTATTCCGAAGAATAGCCTTTTCCAGAAATAAAAAATCAGCCTACAATACCAATCTAAATGAACCACTGGTTACGTTTTTTGTTCCGCCGGAACAATCATCGCCATCCCTAATTTCTTTTCCTTTAAAATTGAACGTCCCTTCTATTTTTGTGTTGTCAATTGCGGTAATTTCAAGCGTGCCATTAGAGTCGCTACAAATAGATGAATTGTAAGTAGTGGTAACCATAGTACTCGTATTGATGTCAATTAAGGTTAAACTGCCCACATAATTTTCATTGTTTTCGTTGTGCATGTCATAGGTGCCAACCTCTAATGAGCCATCGTTAGCATATAATTGAATGCCCACCGATTTACCATTGATATCAAACCCTTGAAGGACTAAATTTCCTCCATTATACCCTCCATTGGCAAATTCACCTTGGGCTAACATATTGGTGCCACCGATGTTTGCTTTAACGAAGGTTCCTGTGCTTGGACCGCTAAATCCATTTCCGCCTCCGTCGCTATCGCTGCTGCAAGAGAAGAAAGTAGTTGTTAGGGCTAATCCTAACATGAACATTGCTTTTTGTAGATTTTTCATTTTTTATTGATTTAAAAGTTATAGGGCAAAGTTGTGTGATTTTAATAATTCGTACCATACGTAGAAATACGTATATTGATAAAAATGAAAATTAGGATATCAAATGTTGTTTCTTTTATTATAATATCGTAATATTGCAATATAATAATAAAATAATATGGGAGCATCAAAAACAGCATCCTTTTCGGTGGAGCAAAATGAAATGGCCAATTTGTTCAAAGCCTTGGCTCATCCGGCCAGAATTGCGATTGTAGATTATTTATTGTCGGTAGATACGTGTATTTGTGGCGATATAGTTGAGGTTTTGCCTTTGGCTCAGCCCACGGTTTCACAGCATTTAAAAGAACTCAAAAATGCCAATATTATCAAAGGTACGATTGAAGGAACAGCAATTTGCTATTGCCTTAATCCGGAAACGATTGATAAAATAGAACATCATTTTGGTGCGATTCGTCAAAAATTGAAGAACAAATGTTGTTAACCAATCACCCATTACCCATTATCAATCACCAAATATTAAAAAAATGAAACTATCAGAAATTAAAATAGCCTTACAAAAATTATCCACCATTGCTTTTCAATTGCCCAGTGGCGAAATGGTTCCCGGTCATTTTCATGTGACGGAAGTGGGAAAAGTAACGAAACATTTCATCGATTGTGGTGGAACAGTTCGCTCAGAGGAAGTTGTTAATTTTCAACTTTGGGAAGCGAATGATTACGATCATCGTTTGCATCCTGAGAAACTGTTACATATTATTGAATTATCCGAAAAAACATTAAACCTTCCCGATGCAGCCATTGAAGTGGAATACCAAATGGCAGCCACCATCGGTAAATTTGATTTGGATTTTGACGGAACCAATTTCATATTGACTTCCAAACTAACCGATTGTTTAGCGAAAGACAAATGTGGTATTCCACCGGAAAAACTAAAAGTAAAAATAGGCGAGTGGAAACCAAAAGCTAACGCTTGTTGTACTCCTGATTCGGGGTGTTGTTAAATTAAGAATCAAAAGAATCGAAAGAATAAAAACAATCAAAAAAATTAAAAATAAATTCTTTGTGAACTTAGTGTCTCCTTTGTGTGCTTCGTGGTAAAGTAATGAAAATGACAGAAAAAAAACAACATTGGGAAACTGTATTTTCCACCAAACAAGAAACAGAAGTAAGTTGGTATCAAACCAAACCCACCACTTCTATTCAATTCATTCAAGCATGTAAAGTGTCCAAAGCGGCCAGAATTATTGATGTTGGTGGTGGCGACAGCTATTTGATTGATCATTTATTGGAGTTGGGTTACACCAATTTAACGTTGCTTGATATTTCATCCGCCGCCATTGAACGAGCAAAAAGTCGATTAGGAGAGGAAGGTAAAAATGTCACTTTTGTCGTTTCTGACAGTTTGCATTTTAATTCGGAAGATAAATTTGACGTTTGGCATGACCGGGCTTCGTTTCATTTTTTTACAGCAGCAAATGATATAGAGCAATACAAAAAGAATGTAATTTCAAATACCAATGAAAATGCACAGGTTATCATTGGCACTTTCTCAGAAGAGGGACCTTTAAAATGCAGTGGTTTACCGATAACGCAATATTCAGTTGAAAAAATGGAAGCGGTTTTTGGAGAAGAATTTGAATTGGAAAATTGCTTAACTGAAGATCATCAAACACCATTTGATACGGTTCAGAATTTTATTTTTTGTCATTATAAAAAGCGATAAGATGAATAAAATAATTAGTTTTTTAATTCCCTTTTTGTTTTTTGGATGTGGAAAACATTCAAAGACAGTAGAAGGAGAATGGATAAAAGGAACAGAAACGGAACAAATTACGATTATCGAAAATCATTTTAGAGGTTTTGATAATGCAATGTTAGAAACGGGTTATAGGTATCAAGAGCTATTTTGGGCAGGTCAAGATGAGAATTGGGAATATGCCGATTATCAAATAACAAAGATGCAATTAGCAATTAAAAATGGTTTGGAACGAAGACCCAAGAGATCAAAATCTGCAGAATATTTTTTGACTTATGATTTACCAAAAATGCAAGAGGTTGTGAAAAATAGAGATTTGAAAAATTTTAATCAAGCTTTTCAGCATCTAACAATAAGTTGTAATTCATGTCATGCTTTGGAAAAAGTGCCTTTTTTCAATATTCAGATTCCGGAAGTTAGACAATCACCCGTTAGAAAATAAATTATGCTAAAAAAAATTATAAATACTGATTTATCAAAAACAACAATTCTCATTCGATTTATTGTTGGTTTTGTTTTTTTATCTGAAGGAATACAAAAATTTCTTTTCCCTGCCCTCCGGGGAAGCGGAAGATTTGAAAAGATAGGATTGCCCGATCCGGAATTTTTAGGATCTTTTGTTGGTTTTTTTGAAATCTTATGTGGAATTTTGGTTTTGATAGGATTCATGACAAGAATTGCAAGTTTACCGTTAATTATAATTATGTTAGTTGCTATAGTCACTACAAAATCAGAAGTTTTTTTAGAAAAAGGATTTTGGGAATTATTGCATGGTAGTAGAACAGATTGGTCCATGCTTTTAGGAAGTATTTTTCTAGTTATCAAAGGAAGTGGTTATTGGTCAGTTGATGCTAAAATTATGAAAAAATGGAAAATAAAGCAGCCTTAAAAGACATTGCAAAACTCTTTTTGAAACTCGGCATCATCGGATTTGGTGGTCCGGCTGCTCATATTGCCATGATGCAACAAGAAGTTGTTGTGAAACGTAAATGGCTTTCTGAGCAACATTTTTTAGACTTAATTGGTGCCACCAACCTTATTCCGGGACCCAATAGTACAGAAATGACTATGCACATTGGTCATGAAAAAGGAGGTTGGAAAGGATTAATTATCGCCGGATTGTGTTTTATTTTACCGGCTGTTTTGATTACCGGTATTTTAGCTTGGCTCTACAAAACCTATGGTCAACTTCCTGAAGTAGCTCCTTTTGTGTACGGAATAAAACCTGCTATCATTGCGATTATATTGGCTGCAATTTTTCCTTTGGCTAAGAAATCCTTCAAAACAATTGAATTGACTCTCATTGGAATGGTAGTGTTAATCGGTTCATTATTTGGTTTATATGAAATTTACTTGATGTTTGGAGCTGGTTTTTTAGCCTTGTTTTTAGCATATATTAGGAGAAATAACTCTGTTACCGGTTTTGTCCCTCTTTCATTTTTGACCCTTTCTCCGATTCCCTTTTTATCAGCAACGCAAACGCAACTGTTTTGGATCTTTTTAAAAATAGGTTCTATTTTGTATGGAAGCGGATATGTTTTGTTTGCTTTTTTAGATACCGAATTAGTGGCTACCGGTCTTTTAACCCGTCAGCAATTGATTGATGCCATTGCGGTGGGGCAGTTTACGCCGGGTCCGGTCTTTTCATCTGTAACATTTATTGGTTATCAAATTGATGGGTTGCAAGGAGCGATTGTGGCAACAATTGGAATTTTTCTTCCTTCGTTTGCGTTTGTAGCGTTACTCAATCCTTTGGTGAAAAAAATGAGAAATTCGAAGTTGTTTTCCTCTTTTCTTGATGCTGTAAATGTAGCATCGGTCGCCATCATTATTTCGGTGTGTATCGCTATGGGAACAGAAACCATAACCGATTGGAAAACCATTTTGATAGCAGTGCTGAGTATTGTTTTATTATTTAACTACAAAAAATTGAACAGTGCTTTTGTGGTGTTAGGCGGTTCGTTATTGGGCTATTTATTTCATTTTATTCCTTAAATCTTTATGTTAGAAAAATTATCAATTACTATCGAAAACATCCAATCTATTGATGTTCCAAACGAACGAAAACCAGTTTTACAATCCTTAGTGGATTACATTCAACAAAAAGTGGATGCTAACGAAGAAATTCGATTGAATTTTATTTGTACCCACAATTCACGGAGAAGTCATTTGTCGCAAATTTGGGCACAAACGATGGCGTTTCATTTTGGGATAAACAATGTTTTTTGCTATTCCGGCGGAACAGAAGCTACGGCCATGTTTCCCAAAGTAGCCGAAACATTAGTGCATCAAGGATTTCAAATTCAGCAACTAAGTGAAACCGAAAATCCGGTTTATGCGGTGAAATTCGGTGACAATCAGCATCCGATTATCTGTTTTTCCAAAACCTATTTTGATGATTTTAATCCGAAAAGTGGGTTTGGAGCCATCATGACTTGCAACAATGCGGATGAAGGTTGCCCATTGGTTTTGGGAGCAGAAGTTCGATTTCCCATCAAATACGATGACCCAAAAGCTTTTGACGGAACGGAACTTATGAATGAAAAATATGCAGAACGCAGTTTGCAAATTGCCAGCGAAATGTGTTTTGTGTTCTCACAAATTAAAAATAATTAACATGAAAACAATTAAAATTTTAGGAACGGGTTGTGCAAAATGCAAAGCCACCGAACAAGCAGTTAAAGATGCAATTGCAAAAAACAATATTGATGCAACGGTAGAAAAAGTGGAAGATATTCAACAAATTATGGAATATAATATTTTGTCTACACCAGCAGTTGTGGTAGATGAAATAGTGAAAATAAAAGGAAAAGTTCCAAGCGAAGCCGAAATTGTAGAAGCACTTTCATAACATGTTTGATTGGCTACAAGACCTTTCTGATTGGCTGATTTATTCGGTTTTTACCATTGCTCAAAGTTCAAAATTGGGCGATGCACTTCACTTTTTTGTTTATGATACGATAAAGATTTTAATCTTATTGTTTCTTATCACAACGGTTATGGGCATTGTCAACTCGTATTTTCCGGTAGATAAAATCAGAAATTACCTTTCTCGAAATAAACTTTTTGGTTTAGAATATTTGTTTGCTTCCACTTTTGGAGCCATCACACCCTTTTGTTCGTGTAGTTCGGTTCCGTTATTTATTGGTTTTGTAAAAGGAGGCATTCCACTTGGTGTAACTTTTGCTTTTTTAATTACTTCACCATTGGTAAATGAAGTTGCAATTGCTCTATTTATCGGAATGTTTGGTTTAAAAGCTACCTTAATTTATGTTTCAAGTGGTATCATTTTAGGAATGTTTGGTGGGTTTATATTGGGAAAACTCAAGTTAGAAAAATACTTATCGCCATGGGTGCAAGGAGTTTTAGCAAATGCAAGCAAAGAAGATGATTTGGAAGAAGAAAAACAAACTTTTTCTCAACGTTTGCCTTTCATTTTTAAAGAAGCACTTTCCATCATCAAAGGTGTTTTTTGGTACATTATTATCGGAATAGGAATAGGAGCAATGATGCACGGATTTATACCAACAGGTTTTTTTGAAAACTATATAAGTAAAGATAATCCTTTTGCAGTGCCAATTGCCGTTATATTGGGCGTTCCAATGTATAGTAATGCTGCTGGAGTATTACCAATTATTCAAGTTTTTGTTCAAAAAGGAATCCCTATCGGAACTGCGATTGCGTTTATGATGGCAGTTGTAGGTTTATCGATTCCGGAAGCTACAATGCTTAAGAAAGTGATGACATGGAAATTGATTGCAATATTCTTTGGGGTTGTTGCTTTTTTCATCATCCTTTCAGGTTATATGTTTAATTTAATTTTATAAAAATGAAGTCAAAAATTATTATTCTAGCGGCAATCTTCACCTGCTTATATTCATGTAAAAAGGAGGGTAAAATTGAGGAGGCTGAAAATGTCAAAACAGTAGAAATAGAAACCGAAATCAAAACCGTCAGTGCCATGAAAAAAGTGATGATGGGTGAAGATTTATCGGCACATATTCTTTGGGATACGATTCCAAAAGAGAATTTATATGCTGTTTGTCCTTTGGGTAGGATTCAAGGTGAAGTAACCATTATTGATGGAAAAATGTTTACATCAACTGTTGATGTAAATAATATGATCATCATTGAAAACAATTGGAACGTGCTTTCCCCTTTTGCGGTATTTTCGTATGTCAATTCTTGGCATGAAATTGAAATTAATCAACCCATTTCCAGTGAGGAAGATTTGCAAACCGTTATAGAAAGTGCGGCCGAAAAAATGGGCATTAAAACCACTAAACCTTTTGTTTTTAAAATAGTAGGAAGCTTTGATAAGGTTGATTATCATATCATTTCAAAGCCATTAGAGGAGAAAGAACACAACCACGATTTGCATGATAAAGCCAAAAAACATTTCCATTTAAATAAAGTTGAAGGTCAATTATTAGGTTTTTATTCTAAAGAACATGAAGGCGTTTTTACCCATAGAGGTCATTATATTCACACCCATTTTATAGATAATGCTGAAAAGAATATGGGACATTTAGAAAATGTTGTTACATCCCAAAAATTAAAAATATATATATCAAAATAATTTATCATGAAAATATTTTTAAAAATTATGTTACTCAGTTTATTATTTATTTCATGTAAAAACGAAGTAAAAGAGGAAGCAAATACAAATACAAAAAACACCGCTCAAACCGAAATTCAATTGATTCAATTTCACACCGAACATCGTTGTATAACTTGTAATAATATTGAAAAATTAAGCAGAGAAACTATTAGTAAAAATGAAGCTATTTCGTTTGTTTTGTATAATGTTGACGATGAGAAAAATGCAAAAGTTGCAGAACAATTTGAAGCAACCGGAACGTCTTTATACTTGTATAATAGCAAAACTAAAGTGACTAAAGATTTAACCGAAATGGCTTTTATGTATGCCAAAAACGAAGGCGAAAAGTTTAAAACCGAACTTCAAAAGGAAATTTCTACATTCCAATAATTATGGATTTCATTCAAATATTTGCCGAAAATAAAGACTTTCCTATTCTTGCAGCATTTGCTTTGGGATTACTCACTGCCATTGCTCCCTGTCCGTTGGCGACAAATATCACAGCAACTGCTTTTATTGCCAAGACCATTAATAACAAAAGAAAAGTAGTGTTGAGTGGACTGCTTTACACTTTAGGAAGAATGTTTTCTTATACCTTAATTGGTGCTTTGATTTATTTTGGAGCTAGTAAATTTCAAGTAGCAAAATTATTTCAAGGAAATGGAGAAAAGTATATTGGTTATGTATTGATAATCATTGGTTTAATAATGTTGGATGTTATAAAGTTGAACTTCATCAAAGGATTAAATTTCACCGAAAAATTATCTGATACGTTCAAAACCAAAGGTTTACTCGGCTCATTTTTATTAGGAGCTTTGTTTGCCATGGCATTTTGTCCTTATAGCGGTGCGTTGTTTTTTGCCATGTTAATTCCAATGACCTTGGCTTCGAGTGAAGGTTTGATATTACCTGTTGTTTTCTCTATTGGTACAGGTTTACCCGTTATTTTCTTTGCGTTGGTGATTGCTTTTAGCATGGAAAAACTTGGTAACTATTTTAAAACCATCACAAAAATTGAAAAAGTAATGCGAATTATCGCAGCTCTTACATTCATCATTACAGGATTCTATTACATCAATATTTATTTAAAAATTATTTAAGTAGAAGTTAAAAAAGTTTTTCAATTTTTAATAAAAAACTATGTCAGTAACCAATTGTTCCCCCGTTGTCAACCGAAAAAAATTAGGTTTTTTAGATCGCTATTTAACGCTTTGGATATTTTTGGCGATGTTGATTGGTGTTGGAGTGGGGTATTTTATTCCCGGTTCTTCCGGATTTATCAATTCGTTTTCCTCCGGTACGACCAATATTCCTTTAGCAATCGGATTGATTTTGATGATGTATCCGCCTTTGACTAAAGTGAATTACAGTAAAATGGGTGAGGTGTTTCAGAATACAAAAGTTTTGGGAGCTTCTTTACTGTTGAATTGGGTAATTGGTCCCGTTTTGATGTTTTTCTTGGCCTTACTTTTTTTGAATGGTTATCCGGAATACATGATAGGCGTTATTTTGATTGGTTTGGCTCGATGCATAGCCATGGTTGTCGTATGGAATGATTTAGCCGATGGAAACCGAGAATACGCCGCCGGATTGATTGCTTTAAACAGTATTTTTCAAGTCTTGTTGTACAGCGTTTATGCGTATATTTTTATCACGGTTTTGCCACCCTATTTTGGGTTTGAAGGTTCTATTATTGATATTCACATCGGACAAATAGCGGAGAGTGTGGGGATTTATTTGGGTATTCCGTTTGCCTTGGGCTTTTTGAGTCGGTATGTATTGATTAAGATAAAAGGAGAAGACTGGTTTCAAACGAAATATGTTCCGTTTATTTCACCGATCACCTTGATTGCTTTGTTGTTTACGATTGTCTTGATGTTTAGTTTGAAAGGGGAGTTGATTGTTCACATTCCTTTGGATGTTGTCCGAATTGCGATTCCGTTAGTGATTTATTTTGCGGTGATGTTTGTAATCAGTTTTTTCATTGGCAAGTATTTTGGAGCCGATTATTCCAAAGCTACCTCTATTGCGTTTACGGCTACCGGTAATAATTTTGAGTTGGCCATTGCGGTGGCTATAGGTGTTTTTGGTATCAATAGTGGTCAAGCATTTGCTGGAGTGATAGGTCCGTTAGTAGAAGTTCCGGCTTTAATTGCGTTGGTGAATTTGGCGTTTTGGTTTCGGAAGAAGTTGTATGGTAATGCCGAAAATCAAAAATCTTTAGCGAATTAAAATTCAATTCAATAAATTTTTATCTTTGGTTCAAAAGACTTTTTTATGGCAACCAATAAAACCACAGCAACCCAAGTCAGTGTAACTGATTTTATTCAATCGTTTGTTGATAATGATCAAAAGAAGGCCGATAGTTTTCGGCTTATCGAATTGATGCAGCAATGGTCGGGTTTTGAACCCAAAATGTGGGGACCAACTATTATTGGTTTTGGCAGTTACCACTACAAGTATGCCAGCGGACATGAAGGCGATGCTCCTATGCTTGGTTTTTCTCCTCGAAAGGCTGAATTTTCTTTATATATTTACTCTCCCAGAGAGGACAACAAACATTTGTTGGAAAACTTTGGGAAATATAAAATGGGAAAAGCCTGTATTTATATCAAAAAATTAGCGGATATTGATATTTCTGTTTTGGAAGCAATGTGTCGCGATTCGATTGCGTATTTGGAAGAACATCACGAGTGTAGTTGTCACAAAAAATAACATCATTTATTTACTATGATGACTGAATCAGCACGAACCTCATTTATTTCCATTTTAGAAGAACGATTCATTTTAAATCAACATTTGCATAGTGGTGTATCTTGGAATGATGTAAAAGCAAAGTTGCTGAATCAACTGGATAAATTGGAAGTATTGTATCAAATGGAAGTGAGTGGAGGCGAACCGGATGTTGTTTTTTTTAAAAGCAATCCAAATGCCTTACTCTATTGTGATTGTTCTAAAGAAAGTCCCATTGGTAGAAGAAGTCTGTGTTATGATGAAGCAGCATGGCATTCCAGAAAAGAAAATAAGCCCAAGGCAAGTGTTGAGTTGATGTGTCAACAAATGAAAATAGAATTACTGACTGAGCAAGATTATATAGAATTGCAAACGTTAGCTTCATTTGATTTGAAAACTTCGAGCTGGTTGTCCACACCCATTTCGATTAGGGAAAAAGGAGGAGCTATTTTTGGCGATAATCGATTTAGTAGAGTTTTTATCTATCATAACGGAGCAGAGTCTTATTATGCAGCCAGAGGATTCAGAGGAAAATTAGAGATTTAATTTTGTATGTATGTTTTTGGTAGTTGCAAAAGGTATTGTCATTCTATTTGCTATTGTTTTCCTTTTAGCCGGAGGGATCATGTTCATTCGACCTTTGCTTTTTCGCAGTTGGATAGCCAAAGCCGGAAGTACACCATTGATTAACTATGGTGAAATTACCATTCGGTTGATTCCCGCTATGGCAATGGTGTATGTGGCTCCCGAAACTAAATTGCCACTGTTTTTCCAACTTTTCGGATGGATTATGATAGTCACTTCGTTGGTTTTGTATGCCACTCCCCGAAAAGTACACCATCAACTTTCGTTGGGTTTTGCAGAAAAGTTAAAGCCGGTTTATCTTCAATGTATTGCTCCTTTAGCTTTTTTGATTGGGATGGGAATGATATATCTATTATTTTAGGTATTTAATTGCCAGCAAATGGTGAACCAAAAATGCCCACTGCCAATTCAGCCCAAACTAAAAATAATACAAACAAAATAAAACCACAGAGTAGAAGTCGTATTTGTGTTGACCGAATGGTTCTCAACACGAATTCAATAGCTAAACCGGTTCCAAGCAATAAAATACCTGCTATTATAAAATCAGAAATTGTCCATTTTACTTCGTCTGTAAATTGCATCGCTATCATAGGGATGAGAAGAATTATGCCTACTACTGTGACAATTACAGATAGTCTTTGATTGGGTGAAATTTGAAAATTCGTTTTCATTGGATTTGTTATTTTGATTGTTGATGCAAATATAAAAAAGTACTTTGAAAAACAAAGTATAAATAGATATTTTTTTAATGATTAACCCCGAGCCATATTTTTAATCATTCCTTTGAAAATAAAAAAATGAAAAGGAACCAAACTATACCAATACAATCTTCCGAAAAGTCCTCTGGGACGAAAGGTAGCAATTTGGTGTAGAACATTTTTTTCATCAATTCTAAATTCCAGCCATGCTTCGCCGGGGAGTCGCATTTCGGCAAACAAGAGTAATCGTTTTTCTTCTTTGTTGGCTAAAATCACCCGCCAAAAGTCGAGTGAATCACCATTGTCCAGATGGGTGGGGTGGGTTCTTCCCCGTCTTAAACCAACGCCACCCACTAATTTATCGATAAATCCCCGTAACTGCCACATCCAGTTGCCATAATACCAGCCTTTGGTGCCACCAATAGTCCAAATATTTTCCAATACTTTTTCCGGATTTTCTATTTTTAATTTTTGGTTATCTTTTAAACAACCGTAGGTAGGAACTTGGATAAATTCTGATAAGTTATGGTGAAATTCGCTACTCACTAAGCTGTCTTTCCAACTTGAAATGACCAAGTTTTGTTCGATTTTAATGAAGGCTAATTTGATAGCATCGGTATAGGAAATGGGTTTGATGCCCAATATTTTTTGCAAACGGTTGTCATTACAAACGACTTCCATTTTCATGCTATCTACTAAATTCATAGCTAATTTATAGGAAGTAGAGGTAACAAAATACAACCAATACGATGATAATTTTGGAGTCATAACCGGTACAGTGTAAATCCAATTTTTGAATCCTCGGGTTTTGGCGTACAATTGCATCATTTGTTTATAGGTGAGCACATTGGGTCCGCCAATATCAAACGATTCATTGTAACACTCTTCTTTCAGTAACACGCCTATCAGGTACTGAATGACATCCCGTATGGCTATTGGCTGTGTTTTGGTGAGTACCCATTTAGGCGTAATCATCACGGGTAATTTTTCACATAAATCCCGAATGATTTCAAAGGAAGAACTGCCGGAACCTACAATAATTCCGGCTCTTAAAACGGTTACATTATCGTTTCCTTGGTATAAAATATCTTCTACATTTTTGCGGGATTGTAAGTGTTTGGAAAGTGTATTGTTGTTGACAATACCACTCAGGTAAATTACTTGTTTTACGCCGATATGCTTCATGTAGTGGTTAAAATTTTCGGCGGCTTTTGCTTCCATCGTATCAAACACTTCTGTAGAGGCTGACATGGAGTGAATCAAGTAATACGCTACATCGATGTCTTGGGGTATATTTTCGTATGACACTTCTTCTAAAAAATCGACTTCCCAGATGGTCACGGATTGCAGTGTCGCTTTATCTAAACCCAAACGGTTTTTATCGCGAACCGCACAAATGATTTCGTGGTTTTGTGATAATAATTCCGGAAGGAGTCTTCTACCTACATAACCGTTTGCTCCTGTAAGCAGTATTTTCATCTCGCTTTTTTTTTTAAAGGTAATCAGAAAAGCGATTGAACACTCGTTAAATTTGTTTAAAGATATTGACGATGGAACTACTAATATATTGCACGCCAATGGCAATTACAATAAAGCCAATAATTCTGGAAATCACAACAATTCCGGAAGCTCCTAAAATTCTGGAAAGATAGTGAGCACTTTTTAGGATAAAATAAATCACAATGGCTACTGCAAAAATGGAAATTACAGCAATTATTTTTTCGCTGATTTTGGTATAATCTTGATAAAAAGCGATTAGTAGAGAGATAGAACCCGGTCCTGCCAACATCGGAATCGCCAATGGAGTCAGAGCAATTTGGTTACGTGTTTGAGCATCGCTTTCTACTTTTTTGTTCACTCCACGGGTTTTATTGAAGTTTCCGGTGAGCAATGAAAATCCGGAACTTACAATGATTAAACCACCGGCAATACGAAGGGCGTCGATACTAATGCCGAAGAATTTCAACACATATTCACCAATAAAAAAAGAAATGATTAAAATGATAAAAACGTTTAATGCAGTTAAAAGTGAAACCCTAGAACGTTCGGCTTTAGTATAATCTTGGGTTAATCCCACAAAAATAGGAACTGCTCCCAACGGATTAAGTACAGAAAATAAAGCTGCGAATATATAAATGAATAATTCCATCTTTTTTTTACAAAGGTATTTAAAAAGTTTTGAATGGAAGTTATGCTAATAATAACTCAATTTTAGGAAATTTCAACAAAGTTATCCGGTTTGCTTTTAAGTTGAAAATCCATTATTTTTTCAACAAAACGATGAATAGATTTATGGGTTGGCAAAGCTTCAAAACTAACAAAATGTTGGTCAATGTGCAAAGTATAGCTGTTGCCTGGTTTAAAAATAACCAGTTTATAGTAAGGAATAACCAACGCATATGTTTCTAAACGCGTATGGAACCGAAAAAGAATTCCGTTTGGGCGAAGCTCAATATTGCCATAGTTTCGATGATTGTCTCGGTTCAGAAGTTTTTCGATTTCATTACTTGCTTTCACAATATCTAATCGGGGGGAACCAATTCCTTTCAATTTAAAATTGTCCAATAATCCATAAGGTTTTCCAACTAAATCATTGATTTGAGTGATAATTTTTTTGTCGTTGTGGGTAGTGTTGAGTAGCATGTTAATTCGTCAATTCGTCAATTCGTCAATTCGTCAATTCGTCAA
>NZ_AUDM01000006.1:0-45173 GCF_000425465.1 Flavobacterium filum DSM 17961 | reverse complement strand
AATTCGTCAATTCGTCAATTCGTCAATTCGTCAATTCGTCAAGTGAATAATTTAATTAGTAAAGATAATACAATGTTTAATTTTTTTTTCATGCTTTAATAAAGGTTTAAGAGTTGTTTTAACTCTTTTTTAAATCATTATCTTTGCCGCCTAGATTATTCAAATGAAAAAAACCTTAGTTATTGGAGCTTCCACCAATCCGGAAAGATATTCTTTCATGGCCATCAACAGTTTGCTTAAAAAAGAGCAGCCGGTGGTTGCCATTGGACAGAAAATAGGTGAAGTAAATGGAGTAAAAATCCAAACGAAACAAATACCGTTTAAAAATATTCATACCGTAACGTTATATTTGAATCCGAAGGGTCAACGAGACTATTACAATTACATTGTCGGGTTACAACCTAAACGCGTTATTTTTAATCCCGGAACCGAAAATCCTGAGTTTTATGCCTTGTTGGGAATAAATAATATACAAGTGGAGGTGGCTTGTACGCTGGTTTTACTTTCTACGAATCAGTATTAGCGGGGTTGTTGGTTGTCTGTTGTCAGTTGTTGGTTGTCAGTTGTCTGCCAACTGCGACTTATCTTCTTCGAATGAGCATTAATCCAATAAAAGTAAACAAACCATTTACGATTAAGATTTCAAATCCGAATTCAAATCCGAACCAAGCCTTGCTATTTAGGTTGAGCACAACAGATGAAATGACAGAGAAAATGGCGACAATTGGCACCCATTTATCTTTTACTTTCCATTTCGTAAATAATCCAAAACTGTAGAGACCGAGTAGAGGTCCGTAAGTGAATCCGGCGAATTTCAGTACTTTGTCAATGATACTTGCATCTTCTACAAAATATTTAAAACATAAAATGACGATGACAGAAACAGCAACAAACATTTTGTGAATTTGTTTGCGGATGATAACTTGTTTTACGGAATCATATTTCTTTTCAATTTCTAAAATATCGATGCTGAAGGATGTGGTAAGAGAAGTTAACGCACTATCTGCACTTGAGTAAGCCGCTGCAATTAATCCTAAAATAAAGAAAAACGCCACGCCAACGCCTAAATATTCATTGGCTAGTATAGGGAAGAGCTGGTCTTTGTGAGCGTTGATATTGAATTTTAGTGCATATTCTGTGAATAATAATCCCATGACTAAGAATAAAAAATTCACAAACGTAAGCACGATGGTAAACCAAAACATATTTTTTTGAGCGTCTTTTAAACTGCGGCAGGTAAGGTTTTTTTGCATCATATCTTGGTCGAGACCGGTCATGACAATGGCAATAAAAGCTCCGGATAAAAATTGTTTCCAAAAATAATTCGGTGAACTCATATCGTCAAAAAAGAAGGTTGTTGAAAAATCACTTTCTGCAATAAAACCTGAAATGTTAGCGATATTTAATCCTAAATCTTGCGAAACTGTGACAATACAAAACACAACGGCAATTAGCATAAACAATGTTTGTAGAGTGTCAGTCCAAATAATGGTTTTGATGCCGGATTTGTTGGTATAGACCCAAATAAGTAAAATGGTAACGGAAACGGTTATCCAATACGGCACATTGAGTTTATCAAAAACAAGAGTTTGCAACACATCGGCCACCAGCATTAATCGTAAATTAGACCCAACTGTTCTGGAAATGATGAAAAACCATGCTCCGGTTTTATAGGCATTTTTGCCAAATCGGTCTCCGAGATAGGTATAAATAGAAGTAAGATTCAGACGATAATAGAGTGGTAATAGTACAGTTCCAATAACAAAATAACCCACAATGTAACCGAGTACTAATTGAAAATACACAAATTGAGACGCTTCTACTTTTCCGGGAACGGAAATAAAGGTAACGCCGGAGAGTGATGCTCCAATCATTCCAAAGGCAACCAAATACCAAGGAGAGTTTTTGTTGGCTTTAAAAAAGGCATCATTCCCTTCGTCTTTTTTACTGATTAAGGTGGAAATTAAAATGAGTAAACTAAAATAGCTTAGAATGATGAGTACAATTGAAAAAGGTTCCATGTTGGCAATTTTAAGGCTGCAAAGTACAAAAAACCATTTAATTGAAATTTGAAAATAAATGAATAAACTTTATTTTTTGAAGTCTTAAAGTTGACGTAAAACATGTATTTTTGCCGTTATGGAATTTTCGTCAAAGTTGTTAGAAAAAGCGGTTAATGAAATGGCTCAATTGCCGGGAATAGGTAAGCGAACAGCCTTGCGACTGGTTTTGCATTTACTAAAGCAACCGGCAGAACAAACAGCATTTTTATCAGAGGCATTACTTTTGATGCGAAATGAAATCAAAACGTGTGTGAGTTGCCATAATATTTCGGATGTAGAAGTTTGTGAAATTTGTGCCAATGAAAAACGAAATCATCGATTGATATGTGTGGTTGAAGATGTAAGAGACGTGATGGCGATTGAAAATACCGGACAATTTAAAGGGATTTATCATGTGTTGGGAGGGAAAATTTCGCCTATAGATGGTATTGGTCCCGGACAATTATCTATTGCATCGTTGGTTGAAAAAGTACGTTTAGGAAAAGTTACGGAAATTATCTTTGCGTTAAGTTCAACAATGGAGGGTGATACGACAAATTTTTACATTTATAAGCAAATCAAAGAATTTGACGTAAAGACATCTGCCATTGCAAGAGGAATTTCGGTGGGTGATGAATTAGAATATGCTGATGAGGTTACGTTGGGTAGAAGTATTGTAAATCGAATCCCATTTGAGAATACGATGAAAAGTAACTAATTATACCGTGCATTATTTTGATATTGGAATAGAAAAACTATCTTTGTTTGCTAAAATTTTAAGAATGAAAATGTTCAGATGGATAACCGCCATAGTGTTATTGACTATATTAAGTTCTTGTGTACCCACAAAGGATTTGATGTATTTACAAGATAAAGGGAATACAAAAGATAATACATCAATAAATGAGATTTTAAAAAAACCTTATCGCGTTCAGGTAAATGATTTACTTTATATCAATATCAAAACTATAGATCCACAATTAACCGCTTTATTTCATCAATCTGAAGTTAATGTTCAACAAAATCAGAATGAACAAAACATTTTTTTTCAAGGATTTAATGTTGATAATCATGGAGTGATAAGAATACCTGTTTTGGGGGAATTAAATGTTATGGGATTAACAATAGAAGAAATCAGATTAAAGATTGAAACCAAACTTCTTGAAGAATATTTTAATAAAGAAGTTAACTTGTTTGTTAATGTTAAGATTGCTGGAATACGATATACTATCAATGGAGAAGTTCTTTCGCCAGGAACAAAAATACTTTATACGGAGAGAGCTACAATATTAGATGCTGTTGCTAATGCCGGGGATATAACCATCACAGGGGATCGTAAAAATGTAATGATTATTAGGCAGTTTCCAACAGGTGTTGAAATGCATACTATCGATTTGACTGATAGAAGTGTTATTGATTCTCCTTTTTTCCATTTAATGCCTAATGATTACATTTTAATAAATCCATTAAAACAGAAATCATGGGGAACAGGGACTACCGGTATTCAATCTTTAACAACAATAATTTCGGTTTTAACTCTTGTCACAACAATATTGGTTTTAACTCAGCGATAAAAATTTATTTATGCTAGATAATAATGATTTTTTGTTTAATGAAAATCAAAATAAATTTGATTTCAAAGGGTTTTTGATAAAAACTTTCGGCTATTGGAAATGGTTTGTTATATGTTGGATTATTTCCTTTTTAGTAGCATACAATGTAAATATTAGAAAAGAAAAAATTTATGAGTTAAAAACAACTTTAGCCATAAAAGAGGAAAGTAATCCATTTTTTACTTCTACTACAAGTTTGGTTTTTAACTGGGGAGGTACTTCAGATCAAGTACAAAATGTTGCCAGTACATTAAAATCTCGTTCTCATAATGAACGTGTTGTTGATAAGTTAGATTTTTTTATAGATTATCTTTACAAAGACAAATATTATATAAGAGATGTTTATGGTTCAGTACCTTTTAAAGTTGAAATTGACAGAAAAAAAGATCAATTGTTAAATACATTAATTAAAGTAAATTTAATAAACGATCAAAAATTCAAAATCTCTTTTCAGGTAGAAAGCGATGATGTTAACTTTATTAATTATGATTTGAATTTAATCAAAAAAGAATTTGTTACATCACAATTATTTGAAAAGGAGTACAGTTATGGCGAACCAATTAATTTACCTTTTTTTACTTTTAAAATTTTAAAAAACGAAACTGCAATTCCGTTAAATTCAAAAGAGTTTTATGTAAAATTTAATTCATTTGATGAAGTTGTACAAAGATACAGAGATATTTCATCAATTATTGACCCTAAAGCTCCATCTATTATTGAAATAGGCCTTGAAGGAACAAACAAAAAAAGAATAGTTACTTATTTGAATGAAACAGTTAATACTTTAATAAAATCTCAATTAGAACGAAAAAATCAATTTGCTACTAATACAATCTCTTTCATTGACAGTACATTAAGGTCTATGGAGAAACAGTTAAAAGACAATGAAGAAGAGGTCAAAAATTTTAGTAGAAACAAAAACATATATCAACTTGAGAATGGTGGGAATCAGTTATCTGACAAATTATTAGAATTTGATAAAGGAAAAGATTTAATTTTAAGAAAAGTTGCCTATTATAATTCGCTCAAAAATTATTTAAATAATAGTGTAGATTATTCAAAATTACCAGCTCCGTCTGTAGCGGGAATTGATGATTCAAATATATTAGTTAATATATCAAAGTTAATTAATCTAACAACAGAAAGAGCTAGTAAGCCCTATACGGTAAAAAACTCAAAATTGTTTAATGATGTTGACAATGAAATTACGGCTTTAAAAAATGTTATTTTAGAAAATATTTCAACTGCAAAAGCAAACTTAGAAATTGATTTAAATCAAATAAATAAAAGGATTTCTGAAGTAGAATCATTAATTAGTAAATTGCCTGAGGATCAGCAAGAACATATAAAGGTAATGCGAAAGTATGATTTAAATAATCAAATTTTCACATCCTTTTTGGCAAAACGCAACGAGGCAAACATTGTAAAAGCGGCTAATTTAGCAGATATTCATTTTATAGACCCTGCAAAAGATATAGGTAAAGGTCAAATTGGGCCCAATACAAAAGTTAATTATGTAATTGCATTTTTATTGGGTTTGATTTTACCATTGTTAGCCATTTTTACAATTTTCTTTTTAGAAAATACAATTTTGAATGTTGATGACATTAGTAAATTGACAACCTTACCTGTTATTGGAATTGTTGGTGTGAAACAAAATCGTTCCAATTTATCAGTTTTTGAAAAACCTAAATCAGTATTAGCTGAGTCTTTTAGAGCTATTAGGTCTTCACTCCAATTTATGTATAAAAAGAATAATATTGAAGGATCAAAAACGTTAATGTTGACCTCTTCAATTTCGGGTGAAGGAAAAACCTTTTGTTCTATAAATATTGCAACAGTATTTGCGATGAGTGACAAAAAAACTGTTATTGTTGGTTTGGATTTACGTAAACCAAAAATCTTTGATGATTTTAAAATAAAGAACGATATTGGGGTTGTAAATTATTTAATTGGTCAAAAAACACTGGATGAGGTAATTCAAAAAACCCATATTCCTTATTTGGATGTTATTACCTCTGGTCCAATACCACCCAACCCATCAGAATTGATTATAGGAAATTCTATGAATGAATTTATGCGATTACTTAAAGAAAGATATGATTATATTATTTTAGATACTCCTCCTATTGGTTTGGTGGCAGATGCTATTGAATTAGCACCTCATGTTGATGCAACTCTATACGTTATGCGTCAAAATTACACCAAAAAGGATATGGTTAGTCTTTTAAATAATAGACATCAAAGAGAAGAAATAAAAAATGTAAGCATAGTTTTTAATGGTTTTGAAAACAGAGCAAAATATGGTACCGGTTATGGTTATGGTTATGGTTACGGTTATGGCTATGGTTATATTTATGGGAATTATGGGAATTATGGTGGTTATGGCGATGAAGATCGTCCAAAAACATTCATTCAAAAAATTAAGCGTAATTTATTTAAACGATAAATGCAACATCATTATAAAATTTTAATTACCGGAGGAGCCGGATTTATTGGCTCCAATTTATGTGCACATTTTTTAGAAAAAGGACACATCGTTATTTGTTTAGATAATTTTGCAACCGGTCACAGACACAATATTGCTCCTTTTTTAACCAACGAAAAGTTTCAATTAATTGAGGGTGATATAAGAGATTTAGCTATGTGTCAGCAAGCAGTTAATGGAGTAGATTATGTTTTGCATCAAGCTGCTTTAGGATCAGTTCCTCGTTCTATAAAAGATCCAATTACATCTAATGATGTTAATGTTTCAGGTTTTTTAAATATGTTAGTAGCATCACGTGATGCAGGTGTTAAACGATTTATTTATGCTGCTAGTTCTTCTACATATGGTGATTCAGAATCTTTACCAAAAGTAGAAGATGTTATAGGAAAACCTTTATCTCCTTATGCTATTACCAAATATGTGAATGAGTTATATGCAGAGATTTTTAGTCGTACCTATGGAATGGAAACGATTGGTTTGCGATATTTTAATGTTTTTGGAAGACGACAAGACCCAAATGGAGCTTATGCAGCTGTAATCCCCAAGTTTGTGATGCAACTGATGAAGCATGAAAGTCCTGTTATTAACGGGGATGGTTTATATTCTAGAGATTTTACCTATATTGACAATGTAGTTCAAATGAATGAATTGGCAATGTTAACTACCAATCCAGAAGCTGTGAACACTGTTTATAATACCGCATATGGTGATAGAACTACATTGAATCAAATGGTTCATTTGTTAAAAGAATATCTATCGGTTTATGATGCGTCAATTGGAACAATTCCGATCATTCATGGTCCAAATCGAGTTGGGGATATACCCCATTCGTTGGCGAGTATAGAAAAAGCAAAACAATTATTAGGGTATGAACCTAAATATGCTTTTGCTGCAGGATTAAAAGAAGCCGTTAATTGGTATTGGCAAAATTTAAAATAAATTCAAATTACAGATAATGAAGATTACAAAAATTTGTTGTATTGGTGCAGGGTATGTAGGAGGGCCTACAATGGCAGTTATTGCTCAAAAGTGTCCTCATATACAAGTAACCGTTGTGGATTTAAATGAAGATCGTATTGCGAAATGGAATGATCCAAATGTAGAGAATATTCCCATTTATGAACCGGGATTAAGTGATGTGGTAGCAGAAGCAAGAGGTAGAAATTTGTTTTTTTCAACCGAAGTTGATAAAGCGATAGATGAAGCTGAAATGATTTTTATATCAGTAAACACTCCAACAAAAACCTATGGTTCAGGTAAAGGGTTAGCCGCTGATTTGAAATACATCGAATTATGTGCCCGTCAAATTGCCCGAGTTGCCAAAACGGATAAAATAGTTGTGGAAAAATCTACTTTACCCGTTAGAACGGCAGAAGCAATAAAAAGTATACTTCACAATACAGGAAACGGAGTAAAGTATCAAATTTTATCCAATCCTGAATTTTTAGCCGAAGGAACAGCCGTTGAAGATTTGTTTCAACCGGATAGAGTCTTAATAGGTGGTGAAACCACTCCAGAGGGAGAAAAAGCCATTCAAGCATTGGTAGATGTATATGCCAATTGGGTTCCTAGGAAACGGATTTTAACAACCAACGTATGGTCTTCAGAGTTGTCAAAATTAGTGGCAAATGCTTATTTAGCTCAACGTGTATCCTCCATTAATTCAATATCCGAGTTATGTGAAAAAACAGGAGCAGATGTTAATGAAGTCGCCCGAGCGATTGGAATGGATAGTCGAATTGGACCTAAATTCTTGAAAGCCTCTGTTGGATTTGGTGGTTCATGTTTTCAAAAAGACATTCTGAATTTGGTGTATATTGCTAAGTCATATGGTTTACACGAAGTAGCTGATTATTGGGAACAAGTGATTATTATGAATGATCACCAAAAAAGACGTTTTGCTAAGAATATTGTAACCACTTTATACAATACGGTAGCGGATAAAAAGATTGCTTTCTTAGGTTGGGCTTTCAAAAAAGACACGAACGATACTCGTGAATCTGCGGCCATTTATGTGGCAGATGATTTGATTTTTGAGCAAGCGAATATTGCTGTTTTTGATCCAAAGGTGTCTGAAAAACAGATTATTGATGATTTGAACTATTTGCAGTCTAGAACAGAAGATGAGAATAAAAAAAGAGTTCATTCTGATTCAAATCCTTATGATGCTTGTAAAGGAGCACATGCTATTGCCATTTTAACAGAGTGGGATGAATTTAAATCGTATGATTGGGAGCAAATTTATGCTAACATGAATAAACCGGCCTTTATATTTGACGGGCGAAATTTATTAGATAAAGAAAAATTAACGAAGATTGGGTTTAAATACCAAGCAATCGGTTCATAAAATAAGTACAAATGAGCATCAAAATTGCGGTAATAGGATTGGGATATGTTGGGTTGCCACTCGCACGATTGTTTGCGACAAAGTATCCTGTGGTTGGATTTGATATTAATCTAAACCGAGTGAATGAATTAAATAAAGGTGAAGACAGTACTCTTGAAGTAGAGGGAAATTTATTAAAACAAGTTTTAAAATCAGAGCCTTTACAAGAGAACGGATTATTTTGTACCACCAATTTAGACGTCATAAAGGAATGTAATTACTACATTGTTACCGTTCCAACACCGGTTGATAAAAATAATCGTCCGGATTTGACACCCTTATATAAATCGAGCGAAACCGTTGGGAAAGTCTTGAAAAAAGGGGATATCGTTATTTACGAATCTACGGTATATCCCGGAGTAACAGAAGAGGAGTGTGTTCCGGTTTTAGAAAAAATTAGTGGATTACGTTTCAATGTTGATTTTTTTGCCGGTTATTCACCAGAACGTATTAATCCGGGTGACAAAGAACATACGGTAGAAAAAATATTGAAAGTAACTGCCGGTTCAACTCCTGAAATAGGAAAGAAAGTGGATGAAATATACAAATCCGTTATTATAGCGGGAACGCATTTAGCTCCCACTATCAAAGTAGCGGAGGCAGCTAAAGTGATTGAAAATTCGCAACGCGACATCAATATTGCTTTTGTAAATGAATTGGCTAAGATTTTTAATTTATTGAATATTGATACCCAAGCCGTATTGGCTGCTGCCGGAACGAAATGGAATTTTTTACCTTTCAAACCCGGATTAGTGGGCGGACATTGTATAGGAGTTGACCCTTATTATTTAGCACAAAAAGCACAAGAAGCAGGTTATCATCCCGAAATTATTTTAGCCGGACGTCGTTTAAATGACAGTATGGGAGAGTATGTAGCTTCACAAGTAGTGAAGTTGATGATCAAAAAGGGTATTTCTGTAAACAAAGCTAAAGTGTTGATGTTAGGAATTACCTTTAAAGAAAACTGCCCGGATGTTCGTAATACTAAAATTGTAGATGTGATTCATGCCTTGTCAGATTATGGTGTTGAGGTTTCTATTTATGATCCTTGGGCCAATCCGACAGAAGTTAAACATGAATATAACTTGAGTATGTCGAATCAATTGAGTGATGAACGATTTGATGCTATCATTTTAGGCGTAGCACATAAAGAATTTTTATCATTGGATTTTGGATCACTGAAAAAAGAACAGGCTATTGTTTATGATGTAAAAGGTATATTAGCTTCACAAGCTGACGGAAAATTATAAAATGAAAAAAATTCTAATCACCGGAGGAGCAGGGTTTATAGGTTCACATGTCATAAGACGTTTTGTGTCGAAATATCCCGCTTATCACATCTACAATTTAGATGCGTTAACGTATGCCGGTAATTTAGAAAATATTGCAGATATAGAGCATTTACCCAATTATACTTTTGTTAAAGGTGATATTACAGATGCGGATTTTATCCATCAGCTCTTTGAAAAGGAACAATTTGATGGTATCATTCATTTGGCTGCCGAGTCTCACGTAGATCGTTCTATTACCGACCCATTGGCTTTTGTGAAAACCAATGTTATCGGAACCATGAATTTGTTGAATGCCTCACGTGATTGTTGGAAAAATGATTATCAAGATAAACGCTTTTATCATATTTCTACCGATGAAGTATATGGTGCTTTAGGTGATACCGGATTATTTACCGAAACTACTCCTTATTCACCCAATTCGCCTTATTCTGCTTCAAAAGCTGCTTCAGACCATTTTGTTAGGGCGTATGGAGAAACGTATGGATTACCCTATGTTATTACCAATTGTTCAAACAATTACGGACCCAATCATTTTCCGGAGAAATTAATTCCGTTGTTTATTCACAATATCATTCATCAGAAACCTTTGCCGGTTTATGGTGATGGAAATTATACTCGTGATTGGTTATTTGTTATTGATCACGCTATTGCTATTGATTTGGTTTTTCATGAAGGGAAGAACCACGAAACCTACAATATTGGAGGTTTTAATGAATGGAAAAATATAGATTTAGTTCGGTTGTTATGTCAAAAAATGGATGAAAAATTAAATCGTCCAAAAGGCACATCTGAACAGTTGATTACGTTTGTAAAAGATCGCCCCGGTCACGATTTACGCTATGCTATCGATGCTACTAAAATGAATAAAGAATTAGGTTGGAAGCCTTCCGTTACCTTCGAAGAAGGATTGTCGTTAACCATTGATTGGTATTTGACGCATCAAGAATGGTTAACACATGTTACTTCAGGAGCTTACCAGCAGTATTATCAAAAACAGTACGCAGAAAAGTAAACAACATGAAAATTTTAGTCACCGGAGCAGCAGGATTTATCGGTTTTCATTTGGCTAACCAATTGGCTAAACTTGGTCATCATATAATTGGATTGGATAATCTAAACGATTACTATGATGTGAACCTTAAATTAGGTCGCCTCAAAGAACTGGGAATTGATACAAAAGCCATTATTTACGATGAATTGGTTCCTTCTCAACAGCCTAATTTTGCTTTTTCCTTTCTTCAATTGAATTTGGAAGACAAAGAAAATATGGAAGTGTTGTTCAAAGAAGAACAGTTTGATTTGGTTATTAATTTAGCGGCTCAAGCTGGAGTTCGGTTCAGTTTAGAACAACCCTTTCAGTATTTGAACAGTAACCTAACCGGTTTTTTAACGGTATTGGAATGTTGTCGTCATTATGGCGTGAAAAAATTGATATATGCCAGCTCTTCCAGTGTGTACGGTTTAAATGAAAAGATACCTTTTTCGGTAAATGATGCGGTTGATCACCCGATTAGTTTGTATGCCGCTACCAAAAAGTCAAATGAATTAATGGCTTATACGTATAGTCATTTGTTTGGTATTCAAACGGTTGGACTTCGTTTTTTTACGGTATATGGTCCTTGGGGCAGACCCGATATGGCGATGTTTTTGTTTACGGACGCCATTTTAAATGACCGTCCTATTCAAGTGTTCAATGAAGGAAATTTATCAAGAGATTTTACCTATATTGATGATATCGTAGGTGGAATGTTGAACATTACCAAAGCTTTTGAAGTGAATACCATTTCAAAACCCTACAGTTTATACAATATAGGCAACAGTAAACCGGTGAAATTAATGGATTTCATTGAAGCCATTGAGCACAAAACCGGTAAGCAAGCCATCAAAGAAATGAAGCCTATGCAACCCGGAGATGTAGAACGCACTTGGGCGGATGTGGATGATTTGATTCGGGATTTTCAATATGAGCCGAATACTCCTGTTTCTGAAGGTGTTTCTGCCTTTGTGGATTGGTTTAAAGCATACTATAAAAAATAAATGGCATCATTTGTCAAGGATTTAGTTCGGGTTGGTTTTTCAAAATTAAACATCATTATTTTTGGTGTGGGTACTTCTATTGCCACCGCTCGATTGCTCACGCCTGACGAAAACGGAATCATTGCTGCTTTATTGGTTTATCCTTCTTTGTTTATGGTATTAGGTTCGATGGGCATTCGTCAATCTACCACTTACTTTGTTGGGAAAGAAATTTATAGTTTAGAGCGAATCAAACAAGCGGTCACCCAAATTTGGTTGATTACTTCCTTGATTAGTATGGTGGTTTGTTTTTTACTCTTTCATTATTTGTCAAAGAGCATTCCTGATTTTTCGTTGGTTTTGGTTTCTGTTTTGTGTATTCCGTTTAGTTTGCATAATACGTATTGTGCCGGTATTTTTTTAGGAAAAAATGAAATAAAGGCTTTTAACAAAATCAATTGGATTCCTAATTTTGTTACGTTTTTAACCACCTTTATTTTACTTTACTTTTTTGATTTTGAAGTGATGGGTGCTATGTTGGCTTATTTGTTTGGGCACATGGCTATTTTTATTGCTTTATGGATTCGAAGAGATAATTTATTACCAAATACCTTTCGCATTGAAAAAGAAGTCATCTCCAAAATGCTTTCCTTGGGTTTAATTTATGCTTTTGCCTTATTGATTGTCAATCTGAATTATAAAATAGATGTTGTACTTTTAGAAAATTTGAGTACCCCCTATGAATTGGGTATTTATGCCAAAGGTTCCAGTATCGTTCAATATTTATGGCAAATTCCAATGCTGTTCAGTACGATAGTATTTGCCCGAAGTGCTACTTCAAAAGACGGATTGGCCTTTTCAAAAAAAGTGGCTCAACTGTTGCGTTTGTCGATTTTGATGGTGGGATTTGTGGCGTTGGTATTGATGTTGCTTTCCAAACAAGTGATTTTGTTATTGTTTGGCGAAGCTTTTTTACCTAGTGTGATCGTGATGCAAATTTTATTACCCGGAGTGGTTTTACTCACCGTATTTAAAGTAATGAACATGGATTTGGCCGGAAAGGGAAAGCCATATATTTCTTTAAAATCAATGTGGATTCCGCTCATTTTGAATGTAGTTTGTAACCTCTACTTTATTCCGTTATATGGGTCAAAAGGAGCCGCAATTTCCTCTTTGATTAGTTATTCTGCAGCTTCCTTTTTCTTTTTATATTTTTACAGTAAAGAAACCAATATTCCTATTCGAGAAATAATTGGGTACAAAAAAAGTGATTTTGAGCCTATTTTGGCCATACAAAAAAAGTTAACTCAAAAAATAAAACGCTAATGTTTTTATTCGACAGGGAACGCACGGGAAGAATACCTTCTTCTACCAGTTTTGAAGAACAGCCACAAGAAGCTTGGCGAATACTCTTCAAACAAGAACCCATTCGTTGTGCCGAATCTACTCCGGTTTTTGATGAACAGGGTAACCTCTATTTTGGTTCTCATAACGGAAGCATTTATGCCTTATCACCGGAAGGAAAGGTTTTATGGCAATTTGTAACAGAAGTCAAAGTATATTCCAGCCCGATGTTGGTGGACGGGAAGTTGTATTTCGGTTGTAATATGTCCACTCTTTTGTGTTTGAGTTTACAAGGCGAGTTGTTGTGGCAATTTGACGGTTACAAGGCTTTTGCCAAACAATCTAAATTAAAGCGGTTGTTTTTGAATCTTTACAATTATCGATTTTATGATTATGAATTTAAAAAATTCATGAAAATCAATACTTGGACGTCACCTAATTTGGTTGCACAACAGTATGTAGCCTTTGTTTTTTATGGCATAGGTTTAGTACTTTTAGATAAAGATACCGGAAAAGTGCATTGGCAGTATGATTTGGGCCGTCCTTCCTTTCACTTAGCAGGAGTGGCAGTAACCCAAGTGAATGGTAAAGATTATATTGCCGTTTGTGGTCAGAACAGTGGTTTACATTGGTTAGACGAAACAGGAAAATTACTGTGGAAAACAAATGCTTTTCGCGGTAGTAATGCATGGGCCAATCCATCCATTGATGCGGCGGAAGGTTGTATTTATCATACCGAAAGCTTTCACAATAAAACGTCAATTTTGTATAAAACCGATTTTTCCGGTAAGACCATTTGGAAAAAGCAATTTTCATTCGGTTGTCGTGCTTCTGTAGGCATCAGTACGGCTCATTTTATAGTATTTTTAGGATTAAATGGAACCGCTTATTTTTTAGATAAAGCTACCGGAAAAGAAGTTGCTTCTCAATTGATTGCTTCCAAAGACAGAGGATTGTGGACATCGCCGGCTATCATGGCCAATCAATCTGTTTTAATCAACACCAAAAAAACGGTTCAAAAAGGTTCGTTGGTTTGTTTACAACCGAATGGAGCCATTCAATGGGAAATCTTTTATGCGAAAGCTTTATCCGTTCCTACTATCGATGCACAAGGGCGATTATATACTGCGACATGGGCCGGTGATTTTTATCAATTTAAAACAAATGAATCATGAAAATAGGGATATTAACGTATCATCATGTGATAAATGACGGTGCAGTTTTGCAGACATTAGGTCATGTTTACACTTTACGGGAATTGTTTCCTGAGGCTACCATTGAAGTGATTGATTATCGTCATGCCACTATCGAACGTATTGAGCGAAGAGAAGCTTTCAAAGCCTTGATAAAGCTAAAAAAAGGGGCCATTTCCAAAATCAAAAAATACTATAATTTCAAACGGTTTGTCAATGATTTATTGCCTTTGTCCAAAGAATATTGTCAAACGGATGATACCGCCAAAGCGGTTGCTTTTATCAATCGTCAACACTATGATTATGTGATTGTTGGGAGTGATGAGGTTTGGAAAATATTAGACCGCAAATATGCCCGACAATTTCCTAATATTTATTGGTTGCCGGAAACCTTAACCGCCAAGCGAATTGCTTCTGCGGCCTCTGCCAATGGTTCCAATCCGAAGTTATTGGAAAAGAAGGAAATACAAGAAAAGGTAAAAACCATTGTTAAAGGTTTTGAAGCCATTGCGGTAAGAGACCAATATACGTTTGATTTTATTCATCGAATTGGTGTAAGTACACCTTTGTATCAAGTGCCTGATCCTACTTTTGGGGTCGATTGGAAAGCAGATGGGGTGAAAGAAAAGTTGCAGAAGGTGGGTGTTGATTTCAACAGAAAACGTTTTGCTTTGAATTTGAGTTCCAATAACCCTGAATTTGCCAAAGCATCCGAGCAGATTCAGCAGTATGCCAAGCAACACAACATTCAATTGGTGGGTATTGGCCAGTATAACAAGTATTGTGAACTGAATTTTTCGGATGTTTTAAATTCTTTGGAGTGGGCTACGTGCTATCAATATTTTGATTTTTGTATCACCGATCGTTTTCATTCAACTATTTTTAGTATTAAGAATCACATTCCTTTTTTAGTTATTGAATCGAATAAAAAGTATCCGACAGCTCACAAAGGAAAGATTGTTGATTTATTGTCAAAAATGGATAAATTGGCCTATCATCAATTTTTTGATGATTCGATTGATTTTAAGGAAAAGATAGATCATTTATTACAAAAATATCAAAGTGATAATTTTACGGATATTATTGACCATTTGAAAAAGCAATTTCGAACTCATTTGCTAAATTCTATTAAAGGATAATTGAAAAAAATACTTTACATCCTAGATACTTTTGAAACCGGTGGTGCCGAAAAAAGCCTTCTGGATATTGCCATGCATAATCGTGAAGTGGTTTCTGTTTTTGTGACTCTATATCAAGGAAATCAGTTGGCAGAAACGGCTCAAAAAGCCGGAATAAAAGTGATTGCTCTCAATAGAAACGAGAAATATGCTTTTAACAAAATTGCTCAATTGCTTCTGCCCATAGTTCGTGAAGAACAACCTGATATCATTCATGCTACATTGTTTAGAGCCGATATTGTTGCTCGAAAACTAAAAAAATATTTTTCTATTCCGCTGGTATCCAGTCTTGTCAATAATTCATACGTGGCTGATCGATATCAAAAATTATCGTTCATCGGCAAATTAAAATTATATTACATACAGCAATTGGATGCCAAAACGGCCAAAAAAGTAGATTTTTTTGTTTCCAATTCTCAAACGATAAAAGATTCTAATGCTAAAGCGTTACGTTTGAATTTGGATAAAATAAAAGTAATTTATAGAGGCAGGGAGCTTTCAAAGTTTACTTCCATCACCTCACAACAAATAGAGGAAACAAAAAATGCTCTAAATATTCCATCCAATTCTTTTGTGTTTTTAAATGTAAGCCGTCTTCTTGATCGAAAAGGGCAATTAGATCTTTTGAAAGCGATAGATGTAGTAAGTAAATCTAACAATTCAGTTAAATTATTTATTGCCGGAGAAGGATTTTATCGTTCTGTACTAGAACAATATATTCAGGAAAATGATTTGTCTGCACATGTAACTTTATTGGGTAATCGTTCAGATGTTCCTGTTTTGCTCCATTTAGCTGATGCTTTTGTGTTTCCTTCTCATTATGAAGGATTGCCCGGAGCATTGATAGAAGCAATGATGGCTAAAAAAACAATTATTTGTTCTGATATTCCGGAAAATAAAGAATGTGTTTCGAATAAAGAAGCCCTTGTTTTTCAAAAAGGGAATGTTGCTCAATTGGTACAAATGATTGAAAGTGTCATTCATCATCCAAATGTTTACAATGATTTAGGCGAAAATGCTAAAAAAGTAGCCATTGAAAAATTCAGTATTGAAAAAGTTGTAGCCCAATACAATTCTTTTTATTCTTCCATTGTTAACGCATCCCAACCATGACCATTCTCCAACTCATACAAAAGCCACAATTAAGAGGAGCAGAAATGTTTGCAACGCAACTTTCGAATGAGTTGACGGAATTGGGACATGAAGTGATGGTGGTGGCGTTATTTCCCGGTGCCTCTGAATTGCCTTTTAAGGGTACTTTTATTCGGTTGGATCGGCCTATTGGAAAGCGTTGGTTTGATTATGAAGGGTGGAAAGCTTTAGCCAATTTAATCAAAATACATCATGTTGAGGTTGTGCAATGCAATGCCGGTGATACGTTGAAATTTGCGGTTTTTTCGCAACTTTTCTGTGGATGGAAAGTCCCAATCATCGCCCGTAATGCGAGCATGGTGAGTGCCTACATTCAAAATCCATTGATTAAAAGGCTCAACCGTTGGCTGTATAGCCGTACCCAGGCCATTGTTTCGGTATCGCACTTGGCGGCGAAAGATTTGAATCAATTGTTTCCGGAAACAAAAGTTAAAACAACTGTAATACCCATTGGTATAAACCAACAACCGTTTACTTCGGTAGCCTGGAAAAATACTCCGCCAACTGCATTTCAGATTGTGCATGTGGGCGGATTTTCATTTGAGAAGAACCACCATGGTTTACTTTCCATTTTTGAACAATGGTTGAAAAGATGTCCCGATTCGCATTTGCATCTCATTGGCGATGGTCCGATGAGAGCCGAAATCGAGCAAGCGGTAGCTGAAAAAAACCTAACGGATACCATTTCTTTTTATGGTTTTAGTAAAGATGCCCTTCACTATATGCACCAAGCCGATGTTGTCGTTTTACCCAGTATTATTGAAGGTTTACCGGGTGTGGTTTTAGAAGCCTTGTATGCCAAAACCCCTGTGATTGCCTATAATGTGGGCGGTATTTCAGAAGTCATTCAAAACGGTGCAACCGGATATTTAGTGGAGAAAGGGGATGAGCAAGGTTTTGTAGAGGCTTTGGAGAAAGTAAAAAATGAAGGCAAAACGGCACATTACGTGAAAAATGCTTACGAACTAATTGTCAAAAAATTTAATAATACGTACCTTGCCCAGCAGTTTGAAACCGTTTATAAGGCACTCACACATGGCAAAGATTAAAGTACTTCATATCATCAAATCGTTGGGGCGTGGCGGAGCAGAAATGCTTTTACCGGAAACCTTGAAAAAGCACAACCAAGAGGCGTTTAAATTTCATTATATCTACTTTTTGCCTTGGAAAGACCAAATGGTACACGCCATAGAAGAAGCGGGTGGAAAAGTAACTTGTTTTGGGGCCAAAAATAATTTGCTTTTGTTGTGGCAATACAAAAAAATCATTCGCTATTGTAGGGAAAATGAAATTCAATTGATTCATGCTCATTTGCCTTGGGCAGGATTTGTAAGCCGTTTGGTGCATTCGTTGACCAAGATTCCGGTGCTTTATACGGAACACAATATGCAGGAACGCTATCATTTTTTGACCAAAACCATCAATAAATTGACGTTTAATCGTCAAACGTTGGGAATTGGCGTTTCGGATGATGTTTCCCATTCCATCCAAAAAAATATACATCCGACTATTCCGGTACAAACGGTTTTAAATGGGGTGAATACGGATAGTTTTCAACGAAAAGGTTCGTTTGTTGATTCATCCATACGGAAACAATTTGGCATTCCGGCGGATGCTTTTGTAGTGGGAACCGTAGCGGTTTTTCGTTTTCAAAAACGACTCGATTTGTGGTTGGAAATCATGAAAAAAGCGATTGAACAAGACGCAAACATCTATGGAATCATAGTAGGGGCAGGACCCTTACAATCGGAAATCGAACAAAAATATGCGGCTTTGGGTTTAGAAGGAAAAGTATTTTTTGCCGGACTGCAAACCGAAGTCAAACCTTATTATGAGGCAATGGATACGTTTATGATGTGCTCTTCTTTTGAAGGATTACCCATTGCGTTGCTGGAAGCCATGAGTATGGAATGTGCCATAGTCACTACTGATGCCGGAGGAATTAAGGAAGTGATTCGAAACGAACAAGACGGAGTAGTAGTAGGAGTGGAAGAATGGGCACAATTATCGGCTCATTTGATTGCTTTAAAAAATCAACCGAGTCGATTGGCTACCTTGCAAAAAGCGGCACGTTTACGAGCTAAGGCCTCATTCAGCATGGACGCCATGATTAAAACCTTAGAGCAGTTGTATCAACACTACCATCAGTCATGAACATCAGAAAAGCACATACCACCGATATTCCCGCCATTGTTGATTTGCTGAAAAGCAGTTTAGGCGAATCGTTGTTAAAGAAAACGTCAGCCATTTGGCATTTTAAACATGAAGACAATCCTTTTGGGGCTTCTTATGTTTTGGTAGCCGAGGAAAATGGTCAGTTTATAGGTGTTCGAGCTTTTATGTCATGGAAATGGCAACTCGGAGACAAGGTTTGGCAAGCCTACCGTGCAGTAGATACAGCCACACACCCCGAACATCAAGGAAGAGGGATTTTTAAGCAATTAACGTTACAAGCCTTGGAGGAAGTGGGAGAGCATAAGGATTGTTTTATTTTTAATACTCCCAATGAAAAGAGTCGACCCGGTTATTTAAAAATGGGTTGGGAGGCCATTGGAAAGATTAAGTTGGCCTTAGTGCCGGCTTTGTTGTATCGAATGGGGTATGTTTTTTCTTCTTCTTCCCACTATCCAATAGAGCTTTCAGATACGGATTTAGATGCACTTTGTACGGCTCATAATGAGCGATTGAGCGAAAAAGGCGGATTGTTTACCCCTAAATCGGCGGCTTATTTAAAGTGGCGATATCCCATAAATCCGATGCAATCTTATACGGTAGTAACCGGGAAAAATTGGTATGTAGCATTGTATGTCAAAAAACATCGTTACTTTAGCGAATTACGATTAGCAGAGGTGATTGGAGCAAATGATGCCAAAGCCCGAAAAGAAATCAGACGAGTTGTTTCTCGATTTGCTGCCCAAAACGGCTGTTTATTGATGAGTACAACAGAAAAAGAATTGTTTCGATTTTCATTTTACGGAGCTTTTGGTCCTATTTTAACCTGTAGAGATTTAACGGAGCAGCATATAATAGTGCAACAAGCACAAAAAGAGGGAGGTTGGCAATATGCCATGGGTGATTTGGAATTATTTTAAGCATGGATAGTTTAGTGATTTTTTTGGTCATTGTTTTGGCAACACAAGTGTTGCTGAACAGTCTTGCCCGAAAACATGCTTTTTTGGATAAAAAGCTATTGAATTATCTTTTCTTTTATCATTTGTTATTCTTTTTGGTGTATTATACTTATACGCTGTTTAATCCTTCGGATTCCCGACAATATTATTTTGTAGCCAGTCAAATTGGGAATGATTGGCCCGAGTTGTTTGAAACGGGTACCAATTTTATCAATTTTTTAGCTTCTCCTTTTGTACAAGCCGGGTTGTCGTATGAATCGTTGATGTTGATATTTGCTTGGTTTGGCTATATAGGGTTTGTGTATGCCTATTTATTCATGCGGGAAAACATCCCTATAGATGTAAAAGTGTTTGGACGATTTGATTTGTTGACGTTGATATTATTTTTCCCAAACATGCATTTTTGGACCGTTTCATTAGGTAAAGGTTCCGTTATTTTTATGGGGCTAATGATTTTTACGTATGCAGTAAAAAATCCGACCGGGAGATGGTTTTTACTCTTGTTGGGAGGATTTTTTGTGTATATGGTTCGTCCACATGTTATGTTGTTTATGCTGGTAGCGGTTACAATCGGTTTATGGTTTGGAAGGGATAAAATCAGTACGGCCTTAAAAGTGGTTATTGTGATAGCTTCTGTAGGTTTTTTGGCAGCAGCCAGTAATTCCATATTAGCCGTTGCGAAATTGGAAAATTCAGAAAATGTGATTACTGATTTTGAAGCATTTGCTGATGCTCGTTCACAAGGATTGTCAGAAAAAGCCGGTTCAGGTGTGACAATGAGCAATTATCCATTGCCATTGAAGTTGTTTACGTTTTGGTTTCGACCTTTATTTGTAGATTCTCCGGGAGTTTTGGGATTGTTTAGCTCAGCTGAAAATTTTCTCTATTTGTTATTATTCTTTAAAATTCTAAACAAACGGTTTTTAAGGTTTTTCAGAAAATCCGTATATATGGTCAAGATGTCGGCTATTGCTTTTTTGTTGACCTCCTTTGCGATGACCTTTGTGATGTCGAATTTGGGTATTATTATGCGACAAAAGTCGATGGTAATGTATTTTGCTTTTTTCGTGATTTATTACTTTTTAGCACAAGAGGAATATAACCGACAACAACTTGTACAATCAACACTAGAAGAAACATCCTCATGAGTGGAAAATTAGTCATATCACTTGATTTTGAATTGGTGTGGGGTATTTTTGATCATATCGATTTACCGCAAAAGCAAGCCTATTTTGAAAACACTTTGTCGGTTATTCCCGAAATGTTGAAATGTTTTGAACAGCATCAAATGGAGGTAACATTGGCTACGGTTGGGATGTTATTCAATCGGAATTGGGAGGAATGGTTGGCAAATCGTCCGGAAAACCTACCCACTTACCAAAACAAAAAATTGGATGCCTATGCGTATGGATTGGCTCATCAAGATTCCGGATTTGACCGATATTTTTTTGCTCCAGATTTGATACATCGTATCATGCAAACCCCGGGTCAAGAATTGGCTACGCATACCTATTCTCATTATTATTGTTTAGAAAATGGACAAACGGCTGCACAGTTTGCCGATGATTTGGATTTGGCAGTAAAAATGGCCAAGCAAGTGGGAGTGGAATTGAAATCATTGGTTTTTCCCCGTAACCAATGGAATGAGGAATATTTATCACTTTGTGCTGAACGAGGAATTACGCAGTTGCGTTCTAATCCGGCAGCTTGGTATTGGCAAGATACAGCCAGTGCTTCCTTGGCAACAAAGTTCTTCCGCACGGGAGATGCTTATTTGCCGTTGGGTGCAAAATCATATTCACCAAAAGAAGTCAAATCTACAATTGTTACTGCTCAACCGGCGAGTCGTTTTTTACGCCCTCATCATTCGGTTTCTATATTGAATCAATTGCGATTAACACGCATCAAAAATGAAATGTTGCTCGCTGCAAAAAAAGGTGAAATCTATCATTTATGGTGGCATCCGCATAATTTTGGGGACTATCCCAAGCAATCGATGGAAGCGTTGATGGAAATTGCCAAATGGTATGTTCATTTGCACCAAAAATATGAATTTGAATCGGTAACGATGGGTTCATTATCCCAAAAAATATAAGATTTGACTTTTTCAACTCAAATATTTCCTAAGCGATTCGCCGTTTGGAATTTTCCACCGGATTCTTTTGGATTTCGTTTCGTGTTGTTTGTTTGGCATTTTGTTTTTGTTTTTCTAGCTTGGCAAGAGCGGGTGGCAAGAGGACATTCTGATGCTCATCATTATTGGGGTTTAGATTTTGATATTGCCGGTAAAGATTGGTTTGACTTTTTTTCTTACGGAACGGATTTTGTCGTGTGGTTAAATTATCCTTTTATTCAGCTAGGCCTCTCTTTTTTGGGTGGTTTTTTACTTTATGGATTGTTGGGATATATAGCGATTTGGCTATTTTTAAAGTGGACTTATCATTTGTTAAATCAGTGCAGTTTCAAGGGTAAATCTTTTCTGTTTTTGTTTCTTTTTATATGGCCTAATTTGCATTATTGGACAGCTGTTTTAGGGAAAGAGCCACTCATTTTTTGGAGTTTGGTGCAAGTGTTTGGTGTGATTAGTTTTCAAAAAAAATACACTTCAATTTCCTTTGTCATGGCTTGTTTATTGTTGATTATCATCCGACCGCATGTGGCTATTTTGGTTACAGGAGCTTTTGGAGTCAGTTTTCTTTTGTTTGGGAAAGCCACTTTTTTTTCGAAATTGAAATGGTCCACTTTTGGACTTTCCATAGCAGTAGCACTAGGCTATATGGTTTTACAATTATCCCATATACGACGTTTGGATTGGGATAGAATTGTACGGTTTAATCGTGGTTCGGTTTTATCGTTTGAACGTTCGAATAGTTATGTGCCAATGGAGGACTATTCTTTTTTTTACAAATTATTTTCTTTTTATTTCCGACCCTTACCGCTAGAAGTTAACACTTTAAAAGGGTGGATAGTAGGGCTGGAGAACTTGTTGTTACTTTTCTTGGTTTTGTTTTTTGGTTATTTAATTATACGATTTTGGAGGGAAATTCAAAAGAAAGCTGTTCCTTTGTGGTGGAGTTCTGCCCTTTTATTTGGGTTGTTCTCCGGCTGTGTTTATGTATTTCGATATGCTAATTTCGGAATATTTATGCGAACCAAGTTGATGTATGCTCCATTTATGGTTGTAGCCATCTTTTGGTTAGGAATTAAATTATTTAGTAGTGCAACACGTGAAAACCAAAAAGCCTAGATTAGTTCGAATTACAACCGTGCCTTTGTCATTGGACAAATTATTAGAAGGGCAATTGAAGTTTATGCAGCAGCATTATGAGGTGATAGCCGTTTCCTCAGAAAAAGAATATTTGGAAAAAGTTGGAGTAAGGGAAGGTGTTTCAACCTTTCATTTGGAAATGACTCGGAAGATAACTCCTTTCAAAGATATAATAGCCGTTTTAAAACTAGTATGGTTTTTATTGAAAGTCAGACCGGCAATAGTTCACACACATACTCCCAAAGCAGGAATAGTTGGCATGTTAGCCGCATTTATGGCAAGGGTTCCGAATCGTTTTCATACGGTAGCCGGTTTACCTTTATTGGAAGAAACCGGTTCGAAACGAAAAGTATTGGATTTTGTTGAGAAATTGACTTACACATTTGCTACTAAAGTATATCCAAACTCAAAAGGGTTGTATGATATAATACTTAAAAACAACTATGCCAAATTCAAGAAGTTGAAGGTTTTAGCCAATGGTAGCAGCAATGGTATAAACACTTCTTATTTCTGTAAAGAACATTTTTCATTTGCAGAAAAGGAAGCTCTTAAAACACGATATGGTATTGAAGACCAAGATTTTGTGTTTGTGTTTGTTGGAAGATTAGTTACAGACAAAGGTATCAATGAAATGGTAGCCGCTTTTCGAAAATTAAAAATCAATCATCCGAATGCTAAGTTGATTTTGGTTGGCCCGTTGGAATCTGATTTAGACCCTTTATTGCCTCAGACTTTGGAGGCAATCGAAAATGTAAAACAAATCATATCCGTTGGCTATCAACAAGATGTTCGCTTGTTTTTTTCCATCTCCCATTGTTTGGTTTTCCCAAGTTACAGAGAGGGATTTCCGAATGTAGTCATGCAAGCCGGAGCGATGGAATTACCTTCTATTGTGTCCAATATCAACGGATGTAATGAAATTATTATTCCTAAAGAAAATGGAATAATTATTCCCGTAAAGGATGAAAAATTACTTTTAGAAGCGATGTCTGATGTAATGGAAAATCAAGAATTATATTGTTATTTACAATCAAATGCCAGAAAGTTGATTGTTAGTCGCTTTGAACAAAAGGTGGTTTGGCAAGCCTTGTTGAGAGAATATAAAAAGATAAATTAAACGTAACGAATCCAAAAAATTTTCAATTGTGATTTGAATTTACTTTTGCTTACCTTTGCCACTCGATTTAAGTTTATCCTAATCAATGTATAAAAATTTCATAAAAGGATTTTTAGATTTTACGACTGCCCTATTAGGATTAATCATTCTTTCTCCACTATTCATTTTAATTACTGTTTTTCTTTATTTTGCCAACCAAGGAAAACCTTTTTTTATTCAGGCAAGACCCGGAAAAAATGGAGCGATATTTCATATCGTAAAGTTTAAAACCATGAATGATAAAAAGGATAAAGATGGAAAATTATTACCGGATGCGGATCGATTAACTTCAATAGGTGGTTTGGTAAGAAAAACTTCCTTAGATGAAATTCCACAGTTATTGAATGTGTTGAAAGGTGATATGAGTTTAATAGGTCCACGACCCTTATTGACGCATTATTTACATTTGTATAATGATTTTCAAAACCGACGCCATGAGGTTAAACCCGGTATTACCGGTTGGGCCCAAGTAAATGGACGAAATGCTATTTCTTGGGATAAGAAGTTTGAATTGGATGTTTGGTATGTTGATCATTTAAGCTTTGGTGTAGATTTGAAAATATTGTTTATGACTGTTTTGAAAGTGATAAAAAAAGAAGGCATTAACGCTGCCGATGCAGCCACAATCGAACCATTTAATGGCAACTAAAATCATCATATTTGGAGCGAGTGGTCATGGTAAAGTGATTGCTGATTTGTTGCAATCCGCACAACAGGAAGTTGTAGCTTTTTTAGACGATCATCCAAAACAAGAAACTATTTTAGGTATTCCGGTATTCCATACTACACAATTTAAGCAAATAGATGATTTTCAAATACTTATTGGTGTGGGGAATAATTCCATTCGAAAAAAACTATCACAAAAATTTACATTAAAATTTGCTGTGGGAATCCATCCCTCGACCATTCTTTCTCCCTATCTTAAAGTAGCGGAGGGAACAGTGATAATGGCCGGAGTAATTATCAATCCAAATGTAGAAGTTGGAAAACATTGTATTTTGAACACCGGTTGTATTATTGAGCATGATTGTAAAATTGAGGATTATGTTCATATCTCTCCGGGAGTATCTTTGGCCGGTAATGTTTCGGTAGGTGAAGGGACGCATATTGGAATAGGTTCTTCTGTTATTCAAGGTATAAAAATTGGGAAATGGGCTACTATTGGTGCCGGTTCTGTAATCATTCGTGACGTTCCGGATTATGCTGTAGTTGTTGGAAATCCCGGTAAAATAATTAAATATCATTCAAGCGATGAATAAATCTAAAATATGGTTGTCCTCCCCACACATGGGGGGCAATGAGCAAAAATATGTGCAAGAAGCTTTTGATACCAATTGGGTAGCTCCTTTAGGACCAAATGTTTCCGGTTTTGAACAGGATTTGGAAAATTATTTAGGAGGAAAGCATCATGTTGCAGCGTTAAGTTCCGGAACGGCGGCTTTGCATTTGGGACTGATTTTGTTAGATGTTCAGCCCGGAGATGAGGTGATTTGTCAGAGTATGACTTTTTCTGCCTCGGCTAATCCCATTGCTTATTTGGGGGCTACGCCTGTTTTTGTAGATAGTGAATCTGAGACGTGGAACATTTGTCCGGTTGCATTGGAAGAAGCCATTATTGACCGCATTTCGAAAGGGAAAAAACCAAAAGCGATTATTGCTGTTCACTTGTACGGAATGCCATTTAAAGTGAAAGAAGTAATGGCGGTTGCTGAAAAATATAGTATTCCTGTCCTAGAAGATAGTGCAGAAGCATTAGGGAGTACTTTTCAAGGAAAAAATTGTGGCACTTTTGGACAATTGGCTGCTTTGTCTTTTAATGGAAATAAAATTATCACGACTTCCGGAGGAGGAGCCTTGGTTTCTTCACAAAAAGAACATAAAGACAAAGCCGTATTTTTAGCTACACAAGCAAGGGATGCAGCTCCGCATTATCAACACAGTGAAATTGGCTACAATTATAGATTGAGTAATATTTGTGCCGGAATAGGTAGAGGACAAATGGAAGTGTTGGACCAACACATTGCCTTACGTAGAAAAATGCACGATTTTTATGTTGATTTATTTAAAGAGGTTGAAGGTGTGACTGTTTTTTCTGAACCCAATACCGATTATTTTTCGAATCATTGGTTGTCTTGTATTGTGATTGATCCTCAAAAAACGAATGGAATTACCCGTGAAACGTTACGATTAGCCATGGAAGTTGAAAATATTGAATGTCGACCTTTATGGAAACCGATGCATTTACAACCCATATTTGAACAATATCCTTATTATGGAGGAAAAGTAGCTGAAAATCTATTTGAAAACGGACTTTGTTTGCCTTCTGGGTCTAATTTGAATGCTGAAGATTGTGCAAGAATAAAGGCAGTTGTTGAAACTTTATTTGATTTTTAAGATTTTTTTAAGAGATTAGAAAAAAAGTTTTATTTTTACGTATTGTTTAATTTGTAATTAAAAATTTTGAAAGATAAGAGCAATTTTGTTCGAGAGTTATTAAGTTATTTTAATAATTTAAGGCTAAGACTCAACCTTAAAAATCTTGGATATTTACCAAGGTGGGTTGTTCTATTGCTAGATCTTTCTTTTGTTGTTTTTTCAGGCATTGTAACTTTTATTCTTCTTAGTGGAATTAAGTTTCACTATATTAGAATGGAGAATATGCTAATCGCTATTCCTACCTATGTATTTGTAAATGTTTTTTTCTTTTGGTTATTTAGAACCTATTCCGGTATCATTAGACATTCGTCTTATATTGATGCTTTGAAATTGTTTTTCTCACAGTTTTCTGTGATGGCATTTTTTGTAGTTTTCAATTTTATATTTGTAATAACCGGAAAAGAAAAAATGTTTTTGAATACCGGTATTTTTATTCAAGCAGTACTTTCATTTAGCTTTCTGTTTTTTTACAGAGTTGTTGTTAAACAGATATTCGAAAAATATTTTACAGTAGCACATGAAGGGCCTAAAATCAAAGCCTTGATTTATGGTACAGATGCTAATGCTATTGCGGTTGCCAATGCTTTAAAATCTGAAGCGCCTCAACGTTTTAAATTGATAGGTTTCATTGATAAGCGAAATCAAAATAACACTAAGAGAATATTAGATTTACCTATTTTGGAATTTAAACGTAAAATTCCTGTATTGATGCGATTGAATAAAGCTGAGGCTTTAATCATTGCTGACAATAGTTTAAGTAAAGAAGAGCGATCTCAAATTGTTGATGAATGTATAGAATACAATTATAAAGTATTGACGATTCCGTTAGTAACCGATTGGGAAAACGAAAAAGAAATTTCAAAAAACATTAAGAATTTTGAAATTCAGGATTTACTTGAACGAAAACCAATTGTTTTGGATACGCAAGCCATATCGAGTCAATTGAAAGATAAAACGGTTATGGTAACGGGAGCCGCAGGATCGATTGGAAGTGAAATTGTCAGACAAGTTTTGAGTTTTGAACCTCATTCATTAATATTGTTAGATCAAGCTGAGACACCTTTACATCATTTGACTTTAGAGATATCAGCCTTAAATTGTAAGTGTCCAGTTTATACATTGGTAGGTGATATAAGAAATGCAGAGTATTTAGAAAAGAAATTTAAACATTATAAGCCAGAAGTTATCTATCACGCAGCGGCCTATAAACATGTTCCTTTAATGGAGGAAAATCCAGCACAAGCGATTTATACTAATGTGATGGGGACTAAAAATGTTGCTGACTTGGCTCATAAATATAAAGCAGAACGCTTTGTAATGATTTCAACTGATAAAGCAGTAAATCCGAGTAGTGTGATGGGGGCTAGTAAGCGAATTGCAGAGATGTATGTACAATCGATGCATTTCAAATATCAAAATTCCAAAGAAAAAAATCATACAAAGTATATCACTACTCGCTTTGGTAATGTATTAGGTTCAAATGGTTCCGTAGTTCCATTGTTTACTAAACAAATTCAAGAAGGAGGACCTATTACAATAACACATCCAGAAATTATTCGATACTTCATGACGATACCTGAAGCTTGTCAATTGGTTTTAGAGGCAGGTGCAATGGGTGATGGAGGCGAAATATTTATATTTGATATGGGTGAACCCGTTAAAATTATCGATTTAGCCAAAAAAATGATTCGATTGGCCGGTTATACACCTGATAAAGAAATCAAGATTAAGATAGTTGGTTTACGTCCCGGTGAAAAATTATATGAAGAATTATTAAATAATTCAGCTAAAAATCTTACCACACATCATGAAAAAATCATGATTGCTCAAGAAATTTGTGATGATTTTGACGTTATTGCAGATGGAGTTGAAGATTTGATTATTACTGCTCATATTAAACCAAATACAAGTATTGTTTCAAAAATGAAAAAGTTAGTTCCTGAGTTTAAAAGTATGAATTCTGTTTTTCAGGAACTAGACAGTTAATTTTTCTATATTTGCATTTAATTTTACTTTTCACATGTTTAAAAAAAATATCCTTTTATATCTTTTTCTCTCAGTAATTATTACTTCTTGTGTGCCTAAGAAAGAGGTTGTTTATCTTCAAGAGATTGGTAATACTTCATCAAGTAAGAACACAAATTATGAGCCTCTAATCAAAGCAGATGATGTTTTATTTATTCATATCTCTACTATTGATCCTAAAGCTTCAGAACCTTTTAATATAGGTCAGAATGAGGGAGGTGTTGGTGCTAATGCTATGCAACTTCAACGCACAACCTATTTGGTCAATAATGCAGGATTTATTCAGTTTCCCATTTTAGGTGATTTAAAAGTTAGTGGATTAAATAGGACACAAGTCATCTCATTGTTAAAATCAAAAATTTCTGAATTTGCTAAAGATCCTGTGATCAATTTACGAATTATGAATTATAAGATTTCTGTTGCAGGAGAAGTTAATAATCCCGGTACTTTTACAATTTCTAGTGAGCGAATTACTATTTTTGAGGCTTTAGCGATGGCCGGTGATATGACATTGTTTGGTAAAAGAGAAAATGTTTTAGTTGTTCGTGAAATAGATGGAGTAAAAACAACAATGAGATTAGATATTACAAATCCAGAAATTATAAATTCACCATATTATTATCTTACACAAAATGATTTGGTTTATGTAGAGCCAAACAAACGTAAAATTAATTCAACGGCAATAGGACCAAATATTCTTGCCGGAATTTCTATTCTTGGATTTGCTTTGACTACTATTATCTTATTAACAAAATAAAGCATGCAACAATTTAATACAAATATTGATACTGCTGATTCAAAAGTTAATTTAACGGAACAACTCTATCGTTATATCAAAAACTGGAAGTGGTTTTTATTGAGTATATTATTGTCGTTAACATGTGCATATATTTATTTACGATATCAATTGCCGCAATATGGTTTAACTACAACCGTATTGATTAAGGATGATAAAAAAGGAGCTGCCTCAGAAATTGATGCTTTTAGTGATTTAGGAATTCTAGGGGTTAAAAAAAGTAATCTGGAAAATGAAATAGAAATGTTTAATTCCAGAAGATTAACTCAAAATACAGTTAAAGAATTAAAGTTTAATGTTGTCTATTATGCTGAAGGCAGAATTTTAACTCCTGAATTATATGATGACTCACCCATTGAATTGGTTTTTGAAAAAGAAGCTGATGCCACAGACAGTAAAGGTGAGTTTCATTTTAAATACGTTAAAGAAAATACATTTGAAATTGCTTTTACAGCAAATGGGAATTACATTCAACATCAATTTGGCGATTATTTTGATTCACCCGTTGGTAGGATCATGATAAAAAAAGTTTCATCTCGTGCTCGATTCAACAATGCAATTATTATCAAAATAAGTCCTATTCTAAATTCGGCATTACGTTATAAAAACAAGTTAAATGTCAAGCCTTTAGGTGAAAAAACTACAATTATAGAGTTGTCAGTTGTTGATCCTGTTCAAAATAAGGGAATTGATTATTTAAATAACTTAGTGTATCAATTTAATGAAGACGCCTTGAATGATAAAAATCTAGTAGCTAAAAATACACAAGATTTTATTAATGAGCGTTTGAATATTATTACCGGTGAGTTAGATACCGTAGAGCGAAGTGCTGAACGTTTTAAAAAAGAAAATAGATTAACTGATTTAGTTACCGATGCCGGGTTAAATTTAGCCACATCTTCTGAATATGAAAAAGCTATCGTAAAAAATGGAAAAGAGTTAAAAGTGGTAGAAATCATGTTGCCTTTGTTGAAAAACAGCAGTTATGATCAAACACTTCCACAAAATATTATTCCGGCAGAAGATGCCTCTTACAGTATGATTAACCAATACAATACCTTGGTTTTGACTAGAAATAATTTACTAAAGAGTACTTCTCCTAATCATCCAAACGTTTTGAATTATAATCAACAGATTATAGAATTAAAAGCTACCATACTTCAAACATTAAAAAATTTGCAAAGTGCTTTATTGGTTGAAAAAAATCAATTATTGCAGCAAGAAAGTAAGTTTAGTAGTAAAGTTTCAAAAGTTCCAACTTTAGATAGAAAATACAGAAATATTGAGCGTCAACAAAATATTAAAGAAGCTCTTTATCTCTATTTACGTCAAAAACAAGAAGAGACAGCAATTTCTTTGGCAGTAACATCTCCAAAAGCAAAGATTATCGATTCGGGATATTCTGTTGGAGTTGTTTCACCAAACAAAAAGAATGTTTATTTAATCGCCTTATTAGTAGGACTTTTGATTCCTTTTTTGATTATTTATATAAATCAATTGTTGGATACTAAAATTCATTCCAGAACGGATTTAGAAAAACAATTAAGTCTGCCATTCTTAGGAGATATTCCACTATCAGAGACCAGTGATGAAATTATGACTTCTGAAAGTCGTTCCAGTACGGCTGAGTCCTTTAGGATTTTGTTGACCAACTTAGATTTTATGTTGGCTTCAACTGCTGAAGACAAAGCCAAAACAATATTCATTACTTCTACCATCCCAAAAGAAGGAAAAACTTTTGTTGCCGTAAATATTGCAAGTACGTTATCTTTATACGGTAAAAAAGTGTTGTTAATTGGAATGGATTTACGTCATCCAAAAATCATGGAATATATCAAAATCAAATCAAATGTTGGTTTGAGTAATTATCTTTCCAATGATAAATTGAAAATAAGTGACATTGTTTATAAGCAAGATGGTCATAAAGATTTTTGGGTAATGCCATCCGGTGTTATTCCGCCTAATCCGGCTGAATTATTAAATAATTCTAAGGTTGCTTCCTTATTTGAAGACCTTAAAGCTGAATATGATTATATTGTGGTTGATACTGCTCCGGTAAGTTTGGTAACAGACACATTATTAGTGAGTAAATTTGCTGATGTATTTGTGTATGTTGTTCGTGCAAATTATTTGAAGAAACATTCTTTAGTTATACCAAAATCATTACACAAAGAAAAGAAATTACCCAATATGGCAATGATTCTTAACGGTACTGATCCAAATAAAACCTATGGTTATGGATATGGTTATGGCTACGGTTATGGTTATGGCTACGGCTATGGCTACGGAGCTGATAAGGAAGAAGTAGAATTGCCTTGGCACAAAAAACTACTAAATAGAAAATCGAAATAATTGATTTTGTTGAATGGCTTCTTTTAAAGGAGCCATTTCTTTTATCCCTACTTTTTGACTGAAAGCGGCAAGGTGTTTATAATGATGTAGATCTGACCCAACAAAATCAATCATTCTTTGTTTGAGTAATTTTTCAGCAGTCTTTAAAACAGGCAATCCATAATATCCAACAACTGATAACAAGTTCAATTGAAACAAGCACCCCGATTTTTTAAGTGTTGTATAAAAGTCAAAGTTTTGATGGAGGAATAAATATCGTTCCGGGTGTGCTAAAATTGGCGTGTACCCTGCGATTTGAATTTCATATACTATTTCTTGAATATTAATAGGTGGATTCAAATAAGACATTTCTACTAACAGATAGTTATCTTTTAGTGTCAGCAGTTGTTCGTTTTTTAAAATATCTAAAAACTGATGGTCAAGCATGTATTCAGCTGCTGCCTTAAAAGGTAAATTATTTTTATCAAGTGCTACTTGTACTTCTTTTTCTCCTTTTTGAATTATGGAAGTATTATTTTTCCATACGGGAGGCATAACATGTGGTGTAGTAATAAATTGACTGAATCCAATTTTGTTTAATTCATTTATTAAGCCTAAACTATCTTCTATTGTTTTTGCACCATCATCGATTCCTGGAATAAGATGAGAATGAATGTCAATATAATTTGAAGGAATCAAATCGGTTAAATAGGTTTTTTTGCTAAGAAAAGTAAACAAAATTATAGAATTTAATGTATTGACATAAAAAAACCCCTTTTAAAGGGGTTACTATTTTAAGCTTTTTGTTGTTTTGATTTAAAATAATACAATGAAAAAAGAACCCCAGCAATCGCCAGCCAAATTAATTTTCCATCAATAGGAGCTGCCGGTGTATCATCACCTTCTAAACCACCACCACCGTCATCATCACCTGGTTGAGCAAACATGACAAAATCAGATAAAAGAACAAAGGCAATTAAGTAAAATTGATAAAATTTTTTCATAGTATTCAATAAGTAAGTCGCAAAGATAAAAATGATTTTCAAAATTTAAAGTAAATTCTATAAAATTTTACTAATTTAAACTCGAAATAAACTGTTAGTCATTTATTTACTCCATTTCTGAAGTAAAGAACAGCTTAACGGTTGGAAACTTACTTTGTGTCATTTGAATGGTAAATTCAGAATCGGCTAAAAAAACCAATTGTCCATATTTGTCATGAGCCAAAAATTTTTGTTTAATTCTTCTGAATTCTGCAAATTCTTCATTTTTTGGATTTTCGGGTCTTACCCAACACGCTTTGTGAGCCGGAAAGTTTTCATACGTACATTTTGCACCATATTCATGTTCCAAACGGTATTGAATAACTTCATATTGAAGAGCTCCAACGGTTCCAATTACTTTTCGGTTGTTCATTTCTAACGTAAATAACTGAGCAACACCCTCGTCCATCAATTGGTCAATTCCTTTTTCCAATTGTTTCGATTTCATTGGGTCTGCATTGTTAATGTATCTAAAATGCTCCGGCGAAAAGCTTGGTATTCCTCTAAAATTCATTACTTCTCCTTCAGTTAGGGTGTCGCCAATTTTAAAATTTCCGGTATCATGTAAACCTACAATGTCTCCGGGATAGGATATATCAACAATTTCTTTTTTCTCCGCAAAAAATGCATTCGGACTCGAAAATTTTAAGCTTTTGTTTAACCGAACATGAGAATAGGGTTTGTTGCGTTCAAATGTGCCCGATACAATTTTGATAAACGCCAGTCTATCACGGTGTTTTGGGTCCATATTGGCATGAATTTTAAATACAAATCCGCTCATCTTAGTTTCGGTAGGTTCTACCATTCTTGTGTCAGAATGCTTTCCTCTCGGCGAAGGAGCAATTTCAATAAAACAATCTAACAATTCTCTTACTCCAAAATTATTTAAAGCCGAGCCAAAGAATACCGGCTGCAAATGTCCTGCTAAATATTCTTCTTGTGAAAATGACGGATATACTTCACTAATTAGTTCAAGCTCCTCACGCAATTTATCTGCAGCTTTTGGGCCAATTATTTTTTCTAATTCCGGATTATTGATATCGGAAAAAGCAATTGTATCTTCAATGTTTTTTCTACTATCACCGCTAAATAGGTTGATGTTTTTCTCCCATAAATTATAAATTCCTTGAAAGTCATATCCCATACCAATAGGAAAACTCATCGGTGTAACTTTTAGTTGAAGTTTTTTTTCAACTTCATCCATCAAATCGAATGCGTCTTTTCCTTCACGGTCTAATTTATTGATGAAAACAATCATAGGAATGTTACGCATTCTACAAACTTGTACTAATTTTTCTGTTTGTTCTTCCACTCCTTTTGCCACGTCAATTACTACAATTACACTGTCAACAGCAGTCAAGGTTCTAAAGGTGTCTTCAGCAAAATCTTTGTGACCAGGAGTGTCTAAAATGTTGATTTTTTTATCTTTATAATTGAATGCTAAAACAGAAGTGGCAACAGAAATTCCTCTTTGACGTTCAATTTCCATAAAATCGGAAGTAGCTCCTTTTTTGATTTTATTGTTTTTAACCGCACCGGCTTCTTGTATTGCTCCACCAAAAAGCAAAAGTTTTTCTGTTAAGGTAGTTTTACCCGCATCAGGGTGAGAAATAATACCAAAAGTTCTTCTTCGTTTAATTTCGTCTGTAAAATTCATATCCGTCTTAAAAAGGTTTGCAAAAATAGTGTTTATTGCTTGAAAAAGAATAAACATTTTTCGTTAATAAATTTTTGTTAATAGTTGAGCGTATTCTTGTATAGTCTGTCTTAATTGTTAATTTTGTGAGTTGCATAAATAACAACAAAATCTAACTTTAAACCGTAGTCTTATACATTTTACAAAATGAAAATAAAATCTTTTTATGTTGCTATTGCTTTATTGATTTTCGGATTAAATTTTGCTCAAACAAACAAACAAGTTCTTTTTACCATTGACGATCAGCCTTATTATACCGATGAGTTTATTAGGGTTTACAATAAAAATTTGGATTTGGTGAAAGATGAATCACAAAAGGATTTAGATCACTATTTTGAATTATTTATAGGTTATAAATTAAAGATTAATAAGGCTAATAAATTAGGTTTGCAACACAATACGCAATACCAAAGTGAATTAAAATCATATAGAGGTCAATTGGCTAAAAATTATTTGACAGATTCAAAAGTGACCAAAGAATTGTTGGAAGAAGGATATGCTCGCTCACTAAAAGAGGTAAATGCTTCACATATACTTTTATCATTAGAAGAATCTGCAAAGCCTGAAGATACGCTAAGAGTGTATAAACAAATTTTAGAATTGCGTAAGAGAGCCTTAAATGGCGAAGATTTTGGTACTTTAGCCATGCAATATTCGCAAGATCCGAGTGCAAAAGAAAACAAAGGAAATTTAGGTTATTTTTCTGCTTTTCGAATGGTTTATTCATTTGAATCTGCCGCTTTTACTACTCCAAAAGGAGAAATTTCCCTTCCGGTTCGTACGCGTTTCGGATATCATTTGGTTAAAGTGAATGATATTCGTGACAATAGAGGAGAAGTTACTGTTGCACATATCATGTTAATGAATCCGGCAGACGATAATCCGGATGAAATGGAGAAAAATAAAACAACCATCAACGAAATATATGCTAAAATTCAACAGGGCGAAGAGTTTGAAGCATTGGCAAAACAATTTTCACAAGATAAATCATCGGCATCAAAAGGAGGTTTGTTAAATCGATTTGGATCAGGACAATTGAGCTCAGAAGAGTTTGAAAACACTGCTTTTTCTTTGAAAAAGAAAGATGAAATTTCAAAACCATTTCAAACACAATTTGGTTGGCATATCATGAAACTAATTGAAAAGCATCCTGTAAAAACTTTTGATGAAGCGAAGGGAGAAATGGAAAATAAAATCAGTCGTGATGATCGTTCCAGAAAGATTACAGAATCATTAAATGAGAAATTAAGAGCCAAATATAAGGTAAAACGAAATGACGCTTTGTATGCCAAAATCAAGAAATTGGTCGATGATCGCTATTATGAATCCAACTGGGATTTACCAACCAATATGAAAGATTATAACGGTGAGTTACTCTCTTTTGAAGACAAGAAGGTTTACGGAAGCTTGTTTTTAAACTATTTAAATGCTCAACAAAAAAATCCGGTTCAACCAAGACCAATAGGGAAATTAGTAGATTTTCATTACCAAAATTTTGTTGATTCTGAATTAAATTTATACTACAATGCTAACCTAGAAAATGAATTTCCGGAGTTCGCAGCTGTTATGGAAGAATACCGCGATGGTTTATTGTTGTTTGATTTGATGGAAAAAGAAATTTGGGAAAAATCAAAAACCGATACATTAGGAATTAAAGCATTTCATGAAGCAAATAAATTCAAATATTTGTGGAAAAACCGCTATGATGTAGTCATTGTATCCACTACTAAAGCCGACGTAGCCAAAAAGGCACACAAGCTATTGGCTAAAAATAAATCAATAGAAGAAATCAAGACCACTTTAAATACGAAAGACATTATCAATGTAATGGCCACGGCAGGAACTTTTGAAGAAGGAAATGATGCCTTGCCAAAAACGATTCCATTGAAAAAAGGACTTTCTGAAATTAAACAAGAAGGCAATTATTTTTACATTGTAAAAGTGAATGAAATTAAAGAAGCCGGTCCTAAAACATTAGAAGAATGTAAAGGTAGAGTGGTAAATGATTATCAACAATATTTAGAAGAAAACTGGGTTTCTAATTTGAAATCTGAATTTACGGTGAAAACAAATCCGGATGTTTTTGCAGCCGTAAAAAAACAAATTAAGCAGTAATGATTCGATTGGGTGTAATGAGTTTTCTTCTGTTTTGTTTGGCCTCGTGTTCTTATTTTACACCGGAAGCCAAACCGGAAGCCATTGCCCGAGTTGGTGAAGAGTATCTTTTTAAATCGGATATTGCAGAATTAATTGCTCCCGGAACCAGTAAAGAAGATAGTATCACAATTGTTCATAGTTTTATTGATCGATGGGCAACGCAAAAGTTGTTGATTAAAGCTGCAGAAGTCAATATTAGCAAGGAGCAACAAGTTTCGTTTAATCAATTGATCCAACAGTATAAAGCAGATTTATATACAAAAGCGTATTTGGAAGAAATGGTTAAAAGGGAGGTGGATACCGTTGTGTCTAATGAAACTTTAAAAAAGTATTATACCGAAAACAAAGAGAATTTTAGAACAAGTGGTTCATTATTGAAATTGCGTTACATTCAATTACCTAAAGACCATCCAAAATTTGATTTGATAAAGAATAAGTTTTTTGATGGGAAAAAGCAAGACAAAAAGTTTTGGGAAACCTATCAGTTGCAATTAAAAAGTTCTGCTTTAAATGATTCAGTTTGGGTTGAAATGAACCAAGTGTATCAAAAACTTCCTTTTATCACTCCAGAAAATAGAGAGAATTTTGTTGCCTCAGGGAAATCGATACAACAAGCGGATTCGTTAACTGTTTATTTTGTAAAAATTGGTCAAGTGATTGATAAAAACGAAATTTGTCCGTTTGATTATGTTAAAGAAACATTGAAAGAACTTATCATAAACCAAAGAAAATTAGAATTAATTAAAAAAATTGAGAAAGAAATTACAGATGATGCCATTAAAAATAAAAAATATGAAAGGTATAAATAAGAAGGTTGTTGCTATGTTTATGTTGATTTTTGCTGTCTTTTTTAGCCATGCACAAGAAATTATCATGGAAAATACACCAGTGAAGAAAGACACTGTAAAAAATTATAAAAGAAAAAAAGTTGATGGCGTTATAGCAACTGTTGGAGATTATATTATTCTAGATTCCGATATTGACATGGAATACATCGAATTGTCGAGTCAAGGTATTTCAATTACTGATATTACGCGTTGTCAATTGTTAGGAAAATTAATGGAAGACCGTTTATATGCTCATCAAGCACTTCAAGACAGTACGATTGTTGTAAAAGATGCTGAAATTAATGGGATGATGGAAGAAAGAATGAACTATATGTTGGAACAAATCGGTAGTTGGGAAAAAGTGCTTAAATACTACAATAAAAAGAGTCAGGAAGAATTTCGTTCTTTCTTTTTTGATGTGTTAAAGCAAAACAAGCTTTCTACAGAAATGCGAAACAAAGTAGTAGAGAAAGTTGAAATTACTCCTGAGGAGGTTAGAAACTTTTTTAAAAAAATTCCAGCTGATGAATTGCCAATTTTTGGTGCAGAGTTGGAAGTTTCCCAAATCGTGATTGAACCAAAAGTATCACAAGTTGAAACTCAAAAGGTTATTGATAAGTTAAATGAAATCAGAAATGATGTTCTAGTCAACGGTGCAAGTTTTAGAACTAGAGCAGTATTGTATTCTCAAGATCCCGGTTCAAGAGCAAGTGGTGGGTTTTATAAAATGAATCGAAAAACACCTTTTGTAAAAGAATTTAAAGAAGTTGCTTTCAGTTTGAATGAAGGAGAAATATCGAAACCTTTTCAAACGGAATTTGGTTATCATATCATTTTAGTGGAGAAAATTAAAGGTCAAGAGATTGAATTACGTCACATTTTATTAACGCCAAAAGTGTCTGATGAGGCTCTCAAAGAAGCAAAAGAAAGAGCCAATTTAATCAGAAAACGAATTGTAGATAAAGAAATTACGTTTGCTGAAGCAGCAAGAAGTATGTCTGATGAAAAAGAAACCCGAACCAATGGTGGCGTTTTATTGAACCCAAAAACACTTGATCCAAAATTTGAATTGACAAAAATGGATCCAACGTTATATAGTCAAGTGTCCAATTTAAAAGAAAATGAAGTTTCATTGGCTATTTTAGATGAAGATCAAAAAGGAACCAAGAAGTATAAATTATTCATGGTTTCAAATAGAGTAGATTCTCACACGGCTGACTATGCCAGAGATTACATTAAAATCAAAGATTTAGCCTTGAAAGAAAAACAATTTGATGAAATAGGAAAATGGTCTAATGAAAAAATCATGGAAACCTATATTCGTATCAATGGTGAGTACAGAGATTGTGAGTTCACAAATAACTGGTTAAAAAAATAATTTTCGTTTAAAAATATAAATATCCTTTTTATGTCTGATGTAGCTGCTATTCAATCTCTGGTTCAAAAGCGTAATGAACTCAAAGCGGAAATTGCCAAAATTATTGTGGGTCAAGATGCTGTAGTTGATCAAATTTTATTGAGTATTTTTTCGGGAGGTCACGCCTTATTGGTTGGTGTTCCCGGTTTGGCAAAAACCTTGATGGTAAATACCATTGCTCAAGCTTTAGGATTGGATTTCAAACGTATTCAATTCACACCCGATTTGATGCCATCCGATATTTTAGGAAGCGAAATTTTAGATGAAAACAGAACCTTTAAGTTTATTAAAGGTCCCATTTTTTCCAATATTATTTTGGCAGATGAAATCAACAGAACACCACCCAAAACGCAAGCGGCACTTTTAGAAGCCATGCAAGAAAGAGCGGTGACCATTGCCGGTCAAAACCATAAATTGAGTTTGCCTTATTTTGTTTTAGCCACTCAAAACCCAATCGAGCAAGAAGGAACTTATCCTTTGCCGGAAGCTCAACTTGACCGTTTTATGTTTTCAATAAAATTGGATTATCCTTCTTTTGCAGAAGAGGTTCAAGTGGTAAAAAGCACTACTTCTGATGATAAACCGTTAATCAATGCTTTGTTTACAGCTCAAGAAATTATTGATTTTCAACATTTAATCAGACGAATTCCGGTTGCTGATAATGTCATTGAATATGCAGTTACTTTGGTGTCAAAAACACGTCCCGATAATCCAATGTCGCCTGAATTGGTTAAAAATTATATTGATTGGGGTGCCGGACCTCGTGCTTCTCAAAACTTAATTTTAGCTGCCAAAGCCAATGCGGCTTTCAACGGAAAGTTCTCGCCGGATAGTGAAGACGTGAAAGCTGTAGCTGAGGGAATTTTGCGTCACAGAGTTGTAAAAAATTACAAAGCCGATGCAGAAGGACTAAGTATTGAAAAAATTATCAGTCAATTAGTGTAGCCACCTTTTTTGTAGGATGCTGTCCATTTCTTTATCATAAAAGAATAAAAACATGCTTCCCATCATATCTTGTTCTGTGGCAGAAGTGTTGTTGACCTCTAGCACTATTTCATATTCTTGATTGGCAAATAGCCAAATGCCTTCTTCTGATGAAAAATTTTCTATGTTTTTGAGTCCAATGCTGTTTTGATGATTGGTGATATTGCTCTCAAAAATCGGTTGTTGAGTAGTTTTGTTAAACAACATTATTTTTGTGGCAAACGGATGCACATGAATGGCCGCTGCATGAAGCCGCAGACTATCTTTTATTTCCAATTGATGGTTGATGTTACTTCTGTATTCGTTTTTTCCTATCGGAATGACCCAATGTCCGGATAGTTTATTCCCTTTCCCGTCATCATAACTATGATTTTTGGTTTCTACCGGAATACAAAAATCGGTTCCCGGGTCAATCGGACTTTTATAAGGGTCATATTGATCATACGGAAGCATGATAAAAGCCGTTTTACTCATCAAAGGTTTGAGGTTTTGTTTTTCATCATAGGCAATCGTGACCTTGTGTTTCACTTTATAATACGCATTTTTGATATTGTGATTTAAGGTTTGCGTGGTAACATATAATAAATCATTACCCTTCATCGGCACACCAAAACCTCCCGGAAAAGTAAACGTTTCCATTCCATGCGAAAGAGAAGTTAGTCTGGGATATTGTTTACCAATTCGATGCTCTAATCCAAAAGTTGAATAGTATTTGATATCATTAATATCTACATTCATATGACAAATAAAATCATTTGACATTTTTTTACTTGTTTTTGCATCTTGAGCTTCCACTTTAAAACCGGTAATCCAAAGCAAGGTTGAGTCTTGAGAAAGCATCACATAGTTGGACGCTTTTGGGCCTTCCATCGATTTATAGATATCATCTACAATAAAGGTAGGTGAAAGCATTTTATATTCTTTTGTTTTATTTTCAACCAACCATTCATTATCAACTAAACCGGTTTTATGCAATAGAGTAGTTTTTACAATGGCTTTATGACGGGTAGAAAGCGTAAAATACCAAATTGTTCCCACAAGAATGGAAAGAATAAATAGAACAATTGAAAATTTGAATATCTTTGATTTTAACATATAAAAAAATGTACTTCAAAAGTACATAATTTAGTGAGGATAATCATCATGGAAAATAAAAAGCGAATTTTCGGATTAGATTTGATGAGAGCTACGGCCATTTTGATGGTATTAAGTTCTCATGTTTTATGGATTTATCCTCATTCAAATAACTATATTTCTCAACTTTTTCAGGTTTTCGGCTATTTAGGAGTAGAATTGTTTTTTGTTTTAAGTGGTTTTTTAATTGGAAAAATTCTTTATCATTTCTATCTCGAAAATGATTTTATTTTGCACTATGTTTTGACTTTTTTAAAACGACGATGGCTACGTACGTTACCCAATTATTACTTGGTTTTAATGCTCAATATTTTCATTAGTTTTTTAATAGGTTACACCATTTCGGATATTTGGAAATATTTTTTCTTTCTGCATAATTTTGTAGCTCCTATGCCTTCATTTTTTCCCGAGTCATGGAGTTTATCTGTAGAAGAATTTGCCTATTTATTATTGCCATTTGCCTTATTCTTTAAAACGAAAGTGGTTCAACCTAAAAATAAAGCTAACTTCTTTTTATGGGTAATACTTGGTTTGATTTTTTTCTTTTTTTGTACCAAAGTATATTATGCTTTTACTACTACAAACACCACCTTATCGGAATGGAATACGGGGATTAAAGCAATTGTAGTATATCGATTAGATGCTGTTTTGTATGGTGTTTTGGCTGCATGGGTTGCGATAAATCATACTTTGTTTTGGACAAAAATTCGATTTATCTCGGCTGTTTTGGGATGTCTTTTGTTTGGGTTTTTATTTGTTGGTGTTGGCTTTTTTCAATTGACTATCGAGACTTACCCCAATTTTTGGAATGTATTTTATCTTCCGCTTACCTCCTTTATGTGTCTTTTATTTCTTCCGTTTTTATCTGAATGGAAAGTAAATCAACATGCTTTATTTTCCAAAACCATTACCTTTATAAGTAAAATTTCTTATTCCATCTATTTATTACATTACAGTGTACTACTTCAATTATTACATTTTTATTTTCCTTCAAAAGATATGGATGGCTTTTCTTTACATTTATATACAATTGGTTATGTATGTCTGACTTTTGTTTTTTCATTCCTGTTATATCGCTTTTTTGAAAAGCCAATTTTGGATTGGAGAGATAAATAGTTATCATTTTTTATTTTAAAGTATTCTATTTTGAATTGGTTGGGTTATAAATTTATCATTTATGACATCTAATTTTATCAATTTTATATTTTTTTAAGCTAAAATTGATTTTTATTGAAAATAATTTTTAAAAATTAGCATTTCTATAAAAAATGACTTCCAAAAAAGATAGTATGCTATTAATTTTACAATGTTCTAACGTTTTCGTAAATTCGCACCACAAACAAATAACACTTATATTATGGCTTTTGATATTGAAATGATTCAAAAAGTGTATGCAACTATGGCTGAACGTGTTGATAAAGCACGTGAATTAGTTGGTCGTCCACTTACTTTATCTGAAAAGATTTTATATTCTCATTTATGGGAAGGAACGCCTACAAAGGCTTTTACCAGAGGAAAAGATTATGTTGATTTTGCTCCGGATAGAGTAGCTTGTCAAGATGCAACCGCTCAAATGGCGTTACTTCAGTTCATGCATGCCGGTAAAAGTAAAGTAGCAGTGCCAACTACTGTGCATTGTGACCACTTAATTCAGGCAAAAGTTGGAGCAAAAACAGATTTACAAGTTGCGAATTCCCAATCAAAAGAGGTTTTCGACTTTTTATCTTCTGTATCTAACAAGTATGGAATCGGATTTTGGAAACCGGGGTCGGGAATTATTCATCAAATTGTGTTAGAAAATTATGCTTTCCCGGGTGGAATGATGATTGGAACCGATTCACATACAGTAAATGCAGGCGGATTAGGAATGTTGGCTATTGGTGTGGGTGGTGCTGATGCGGTAGATGTGATGGCCGGAATGGCATGGGAATTAAAATTTCCTAAATTAATTGGGGTAAAACTAACCGGAAAATTAAATGGTTGGACAGCTCCAAAAGATGTGATTTTAAAAGTTGCTGATATCTTAACTGTAAAAGGAGGTACCGGAGCTATTGTTGAATATTTTGGTGAAGGTGCTGAGGCAATGTCATGTACCGGAAAAGGTACCATTTGTAACATGGGTGCAGAAATTGGTGCAACCACTTCTACTTTTGGATACGATGATTCTATGCGTCGTTATTTGAACGCTACCGGAAGAGCAGATGTTGTTTTAGCGGCTGATAAAGTTGCATCTTATTTAACGGCTGATGCTGAAGTGTATGCAAATCCGGCTGATTATTTTGATCAATTAATTGAAATTAACTTATCAGAATTAGAACCACATATCAATGGTCCTTTTACTCCGGATAGAGGTACACCGGTTTCTCAAATGAAAGCAGAAGCCGAAGCAAATGGTTGGCCACTAAAAGTAGAGTGGGGATTGATTGGTTCGTGTACCAACTCTTCTTATGAAGATATGTCGCGTGCGGCTTCCATTGTTGAACAAGCTGTTGCACATGGCATTACTCCTAAAGCAGAGTTTGGAATCAATCCGGGTTCTGAGCAAATTCGTTACACCATTGAACGTGACGGAATCATTGCAACGTTCGAGAAAATGGGAACAAAAGTGTTCACGAATGCGTGCGGACCTTGTATCGGCCAATGGGATAGAGAAGGTGCAGACAAGCAAGAGAAAAATACAATTGTTCACTCTTTTAACCGTAATTTTTCCAAAAGAGCTGATGGAAACCCAAACACACATGCTTTTGTAACTTCACCTGAAATGGTAGCTGCTTTGGCTATTTCAGGACGTTTGGATTTTAACCCGATTACGGATACGTTATTGGCGGACAACGGACAAGAAGTAAAATTACTACCTCCGGTAGGAGATGAATTACCAACCAAAGGTTTCGAAGTGGAAGATGCCGGTTTCCAAGCTCCGGCAGAAGACGGATCTGGTGTTCAAGTATTGGTTTCACCAACTTCTGAGCGTTTACAATTATTAGACCCTTTCCAACCTTGGGATGGTAAAAATATTACCGGTGCAAAATTATTAATCAAAGCATTTGGAAAATGTACCACCGACCACATTTCGATGGCTGGTCCTTGGTTGCGTTTCCGTGGGCATTTGGATAACATTTCAAACAATATGTTGATTGGAGCGGAAAATGCTTTCAACGGGAAAGCTAATTCTGTTAAGAATCAATTGACAGGAGCGTATGAAGAAGTACCGAAAGTGCAACGTGCATACAAAGCTGCCGGAATTGCTTCCATTGTTGTGGGTGACCATAACTACGGTGAAGGTTCATCACGTGAGCATGCTGCGATGGAGCCACGTCATTTGGGTGTAAAAGCGGTTTTGGTTAAATCATTTGCCAGAATTCATGAAACCAACTTGAAAAAGCAAGGAATGTTAGGTTTAACGTTTGCCAATGAAGCGGATTATGATAAAGTACAAGAAGATGATACCATCAATTTCTTAGACTTAGTAGATTTTGCTCCGGGAAAACCTTTGACTTTAGAATTTGTGCATGCAGATGGTAGTAAAGACATCATTTTAGCGAATCATACCTACAATGCCAGTCAAATTGAGTGGTTTGTAGCCGGTTCTGCTTTGAATTTGATTGCTGCTGCAGGAAAAGCTTAAGCATTTATAAATATCATTCATAAAAAAACTCCTGAATTTCAGGAGTTTTTTTTAACTTTTAATAGACATACTAGTAGATAGATTTATATCTACCTACCAGCTCCGCTGAGTTTTTAGAACAAATTTCCAAAGATAAGCTCCGCGAAGTCTCATATCTTTACAAAGTAAACAAATAAGGTTGTAATAACTACCAAGGTCTAGATACATTTTTATGATATTGTTCGGGAGGAATATCAACCTTATTTTAATCATATATTGAATTTGAATTAGTACTTAAACACTTTATTTTTATATAGAGATGTTGCATAAAATATGAGATAAAATCCAATATGATTTTGTTTACTTAACATTTTTAAATTTTTGAAATATGCTAAAGTATTCTGTTGGACTTGACGTTTCAAGTAAAAAAATTGATTGTTGTATTAGTGTTATTGACATTAATC